>NZ_JBALCW010000103.1:0-18739 GCF_036917635.1 Nostoc sp.
GCCCGCCACTGTTTGTAATGCCAATATACCGTCGAATAGGGAGGCAAATCTTTGGGCAAGTCTTCCCAATTGCAGCCATTCTTGAGTTGATAGAACCCACATTCCGCACTTCAAAATGTATTATCTATCTTTTCAATAAAAATTCCTAATAATGTTCAAATTATTAAGTATTAATATTGAATACCATTGGCGATTTATGTTGTTGATTTAACCATTTTTTTCCACCTATGGGAAATCTACGCATATTACACGATGAAGTGCGGAAAGTCGGATAGAAGATGCCATCCAAAATTTCTCGCTTTGTCCAGTTAGGTGGTCTCGTCTGCTTTTTGGGCGGCAATATTTGAGGCAGTAGGGGTTCGAGGATTCTCCACTCTTCGTCTGTGAGGCTGCTAGAGTATGGCATTACTACTTTATACAACTTTTGCGCTCACTTTACTTCAACACAGTAAAAGATGTCAAATGGGTTCTATACAACAGAAGAAAAAATTGGAGTAACAGCAATGTCTACATTTAGCGTCACTAATATTAACAACAGTGGTCTAGGTTCACTACGGCAGGCAGTTCTAGATGCCAATGCCCTTTCAGGAAAAGACATCATCAATTTTGGTGGACTGTTTACTGATGGGCTAGCTCATACTATCAGTCTGACTGGTAGTGGTCTGAGTATCACAGATGACCTGACCATTCAAGGCACAAATCCCAGCTTACTAACCATTAAGGATGATAGTGCTGACCGTGTGTTTGATATTGGCAGTGGTGTAACATCTGCAATCAATGGGCTGACTATTACCAATAGCTACAAAAACGCCGGAGGTGGTGGTGCGATCTCCAATGAAGGTGTCCTTACTTTGAACTACAGTACAATCACTGGCAACACAGCAGTGTATGGCGGCGGCATTGACAACACTGGCAGCCTGACCGTAAACTACAGCACCATCGCTGGCAACACAGCAAGTAACGGTGCCGGTGGCGGCATTTACAACTATGGCAGCCTAACGGTGAACCACAGCACCATCACTAACAACACTGCAAATACAGATGGCAGAGGTAGTAGCATCTCCGGCAGTGGCGGCGGCATTTACAACGATCGCAGCAGCCTGACTGTGAACTATAGCACCATCACTGAGAACACTGCAAGTAACGGTGGCGGCATCAACAGCTTCACGCTCGATAGCACTACAACAGCTATAACAACAGTTAACCACAGCATCATCAATGGCAACACAGCAGTGGATGGCGGCGGCATCTCCATCGACCTTGCAGACGGCATCCAAACTCTATCAGTGAGTAACAGCAGTATTAGTGACAACTCGGCAAACTTTAACGGCGGCGGTATCTTTGTTACCGACTCCTCCGGTGGCATTACTATGATGGTGAGTAATAGCAGTATTAGTGGCAACTCGGCAAAATTTAACGGCAGCGGCGGTGGGATCTATGATGGCGTCAGTGGCAACGGGGGATATGATGATTTTAATGGTACTACGATAATTCCCGACTTCCCCCTTAGCACTATAACTATAACTAAGAGTATCATTAGTGGCAATTCCGCCGGGGCAAACGGCGGCGCGATCTATAATTATTCCGACGAACATTCTTCTGTTCCTTATTTAACCTCCAGCACTATAACTGTAACTAACAGCACCATTAGTAGCAATTCAGCAAGGGTAAACGGCGGCGCGTTCTATAATTTGGGTACTATAACTGTAACTAACAGCACCATCAGTGGCAACACGGCACTCAAAGGCGGCGGCGGGATCTATAATGGCGGCTTTACCTACCCCGGCTACAGAGAAGCTGATAATGCATCTGATGGGAACCTGACGGTGAGCAATAGCACTATCATTAACAATCATGCATCCACTGGAGGCGGCATCTACAATAATGGCACCCTATTGGTAAGTTACAGCACCATCAGTAATAACTATGCCACGGACTACGGCGGCGGCATCTACAACTCTAGCTTTAATGAGTTCAGCACCTTCTATCCTAACTTTAATGATGATGGCAGCATCTACCCTAACTCTAAGAGCTACACCACCATGTACAAAGGGTTAGGCGTCGTTACCGTGAGTCATAGCAACATTAGTGACAATATAGCAGGAAGCTCTGGCGGTGGCATCTACAATAGTGCCGATCAAGACTTTGGCAAGATGATGCAATTTTCTAAAGGCACTTTATATGATGTTACTATTACATACGATGGCTTAGGCATCGTTACCGTGAGCAATAATACCATAAGTGGCAATCAAGCACACTTTGGTGGTGGTATCTACAATGATGCTACTCTAACAGTGGGTAACAGCACTATCAAGCACAATAAAGCTTTCGGGATCGAACTCAGTTCTGGTCTAGAAGAGTCTGGCAAGGGTGGCGGCATTTACAACTCTAACTCTAGCTATGCCACGGCCACATTAGACTACAGCGCGATCGCTTGTAACTTTGACACACCACAAAAGGATTCAACTAAGGTTATTAAGCCTGATGATCTGGTAGGTAAATTCATCACCAAACACGATCATAACCGGATTGGTAACCTCAGTGGCAGTACTTTTTCTTATTCTTAATAACTAACCCAGCATTGCTCGCTGTGCTGAACAAGCGATAGACAAGAAAAGCTATCTACTGCTCAACAAACAAAAAATTGGTTGAAGCGCGTTTTAGAAATATCGAGTAGAGAATCGGAATCACTGAGTGTTTGACTTACGGATTTTAGCAATCAAATTTCTGATAATTTTTGCAGATTAATGTTTATATTCAGCCTTGAAATTAATTGTCAGCATAGCGTGTAATCTCTGCTCAATGTATACAAATGTTAAGTAAATGCACTCCTGAGCAGCGAAACAAAGCAAGCGTTATACTTTTGGGAAAAGGCTTGTTTTAACCTCTGCTTTTAACATTTTCATAAATCAATGACTCTCAATTTTCGCTTTGCGGTTGTCAGTGACTTACACCTAGCACTTCCCCACACAATCTGGGATCATCCTAATCGGTTCCACCTAGTAGAAGTTAGTATCTCGGCATTTAAAAGTGTACTAGAACATTTAACACAACTCGATTTAGATTTCTTGTTATTGCCAGGAGATTTAACCCAGCACGGCGAACCAGAGAACCACGCCTGGTTGCAACAATGTTTAGCCCAGCTGCCTTTTCCCGTCTATGTTATTCCTGGTAATCATGACGTTCCTGTGCTGTTGGCTGATCAACAATCAATTGCTTTTGCGGATTTTCCCTACTATTACACCAAGTATGGCTACGAAGATCCCCAGCAGATGTACTATATTCGTCAGTTATTGCCTGGAGTTAAGCTGATTGGACTGAATTCTAACTCTTTTAATGACCAAGGTGAGCAGGTGGGGTGTTTGGATGCCAAACAGCTACAGTGGTTAGAAGAGGTGCTGGCTGCATCTGCTGAGGAATTAGTTTTGGTGATGGTGCATCATAATGTAGTGGAGCATTTGCCCAATCAATCGAGCCATCCACTAGCAAATCGGTACATGCTGTCCAATTCAGCAGAACTATTGCAGCTGCTAAGGCGCTATGGAGTCAAGCTAGTATTTACAGGACATTTGCACGTTCAGGATATTGCTTACTCAGATGGAGTATATGATATTACCACTGGTTCTTTAGTCAGCTATCCTCACCCTTATCGGGTGCTAGAGTTTCATCGGGATAACCAAGGTAAAGAATCGTTGCAAATTATATCTCATCGGGTAGAGTCAGTGCCTGAGTTCCCCGACTTGCAACAGTCATCTCGGCAGTGGATGAGCGATCGCTCTTTCCCATTCTTAATCAAGCTACTAACTCACTCTCCATTAAACTTACCATTATCACAGGCAAAAAAATTAGCTCCTAGTTTGCGCGACTTCTGGGCAACTATTGCCGATGGTGATGCAATATTAGATTACCCCGACTTTCCGCTAGAAGTGCGGCGTTACATTCAGTCCTATGGTGCATTGGCGCAGCCTAACCCAGGCATAGCTACTAATGGAACGCCTACGCTGATTGATAATAACAGCACACTTTTGCTAAGTTAGGATTCAAGAGTGTCCCTGTGAAGGTAACTTTTTTGTCTGGGTTAAAAACAAGGTGACTTTTTAGATAGCGATCGCTCCCACGATAATTCTCCTATAAAAAGTCACCAAAACGCGGGCAACTCTTGTACAGACGCGATTAATCGCGTCTCTAATTACCAATATCTTCATTCCAAAGTTCCGGGTTAGTTTCAATAAACTCACTCATCATTTGTTCGCAATCGTCAAGATTAAGATCAATTACTTCCACACCGTGAGATACCATAAATTCTTTAGCACCAGGAAAAGTTCTGGATTCTCCGACGATGACTTTTTTAATCCCAAATTGTACCACTGCCCCAGCGCACAGATAACACGGCATTAAAGTTGAATAGAGTGTAGTACCTCTGTAGCTGCCAACTCTCCCAGTATTGCGGAGACAATCGATTTCCGCGTGAGTGACAGGATCGCCATCTTGCACACGTTTATTGTGTCCTCTGCCGAGAATTTTACTATCCTTGACAAGAACCGAACCAATGGGAATTCCCCCTTCTTGTCTGCCTTGTTTTGCTTCTTGAATAGCAACTTCCATAAACTCATCCATATTAATTCTCCTTTTATGACAAAACAACTAGTATTAATGGATCACGATGGCGGTGTAGATGATTATTTAGCAACTATGCTGCTCTTGACGATGGATCATATTGAACTCCTTGGTGTTGTCGTCACTCCAGCAGATTGCTACATTCAACCGGCTGTTAGCGCCACACGTAAAATTATAGATTTGATGGGATTTTCTCATATCCCGGTAGCAGAAAGTACTGTGCGCGGGATTAATCCATTTCCAACTCTCTATCGCCGTGATTCGTTTATCGTTGACCATCTCCCCATTCTCAATCAAAGCGAAACCATCACTACGCCTTTGGTTGCCGAAACAGGTCAAGATTTCATGATACAGGTGTTGCGGGAGGCATCAGACCCCGTAACGTTGATGGTAACTGGGCCGTTGACGACGGTAGCAGTGGCTTTAGATAAAGCACCAGACATTGAAGCCAAGATTCACAAAATTGTTTGGATGGGGGGTGCGTTGAATGTTAGTGGTAATGTGGAAAAAAGTCTAGAAGCAGGACAAGATGGTTCCGCCGAATGGAATGTGTATTGGGACGCAATTTCAGCAGCGCGGATATGGCAAACGCAAATTGAAATTATTATGTGTCCTTTAGATTTAACTAACAATGTCCCAGTCACATCCGAGTTAGTATACAAAATGGGACGACAACGCCACTATCCCATCTCTGATTTAGCCGGACAATGTTATGCACTAGTTATCCCCCAAGATTATTATTTTTGGGATGTCTTAGCAACAGCTTATTTGGGACATCCAGAGTTTTATCAGTTGCGCGAATGGGAAACAGAAATTATCACCACTGGTCTTAGTCAAGGGCGTACTAAAGTAGTTCCTGGCGGACGAAAAATTTCTGCAATGGATAAAGTAGATAAAGATGCTTTTTACGCTTATATTTTGCAGCAATGGGCAAGATAAAAAACTAAAAAATTAGATGGCGTGGATAGTCAAACTTGTGCATGCACAACAAAATCCTCAACTTGTCTGATTCGATCCCAATCAATGGCAGCAACCCACAACTTCTCCTCTTCGGAGAACTGCACCACTCCATCAACTTCCAAATCCTCGCTATATATCGTAAGCAATTGCCCATCTTGTAGCTCAATACTTTGATTGGCCAAGTCTTCGATTGTACCAATACAGTTCAAACGCAAACGCCCTTCAGCATCAGCATTATGAAAATCTGCAAAAACTCTAGGGGTAATCATTCTAGGTGATCCAAACTATAACTGCTGCTTTGCTGGATTTGGAACAGTAGGTGTAAGCAGTTGACTAACTTGCTGCGGGTTTAAACCTTTTAATGTTGCATGATTAGCACTTCTACCGGATGTTCGGATTACATCACCACCTGCTTGGCGAACCTCGCCAACTGTTGTTACACCAATCTGCCCATGAGGAATACTCAATGCCAACTCCGCTACTGACGATCCTACTGCACATTCCACAGAAATTCCTGTTATGCCACTCGGATGAGTACCTATTCCACGTCGAATATCCTCTGGACGATTACGCCCTCCCCGAACTACCAATGCTTCATCTGGAATTCTTGTCACAAGTGTAGTCTTTTTGATTAAGATTAGAATTTGACCGGTACTTCATGGATTGCATTGTATGCTACAAATTTAAAGAATCGTTAGGCTGCTATGCGTAACTATATGTCAATTAAAAAAGGAATAAATCTATGACAATTCGTATTACTGTAGATGAAATTAAGCTAATATTCGAGCTTTTATTTCAACGAATAAAGGATGACCAAATTGAATTTGTAGATGTTAAAACAGATTTTTACTGGCTTATTACAAGTGATGAGTGGAGTAATTTTGATTTTTCTCCTGAAGCAGTCGTAGGCTCTCTGGTAGATGATTGGGATTCATTACAAGAAGTATTAGAAAGCAAACATATAGTGACTTACTTAGATTACGAGCGTTTTGCTAGTATTCTTAGAGCAACATCTGAGACGATTGCTCCCTCAAAGAAAAAATCTGTAGAAGATAATAGTGATTAGAATAACACCTATTTTTTAATTGCGATGATAATTTCGGGCTTCATGGTGACTGATTATTAATTAAGTAATAAATTTTAAACCTAAGAATAGAGCCGCAACACTTCCCGCCACAGAAATTTCACCTTGAGCAATTTTATCTAAAACTGATTCTCCGGGAATAAATACAACTTCAATCTCTTCTGTAATATCTAGTTGTTGCTCTCCAACCTTGCTCACATTCTCTGCTAAAAATAAATGTATTTGATTAGTATCTTTACTTGGCTTATCATATAAAGTTGCGATTTTTCTAATTTTTTGAGGAATATAACCAGTCTCTTCTCTTAGTTCTCTAATTGCTGCTACTTCTGCACTCTCTTTTGTAGGGTCAAAATTGCCTGCTGGCAGTTCTAATAAAAATTTACCTACTGCATGTCTGTATTGCCGGACAAAAATTATCTCTTTATTACTAGTAATAGGTAAAATCATCGCAACGTCTGGTTTAATACTGACAAAATAATCATCTATAATTTTACCATTGGGCAATTCTATTTCATCTTGCCTCACCTGGCACCAAGGATGATCTAAAACCATTTTTGATTTTAAAATCTTCCATTTTTTTAAGTCGTTCATAAATAAAAATAATGTATAAAAACTTTAGTCATCAAGTAATGAATGTAAAAAAGTATAACAGATGCATCTGATAATCTAAACTTTGAACTTACACTGGCTTTTGCGTAACATAAATATGTATAACCAGTATGCAAATAAATATAAATTTATTTACAGTAAACAAAAGGTTTCCGTTGACTATTAGTCGAGGTACAACGGCACAGACAACTAATGTATGGGTGAGAATTTCAGAAGATGGGATCGAAGGCTGGGGGGAAGCATCACCATTCGGTGTAGGTAATCATCGGCAATCAACTGATGCAATCAAAGACGCACTACAGCAAGTTGTGCCACTGTTGCAAGCATTCAGCCCTTTACAGCGACAGGAAATTGAGCAAATTTTAACACAACACCAGATTCCTTCTGCTGCTAGAGCGGCGTTAGATATGGCAATGCACGACTGGTTGGGTAAGCGTGTAGGATTACCCTTATGGCAAATTTGGGGACTCGATCGCAATCAAATAGTCCCGACTTCTGTCACAATTGGGATTAATTCACCTGAAGCAGCCAGGGCGAGAGCGCGAGACTGGTTACAATTTACTGATGTCCGCCTTTTCAAAGTGAAGCTAGGTAGTCCAGATGGCATAGATGCAGATCAAAAAATGCTCTTAGCAGTGCGAGAAGAAGCAGCATTACTAGAGTTTTTTGTTGATGCGAATGGGGGTTGGAGTTTAAAAGATGCGATCGCAATGTGCAATTGGCTAGCTAATTTAGGTATAAAATATGTAGAACAGCCATTGCCACGGGGGCAGGAACAAAGTTTAGCAAAACTCAAAGAACACTCTCCCATGCCCATCTTTGTTGATGAAAGTTGCTTCACAAGCTCCGATATTCCCGATTTGGCAAACTACGTGGATGGTATTAATATCAAACTGATGAAATCAGGGGGACTAACCGAAGCAATGCGAATGGTACATACAGCGCGAGCATATCGGTTGCAAGTAATGTTTGGTTGCTATTCTGACAGTTCGCTAGCTAATACAGCAGCATTACAGCTAGCGCCACTAGCTGATTATCTAGATTTAGACAGTCACCTTAATTTAATTGATGATCCCTTTACGGGTGCATTGCTAAAAGAAGGAAGAGTTTTGCCAAACGATTTACCAGGTTTGGGGGTACACCACAGTGCAACTATCACTTAATCAAGGAGTAGCAATCTTGCTGCATGAAGGAATTACTGGGCATCACGGCAAAACAGGGCTAGCAATTTTACGCTATAGTGAAGCCCCAATTGTAGCCGTAATCGATCGCGACTGTGCTGGCAAATCTTTACCAGAATTAACAAATATTAAGCGTAATGTCCCAATAGTAGCATCCGTAGCCGCAGCCCTTGAATACAAGCCAGAAGTCTTGGTAATAGGTATTGCTCCAAAAGGTGGCGCTCTCCCAGATGATTACTGGCTGGAAATTAAAGACGCTCTAAAAGCTGGAATGTCGCTGGTAAATGGTTTACATACACCAATGGCAAACATACCAGACTTAAATACACTCCTCAAACCAGGGCAACTAATTTGGGATGTACGAAAAGAGCCGCCTAATATAAGTGTAGCTAGTGGAATGGCACGCACCCTTTCCTGTCGGCGGGTTTTGACAGTGGGAACCGACATGGCGATCGGTAAAATGTCAACTAGTCTAGAGTTACATTGGGCAGCAAAACAGCGAGGGTGGCGTTCTAAATTCCTCGCCACCGGTCAAACTGGGATGATGTTAGAAGGAGATGGCGTGGCTTTAGATGCGGTGCGGGTAGACTTTGCCGCCGGGGCTGTAGAACAGATGGTCATGCGCTATGGCAAAAACTACGATATTTTGCACATTGAAGGACAAGGTTCACTGCTACACCCAGGCTCAACAGCAACTCTACCCCTAATCCGTGGTTCGCAACCAACCCAACTGCTGTTAGTACATCGGGCGGGACAAACTCATAACCGCAATAATCCCCATGTACCAATTCCACCTTTACCAGAAGTGATTCGGCTTTATGAAACTGTTGCTAGTGCCGGTGGTGCTTTTGCAAGTGTTTCAGTAGTGGGGATAGCTCTTAACACAGCCCATTTAGATCAGTCTGCGGCAGAGGAAAGCATCGCTCAAACAATAGCAGAAACTGGGCTACCTTGCACAGATGTAGTGCGCTTTGATGCTAATGTGCTTTTGGATGCGGTGATGAATAATTAGATGTAGATTTATACTTCATCTAAAAATGATTGCAACAGATGGGGCGCTAAATGCAATTACTAGTAGAGACGCGAAATCGTTACTAACGTGTCTCTACTCTTTTTTACCATTTTGGATTTTAGATTTTGCAATTTTTTAAATTGCGTAATGGCGCTTTCGGCGACTGGAGCAGCTTCGCTTCAATCCCCTATGCCTCAATAAGGATAAGGGTTGTAGCAAGATACCCGTAGGAGTAGGAAGTAAAACCCAAGCGTCTTGCGTTAATTGTTGGGTTTCGTTCCTCAACCCAACCTACTAGTCTGTCAATTTGATTTTGTTAAGCTTGTTTGTACTATCCAAAACCTTGTAGAGACGGGAAATTTCGCGTCTCTACATCTTTATGTTGACAGACTAGTACGCAGGTTAAGGTTTTTATGCCTGATAAGTAACCTTTATAAATATCATCAACCTTTTTTTGTCAAGTACTCTTGACGTTTTGTAACAATATTGTTAAATTTAGTTACATAAACAAATAAAAAAGAAAAAAATTATGTATAACACCACTAACGAAGACGGCATCCTCAATAACTACGCAGCTGAACCCAAGGTATACTACGCTGAATACCCAGCAATTTGGGAACAACGTAAATATGTTTTACAGGCTCTTTTTGCGACTTTCATTGTTACAACTATAGTTTTGGTTGGTTTTAGCGTTAGCTAAGATTTTTTAGATTTCCGTATCGCTGTATCTCATTCTCATTCGTACCTCTCTCTCTTACCTCGGTTAGTTTCGCCGGGGTTTTTTGTGTTTTAATGCTGTGCGTTGGCAATGCCTGTCGTAGGCATCGCATCCAAAACTGCGACGTTGTAAGATAACTGCGATCGCCTTTGGCTTAAAATCTTTTCCCCCAGCCCCTCTCCCATCATATGGGAGAGGGGAGCTGGAGGCGGGGTAAGGTTTTATCTTATGTTTAATTACGCCTACCTACTTACAACCGTTACGCATATGAAGGAGTGGGGCGTCATCTACAAATTAAAGCACGGGTGAAAAAGCTACTCGAAGAGAAGAAAGCAAGAGAGAAAAAAAATAGCGTTTTTCATGAATCAAAAGATAGAATTATTCGTCACTTAAACTATCAATTCCCCACCTATTTCTACTGGAGGATGATTTATGTCATCACAACTGATTCGATTGATATCTTTGGGCAGTCTTGGCTTATCTTTGTGTCTGGGCAATTCCGTAGCAATGGCACAATATAACTCTACTGGTAATGGTGATGGCGTTGTCGTACCAACAGTACCATCAGATGGGTCATCAACACCAATAGACACATCAACAGGTATACCACCTTCACCCTCATCTGACGGTACAACTCGGTTTACTTGTCAGACTTACAATGGGCAGTACACCGTTATGTATCAGCCTCAAAGTCAACCAGGTCAATACTTTGCTTGGGCTGCGCCTGCTGCTTTGGGCGGTGGTTGGGATGCACAAAGGCGTTGTGCAGCAATTGCCAGTCGCTTAGAACTTTATCGCCCAGATGGGTTACAAGAACTCCAGACAGCTGTAGAAAATAACGAAAACATTGTCTGCGTCACAACACAAGCTAACCCAACCTGTAGAATTGTGCTGACAGTACCGCGTGGGAAAGACCCTTATGTTATTCGCAATAGTATTTTTCAGAACTTGACTACTGCTGACAGTGGACAACAGACTATAGCCGTTAACACTTATGGCGATCGCAGTAGTGGAGGCAACGAATTATATAATTTAGGACGCACACTTCTAGGCGGTGGCAATAATCGGGTTAGTTCGTCTAGAAGTGGGATTAATCTGAAACCTTTCCTCGATCGCAAAGATGGCGGTACTGGAAACAAGTTGCAAAGTGGAGTAGCAATTCGTCGTCAGTCTCAGCCTAACTCTGTTCGCTTAAATCCTGGTAATTTCCGTTAGGCAATTGTGGCTTTTAGTTAATAAAAATATCCAACTACTTATTGTGAGGTGGGCATCTTGTCCGCCTTTTTTATAGGCTAGCGAGAGTTTCTCCAATTCTCTCAATAATTTGAGTGCTGAACAATGAGATACCCGACTTCTTTAAAGAAGTCGGGTATCTAAATATTTCATCCGTTACAAATCTTTTCACAAATGGTATAAGCCCTGACTATTAAAATAATTCGTAATTCGTAATTCGTAATTCGTAATTATGTTAAGGGAGCGGGGATTTAAATTAGGCATCAAAACAGAAGTGCCTATCTTGCTGGCGACTTAAACCCCCAAATTTGGTTAAAATTAATGCGATCGCTAGCCAACTCAAACTGCAAAAACTCAAATTTTATCTTTTGATGATTATCAACAATAAGTTAAATATAAGATTAAACCTTAAACCTCACCCTGCCTCCGGCTTCCCCCGACAATATTAAGGAGAGGGATTGAGGGTGAGGTTTAAATCTAATAGACATCTCCAGAAATTAAATATGCGTAACTTTAAACCCTTGTAGAGACGCAAAATTGGACTTCGTCCCGCTACGAAGAAAGCGTCTCTACATTCATTGTCGGAGATGTCTAATATGTATAAGTTTTTATAATTATTATTTTCATCGAAATATTTAATCATTTCTTTTAGTTAATTTTATCTTTTCTTAATCTTTTTCTGCAAACATCTTTACTGCTAGCTAAGTTATCTCATAACTACTATCGACATTAAATTCTGAATCCACTCTTCCACACTGATTACTCACTAACACAGATTAGTAGTTGACCGAACAATTCGCAATTAGGGTAAAAGTCCCCAAACTATATTTTTGCAATTCTGAAATTTACCAGTAATTCCGTTTTCTCGTCTGAGTTCATGATTTATTTTTCCCACAAGTAATGAGATAACTTCAATAGCTTGTGATGCAGTTAAATCCAAATACCCAACCAGCATTTTAAATTATGGCAATTGAGTTAGTCGGTTTTGCTTCTTTACCTGCTGATACCTTTAGTGATGGCCCTGCTTCTGGTGCAGACGTTTCAGCCAATGGCAGAACCGGGCCTTTCCCTGGACAGCCAGTTCAGGGCTTTAGCGGTGTGCAATTTGCTAACAGCAACTCTTTGTACTTCCTATCAGATAACGGTTACGGTAGCAAAGATAATAGTGCAGATTTCCTACTACGGATCAACCGTGTAGACCCAAATTTTAAAGGAACAGAGAATGGAGACGGTAGCGTTAAAGTTTTAGACTATATCCAACTGTCTGATCCTAACAATAAAGTTCCTTTCCAAATTGTGAATGAGGGAACTACTGGAAGATTATTGACTGGTGCAGACTTTGATGTAGAGTCATTTGTCTTTGATAAAAACGGGACAATCTGGGTAGGAGACGAATTTGGGCCTTACTTATTGCATTTTGATGCCAGTGGTAAATTATTAGAGGCTCCGATCGCTACACCCGACCGATTCAAAACTTTAGATGGAGAAGCGCCTAAAGTAATTGGTCATCGAGGTGCAAGTGGCTATCGGCCAGAGCATACCTTAGAGTCTTATAAACAAGCGATCGCCCGAGGTGCTGACTTCATTGAGCCTGACTTGGTAGTTACAAAAGATGGTGTGCTAATTGCTCGCCATGAGCCAGCTTTAGCAGTTTTGAAGGCTGATGGCACTGTCAATTTCAACAATACTACCACAGATGTTTACAAGCATCCAGAGTTTGCCGATCGCAAAAAAACAGTAAGTTTAGATGGAAACACAATTACAGGTTGGTTTGCTGAAGACTTCACCTTAGCTGAAATCAAAACTTTACGCGCAGAAGAACGTCTACCTTTCCGCAATCATTCCTTTGACGATCAATTTGAAATTCCTACCTTCACAGAAATCATCAATTTAGTTAAGCAAGTAGAAGCCGACACAGGTAAAAAAATTGGTATCTACCCGGAAACTAAGCATCCAACCTATTTTGCCGACGAAGCTACCTATGTAGGCACTACGAACAAAATCAACAGAAACATCAGTCAGTTATTAATCGATACGCTCAAGGCAAATAACTTTACTGACCCCAGTCGCATTTTCATCCAGTCCTTTGAAGTATCTAACCTTAAAGAACTCCATGATAAAATTATGCCTGCGGCAGGGGTGGATATTCCACTTATCCAACTTTTAGATGCTAGTGACATTGATATCAATGGCAAAATCATCGAAAGTCAGCCTTATGATTTGAAAGTCAGTGGTGACACTCGCACTTATGGCGACTTGCGAACACCAAAAGGCTTGACTGAAGTTGCCACTTATGCTATAGGAATTGGGCCTTGGAAGCGGATGATTGTTAGCCTCAAAGGTACTGATGCCAATGGTGATGGCAAAGCCGATGATGTCAATGGCGATGGAGTAGTCAATGATGCTGATAAGACAACATTACCTCCCTCTACCTTAATTCAAGATGCTCATAACGCCGGGTTACAGGTTCATCCTTACACCTTCCGGGCGGAAGATCAATACTTAGCAGCAGATTATAAAGGCAAGCTAGCACTAGAGATCCAGCAGTTCTATCAATTAGGTGTAGATGCGCTATTTACAGACTTTCCAGATATCGGGGATAAGGTACGGGATCAACTCAGAGACGATCCTCAATATAATGTAGTGCGATCGCCACAAAACCCCGATGTTCTCTCAGGAGATGCTTTTGCTAACTTAGGGAGTTCCAAAGGTTTTGAAGGTGGAGCAATCAACGCCAGCAAAACCAAACTCTATATGCTGCTAGAGGGTACGGTTCAAGGTGATACTCCTGGTGCTTTGCGGATTAATGAATTTGATTTAGCCAGCCACAAATACAGTAATCAACTACGCTACTACAGATTGGATAATCCGTCACATTCCATCGGGGATTTAGCAGTCATTAATGATCATGAGTACCTAGTCATTGAACGGGATAACAATCAAGGGGCGGCGGCTAAATTTAAGAGGATTTACAAAATAGACTTGTCTAAGACAGATTCTAATGGCTATGTAGCTAAAGAAGAAGTTGCAGACTTGTTAAATATCAAAGACCCAAAAGACCTGAATGGGGATGGCAAAACTACCTTTGACTTCCCATTCCAAACCATTGAAAATGTTTTAGTTGTTGACAAAAACACCATTTTGGTAGCTAATGACAACAATTATCCCTTCTCTACAGGTCGTCCTGGAAATGATCCTAAAAATCCAGCCATAGACAACAATGAAATTATTCTGTTGAAGCTGGATAATCCCCTCAATCTTGCTCCTGGCTTAGGTCAACCTCAATCTGAACAAATTAAGTTTGGCTCCACTACCAGCGATGATATTACTGTTCAACCAAATCAAACCTTATTTACAGGTGACGGAGCAGATTTTGTAGAGGGTAATAAAGGTAACACAATCGTGACTGGAAGCGGTGATGACACGGTGGTGGTTGGTAGTAACTCCTCAGTGTCCACGGGGGAAGGTAACGATAAAGTCTTGATTGGCACAAATAGCCCTGCTAACAACACTAGTGCTAATGGTGGTGCTGGTAATGATGAAGTTACCGTAGTTGAAGGAAATGGTAGTAATAATTTGTTTGGGGCAGCAGGTAATGATACTTTGACAGTAGTTGAAGGAACTCGTCAACTGTCCTTCGGTGGCTCAGGTAACGACACCCTCAAGAGTCAAGGTAACAATAACCGTCTCTACGGTGGTTCTGGGGATGACAAACTTTTCTCCAGTCTAAATGATTCGCTGTTTGGTGGGGATGGTGACGATCTGCTATTTGCTGGTCAACAGGGCGCTAATCGCCTCAGTGGTGGTGCTGGTATTGACCAATTCTTTCTTGCTGATGGTAGTCTGCCAACTAGCAAAAACATTGTGACTGATTTTACCATCGGCATTGATAAAATCGGGGTGGGTGGCATTGGTGTTACTCAGTTTAGTGCTTTAACACTGTTGCAACAGGGTAGTGATACTATCGTGAAAACTGGAAATACAGAGTTGGCTTCATTGCTGGGAATTACAGCAACTAGCCTCAAAGCAAATGATTTCGTTTTTTCTGCTAGCGTCATTTAGCCGAAAGATGATTACAGCTTAGGTTCACCAAAAATCGGCGTGAATCTTATACCTTTAAGATGGGTGGCGATGGACTGTCCACCGAGAGGATCAGATCCCCGACTTCTTCAAGAAGTCGGGGATACTTTTGTTAGTAAAGATCCTTCTGCTTTTTATCTAAAATCTTAACTTGTTTATAACCTTCTTTAAACATTGAACAACTATCTTTTGAGACAGGAAACAGAGTTATATTCATTTAATTTTCTCCACTAATTTATGTGGACACCAAGTATTTTTCGCTTGGGTTGAGTGTAATTAATCGCTCATATAAGTAAGTAGGCAAGATAAAACCAAACTATGTAACGAAAAGTAAAATCTCTGTATTTGGCTCGTAGTTGCGCTTTAGCGCTAAAGCGCAACTACGAGCCAGTGATGATTCTTTGCGCCCACTTACTTAGACACATAATTGTTGCGATTAATTAATAGTAGCTCACAATACTTAAGGAGTAGTCGGCATGGCTGATACAAACGGCAACGGTAGAAATGTCATTATTTTTGTTGCTGATGGATTGCGTAACGGTTCTGTAAACCCTATTGACACCCCAACTTTATATAACATCCGTCAGCAGGGAGTTAGTTTTGCCAATAGTCACTCGCTGTTTCCGACATTTACCACCCCGAATGCTTCTGCGATCGCAACGGGGCATTATCTTGGTGATACAGGTGACTTTAGCAACACCATCTACACTGGTTTTCCTAGTCCTAATGCCAATGGTAGTGTTACACCATTCATCGAAAATGATGCGGTTCTGGGGGATATCGATGAAAAGTTTCCCGGTAACAACTTTTTAGATGAAGAGTCACTTCTAGCTTATGCGCGATCGCAGGGTTTCAACACAGCAGCAGTTGGTAAATTAGGGCCAGTTGCCATCCAAGATGTTACACAAGTTAACCGAAAAGGTGGTACTACAGGTACTATTCCTACCCCCAGTACAATTATTATTGATGACACTACAAATGGTGCAACACCGCCGACTACAGCCGCAGGTTCACCTTCTAGTGTTCCACTCGCTCCAGATATTGTCAATCGGTTAAAATCTGTTGGTTTAGATGTAAAACCGACACCGCGAGTCCAGCCATCTGGTAATAATACAACTCCTGGCACCCTAAATGCTAATGTGGCTCAACAACAATACTTTGCAGATGCCACTACCAAAGTAATTTTACCCAAGTTTAAGGAAGAGGGTAAACCATTTGCATTGGTTTACTGGTCAAGAGATCCCGATGGTACTCAACATAATCAAGGTGATAGCTTAAACACCTTGACACCAGGTATCAATGGCCCTACTTCAAAAGCTGGGGTGAAAAATGCTGATGATAATTTAAAACAACTTCTTGACTATCTCAAAAGCACAGGCTTAGACAAAACTACTGATGTCTTTGTTACTTCCGACCACGGTTTTTCTACAATCAGCAAACAAGCTATTGATAGCCAAGGGACAAAAACTACAAGTTATGCTGCCACTCAAACTTATGCTGGTGTAAATCCGGGATTTCTACCAGCAGGCTTTGTTGCGATTGATTTGGCTCACGATCTAGGTCTACCCTTATACGATCCTAACCCGACAACCCTTCCCCCAGACCTCAAGAAGATCCAGTATGCCACTGTTGATGCTACAAAAGGTCAACGTCCTATTTCTGGGAATGGTGTAATTGGTGGTACAGGTGAGGTAATTAATGGCCAACTTGACTCAGCGACAAAGATAGTTGTAGCTGCTAATGGTGGATCGGATCTGATTTATCTGCCTAATGGCAATGCTGACTTAGCCAAACAGGTAGTGAATTTGCTCTCGCAAAAGGACTACATAAGTGGTATTTTTGTAGACGATGCCTATGGAACCATTCCAGGTACTTTACCACTGAGTGCGATCGGGCTAAAAGGTGATGCTAAAACACCAGTTCCATCTATAGTTATCAACTTCAAAACCTTTAGCACCGACCCAAGCAACCCAAACAACCCTCAAGCTCAAGTAGAAATTGCTGACACAACTTTGCAGCAAGGGCAGGGAATGCATGGCAGCTTTGGTCGAGGTGACACCTTCAATAACATGGAGGCTATTGGCCCGGACTTTAAACAGGGCTATGTGGACTATGCCCCTGTCAGTAATGCTGATGTAACCCCTACACTTGCTCGGATTCTGGGGTTAGATATTCCCAGTAATGGCGATTTGAAAGGTCGTGCGATTACAGAAGCATTGGTGGGAGGCCCCGATGCAGTTCCCTCCATGAAAGAAGTCTTGACTTCAGAAAAAACTACTAATGGTCAAGCAACAATTCTGGATTCTCAAAGTGTAGGCAATACTCACTACTTTACAGCCGCAGGGTTTGATGGTCGCACTGTTGGACTAACAACACTAGACCTTAAATTTGGTTCTACTAGTAGTGATGATGTCACTCTCAAACCAAATCAAACCTTATTTACAGGTGACGGAGCAGACTTTGTACAGGGTACTAAAGGTAACACAATCGTCACTGGAAGCGGTGATGACACAGTGGTAGTTGGTAGTGACTCCTCTGTGTCTACAGGAGACGGTAACGATCAAGTCTTAATTGGCGCAAATGGCCCTGCTAACAATACTACTGCCGATGGTGGTGCTGGTGATGACAAACTTACCGTAGTTGAAGCCAATGATAGTAATAATTTGTTTGGAGGCGCAGGTGCTGATACTCTTACAGTAGTTGAAGGTTCGCGTCAATTGTCCTTTGGTGGCTCAGGTAACGACACCCTCACCAGTAACGGTAGCAATAACCGTCTCTACGGTGGTTCTGGAGATGACAAACTCTTCTCCAGTGTGAATGACTCTTTGTTTGGTGGCGATGGTGATGATGTGCTATTTGCCGGTCAACAAGGCGGTAATCGCCTCAGTGGTGGTGCTGGGATTGACCAATTCTTTCTTGCTGATGGCAGTCTGTCAATTAGCAAGAATATCGTGACTGATTTCACAATCGGCACTGATAAAATCGGGCTTGGTGGCATTGGTGTTACTCAGTTTAGTGCTTTAACACTGTTGCAACAGGGTAGTGATACTATCGTGAAAACTGGAAATACAGAGTTGGCTTCATTAGTTGGAATTACATCAGCTAGTCTCACAGCAAATGATTTCGTTTTTTCTGCTAGTGTCATTTAGCTGAAAGATGATTAAGGGACTTCCAACAAATAAATTACCCAATCTTGTGGGGTGGGCAACATGAGCGCCTTTGTATATGGGCGCTCATGTTGCCCA
>NZ_JBALCW010000104.1:0-8467 GCF_036917635.1 Nostoc sp.
ACCGCAGATAATCTGGATATATCGGCTATAGAAAATTCTTTAGATAACAGTTTTGGGGAAACTTCAGATTTAGCATCACTTCAAGTACAGCCAGAATTAAAAGAAAGTACGATAATAATTGATTTACAAGATGTCAATCACTTCACACAAATGGTTATTCAGGAAGGTGTAGAAACCGATTTGTGGGATCTAGAAGAGACATCTGAATCTGTACCAGTGTCAGAGGGCGAAAACGCTATTGTTACCTCAATTGAAGAATTGGTAACGACAGAAAACGTTGAAGTAGTTGCTCCAGAAGATGATTTTGCAGACTTGGAAGCATTATTAGGAGAGGAAGTACCACTTAACCCCAAAGCTAAGGAGATACCAGAAATAGATTTTGCAGCCCTGGAAGAATTGCTGGGTACAGATAACAACAGCGATGTCTACGACGGGCTACCCCAACGCCAGCCCTTCAACACTCAACCAGTCTTAGCCAAAAATGTCAATCCATCAGCAGCTATAGATGAATTTGGTGACTTGGAGAAGTTGCTGGCAGAAGCGGATCAAACAATATCCCATTCACCATCAGTAAAATCTAACACCAACAAAGCTCCCCGTCCCTCTACTCGTCGGGCTGCGAGATTTGAAGAAACGATGAAGGTTCCAGTTAAGCAACTGGACGATATGAGTAATTTAGTTGGGGAGTTGGTGGTAAATCGCAATACCTTAGAACAGGATCATGAACGGCTGCGGCAGTCATTAGATAACTTGCTGATTCAGGTACAACAACTCTCGGATGTGGGCGCAAGAATGCAGGAGTTGTATGAGCGATCGCTACTGGAAGCTTCTCTATTAGCTGGACGCAAAAAGAAAGACTCCGGTTTCCAAGCGCCTGATTCCAATGCCGATAGGGGTTTTAGCGAGTTAGAAATGGATCGTTTTACTCCCTTCCATACACTCTCACAGCAAATGATTGAGCGCATTGTGCGAGTGCGTGAGTCGGCAAGTGACATTGATTTTGTTACCGAAGAAACCGAGCGCGTAGCAAGGCAGTTCCGCCAAGTAACCACCCAGCTACAAGAGGGATTAACAAGAGCGCGAATGGTGCATTTTGCCCAAACTATCGATCGCTGGCGGCGAGGAGTGCGCGACAACGCCATAAAGTGTGGCAAACAAGTGGAGTTGGTAATTGAAGGTGGCGATACCTTAATTGACAAAATGATTTTGGATCATCTCACCGATCCATTAACTCACATGCTGAATAATGCGATCGCTCACGGTATTGAAACACCAGAAGAACGACAAGCTGCTGGTAAACCACCCGTAGGAATCATTACTATCCGCGCTTTCCACCAAGGCAACCAAACGATCATTTCTGTAGGCGATGATGGCGCAGGCATCGATTCAGTAAAGGTTAAGGCTAAAGCGGTGAAGATTGGCATGATTACAGAAGCGCAATCATTAGCCATGTCTCGCCTAGAAGTCTACGATCTGCTGTTCCAGTCTGGTTTTACAATCAAAGACCAAGCAGATGAAATTTCTGGTCGTGGTGTGGGTATGGACGTAGTCCGCTCTGAGATTAGCGAAATTCGGGGGACAGTGAACACCGATTCTGCGATCGGTAAGGGAACCACTTTCACCATTCGTCTGCCACTGACTCTGAGTATTTGTAAAGCTCTCTGCTGCGTCTCCGATCGATCCAGAATCGCCTTCCCGATGGACGGTGTAGAAGATACGCTGGATATACCAGTCAAAAATATCCAGCACGATGCCAATGGGGAATCATTTATTTCCTGGCGCGATACGGTGCTGCCATTCCGACCTCTGAAGGAACTTTTAACCTTCAATCGCCAAATCAGTCGCGGTAATGTCTATGGCGGCACTAGAGATGATGATATGGTTTCTGTGGTCGTGGTGCGATCGGCAAATACCTTAATAGCTCTACAAATTGACCTAGTGTTGAGCGAACAAGAAATTGTAATTAAGCAATTTGAAGGCCCAGCGCCTAAACCCATTGGTGTAGCTGGTGCTACAGTCCTGGGTGATGGTCGGATTATGCCCATTGCTGACGTACTAGAAATAATTGACATCTTCCAAGGACGGATTTCTACCGAAATTGGTGGCAATTCTTGGCAACAGAAAGGGATTCCTGTAGACATCTCTCCTGCGAAGATTGACCCAACAGTACTAATCATCGATGACTCGATTACAGTCCGAGAGTTGCTCTCCCTAACGTTTAATAAGGCAGGTTATCGTGTAGAACAGGCCCGTGACGGACAGGAAGCTTGGGATAAACTCCGCTCCGGTCTGCCTTGCGATATCGTATTTTGCGACATCGAAATGCCCCGTTGCGATGGTCTGGAGTTACTCTCTCGCATTCAGAAAGACTCTAACCTCAACCACTTACCCATCGCCATGCTCACCTCTCGCGGTGCAGACAAGCACAGACAAATTGCAGCTCAACTCGGTGCTAGTGGCTACTTTACCAAGCCTTATCTCGAAGAAGCTTTACTTGAAGCTGCGGCGCGGATGTTGAAAGGGGAGAAACTTGTTAGCACTACAACTAATGTTTAGTAAGCAATAAGTAGTAATGCAAAATTATTTATACATCTTATTTGGCTCTGTACTTTATCCATAGGGCTTACGCACAGGTAACGGAAAATCGTAGACGCTCTCGCGTTTGCGTCTCCAATGCTACCACTCAAGACACAGAGAACACAAAGAAATAAGAGTTTGAGAGGTATTTTGCGTAAGTCCTCATTCAAAATAAGAAATTAATTTTGCATGAGTACTTAAAAGACCTTGGCAGTAAACCTGTCAAGGTTTTTTACTTAAAATTTTCAGTCTTTATTGAAACATGATGTTGAAATCTGTATAGTGTTATTAATCAAAACTATGATGCTATTTGCCTTATGCATGAGGAATCAAAAATGAAAAGTTTAATAAAATTAGGATCTGCTATCTCTGGCATTGTTCTTTCTCTTGCAACTATAGAAGTAGCAAAAGCAGATATTGTACCGGGCACTGTTTCTACTGATGCGTTCGATTCTACACAAGGCACAGTAATCACGAATGACGACACAATCATTGATCCCATTAACGCTTTTCGTACAAGTGGAGGATTTGAGGACGGTCATACACTTATGCATAATGGCGGTCTTGGCTCAATCAGCTTCATTGAGTTTGCCACTGCTTCCCCGGTTACAATCGGTGGTGTAAGGTTATTTGCCCACAATGATGGCGAATATTTCGGTTTTCGTCGTGCGATGAGCAATTTTTCACTCTTCGCTGACACAAATTCTGACAGCGTTTTTGAGACTGTTGTCGCTAACCGAAATATTAATCCCAATTATGCGCTACAGACTGGTAACAATGGAGCACTCCCAGAAGACCTCGATCTGACAATCCCATCTCTTGTGGGCAACATAACCGCACAGTCTTGGCGGCTTGAAGTTACGCAAGGAACTGATATACAGCCTTTCGAGGGGGATCGTCTGGTTGAGTTGGACGCTTTACCACCTATACCTACCTCTGTTCCTGAACCCACCTCTGTAAGCGGTATTGCTCTTGTCGGTGCTTTGGGAGCATGGATAAAGCGTAAACAAAAAGCTTCTAAATATGCCTAATCTGAAATAAATAACGCACAGTAAAGTAAAAACTTACATATCAGGAAACGCGATCTCATTTCTATTGTTATCTGGTAAGTGATATCGCGCTTCTTCGGTTATAGTTTTCTTTTGCAAGGGTTTTCAACGGGCATTCTTATAAAAAATAATTAATCAGTTGGAATAAATAATCGAAATATATTATATAATAACCATTCAATTTAGCAAAACCAAACTAAGATAAGGAGCTTTCCAAATTTATGTGCTTTGGTTTATACAACTTTTTGAGAGTAATCCCAAAATAGCAGAGCAATATTGCCATTTAGGCAACATTGCTCTGCTCAGTTTAGGTATTGTCAGTGTTAAGTTTATCTATTGTGGATTCTCCACTCAGACTTGTCTATTAATTACGTAAAATTTTTTGTATAAAGAACTCTAACTAACCTGCTTAGAGTACTGAATATCAAATTTGGACTGTTATGTGTTCAACTTTATATATAGAGGAGCGAATTTGGTATACTTAATTCTTTCTCTATACCAAAATCTACGTTAGAAACAGAACAAAGTAAACATCTAAAAAAAAGAGTATAACAATGTAAAACTACATTATAGCCTCTAATAACACTCATTTAGACTACACTTCGCCAATAAAAGCGAAATATGTAGCTTTTGTGTAGTTGACTAGTGCTAGATTTAAGTTAATCTTAAAGCGGATCGCTTCTTGTAAGAATCTACCCTGACAGAAATGTATAAAGATATAGTTAAATTTACCAATTCTGTCCGAGATTTTTAATTTGCAAACTGAATAGTTTGATACGGCGCTCAAAAACCTGATCCACTACCCTAAACAAGGTAGTCAATTAACGACTCAATATCATCTGTCTGGTAATTGTATTGAATAGTTTACAATACCAGTGGATGAGAAAATCTAAAGAAAATATAAAAGAAACTCAAATTACTGTGGTGTCTGGAGGACAAAAGTGTTTCTGAGACTAGCACATCAACATCGACAATTCGTCCAAGACTTGGTTATGAACCTGCAAGCCTTGGCGGTTGTATTAGAGCGGCGCGGTTATCCTGCGTCCTGTTACACCTGTGGCGACCAAATGAATAGTGGATCGTTTATGGTTAGCTTGGGTGATAATCACCTGATTCGGTTTTTGGTGTCCGATTACGGGATTACTTGGACGGAAATGCGGGATGACCGCGAATTAATGAAGCTAGAGGGTGCAGAGGCAATTAGCCAGCTAGACGATCTGGCTGATCTTGTCAAGCAATCTATGCAAACCGATACAGGCTCTAAAACTCTTGCCAAGAAGTATTAAGGTTCCAAAGGTTGATCGGTTTCTTAGAAATTGATTATCGGTAAGTGGTAATCGTGGCTTAGTTAGCGATCGCTCTTACCTGTTCTCGATTACCGTTAAGTGATTGGCTCATAGCTGGCCTAGGGCAAATTTTTTGTGTCTGCCAAAAGCTTACGAGCCGAATTCTGAGCCTTTAGCTGGAAGTTTGGTAAAACGCACAAGATAATTAGTAATTACTAATTCATAATTCATAATTAAAAGACAGGTTAACAAAACCTGCAACTATCAAGCAAGCAACCTAGTTTGGCTTGGAGTCTAAATCTACTTATATAAGGCAATTATGAATTCTTAATTATGAATTATGAATTTTTAATTAATTTTCTAGCTGACCTTTATAGGCAGGGGAGCAGGGTGAAAAGGGGAAATTTCCCCAGTCAAGCGCACCCTGCCTTGTGCCATTAATTTTGCTGGTTTCGTAGTAGGCACAAAGTGTGCTTAAAAATCTACGACTAAAGTCCTTACCTAACGGGTTCGTTAGGGACTGACAAGAAATAAATTACTCAAATAAACGAACCTTATTAGACACAGAGAACACAGAGGAATAAGGAGGAGAAAGTTTTTTGGGTATTTTTTTATTTGTCAGTCCCTTAGTCGCTCATGGGGGAAACCCCCAAGACCGCGCTAACTCACTACGAACTTTTTCCTAGTTACAAGCCACATCGCCTTGTGAGTGTGGCAGTTGACGCTATTCAATAATTTATAAATAATTTATAGGTGCTGAGAAATTTGAAGATGTCAGAAGAAAAACCCAGGCAACCAAAACTACCACCAACTAGCGCTCTTGACAATCCATCAAGTGCTGAATTTGAGAATTGGTTTGAATATCCTGTCAGAGTGCAACCCCACCACACTGACTATGCAGGTCTTGTCTGGCACGGTTCCTATATAGCTTGGATGGAAGAAGCACGGATTGAGTGTTTGCGATCTATAGGGATTGAATTTGCTGATTTAGTTACTATAGGTTGCGATTTACCAGTTGTAGAACTGTTGGTGCGCTATCACCATTCAATTCAATTGGGTATGGCAGTGCTGGTAAAAACGCGCATGGCTGAGGTGACTGGTGTGCGAATCAATTGGGACTATGCCATTGTCTCAACTGATGGACAACAATTGTACGTCACTGCCAAGGTGACTTTAGTCGCTTTAGATCGCGAAAGAGGTAAAATTATGCGTCAGTTGCCGCCGAGTTTTAAGGATGCACTGGCTAAAATTTCAGCATTAAATAAAAATTGACCAACAAAAATTATAAAGCAATTTGCTTTAAGGTTAAAAATTTTATCTGGTCATTGTTTGTAATTCACCTTTATTAACGAAGGTGAATTTTTTATTTGCCGCTTTGAATCTTTGATATACTTTGCGTAAACTGCATTATGTGATGCCAAATATCTTGTGGAGTAATGCCAAAACTAATGTTTAATAAAATCAGGATTGCGGCAATAGTTAATGCACTACTCATGGTTGCTTTCAACAACTTGTATAATATTATGAAAATAATCCAAGCTACAATTAACGTAGCAATCATAATCTAGAAATTCCTTAAGAATAGCCCTTATCTGAGAAGGTGGTTATTCAGAAAGGGGAAGTTTTTATCTGAATTAAAAATTATTAGTACTAAAGCTATTAAGTAGGTAGGCAAGATAAAAGCAAACTATGTAACGAAAAGTAAAATTTCTCTATTTGGCTCGTAGTTGCGCCCTCTTGCGCTTTAGCACAACTAGGAGCGAGTGATGATTATTTGCGCCCACTTACTTAGACCTAATTTAGAATAGATAGTAAAGCTAATATTTTTTAACTATACTAATACTATAGTAGCTGAAAATGAGACAATCATTGACATAAGAGGCAATTTATTTGGCAATTTGGCAGAATTACCGAAAATATTTTTTATTAAAATTTTGGTATAAAGAATTACAATATCCAGAAGTTATATTTTTGGAAGGATATAAGGATAGACAAAAATGAATTTAGCCGTTAGCCCTCAGCATTAGGCTGAAGGCTAAACAAAAATTGGTCAAGAACTAGAAAATCTGCCTTTTGGGTATCTGAAGTAAAGGTTTTTATCGCAGGGAAATTATCCGCGAGTGAGTTTCTAACTTTTCAGTCGCAGTTAAAACTTCTTGTCTTGCCCATTTATCTGCTGTCAAAATGTCATCTAAAGAGGGATTAGCACGGTTATCATTTTGATGGCGATCGCACACCCATTCGATACACCGGGGAATATCTAAAAAGCGAATTTTTTCATCTAAAAATAAAGCTACAGCTTGCTCATTTGCCGCATTCAACACAGCTGGCATCGAACCACCAGCTTTACCCACAGCATAAGCTAACTGCATACAAGGATACTTTTGGTGATCTGGTTCACGGAAAGTTAAGTTTCCAGCTTTGACTAAATCTAGTGGTTCCCAATTGGTGTAGATGCGATCGGGCCAAGATAGCGCATACAGCAAAGGTAAGTGCATATCCGGCCAACCGAGTTGGGCTAAAACTGAAGTATCTTGCAGTTCAATCAGCGAGTGAATAATGCTCTGGGGATGAATGACAATTTCGATATTGTCATAATCCAACCCAAACAGAAAGTGAGCCTCGATTACTTCCAGCCCTTTATTCATCAAAGTAGCAGAATCTACAGTGATTTTACGCCCCATCGACCAATTAGGATGCTTGAGCGCGTCAGCAACAGTTACATCTGCTAACTTTTCTACATCCCAGTCTCGGAAAGCCCCACCAGATGCAGTCAGCAAAATTTTCCGCAAGCCTTCTTTTGGCACACCTTGGAGGCATTGAAAGATTGCGGAATGTTCGGAATCGGCAGGGAGTAATTTTACACCATGTTTTTCGACTAGGGGTAGAACCACTGGCGCCCCAGCAATCAGGGTTTCTTTGTTCGCTAAGGCAATATCTTTACCAGCTTCAATAGCTGCGATCGTGGGTAGCAAACCAGCACAACCAACGATCCCAGTTACAACAGTTTGAGCATCGCCGTAGCGAGCGACTTCTATCACTCCCGCCTCACCAGCCAGTAGAATCGGTTGGGGATCGAGGTCAATGATAGCTTCTTTGAGCGCTGGTAATTTATCTTCTGAGCAAATGGCTGCTATTTTCGGTCGAAACTGCCGAATTTGAGTAGCCAACATCTCTACATTGTTCCCAGCTGCCAATCCCACAATCCGAAACTGATCTGGGTACTGAGTGACAATATCTAAAGTCTGAGTACCAATAGAACCAGTGGAACCAACAAGAGTAATCGCTTTCACAATTGCTTAAGGATTTACAGACAACTCCCACTATAAATTGCTGGGGACTCTTTAATAACAGGAATCACTATAATCGATACACTGACGAGCAGGAGGTGAGGGGCCGAAGGAAGGTGTCGGCGTGTCTCTATCTCTTCTTGTCCTCGTCCCTGCGCCAGCCTCAATCCGCAGGGCGAACGCATCTTATTTACTAATAAAAACTAAGAAAGATTTCAAAATGACATAAAAAATTGTAGAAATTAAGTGAATGATAAACAAAGTA
>NZ_JBALCW010000105.1:0-1540 GCF_036917635.1 Nostoc sp.
TACGTAATTAAATGCTGACTTTATCAAAATTTTAACTAAAGAGTTTTTTATCTTGATGAGATTACGCACATCATAAATCATGCACACAATCGGAAAAGGAAGGAGCAAAAAATCAATCCGAAATCTCTACAAATTTGCACTTAGGCGCAGATGCAAGGCGTAAAGGCAAGGTCAGATGTACCATCACAATCCTTCCAAAAACTAAGGAATGGTCTTGAAAGCCGCTTTAGAGGCTTTCTGCTGACTACAGTTCTTGTGTATCTACTTGTGCGTGATAGTAGTCTTGAACGTATTTACTAGTCACTTCTAGCAGTGTGTCGTGACCTTCAGGACTCACCTGTGAGAACGCTGACCGTACACTGCTGATATAAGAGGTAAAATCACTTTCACTGGGATTAAAGAACTCTTGCCCGATGACAAGTGCGGCATAAGTTTCAGACATCTTAGTGCTGAATCCGTGCTCGGTGAGTCCATCGCCGATGTAGCGAAATAGCCAGTTAGCGTCAGCGTCCTGCTCAATCAATTTAGAAGCGTTTACTATGAAGTCTTGGTATTCAGTCATTGGGGTTACTCCTTTGGTTGTGTTGGCTTTGCGAAAGAGTACAAATTTGCTGCTACTTGATCGACTAGTGAAAAAATCCGATTAGCCTAAATAGCAGTTTGGGTGTGGTGATGTCGGTTTTGCGATTATTCTGGGCGCGATCGCTTCGCTACACTCAACTACGCCCGATGCTCAATGCCACTACGTCATTGGTTATAGCGATCGCAACAGAGTAAAACTGTTGACCCTGGTCAAGTAATGAACTGGGAAAGCTAAGGCGGTGTTTTGCTCCCATCAGTAACAGTTACACCAAAGTCAACTTTCATAAGTAAGTTTGTTGCAAAAGCTTTTAGGTAGCATGAATGCGTTCGTTTGCTTTGTGCTTTCTTTCACTATGAAATAAAGCAAATGTACAGGCATAGCAGCTTATGAATCTTGTCCCTCAACAATTTCTTTTTGGATAAAACTAATTTGTGCAGCTAATTCTTGCCGAGTAGAAGCTTTGAGAAGATATCGGAAAAAAAACCAAGTTATGTAACCAATTCCAGTCAACTCAAAAACTAGATTTAAGTGCGGAATTTCATTTATTACATCTAATACAGCTATAATTAGCTTAAGTGCCACAGTCCCTGCAATAATTGTAGCAAAACAAATAATTGGCAGTTGGTATTCAGTGGAAAAATCACCTAAATATTTAGGCATTTGCTGTAAAAAGGCAGAAAATTTACTGCCAAATTGCTGCCATTGAGGTAATGGTTGATTAGCAGGTAGTAGTAATGGTTGAGTATCAAAATTTGAACTTTCAAGTGCTGTGATAGGTTCGGTTGATGTAATATCAGCAGATATCGATTGTTGCACTTCGCTTTCCCGATGTAATGGTTTATCAGCAGCTAGTAGCAATGGCTGAGTATCAAAATTTGAACTTTCAAGTGCTGTGATAGGTTCGGTTGATGTAATATCAGCAGATATCGATTGTTGCACTTCGCTTTCCCGATGTAA
>NZ_JBALCW010000106.1:0-54610 GCF_036917635.1 Nostoc sp.
TCTGCTGCCAGGTTGGATTAGCTATGTACGGACTTACACCGTGATTCACTAATCAACGAATCGCACTACACGCGCTTTTGAAGGCGGAAAAGGTTTCGGCGGAATTTCTTCCACGGTAAGGCTTTCCAAGATTCACTAGTTTTTACACTGTGTCTAATCATTTTCTCTTCTGGAGTTTGTGTATTCTGAACACCTCAGACTAATTACGGTCTGTCCTACCCGAATTGTGGGGATTCCTCCGCTCGTCTGGGCTACTTGGGGAACGAAAGCCCCTAGACCCACAACTCGTTTTTATTCGTTCCCTCGGAGAGATTGATTGTTCCGTTAGATGTAGCCAATTCGACTACTGGATTCCCTGGACTCTTGCCGATGATCCTGCCATGATTCGGCGGGAATGTTCTCCAGTGAGGTCAGGGGTTTTGCGTTGCGCCCTGCCTGTAAGTTAAGTCGCTTTTTTAGGCTCTGTTTCATCGTAGGAACTCCCTGTTAGCGCCAGTGTCAACCCGCAACGGTCGTCTGATTGCACCCAGTTAAGAGCTTCACTCTACAAGAACCGAGCTTGTTCGGTGTGGGCAGATAAGGAGTCAATTCTGAGTCTGAATGGTAGGGCTTTCACCTGCATCTGACCGAGAGTTCAGCCTTTTAATGACAGTAATCTGCTGTCGGGCTGGCTTAGTTATTTACGGACTGATTACCGAGATTCACTAAGCAGCGAATCGCACGGCAGGAACTACAGCACCAATGATTCCCACAAGCATTACAGCAAGTAATAGCCAATAAATGATTTGCATAGATAGAATTGTAAATTTCTAAATTTCCTAGTCAACTTAACGCGAAACGGGCGGTTAGAAACCGCGTCTACACAAACAAAACCCACGCAGGTGGGTTTAAAACCCTTAATTTTAACTTAGGAATGCGGATGCGGACGAAAGCCTGTGTAGCCAAGCTAGTGGGGTCTTCTCACATTGCCAGAGGTTAACGCCTTGGGGGTTTCCCCCATGAGCAACTAGCGTGCGAATTCTATAAGAATGGCTCTAAGGGACTTCCAATGACAGATGTGCGCCCTTACTACATATTCTATCTGGATAAGATGGAGATAAATACTTAGACTTTCCACCTGAACCAAATATGATTTTCTAGTTCAATCTGGTAAAATCTCTCTCTACGTTCTTGGCTCATCTTGGTAATTGTCGGTTGTGGGGACTAATTAAGTTGTTGGGCAGATGCCATTTACACTGTTCACTGTTCAAAAAATGCGGTTTGTTGGACTACCCAAACGCATAACCACAGGCATAGTGATAGCACAAGCCGTTCGTAGTGAGTCTGTCCTAAGTTGACAAAAGTAACTGAACTTCTCAAACACTCCAAGATAAAGCTCAAAACCTATGACGAGAAAAATTTTAACTGGACTGAGTTCAGTAGCCTACGAACACCCTTTTGATCGCAAAGCTTTGGCTTCTTTGCAAAATATGCCCGGTGTCTCTCTGCTACTCAAAAAAATTAACGAATACGGCATCGATCGCTTACTCAGACTGCAAAGCCTTGGTAGTGAAATCAGAATTTCATCCCGTAATTTTCCCCAATTGCATGAAGCATTTGTAGAAACCTGCCAAATTCTTGATGTTGCTCCACTTCCTGAACTGTATCTGTTTCGAGGTACAGGTCATATTCAAACCTACATTGTTGGGGTAGAAAAACCCCTTGTTGGTATAAATTTAGATGCAATGGAGTGGCTTGGCGCAGATGAGTTGATTTACATTTTTGGACATGAAATTGCTCGCATCAAAAGTCAGCACATGGTTTATCACCAAATGGCAATTGTTATGCCAAGTTTAAAAAATTTGTTGAACAGTACCACACTAGGTGTCGGTGGCTTGGTAGCTAGTGGTATGGAACTAGGTTTGTATAATTGGCGAATGATGGCTAGGTTCACTGCCGATCGGGCTGCAATGCTTGCTTGTCAAGATATTGACGTAGCAACTACTACACTGATGAAAATCGCAGGTTTGCCAGATGAGTATTTGACTACTGCTGTAATCGAAGATTTTCTTGTCCAAGCCCGTGAGTTTGCATCGAATAATTTTGACAGTATTGATAAGGTTACCAAAATATTAAGTTATACAGAACCCGGACTTTCTTGGGTAGTTATGCGGGCTGGCGAGTTATTAAAATGGGTTGATTCAGGAGAATATGAGAATGTAATTCAACTAAAAAATTTAAAGACACCGGAAGAAGGCCAAGAAAAAGAAGGAAAAACACCCGAAGAAAAAGAAGGGTGGAATTTTTTGACTTCTTGGTGATTGAATTTTAGATTTTGGATTTTGTATTGCTGGTTTGAAATTAAATTCTAAACTAGCGAATCACCTAAGAGTTAAGAGTAACGGCTAATTTATCAGCAATTCCGGCAATCCAGTTTTCATCTTGTTTGGTGTAGCTGCGAGGAGCATTCGCGCCCAAAATTAGAGCGCCTTGGTTACCAATAGGTTGACAAATGACACCTTGAGTATTTTCTGGTAAATAATCAAATTCAAATCTACCTGGATATACTTTTAGTGCAACTAGATAAATCGGCTTTTGTTTTTCGAGTACCTGTTTTAAGATTACTCCTGGTACAACCTCAGATTTAGTAGCTAGAATCCCGCGACGCAACAAAACTTTACCTTGATAAAAAACGACGAGCGATCGCGTTACTGTATTAGTCAACAATAAATGAGATGCCCAGGCTAGTTCTGTTTTCACCGCTTCAGGTAAATCTGCTGCTATTACAAAACCAACTTCACCAATTAGTTCTACAGTATCAGGCGATCGCGGTTGAACTTGCTGCCAAATTAAACCCGTCAAAATTAACACCGCACTCAAAATTACGCCTACCACATCACCACGCGATTGAGACTGGGTTAATTCCGGTGTTAATAAACGGTTAATCAGCAAAAGTACAGCGCCTAGCCCACCCACGACAATAGGTAGACGCCGCAAAACTCGATTAGGATCAGGTTTTATCATTAGTCATTCGGGATTGGGAATTGAGCATTGGGAATTGGGGATTAGACAATAATTAATAGTTCCTCTCCCCCTGCTCCCCCTGCCTCCCCTGCCTCCCCTGCCTCCCCTGTCTCCCCTGCCTCCCCTGTCTCCCCTGCCTCCCCTGCCTCATCTCCTCACTCCTCCCCTGGTTCAATAATTCGCTGGAAAAGATAACCAGTACCTCGTGCTGTAAGAATCAATTCTGGGTTACTAGGATCATCTTCTAACTTTGCCCGCAAACGGGATATATGCACATCCACTACGCGGGTATCAACATGACGTTCTGGTGTATAACCCCAAACCTCCTGCAAAATTTCCGAACGAGAAAAAGGTTCTCCAGAGCGACTAACTACCAACTCTAACAAGCTGAACTCCATACCAGTCAATCGAATCCGCTCATCGCCTTTGTAGACTTGTCGCTTATTCGTATCGATTTTAATATTAGCGACATGGATTACCCCAGAACTAGGAATGCCAGAACCACCGGTTTTGTCTACGCGCCGCAACACCGAGCGAATTCGAGCTTCTAGCTCTTTGGGGGAAAATGGTTTAACTACGTAGTCATCAGCACCCAATTCTAGCCCAGTGATGCGATCGGCCACATCCCCCAAGGCTGTTAGCATAATAATGGGGACATCTGATTCTTTTCGTAATTCTTGACATACACCATAGCCGTCTAGCTTTGGCATCATTACATCCAAAACTACCAGGTCAGGATCAGTTTTGCGAAAAATATCTAATGCTTCTTCCCCGTCGCCAGCCGTCACTACATCGTAGCCAATCATGGAAAGGCGCGTTTCCAAAATCCGGCGAATGCTGGCTTCGTCGTCTACCACCAAGATTTTTTCTTTATGGCTTTCCAAGTTTATCAACGCTCCTTCACTAAAAATTTACATGATTAATTTTTAATACCATAATATTAAGATATCATTCTATGAATTGATTTGGAAAAAGCTCTAAATACTACTATTATTGGATTTTAGTTTTTTTCAAGAATTAAGTAAATATTAAGATTATTTAATAAGATTTAAGAATGGCAAAGGCAAAAACCTTTTTTGTGTGTAATGAATGTGGAGCAGAATCGCCCCAGTGGTTTGGTAAGTGTCCAGGTTGCGGGACTTACAATTCTCTAGAAGAACAGATCACTATTCAATCCTCAGTAGATGTACCCAGTCGGGGGGGAGTGAGTAGTTGGCAATCAACTCAAACTAATGGCAAATCTCACGCTAAACCAGCTAAAGCGCGAGCCTCTTTAACATTTGACCAAATTACTGATCGCCAAATTGCCCGATGGGAGTCTGGTTATGAAGAATTGGATCGGGTGCTTGGAGGTGGGATTGTCCCCGGCTCTATGGTGCTGATTGGTGGCGATCCTGGTATAGGTAAATCTACTCTATTGTTGCAAGTATCAAATCAATTAGCGCAGAAATACCGCATCCTTTACGTAACTGGTGAAGAATCGGGACAACAGGTAAAATTACGCGCTTCTCGTTTGGGAGTATCAAAACCCCTAAGTGTGGTGAATGAGGAGAATGTAACAGTAGTAGTAGAGACTACACTTCCCATAGATCCTGACAGTATAGGTGCAGATTTATATGTACTGCCAGAAACAGATCTAGAAGAAATTTTAAGGGAAATAGACTCTCTCAAGCCAAACGTGGCGGTGATTGATAGTATCCAAACGGTGTTTTTTCCAGCGCTGACTTCTGCACCAGGTTCGGTAGCTCAGGTACGGGAATGTACAGCAGCATTGATGAAGGTGGCGAAACACGAAGATGTCACTATGCTGATTGTGGGACACGTTACCAAAGAAGGAGCGATCGCAGGGCCAAAAGTTTTAGAACATTTAGTAGATACGGTGTTGTATTTTGAAGGCGATCGCTTTGCCTCACATCGGTTATTACGGACAGTGAAAAACCGTTTTGGCGCAACTCACGAAATCGGCATCTTTGAAATGGTAGCAGAAGGATTGCGCGAAGTCTCCAATCCCTCAGAGTTATTTTTAGGCAACCGTGACGATCCCGCTCCCGGTACTGCGATTGTCGTGGCTTGCGAAGGAACTCGCCCCATAGTTGTGGAATTGCAAGCTCTTGTCAGTCCCACCAGCTACCCCTCACCCCGTCGGGCTGGTACTGGCGTAGATTATAACCGCTTGGTGCAAATTCTCGCCGTCTTAGAAAAACGGGTGGGAATTCCCATGTCGAAATTAGATTCCTACGTTGCGTCTGCGGGTGGGTTGAATGTCGAAGAACCTGCGGTAGATTTAGGAATTGCGATCGCAATTGTAGCTAGTTTCCGCGATCGCATCGTCGATCCCGGTACAGTATTAATTGGTGAAGTAGGGTTAGGTGGACAAGTGCGATCGGTTTCTCAAATGGAACTGCGGTTAAAAGAAGCTGCTAAATTGGGATTTAAACGAGCGATCGTGCCAAAAGGAACAAAATTCCCTGACTTAAATATTGAAATATTACCAGTATCTAAAGTAATAGATGCGATTATCGCCGCCATCCCCCATCAGGAATTGACAGCCGACGATTTAGAACCCGACGAAGATGAATAACTATATAGCCCGCTTTTTAAACGGGGTTGAGAGGATCTAAAATAATCACTCTCCATTTCTCCTCTCTCTGTGTTGCGCCAGTTGCTTCAAGTCGGGGAACCCGCCCAACGCACTGGCTTCTCTGCGTCTCTGTGGTTCGTAATTTATTTCTTGTAAATCTACCACCCCAAAGGAAAACCCACGATGACAACCCTCACCCAAGACTACCAAATCACTTGGGAAAAACTACCCGATGATTACAAACTCCCAGATGATCCAGTGGACAACATCAACCAACCAGCTTTAGCTGCTGCACTCACAGAAAGCCTGCAATTAGCGGGAAAAATTTCAGTTAACGCCCTAACTCCAACTAATTACGGCATTTGCGCTACCATAAACAACAAAATGGTCATTAAAGCCCCTGATTGGGCTTTTATTGCCAAAATTAATGTTAGCAGAGAAGAAGTAACACGCAGTTACACCCCTCAACTACAAGGTGAGGTTCCCGTAATTGTGATGGAATTTATATCCGATACACAGGAGACAGAGTATTCTATTAAAGCGACATATCCCCCAGGAAAATGGTTTTTCTACGAGCGCATCTTAAAAGTACCAAACTACATCATCTTTGAACCAAATAGCGGTAGTTTCGAGATGTATCGCTTTCAAAGCACAGAACAGTACATTTTGCAAGATCCTGATGAAAATCAACGCTACTGGATAGCAGAAATGAATCTTTACCTTGGGGTGTGGCAAGGTACTCGTGAAAACCGCACAGGAAAGTGGTTACGGTGGTGGGATGAACAAGGAAACCTTCTGCTTTGGGGTTCCGAGTTAGCCGAACAAGAACGCCAAGGTGCCGAACAGGAACGCCAACGTGCCGAACAAGAACGCCAACGCGCCGAACGACTAGCAGCACAATTGCGGGCGGCGGGGATTGAGCCAGAAGTGTGATGACTTAATTTTAGGAAAAATTGAAAGCCACTGATCCCGACTTCTTTGAGAAGTCGGGGATCTTACTTATCGCAAATGATTAAGTATAGCTGAATACTAGTTGTTAGACAAGATGAGAGTTTAACAACTGCGATGTCTACGACGGGCTACGCCTACGCAATAAGTTTATTAAGATTGAATATACTGCTTATTGATTGCCTAAAATCTCCCTTGGCAAAAAGAGATATTTATGGTGTGCCAAAATAAAGATCAGTAAAACTACGGTTTTTACCAATGGCGTGGAATCCAGGACAGGAATTATTTGGCCGCTACATAATAGACAGAAAATTGGGTGAAGGTGGCATAGGTATTACTTATCTGGCAAAAAATCAACGCGGTGAATTGCGAGTTATCAAAACCCTCAGAGAACAAATCCTCAATCATCCCGCCTGGATAAACAAGCAAGAGAAATTACGCCAAGACTTCCGGGATGAAGCTTTGCGACTGGCTTTGTGTCGCCATCCTCATATTGTGCAGGTAGAAAACGTCTTTGATGAGGTTAATTTGCCTTGCATGGCGATGGAGTACATCGAAGGCGAAGATTTGGGTAAGCAGATAACCGAAAAAGGTGCTTTACCGGAAGCCGAAGCACTGCTATATATCAGGCAAATTAGCGACGCTTTAACTTTAGTTCACGAAAAAGGCTTACTGCATCGGGATTTAAAGCCGAGTAACATCATGATGCGTGCGGGTAAACAAGAAGCAGTGCTAATTGACTTTGGTATTGCCAGACAATTTATTCCCGGTGGAGTTTTACAGCATACAGAGAATCTTACCCCTGGTTATGCTCCACCTGAGCAGTATGTCCCTGATGCCGAACGAGGCGAATATATTGATGTTTACGCCTTAGCTGCCACGCTGTATTCTTTGCTGACTGGACAGTTGCCAATGCCAGCACCAGCTAGATTGCAAAATTTTACCATGCGATCGCCAAAAGATTTGAATGGCAGTGTTAGCGATCGGGTGAATGAGGCAATCATGAAAGGGATGGCGTTAAATTACAAGTTCCGTCCTCAGTCGGTGCAGGAGTGGTTGGATTTATTAAAAGTTAATACAAGGGCAACTTCAGCGACAAAACCCTTTATACAACCAAAATCAATTCCTCAACCATCCATTCAAAATTTACAATCCCCAAATTCATCTTTAGTAACTTCTCAAAAGTGGTATCGGTTAAATACCATTCCTGGTATTGGTGATATATTTGCTCTTGATCCTGATGGAAGAATTTTAGCGATACCTACATACAGTATTGGTAAAGAAAATTCGATTAATTTAGTAGAAGTAACTGATATTGAATTGGGTATATGCAGGCATCTACACACTCTCACTGGTCATTCCAAGGAGATTGGCTCACTTGCCTTTGGCTGTCATGGACACGTTACCACACTATTGGCTAGTGGTAGTGCAGATGGAACTATCAAACTGTGGGATGTCGCCACTGGCAAAGAAGTTTACACACTACATCATTCCGAGTGGGGAGTCTGGTCGGTCGCCTTTAGCCCAGATATGAAAATATTAGTTAGTGGTCATGGTAGAGAGGGGACAGTACAACTTTGGGATGTCCCAACTGGCAGAAAAATTCATAGTTTTCCTGATTCTGGTGGCTTTCATGTTCATTCTCTTGCTTTTAGTCCAATTTATTACGAATATTATAATAAAAAGACAGTACAAATGTTGGCTATTGGAAACCTTTACTATTTAGCACTTTCACTAATAGCAGATGGTAAAGAAGTTTATTTTAATCCAAAGAATGTGCAAATGTTGCCTAATAGCAACACCTACTGGAAACCGCAAAAGGAATCGCAGAGCCAAGCAATATATATACCTTGTGGCGGGGTTAATTCTATCGCCTTTAGTCCAGATGGACAATTATTAGCTATTGCTGGTGAAGGACTTATCAGACTCTGGCGGATTACAGATTCATCGAGAAATAGAACACTTTTTAGACAATCAATATTTAGCAGAATACAAAACTTAATTGGCACATTTTCAAATCACTTTGTTGGGAAAATATTAAGTCACAAGTCTCTACGCTCCTTTTTTAAAGGGGGAATTATGGTTAAAGAAATCTCTCAGTTCACTGGTCATTCTGGCAGTATTTTCTCAGTTGCTTTTAGTCAAGATGGACGAAAATTAGCTAGTTGTGGTAAAGACAAAACTGTCAAACTATGGGATGTTGCGACTGGTAGAGAAATTCGTACCTTCACTGATGATTCCGACAGAACTGATGGGTTTATTCGCGTCGGTTTTTGCTTTAATACTGGGAACCTTTTAGCTAGTGGTTGGTCAAAACTCAAACTGTGGCAAGTTGAAACTGGCAGAGAAATCCATACCTTTGCTGGAAATATGAGTACGTATGTGGGTGATAGCGGTGACCCTATTGCATTCAGTCCAGATGGGCAAATATTAGCTAGTGGTAGTTTCAGATGGATTCAACTGTGGGAGGTTAGAACTAATAGAGCAATTAAAATCCTCCGCGAACATAAATATTCAGTTAAGTCTATTGCATTTAGTCCAGATGGACTACTTTTAGCCAGTGGCGGTGCAGACAATATTATCAAACTGTGGCATATAGGAACTTTTAAAGAAATTAGAATCCTCTATGGTCATTCTCACAGAGTTAACTCCGTCTCTTTTAGCCCAGATGGAAAACTGTTAGTTAGCATGGGTTTTGATGGAACTATCAGGTTATGGCAAGTAGCAACTGGTAGAGAAATTTCTACTTTTCATTATCCTTCTGATTGGGTAAATTCCGTTAATTTTAGTTCTGATAGCCAATTATTAGCCATTGGTAGTAAAGGCACAACTATCAAAGTATGGCAAGTTGAAACGGGCTTAGAACTCGATACTTTTACTGCATCTTCGCAGTTTAATGCTTTTGCTTTTAGTCCTGATAGAGAATTATTAGCCATTGCCAATGAGGATAAAACTGTTACATTGTTGCACGTAGCAACAAAAACAGAAATCTGTACATTTACTGCTTCCTCACAAGTTCATTCCATTTCCTTCAGCGCTAATGGAAAGTTGTTAGCCAGTGGTGAATATGGCGGAAATATCCAAATTTGGCAACGCAGCTAGTCTTGCAATAACAGCGTCAAAATAGTATTAGGAATTGCAATCAATCGGATGTCAGAAAAATGCTAGAAATAACCAAAAATTACGTCATGGATGAAAATCAGCAACCTATTGCTGTACAAATTCCCATAGCAGAATTTGAGAAAATAGAAGAAATCTTAGAAAATTACGGCTTAATCAAGCTAATGGCAGAGTCAGAAGACAATGAACGTCTCGTTAAAGATGAAGCACAGAAATATTATCAATCCTTAAAGCAAAAGAATGTGGAAAGTTGAATATACTAAAAAATTCTTAAAAGAATTAGCAGATTTACCACAAGATATGCAAGCTCGGATTGAGCCAATCGTCTTTCAAGAACTAGAATCAGAAAACCCCTTTGATTTAGGCTATTTGCAAAAAATCAAGGGCTACGATGATAAATATAAAATTTGCGTAGGTGATTACAGAATAGGTATTAGTGTTGACAAAGATATGCAAACATTAATTTGTCCAAGAGCCGCACATCGTAAAGATATTTATAGAACTTTTCCCTGATACAAACTTTGGGATGTGGCTTCTGCGAACGAAATTGGTACTCTTACTGGTCATGGTTCACAGGTTAATTCCATAGTATTTAGCCGTTATGGGCAAATTTTAGTTAGTGGACCTAATCAGTTATTGTCAACTACTTTTAAAGATAAAATTCCAATGAAAATTACTTACGATCCAAGATACAACATAGCTTATATCTATCTCCAAGAAAAAACTGCACAAGTAGAAACAATTCAAGTCAGCGGCAAAATGAATGTAGATATTGCTCCTGATGGCACAATTTATGGAATTGAATTGCTCAATGCTAACCAGCAATTAGGTGCTGATGAACATGGTAAGTTAATTGTGGTTAACGAAGCATTAGGAGAATCTGCGGAAATTAAGCTGTTACTCTGATAGCTCCAAAAAACTATTTACGTTATTTATAAACACGGGTACACTCAACATGAAAGCATACGAATTTCCAGCAAATGTTACTACCGAAGGCAAAATAGAATTGCCGAATGCTATTTTACAACAGTTAACAAATAACCAACAGGTGAAAGTAATTATTCTCGTCAACGAACCCACAGAACAAGAAGAAGAGGAAGCAACTTGGCATCGTCTTGCAGCCGAGCAACTGCTAAAAGGCTACAGCCAAGATGATGCTATATACGACACAATTTAAATAATGCAAAACTATCAATCTGGTTCTGTTATTTTGCTTAAATTGCCTTTTTCTGATACGGTAACATTCAAACTTCGTCCAGTGTTAGTACTTTTAGATACAGGAGATGATGATATTATTGTAGCGCGAATTACTAGTCAAATAACTCAAACGGTTTTTGATTTTGAAATTATAGAATGGCAGCAAGTAGGTTTAATGCGTGCATCGGTAGTTAGGTTGCATAAGATAAACACAATAGAAAAACGTCTATTAGACCGTCAATTAGGAGTTTTACAACCAAATGATTGGGAAAAAGTGCGTCAACGCATCCAGCAAATATGGTCTTTTATTGAATAATCTAAAAATATGACTACCTATTTTAACTATATCCCTCAATCTGACCCCCCGCTTCCTCCTTGGCAAACGCTACCAACGATGTATGATTTACCAAGCGATAACCCAGAGGAACCAGGCTTGCCAGACGATTTTCATTTTTTACAGCCCTTACTTTTATACTTAACTTTTCAGCCCATTAACTGGAATCCCGAACTAGTTTACAGTGCTGCTGACCTGAATCTCTACTATGATTTAGAGCATCCTTTGTGGTATAAGCGCCCAGATTGGTTTGGTGTAGTAGGCGTAGGAAAGTTATACAAAGGGCAAGACTTACGGTTAAGTTATGTAACGTGGCAAGAGCCAGCAAATCCCTTCGTGGTTGTTGAGTTATTATCTCCAGGTACGGAAGACGAAGATTTAGGCACAAGAAGAGAAAGTGCAGCAGATAAACCTCCTAGCAAATGGGAAGTTTATGAACGAATTTTGCGGATTCCCTACTATGTTGTTTTTAGTCGCTATACTAATGAACTTCGGGCTTTTCAGTTAGTAGGCGGTCACTATGAACCGATGAATTTGACCCAAGGGCGCTTACTAATGCCAGAGATAGATTTAAGTTTAGGCTTATGGCAGGGTTCATTTCGAGATATTGAAAGGTTTTGGTTAAGGTGGTTCACTTTGGCGGGAGAATTAATTGCCGCACCCACAGAGGAAGCTGCTGCTGCAACCCAACGAGCTATGATTGCTAAACAAGAAGCTGCTCAAGCTAAACAAGAAGCTGCTCAAGCCAAACAAAAAGCAGAACAATTAGCAGAACGTTTGCGTCAGTTAGGCGTTAATCCTGATGAACTAGATGAATTATTGTAGCTTCAAGAGTCTTTTTTTATACTCAGGATAGCTTTTGAGGAATCACTTGTAATGAAAACTTTGATAGCCGATGCTGAAGCAGCTATCTCTTAACGATATTGGCTCTCAGAAAGATTAATTTTTGAGAGCGATGTCTACGACGAGCTGCGCTAACGCATATTCATCACTTGAAATAATACATATAATAATTTTTTCGGCAAATTTATAGCAACCTCAGTTTTTCTGAGAAACTATGATATCACGCTATATCCATACTAAGTGTTCCAAAGTTCAGTGCCAATAATGTTACTAGGGGTAAGATGTGGTGATAGTGCGAATCTAAAAGGCGATGTCTAGAGCAGTCGCAGAGATTACCGCAGACACTGGTTATGTTCCGGCTGCTAAAATACGTAAGTATGAGTAAGTAAGTGGACGCAAATAATCATCACTGGCTCGTAGTTGCGCTTTAGCGAAGACAGCGCAACTACGAGCCAAATACAGAGATTTTACTTTTCGTTACATAGTTTGATTTTATCTTGCCTACCTACTTAGTATGATCGAACTATTCAGGTAAAAATTGTCTATTTGGTCACAGAAGACCGTAGAAAGATTGTAGAAGAGTGTATTTCCTTGTCTTGACAGTGATGCTAATCTCAATTTTAGGGATGTTATAAGCCAATATCAGCTAGAGTTTCTGACTTTCAGCAAACTGAATAATTTATCAATAATAAAATCGCTAGGAGTGCGATGAGATGTCACAGTCCCATATAACAAGACCAGAAATAGCTGCTTCAACTCTAATCGATAACCGCTATATTATCCAAAAACTTCTCGGACAGGGAGGATTGGGGCGAACTTACTTGGCCTTTGACACTCGTCGGTTTAATGAAGCTTGTGTTCTCAAGGAGTTTGCGCCCATTGGCACAGGGGAGAGTGGACTGGAACAATATCGCAACTTATTTAAAAGAGAGGCAAAAATCCTTCATCAATTGCAACATCCTCAAATTCCCAAGTTTTTAGCTTGCTTTGAAGGAGATGGTCGGTTATTCCTAGTACAAGAGTATGTTGACGGTAAAACATATTCTAGGGTGCTGGGAGAACTTCAACGTCAAGGAAGAAACTTTTCCCAAGAGGAAGTTATAGAGTGGCTAAAAAATCTGCTGCCTGTTTTGGAATATGTTCACCAGCACAACATCATCCATCGAGATATTTCCCCTGATAACATAATGTTACCTGATGGCAAGGATCTGCCAGTGCTGATTGATTTCGGTGTAGGCAAGCAAATTGCTGACATGAATGAAGGCAGAAATTCTAACCACCAGGTAACCTTTGTTGGCAAAATGTCTCTTGTCGGCAAAGTGGGGTATGCTCCCCGCGAACAGATTAGCTTGGGTTTATGTTCCCCCTCTAGCGACCTTTATGCTTTGGGGGTAACTGCTATTGTACTACTTACAGGTAGAGATCCATCCTTACTAATGGATCAATATTCCTTAGAATGGAACTGGCGTTATTATACCTATGTTACTGATGGGTTCGCTCAAGTACTCGATCAGATGTTAGCAGATAGACCTAACAAGCGATACCAAGCAGCTAAAGAAGTTCTTATAGATTTAGAGCGCATTGGAGAACCAGAAGTGGTAATGTCTCCTGCAATCATACTTGATGATTTGCCCCCCACCGTATTTAATCCTGAATTTCAACCTATGTCGGCAATATCGCCGTCATCCAACCAACCTGGAGAAAGAGTTTTTAGTTCACCGACTTCACCAGGTATTTTGCCAATTGGGCGAATCAAAGAACAGCAACCTTCGCTCCAACCAGCATTTATTAAACATTGTCACCAAGAGTTAGCTTACCACATTGGCCCAATGGCAAATCTAGTTATAGAAGAAATATTAGAGCAAAATGCTTACATTTCACCCGACCAATTTATTGAACTCATAGCCAGGGAAATTCCTGACTTTCAAGCAGCTTTTGAATTCAAAAAAAGCTTATTTTCATAAATATTTAGACCACCTTTTATTTAGAGAGAATTTTGAATTATTTAACTAATTATCATGGTTTAATTTGCATAGCGACTAAGCACAGCCAGTTTTGTAGTTGAGTCTAAATCTCCGTTGCACAACTAAATTACGAATTACGAATTACTTTAGTCTCGCATACCCCCCTGAGTACGTTTGATTCTTTTCATTGCCATTTCTAAACTTAACTGCATCCGTTTAAAGGCTTTAGCTAAATTACCGATTTCATCATTAGACATCTGCTCGAATTCAACTTCCATGTGTCCAGTACTTACTTCTTCGGCGATGCGAGTCATGCGTTTGAGAGGCATAACAACTTGTCGATTTAAGAAAAAGTTTACTAACAAAATAGTCGCTATAAAAATAGTTGATACAATTAAAATAATTAGTAAGGAAGACTGATGGGCTTTGTTAATGACGTTATTTGCTGGTACTGTAATAATCTGAGCGCCGACAATTTCATTCAGCTTCCACCCAAATCCATTAGCTGTACCATAAAGATTAATCATACTTGGAGGTGCAGCTTCGGGTACACTATGGCACTTCAGACAGCTTTGTTCAGAAATTGGTAGCGGACGAGCAATGTAAAAGATATCGCCACCAGGAATTGAGCGAAATCCACTCACTTCTTTAAGGTCTGATTTACTTCTGAACCTTTCTACAATTTCCGTTTCAAAACCGTCAGCCTTATCCCGAAGATTTGTGGGATTGAGAGTTGCTTCTTTGTAAAAGAAGTCACGGTAGTCTGGTGTTTTCCGTAAAATCTCAAATACCTCCCGTGCTGAGTATGCAGGTACACTTTGTGGCAAAAACTCAGTTTCCAATTTATCAGCTAACTCTGGATTAACTTGAGTATTAGTGTATTTACGAACAGAACTCATGGTTTGCATGAGCATAAGACCTGTTGAACTAATATCTTGTTTAGCATTCTCTTTGAGCAGAGAAGAAAGAGCAAATCCAGTCAAGCTCAAACCGAATGTTAAAATTACCAGTAGCAGAATTGTAAACTTTTGTTTCAGCTTCAGATTCTTTAGCATAATTTCATATTAATTACAAGTCAAATTATTATGACCAAATATAGCTAAAGTCATTGTTTACTTTAGCATGAGCAATCAAATAAAATTTTGATGTAAAAGTATAGTTTAACTAAAAACTATTACGGTAGACCCAAGTTTATATTAGTAATTATTGAGGTTAATGAAATGTTTTCTAAGTAACTAAGTTTAAAAAAGTTACAACAGCAAAACAAAATTGAATTTCCAAAAATTCGTGTTGGCTGAACTGAATACCGTGCCAAAATAAATACCAGGAATTGTCAAATATTACTAATGGTGTGGAATGCAGGAAAGTCTTTATTCGGTGGACGTTACATTATTGAAAACCAACTAGGCGAAGGCGGAATTGGCATTACTTATCTTGCCAGAAATCAACGGAATCAACTGCGAGTAATTAAAACTCTCAAAGAAGAAATTCTGAATCACCCCGCCTGGATACTCCACCGAAACAAGTTACGGCAAGACTTCCGTGATGAAGCAGTACGGCTGGCTGTGTGTCACCATCCTCATATAGTACAGATAGAAACCATCTTCGATGAGGGAAATTTGCCCTGCATCGTGATGGAGTACATCGAAGGCGAAGACTTAGGACAGCACTTGAGACGGATGGGGATTTTATCAGAAGCAGAAGCGCTACTGTACATCAGGCAAATTGGCGGCGCTTTAGGGCTAATTCACTCTAAAGGGCTACTGCATCGGGATCTCAAACCACGTAATATTATGATCCGCATTGATAAATCAGAAGCAGTGCTGATAGACTTTGGCATCGCTAGAGAATTTATTCCCAATATGATTCAAAGGCATACAGTGTATCGTACTCCTGGTTTTGCCCCACCTGAGCAGTATGAATCAGAAGCGCCACGAGGAGAATATATTGATATCTACGCCTTAGCTGCTACTTTGTATAATTTGCTTACCGCAGTTATACCGACGAGTGCAGATGATAGACGTGACAATGTTAATTTAGAACCACCACAATATTTTAATCCTAAGATCAGTGACAGGGTAAATCAGGCTATTATGTGCGGCATGGATTTGGAGTCAACCTATCGTCCCCAGTCTGTGCAGGAGTGGTTGGATTTATTGGGGCCTGATGCTGGCGAGAACATAGCACCAATATCATCTACCTTGCTGATAACGCCTAAACTTAAACCACCTTCACTTGTATTAGATCAACAGAAGTGGCAATGTGTACAGACCCTTAAAGGTCATTCTAGTATGGTTCATGCGATCGCCATTAGCTCAGACGGACAATTGATTGCTAGCGGCAGTAATGACCACACTATTAGATTTTGGCAACTGGGTACTGGCAAGCTAGTGCGTCAACTGGGTCGTTGGTCTTCTGGTCATTCCAGTATGGTTCATTCCGTCGCCTTTAGCCCAATCTCCTCAAAGCCTTCTTATCAAGGGGAATCTGCCAAATCTGCCAAAGTTGCAGACCTTAACCGGGAAATCTTAGCTAGCGGTAGTTGGGATAACACCATCAAATTGTGGGATGTAAACACAGGCAAAGAAATTCGTACTCTCACTGGTCATACTAATTGGGTGAATTCCGTTGCCTTTAGTCCAGATGGAAAATTTCTGGCTAGTGGCAGTGTTGACTGCACAATTAAACTGTGGCAAGTACACACAGGCATAGAAACCCAAACTCTCATAGGCCATTCTGACTCAGTTTCGTCAGTTGCCTACTCTCCGAGAATGCCTGCAACCAATAGCAACGATAGGCAGCTTGTAGCTAGTGGCAGTACTGATTACACCATTAAATTATGGCAAGTATACACAGGCAGAAACATTTGCACACTATTAGGTCATTCCTTCTTCGTCAACGGTATAGCCTTTAGCAAGGATGGGGAAATTCTTGCTAGTGGCAGTGGTGACAATACTATCAAAGTGTGGCATGTAAATACTGGCAGAGAAATTCGTACTCTCATTGGTCATTCTGATTCAGTTTGGTCAGTTGCCTTTAGCCATGATGGGCAATTTCTCGCTAGTGGCAGTTGGGACAATACTATCAAAGTGTGGCACGTACACAGTGGCAGAGAAATCAGCACACTTATAGGGCATTCCAGTTATGTTCGATGCGTCGCCTTCAGTCTTGATGGGCAAACCCTAGTTAGCGGTGGTGATGACGACACTATCAAGATTTGGCGACGCGGATTATAAATAATTCGCAATTCGTAATTCGTAATTCATATAGCGCTTCCTATGCTGGTCAGGTATACCTAGACTTTATATATTTATATATAAATCGGTTAGAAACCGCTTCTACACAGGCAAAACCCGCCTTTCCTTCGGAACGCCAAAGGTGAACGCTGGTTAAAAAAATTTTATTTTCCATTAGCCCACCTCCGTGGGCTACCCTCCAGGAAACCCCTTTGCATCTAAGTTTGTGTAGCCGCGAATTCTATGACTCTGTTGGCAAATTCATAAAACTTGCATTCTTAGGTTGTGGTAGTCCATAAAAATTAAGGATTACAGCCGATTCTAAGTAATATCAGCGCCGAGATGATGATATTAGTATCAATTACCACTCGTGGACAAACGCAAGCGATGAAATTATTATGGATGCTAACGCTGTCTTAGGGCTAGTTGATCCCCAATTGGGTAACTACCCAGCAGCGAGTATCTTAAAAGTAGTTGAAGATAAACCCATCAGTGAGATTGATGACCAAACTCTAATTATGGCCGACCTCTCACGCAAAGCAATACAGCAGGTAGAGAGGTTTGTACGGTCTCTACTAAAAGACAGTATACCTAAACAAAAAGTTTTACCAGAAAATATTGAATCGATTATCGAAGCCTTAACAACTGGCCGCGTCACCCACGACTATCCCATCACTATAGAGGAAGCAACAGAAATGGGGCTGCCCGTAACTGTCGGACTGCCCCATTCTATTTATGATCTCATGGATTTGTACCCACAGCCACAAGGAGGCCGACCCAGCGTCCAGTACATTCCTATGCCTTACAATGACCGCCGTCCAAGTCTACCTACACCCAATGGCAGACCCCTAGAAGAACCAAATCAGATGACTTAAGAGGTTTTGGGGTAGGAGTTTTTGGTGGCGATTAGGGTGTAGTGGTTGGTGTAGCCATCGGTTTACCCATCGGTGTAGCTGTCGGTGTAGCTGTTGGTGTAGCCATCGGTTTACCCATCGGTGTAGCTGTCGGTGTAGCTGTTGGTGTAGCTGTTGGTGTAGCTGTTGGTGTAGCCATCGGTGTAGCCATCGGTGTAGCCGTCGGTTTACCCATCGGTTTAGCCGTTGGTTTAGCCGTTGGTTTAGGTGTTGGTTTAGGTGTTGGCTGACTGATGACTGTCTTTGCTTCTTCATTCAGCTTTTGGCGGAGTGCTAAATTAGCAATTCCAGTTTCTTGCATCTGATATTTCTTCTGATACTGCTTCACCGCCGCTTCTATCTGGGGACCATAAAAATGATCGCGGGGAAGCGGAGGATTAGGCTTCAGCACAGCATTCAAATTTGTTTGCAAAATTTTGATGATGTTAGCAGCATAAGCTTGGGTTTTTGGTCCTGCTATCCCATCAACTGGTTTTAGCCTATAACCCGTCTGAAATTCACGAATTGCTTTTTTAGTTTCCTGATCCGTCAAAGCACCATTTACTACCTTGACGTTATAGCCTAACCCTCGCAACACAGCACGGAATTGCTGGGGGCTATAGCTACGTTGAGAGGCTGCGAAACCTGTGTCTGCAATTACTACGCTAGCAGTTATCAGGCAAGTAACAGCAAAGTTCGCACTTGATTTTCCAAACCCACACCACATACTTAAAACTCCTTTGAGTTAAATCAGCAGGATTATAAATGTTAACAGCTGCATTTTAAGTTTGTTTAATAACTTTTTTTGCAATTTTTTAATATTTTTTGAATAATTTGTGATTTATTTTTGTAAAATTTAACTTTTAATCCAAAAATTAACTTCTGTCATCCATCAAAAGAAGTATCTTGTATTAGCAGAGATACAGCCTGATTTGAATCGAATCCACCCCTTGAATACTAAATTACAGTAGTGCATACATCTGTTACCTGTGTCAAGCTAGAGCCAGGGCAATCGGAGATGCTGCGCGAACGGAGTGGGTTTTGACCTTCGTTGAAAATCCCCTTCTTGTATTCTGGCGACTGACTCCTGAATTCTGTTTCGATAAATGAAAGAGCTTATATTTCAAATAGTCACAAAATGTATAATATATGACAAGAAATGAAAAATACAAAATCTTCTAAGCAACGGAATCTTTGGTTTGAAAGAATTATGGCAATTACTGCCACCGTAAATTTAGGTTTAGTTTTGTTTAATTTAAGTTACGTACCTTGGCGAGATTTCTACTTGCGAAAACTTCCCCAAATTATTCAGATTTATGACCCAATAAAAGGTATTGAACCCCATCGAGACACAAAAAGTTATCTAGAAACGGTAGACGCATTAGAAGAGCAAGTCAGGCAAACAGGGTTAGAGTCTTCTCAAGTAAATAGCAGGCTAATACAAATAAGTCATCTTAGCAGCGAGATGATTGACAGTAACCCGTTTGCGGGAGTGAATAAAAGTGGGACTCTGGAAAAAATCAAAAGGCGGATGCGATCGCACATCGGTAATGAATCTGCAAAACAGTCCTTTGCAACTTTCTGGAGTCAGCCATACCTATCACAAAATGGCTGGAATCAACAAATTAATTTTTTTAACGAGAGCATCCGCCCTTTAATTGCCTCTAACTACTTCCGCCAAATCGGTGAAAATGGCGAATTTGTTGATAATTTCTGGATTATTGACTTACCCTTTATGATTTTATTTGGTGTAGAATTGCTGGGGCGCACTTTCTTAATTAGACGGCAACATCCTGGTTTTAGCTGGTTTGAAGCAGTTTTGTGGCGTTGGTACGACCTATTTTTACTACTGCCATTTTGGCGGTGGCTGCGAATCATACCTGTAGTAGTCCGCCTCGATCAAGTGGGGTTATTGAATCTGCATCCAGTGCGAAAGCAAATTAATCAAGGGATTGTCGCTAACTTTGCCGAAGAACTTACAGAAATTGTAGTGGTGAGGGTAATTAATCAGGTTCAGGGTTCAATACAGAAGGGTGAGTTAACGCGCTGGCTTTCACAACAAGAAAATTTACGTCCCTACATAGATATTAATAATGTGAATGAAGTCGAAGCGATCGCAGGTCTTTTAATAAAGACAATTGTCTACCAAGTGCTACCCGAAATCCAACCTGCGATCGTAGCCATTTTGCGCCACAACATCGAAACCGTCTTCGAGCAAGTCCCCGTCTATCGCAACCTGCAAAACTTCCCTGGCGTGGGACAAGCCCAAACCCAGTTAAGCGAACAACTGGCGACTCAAATCACAACTAATCTTTACAAAACTTTAGTTAGCGCTGTTGAAGACCCCGTGGGCGCAAAACTCACCAGTCAACTAGTAGAAACCTTTAGCAAAGTCTTAGGATCTCAAATAAAGGAAAAACACGTACTCGCAGAAATTCAGAGTTTACTTTTTGACTTCTTAGAGGAAATCAAACTCAACTACGTCCAGCGTTTGTCCCAAGAAGACATAGACCAAATTATCGAGCAAACCAGACAGCTACGAACACAAGTATCAGTTCCAGCAGTAGTGAAAAGATGAGGCAGGGGGCAGGATGAGGGAGTGAGGGAGTGAGGGACAAGAAATAATAACCAATCCCCAATGCCCAATCCCCAATCCCCAATCCCCAATACACGACTATAAAAGAAATGCGCTAAACTCGAATTAGGCGAATCATAATTGGTTCGTCACAAGACTTCTTGGAAGATATACCTATCGCAGGAAGTGGGTCAGTGCCCACTTTTTTTATTGAATTCTCTCATGGCTCATCCTTTAATTCCACAAATTATTGATTTGGCAACACCAGTAGCAGAAGAACTGGGATTGGAAGTGGTTGGCGTGGTTTTTCACACCAACCAAAGTCCACCAGTTTTGCGGGTAGACATTCGCAATCCTGAGCAAGACACCGGGTTAAATGATTGTGAGAGGATGAGCCGTGCTTTAGAAACCTCCTTAGATGCTGCCCAAATCGTTCCAGATGCTTATGTCTTGGAAGTCTCTAGTCCTGGGATTTCGCGGCAACTGGTAACAGACAGGGAGTTTATTTCCTTTAAAGGATTTCCTGTGATTATCTCCACAACGCCCCCTTACGACGGACAACAAGAGTGGACAGGTCAGTTGATTCGCCGGGATGAGACAGGACTTTACTTAAACCTAAAAGGTCGTGTAGTCGAAATTCCCCGCTCCCTAATTACTAAGGTGCAACTAGACGAGCGCCGATAAACAAAGGGCTAAGGCTGGTTGAGTTAGAGATTAGAACACCTTGGCTTAAGGCTAAAGGTTAGAAACTAGGGCTAGAGATTAGAGGCTAGTGTAAAACTATTCTCTAATCTCTGGCTCTAATGCGTAGTTTTCAGTCCCTACTCCCCACTCCCCATTCCCTAATTTTTAAAGGAGATTGCTTATGTCAATGGTTACTTTACCTGGATTAAAAGAATTAATTGAAAGTATAAGTCGAGAGCGGAATTTACCTCGTCTTGCAGTTCAATCAGCTATTAGAGAAGCACTACTAAAAGGCTACGAACGTTATCGTCGCGCCCAAAATTTAGAACGCAAACAGTTTGACGAAGATTATTTTGAGAATTTTGAAGTAGAACTCGATATTGAAGAAGAAGGATTTCGCGTTCTTTCCACCAAAACCATTGTCGAAGCAGTAAATAATACAGACCACCAGATTTCTCTAGATGAAGTTCAACAAGTAGCTCCCGAAGCGCAGTTAGGGGACTCTGTGGTGCTGGATGTAACCCCCGATCAAGGAGAGTTTGGTCGCATGGCGGCGATGCAAACTAAGCAGGTACTAGCGCAAAAATTACGGGATCAACAGCGCCAAATGGTGCAAGAAGAGTTCCAAGATTTAGAAGGAACTGTCCTGCAAGCAAGAGTCCTGCGGTTTGAGCGGCAATCAGTGGTTCTGGCAGTTAGCAGTGGCTTTGGTCAGCCAGAAGTAGAAGCCGAATTACCGAAGCGGGAACAGCTGCCCAACGATAATTATCGAGCAAATGCCACCTTTAAGGTATATCTCAAAAAAGTCTCCCAAGGTCAGCAACGAGGGCCACAGTTACTTGTGTCTCGCGCTGATGCTGGTTTGGTGGTTTATCTGTTTGCCAACGAAGTTCCAGAAATCGAAGATGAAGTGGTACGGATTGTTGCCGTAGCTAGGGAGGCAAACCCCCCCTCCCGTTATGTCGGACCCCGGACTAAAATAGCAGTAGATACCCTTGATCGCGATGTAGACCCAGTAGGCGCTTGTATCGGAGCCAGGGGCTCGCGCATTCAAGTCGTAGTCAACGAATTACGTGGTGAAAAAATAGATGTAATTCGCTGGTCGCCAGACCCAGCAACATATATCGCTAATGCCTTAAGTCCAGCCCGAGTGGATGAAGTACGTCTGATGGACCCAGAATCCCGGCAAACTCACGTATTAGTGGCTGAAGACCAATTGAGTTTGGCCATAGGCAAAGAAGGACAAAATGTTCGTTTGGCAGCCCGTCTGACTGGTTGGAAAATAGACATCAAAGACAAAGCTAAGTACGACTATGCCGGAGAAGATGCCAAATTTATGGCTGTAAGAACAAAATATCAATCAGAGGAATCAGAGGAAGACGATCTTGAATATGAGGAAGAATTCGACGATGAAAATCACGACGGATTAGAAGAGGAGGATAGATTTGACAAGGACGATGATGAATAATTGATTAAATTTGTAAAGTTTTGATACTGTAGATTATAGTCTCAGTCTCTTGGCTTATTTTCTCAAAAGCTACTTGGTATGAGTAAAAAATAGTAATAATAAACTTATTTTTACATCCAGAATGCTGGACTGAGATCACACAAAAGCGATGAAACCAAATTATCGGCGCTGTATTAGTTGCCGGAAAGTAGGGTCAAAAGATGAGTTTTGGCGGATTGTCCGCGTCTTTCCATCGGGAAAGGTACAATTAGATCAGGGCATGGGGCGTTCTGCCTATATTTGTCCCGAAAGGAGTTGCCTACAAGCAGCTCAAAAAAAAAATCGACTAGGGCGATCGCTACACGCATCAGTGCCAGAAACACTGTACCAAAGCTTGTCGCAACGTCTAGCCCGCACTAATACCCAAAACCAAATTTAATTGGAACAAATTTGTGACGTTATCACCAGAGGAATTGTGCGAAAGGCGAAGTCGTGCTTTCATGACAGCCTCTATATGATCGTTAAGGTTAGTGCCAAAATAGTAAATGGGTGTAAAAGGCATTCGGCTCTCCAATAACTAAGAGGGGCGAGGCAAGATTCCCAGAGTAAAGATGTAATCGATTGTGTTGTGGAAGGCTCAGAATCACCAAAACAAGAAACTACAAAATGGCAACCTGGTAGCGCTCAGGCGCAGTTCGGCGTCAGGGGTTCCTATAAAAATCTTTTATTTAAAAAATTTTTATGGGTGTCCCTTAACCATCATTCCTGGTGGGGATGCCATTATTAAACCGAAACATCTCTCTTTCCTGATTGGAGGCACCGGCAAAAACTGAACGGCAGTCTAAAAACAGTAATCCAAGGATGGAGATGTCGCACTCCCAGGCAACCATCCGCTAAAACTGTAAATTAAAGGGGAAGAGTGGATGAACAACGGCAAAGTTAGAATCTATGAATTATCAAAGGAATTGAATTTGGATAACAAAGAGCTACTAGCAATTTGCGACCAGCTCGATATTGCGGTCAAAAGTCATAGCAGCACGATTTCAGAATCCGAGGCAGAAAGCATCCGCACGGCTGCGGAAAAACTCGCAGCGACGAATGTTTTAGCCAAAAAGGAACTACGTACAACCAGCCAGAAACCAAACTCACCACCAAACGGCGGATCTGCCCGACCTGCTGCACCCCACAAACAGCAAATTTTGGAAATACGCAAACCCAAAATATTGAGAAATACTACCTCCAACGCCCCAGAGGCGTCAGTTGCTACCAATACCCAAGCTGCCTTGTCTGAAGCTAATCCTCCCTCTCCACCACGGCCTTTCGCTACACCAGTCTCACCCATGAAGCCGGCAGCACCAACTCGACCTGTGCCCCGGACTCAATCTGAGACTCAAGAGCAACCTCCTGTCACGGACTTGGAACAAACGCCAAATCCAAATCAGACGTCGGAAAAAATAGCATCCCAAAAACCAGAAAAAATAGTTCCACCCAGACCGAAAGCGGAAAAACCGATCAAACCGCAATTAGCTGCCCCACCGCCAAGACCGGCGGCAGAAGAAGCCCAGGTGGCAGATGAGCAAGGATCTCAGGCAGATAAACCGATCCTCAAACGCGACCAACGGCAACGGCCTATCGAAGGCGATCGCGAACAAATTAAGCCAAGAGTTGCTAAACTGCCAACTGACCCGTCTGTGCAAACTGCACCACAAAGACAGGCTCGACCCACCCCTGCACCTAGCAGACCAGAGCAGAGGAGCAATAGGCCATCTGCACCATCACAACTAGGAGAGGGGCAACGACCCAGGCCAGCCCGTCCTAGTGAAGCAGTAGCAGCCGCAATGCCGATCGCTACTCCACCCAGACAGATGTCAGGAATAGCGGGCAAATCTCAAGGATTGGGTGATGAGCCAGTCGTCACACCCGATCTCCTCGATTTGAAACGCCCAAGTCCACCTCGCCCCACCAAAGGCGGCAAAAAGTGGGTTGAAGAGGAAATAATTGACGAAGTTAAAGAGAAGGCTAAAGCTGGCGTCAAAGGCAAGCGGATCAAGCCGATACTGGATGATGAGTTTGAAGAAGATTTGCTAGATGATGACGATCTAGACTCACCAGCCACCGTCCAAGTCAGCCTTTCCATCGCCCGTCCTCCCAAACCGAAAGCGACTCGACCTGTGCAGATGCCAGGTGCAACCCTTGCTAGCGCCCCGACTGCTAGAGGAAATAGAAAACCTGGTTCTAAGTCTGGTTCTAGCCGTGACAATCACAATAACCGTCGCCAGCAACAAGAAGCTGACACCAAGCGCGATCGTCCAGCAAAAGTGGTGATCACAGGCCCCTTGACTGTACAAGAATTGGCTGACGTTTTAGCCGTTCCCGATACAGAGATTGTGAAAATCCTGTTTCTCAAAGGCATGGCGGTGAGTATCACCCAAAATCTAGATATTCCCACAATTACCCTAGTAGGAAAAGAACTAGAAATAGAAGTAGAAACCGCCGAGCGAGAAGCAGAAGCTCGAAAAGTTACGGAAATGGTCGGCGCAGAAGACTTTGAATATCTCCTCCGCCGTCCGCCAGTCGTGACAATTATGGGTCACGTAGACCACGGTAAAACAACCCTGCTCGACTCAATCCGCAAAACAAAAGTGGCTGCTGGCGAAGCTGGTGGTATTACTCAACACATCGGCGCATACCATGTGGATGTAGTACACGAGGGCAAACCACACCAAATAGTCTTCCTGGATACTCCTGGTCACGAAGCCTTTACAGCAATGCGGGCTAGAGGAGCGCGGGTAACAGACATTGCCGTGTTGGTAGTAGCTGCTGATGATGGTGTCCGTCCTCAAACGATTGAAGCCATTAGCCACGCCCAAGCTGCGGGAGTGCCAATTGTTGTTGCAATCAACAAAATTGACAAAGAAGGCGCACAGCCAGAGCGGGTGAAACAAGAACTCACCCAGTATGGTCTAACCGCAGAAGACTGGGGTGGTGAGACAATTATGGTTCCCGTGAGCGCCATCAGAGGCGAAAACCTGGATACGCTCTTAGAGATGATTCTCTTAGTAGCAGAGGTTGGAGAACTATCTGCTAACCCAGATCGGGCTGCTAAAGGAACTGTAATTGAAGCACATCTGGATAAAGCCAAGGGAGCAGTTGCTACCCTGCTAATTCAGAATGGCACCCTGCATGTGGGAGATATCTTGGTAGCTGGCTCCGCTTTCGGTAAAGTCCGAGCGATGGTGGATGACAGAAGCAAGAGAGTAGATATTGCTTCTCCTTCCTTTGCCGTCGAGGTACTAGGTTTAAGTGATGTGCCAGCAGCAGGCGACGAGTTCGAGGTCTTCCAGAACGAAAAAGAAGCCAGAGCGCTCGCTAGCGATCGCGCAGACAGACAACGCCTATCCCGCCTGTTACAGGGTCGTGTTACCCTTACAACCCTGTCCGCTCAAGCGCAAGAAGGCGAGTTGAAAGAACTCAACTTGATCTTGAAGGGAGACGTACAAGGTTCTGTAGAAGCCATTGTGGGAGCGCTCAAGCAAATCCCGCAAAACGAAGTCCAAATTCGGATGCTCTTGGCTACTGCTGGGGAAATCACCGAGACAGATATCGACTTAGCCGCTGCCAGTAACGCTGTAATTATTGGCTTCAACACCACCTTTGCTAGTGGTGCAAGACAAGCCGCCGATGAAGCGGGTGTAGATGTTCGAGAATACAACGTGATCTACAAACTCCTAGAAGATATCCAAGATGCCTTGGAAGGTCTTTTGGAACCAGAGTTGGTGGAAGAACCCTTGGGCCAAACCGAAGTCCGTGCCGTCTTCCCAGTCGGTCGCGGTGCTGTTGCTGGTTGCTACGTTCAATCTGGCAAGCTAGTTCGCAACTGCAAAGTCAGAGTGCGACGCGGCGGTAAGGTGATCTTTGAAGGCGTCCTTGACTCCCTAAAACGGATGAAAGAAGATACCCGTGAAGTCAACGCCGGTTATGAATGCGGTGTCGGCATGGATAAATTCAATGACTGGGTTGAAGGTGACATCATCGAATCCTATCAGATGGTTACGAAGCGCCGCACTCTCACCTTAACGAGATAGTGTTAAGGGTAAAATGGTTAGAAGTTAGGAGTAATAAATTAGGAGTTAGGAATTAGCAGCCTTTAACTCCTAACTCCTAACTCTTAACTCATAACTTTTTATTATGCATTCATTTCGCTCTGAACCTATTTTGTGGATTCACGTCGCTGGATTGGCGACGTTGCCTGTTTTTTTAGTCCTCTGCTTATTGTTTTTGTCTGTAGGCGAGCCGTTTTTACCAGTTTGGATGGAGCTATTTTTAGTTGCCGCTATTGGTATTCTCCCCCTGCTATGGATGCAGTTGCGTCGCCCTTTTTATATATTTGCTCTTTTAGGAATAGCCTTAAAGCCAGAAAATCTGACCGAGCGGCAGCGAAAAATACTCTGTTTAATTAATACAAAGTTAAATCGTATCCTGGCATTAGTAGCAGCAGTATTGTCGGTTTGGGTACTGTGGCAGCTTTACCAAATTGCCCCATTAGTCGCAAATTCAGCTAAATTTCTCCCACAATGGCGTAGCCTTGCACTATTGTTTGCGGGTTTAGCATTTTTAGGCAGCAATCTATTTTTACAAATACCTGTGAGTGTAATGCGAGTTTTAGTGACTAATGACACAGAATTCGCTGGCATAGAGCCATTATCTTTAGAAAAGATTAAGCAGGATTTCACGATTTTAGGAGTACGGGTTAATCAAATCGTCCCCCGATTGTTGGAATCCTTGTTTAGGATTAATACAGATTCGTAGCAGCCCGTAAAGTATATTATTTGACTTTAAAGGGCTATAAATAACTACTAGAGGAGCAGGGGGAGCAGGGGAGGCTAGCGTTGCAGAGGAGAATATTATTAATAACCAATGCCCCATGCCCAATGCCCCATTCCCAATGCCCATTTACCGTTGAAGTTAAAATAAAGGAATGAGAAACTATGGCTCAAATTCCAGCTTCTAGCGATCGCCAATTTTCTGCTGATACTGAAATTTGGTATAGCCTCAAATGTGCGATCTCCACTAGTTCCGGTTTTCAACGCTGGCAACTAGAACGCGATGCTCAATTACAAGGAATTCGCTTAGAACAACAGGTACAACGGTATTTAAGAGAAACTTTAGAAACTTTAGCTTACTAAACACCAGATATAAATCAGATATAGCTCCCCGACTTCTGTAAGAAGTTGGGGTTTTATGTATTAAATTTATTTATTCGCACTTACTTAAAAGAATTTTTTGAATAACACAATATAACTAATGTATAAGTTCTGTTATCGTTCTAGGGAATTTAGCTGAATCAGTGCTAATCATCCAGTATAGTTTTGCATGGGTTTTACAGCAGCTACAAGGCTGCTACCTTTAACCTTGTTCGACACACTGTAATTCAGCACATCACAGACTCAAAAAATGAAATACCGGGGTTTTCACATTTCTAAGGCGAAAAATTTTCACCTTCTTTCTAGCAGTCATCTCAGCTATACTTTACGCGTGGGAGCCGGACTAACGGCTTTATTAGTTGTTTCTAGTGGGTCCATACTACTATCTGGTCAGGTTAATGCTGGTGCTACTCACCCAGAAGGTATCAGCCCAACTCTCATAGTGCAAGCTCCTGCAACAGCCGCAGCGATTTACGTTAATCCAGCAACGGGTACAGATAGTGCTGGTGCTGGTGCAACCTCAACTGCACCCTACAAGAGCATAAGTTTCGCTCTCAGTCAAGCCCAATCAGGTGCAGTTATTCAATTAGCACCTGGGAACTATAACCAGGAAAGTGGCGAAACCTTCCCGCTCTTGCTTAAACCAGGGGTGACACTGCGCGGTGATGAAACTACTAAAGGTCAGGGGATATTGATTACAGGTGGAGGTTTCTACACGAGTCGCACCTTTGCCAGACAGGACATTACCATCCTTGCCCAGCAAGATACCACGATCGCAGGTGTAACCGTCACCAACCCAAATAGCCGGGGGACGGGTGTGTGGGTGGAGTCAACCAATCCGATTATCACAAACAGTACTTTTACTAACAGTGTCAGAGAGGGTGTTTTTGTCACAGGTACAGGCAATCCCAAAATTGAAAGTAATGTCTTTGTGCAAAACAAAGGCAATGGGATTTCAGTTGCTAGAGCTGCTCAAGGAGAAATTCGGAATAACTTATTTCAGGATACTGGTTTTGGTCTAGCGATCGGTGGCACTTCCACACCCCAAATTGTGGAAAATCAAATCGTCGAAAACCAAGACGGTCTTTTTATCTCAGAGTCAGCAAAACCCGTATTGCGTAAGAATGTTATTCAGAACAATAAGCGGGATGGTGTAGTAGCAACTGTCAACGCTTTACCTGACCTCGGCACTAACGAAAATCCTGGTGGAAATCTGATTCGCAATAACACTCGTTATGATGTGAACAACGCCACTAAAACTGGTCAAATTGTCGCTGTTGGCAATGATATCGATCAGAAAAAGATTTTTGGTTCAGTAAATTTCGTTGCCGCATCTGTTAATGTACCCCCTGGAGGGCCTGTCGCATTTAAAGATGTGCCGGCAAATTACTGGGCAAAAACCTACATCGAAGCTTTAGCTTCCCAAAATATTATTGCTGGCTTTCCTGATGGCAGCTTTAAACCCAATGATCCTGTTACCCGCGCCCAATTCGCCACTATTGTCACTAAAGCCCTAACACCACCAAACAAACGCGCAGTAATTAAATTTAAGGATGTAGCAAGCAATTTCTGGGCTTACTCTGCAATTCAATCTGCTTACCAGAGTCAATTTGTTTCTGGTTATCCCGATGGAACTTTTAAGCCACAGCAAAAAATTCCCAGAGTGCAGGCGTTAGTAGCTTTAGCTAATGGTTTGGGCTTAACTGCGAGTAATCAGAATGTCCTTTCCTTTTACACCGATGCTGCCCAGATTCCTAATTATGCGATCGCTCCTGTTGCTGCGGCAACTGCACGCCAACTAGTGATAAACTATCCCACAGCGAAGCAACTCAATCCTAATCGGGAAGCGACTAGAGCCGAAGTTGCTGCCTTTGTTTACCAGGCACTTGTCAATGCTGGACGCGCCCAAGCAATTCCTTCATCCTATTTGGTAACAGCTCAGTAAATGCCTGGTATCGATGCGCGTAATTCGTAATTCGTAATACTTCGGTTCCTTTCGACTTCCAAGAAGGCAAGTCGCTCAGTAGAAGTTCGTAATTCGCAAGGATTCTAGACATTTGAAAGGGGTGGTTTATTTCCGCCGTGCTGCGCTAGTTACCAAATTGGAAGCGCCAGACTAACAATTATCAGTCTGGCGCTTTCAAAATTGTAAGTTTTTTAATTTTAGGGGTCTTTAAATATAGCTGACCCCGTTTAAAGGATTTCTAGTTTTTCAAAAATTTTTGCTTTTTGACATCTCCTAATAATTTTTTTTTATTTTTTCTCTTTTGATATTTTCATCTTCATCAAAGCATTATTGAAGGAGGTAAAAGCTACAGCCAGTCCCTTATCTTATGGTAAGTCAAGGCGACAGTGGAGGCTTTAAACCTTTGTGTTCTAAATGCGTCACCAAATAGCCCCTCAGTAGACATCATAGTAGTTCTTGCTGAGGTGCGATAAAATTATGCTTAATGGCTATCTGAACGTGAACCATGACTGAGCAATTTGAAAAACGTCTTGAATGGTATCTAGTTGCAAATGTTATTTCAGAGCAACCGTTTGGTGAGAACTATGAAATCCAGTATGGGACAAAGCATTTTAGTCCAAACACAAAGGTTTACTGTTCTGCTCCAATTTGGGGTGATGGTTATGAGAAAATAGTTGTTGCAGGTCGTCATCGTGGCTCATCCAGATTAGTCTAAATGGTTATCCATGAGAAGCGACTAACGAATTGGCGGGCAAGATATGTCTATTTGCCAAAGCTAAAAGGATCGTTTTATATTCGGCCTTAGGACTCAAAAGAACAGGTAGAAAGTTTCGCTAAGAGTATATACCAGTGGCGAGAAGCAAGAAATGCCAGTAAGAAAGGCTTTGAAAAATTCCATCCCAATGAAGTTTTGATTTATGCTCTTATACTTAATAGATTTGCTGATGTGCAACAAGCAATTGAGCGAGGAGGAGATGTTAATTACTTAAGTCATGATGGAATTACGCCTCTAACTACTTTCTCTGAGTCGAGGCTCATATTCACCTTTAACTCAGTTTCTCTTAGAGAAAGGTGCTGATGTTAAAACCATTAGCTATCAGTTCCTTGAAAATGTAACCCAAAAGCCATCGCTGTATCCTGAACCTGTATTTAGGTTAGTTGAGCAGGCAATTGATGAAATATTTCCACACTCTCAAAAATTTGATTAACGTTTTTGAAATTGTCCTAGTCTGGGCGTTGTGGCAATAATATTTATTATCACACGGTTATCGATGCCTAGTTTGAATTTCAACTGGTAAACTGACTTCAGGAATTAGGATTTTTACCAGATTGGGGGCGTTGTTGCCGATGCTGCTCCCAGCGCCAGAGGAAAACCATTAAGGCAACGATCGCTACTTGGAGAGCTAAACTAGGCATTGCGCTCTCAACATCCCGTCCGGCAAGGACTTGGAAGAAAAAAACGAATGCACCAAGTGAGCCAGAAGCACCGAAAGCGATGTAGAAAAATTGTCGGAAGCCGCGATATGGAGCGGCTATTTCTGCTTTCAGGCTGGCATATTGTTCAGGCTTAAGGCGATTTTTGAGATTTTGATCTACCATGATTAAATCATGTTATACTCTTAGATTGTGTACGCCGATGTGGCTCAGTGGTAGAGCAGCTGATTCGTAATCAGCAGGCCGTGGGTTCAAATCCCATCATCGGCTTTGATAAAGTATTGCTCAATACTAAAGTTTGACATAAATCAAGTCTACAGGGCAGGACTGTGCCAAAACGGGAAAATTGTACGCTAATGAATTATACTAACTCTTTAACTCCTTACCAGGCAACGGTTTCACCTTAATTTAAACTTTGTTTTTTTCCTTCTCAAAGGACGCAAATTATCAATGCTACTTGCTGACTTAAGATTCCAAATATAATCACCAGTCAAATTGATATGTTCCCACCCCATTGGTGATAAATGTTGTAAGTATTCCTCCGGGATAATTACACCCTCCGACTTCAATAAATTAACCGCATTCTCCAAATACACCGTATTCCAAAGCACAATCGCCGCCACAGCCAAATTCAAACCGCTCGCACGTATTGATTGATCTTCAAACGAACGGTCACGCACTTCACCCAAACGGTGGAAGAAGACCCCTCTCGACAGCGAGTTTTTCAATTCTCCCTTGTTAAGTTCGTTAGTAGCTTTACGTCGCAACTGAGGACTTTGCAACCAATAGAGAGTAAACAATGTCCTCTCAATTCTTCCTACTTCTCGCAGAGCGATGGCTAATTTGTTTTGGCGAGGATATGACGCTAACTTACGCATGATCAAAGAAGCTGTAACTGTTCCAATTGAAACGGAAGTAGCTAGTCGGAGAATATCATCCCAGCAAGCAGCAATTAATTTGACATTAATTTTCTCACCCAAAAACGGTGACAAAGGTGAATTCTGATTAACACCATCAAAAAAGTGTAACTTTTTAGAAGCTAAATCACGCATCCGGGGACAAAAACGAAACCCCAGTAGATGACATATACCAAAAACATGGTCAGTAAAACCGTTAGTATCAGTAAAATGTTCTTCTATTTTTAAGTCAGTTTCGTGATACATTAAACCATCAAGAACATGAGTTGCATCCCTATCGGTTGCATAAATCACGTTAGTGTGGAATAGTCCATACTGGTCGGAAATATGCGTGTAAAATGTCACGCTTCTATCAGTTCCATATTTAGCATTAATTTCCTCATTAAAGCTTTTATGACCAGCTGCTTTAAATCGTTGACCATCGCTTGAAGAAGTTTTACCATCACCCCAATAGGCAGAAAATGGAATTTTGGTATGAAAATTAATTATCTCTGCTAGAGCCTTTGAGTATGTTTCATCACGAATATACCAGTCAGAAACCCACGCTAATCGCTCAAAGGTTAAATCGTGAGAGGGTAAGGCTTCAGCCATTTTGACCAAACCTAAATTAATCGCATCAGCTAAAATAGTACTGAGTAAGATAGCTTTATCTGAAGCCATTTCTCCCGTTTGTAGATGAGTAAAGTGTTTAGTAAAACCAGTCCAATAATCAACCTCAACTAGTAAATCTGTCAGCTTAATTCGCGGTAATAAATTATAAATTCGGTCGCAAAACTGAGTAGCACCGTCAGGCATATTACTAATAACTGGACTGATAACTAATTTTTCATTTTCAATGACAACACCAGGTAGTTTATTTAAAGTAAGTAAATCAGAAACCTTATCGAATTGTTCAAACAATAATTCTTGGCGTTGTTCGATATAAGTAGTAGAATCAGTTGTAATCGCCACTGGTATTTCATTGTTATCGCACAGAAGCTGCCATTGGTCTTGGGGTAGAAGATAATCCTCAAAATCCTGATACTGTCGAGAACCTACAACCGAAATGTCCCCCGAACGCAAACAGTCTCGTAGTTCGCTTAAGACACACATTTCGTAATAATATCGGTCAATTTTACCATTATTGAACACATATTTTAACCATCGGGCTTTAACAAAATCAACTGGTGCATCATCCGGTATATTACGGCGATTAGTATCATTTAGTTCTTTGATTAAATTTAACGCTTCAACAATAGCTACGGCTGGATTGCTGGCTTTAAACTCAAAGGCTGAAAATAATGTTGGTGTATATCTACGTAATTGGGAATAACGTCTGTCGAGCAAATCAAAATAATCAAAATCCGCAGGACGTGCTAATTTCCCAGCTTCTTCAACACTTTTCAGAAAATATCCCAACTTAACACCGATTCAATGGCAGCATAGGCATCTCCTTCTCCCTCTCTGGCGTTAATTAGAGCATCTCCTATATCAGCATAGAGCCTGACTTTCTCATTAATAGCTTTTCCATCGTGTTGAAAATTTTGGTTACGTTGATTTTCACTGCGGCGGAACAATTTACCTATCATCTTGTCGTGCATTGAGATTGCAGTGTCAACAAATATGGCAGATGTTTCTAACAAAAAAGCAACCAAAGTAGCATATCTTCTTAGCTCATCTAATCTCGCTATGTGTGCAGGCGTTGTTTTCACTCCAATACGGGTTAATTGCACCAAACGATTATGGTGTACTTTAGCTAGACATGAGCTATCTAAATTTAAATCACGAATAAATTCAAACTTATCTAATATTTTTAAAAAATTCTTGGGATTGGCTACTCCAGGTGGTTGGCGCAACCAAACTAATGGAGTCCGGTTCTTTTCAACATTTATCACCAATAAACCATCAAGTTCTTTCTTTTGAATAGTTGTTAAGCGTTTAGTTAGCGATAAATAAAATTGGTTTTGAGCGCGTCGTCGTGTTTCCCAAGCCAGCTTTTCAACTGTAGAAATTGCGGGGATTATTATTTTAGTCCGACGCATTTCTTCAATCAGTGCTTCAACTAATTTTGTAACACATGTCAACTTTACAGCTTAAGAGAATTAATATTTCTCTTGAACTGTTAACTGAGGGATAAAACAAAAAATGATTTTCAGCAATGGCTGAAACCTAAGTCTCGCAATGGTTATAGCGTTTGCATTAATTCTTTAGCGTACAATTTTCCCGTTTTGGCACAGTCCTGCCTAGATCGTCAACTTGACCCTGGTTCTCCAACAGAGTCACCTTATACTACAGAAAATCCAACTTTACCCAAAAGTTTGCCTTTCGTCGATTTCATCTTTGAGCCAAAGCGAACTTTTTTCTCAAAAAATGGGGCAGCAGTTCATAAACTTCATCATCAAGATCAAACAGAGTGAAATTAATCGCTTTTTGCAGTCCGTCGCCGATCTGCCACCAGAAGAGTATTTATTGCAGGTGACTAACTGGGAGCAAAGAGAATATTTTGAATTATTTTGAATTGAGTTTGGTTTCTAGGACTAGAGATATAGACAAATCTTTTGACACCAGATCATGGTCACTAAGCCTTATATTAGATGGAACAACTCAAAATCCTTTCAACTTTTTGTGGAGAAATCTCAATGACCATTTCAATGTACCAAGCTTCAATACCTGTATTTATTCGCACACTGAATAATCTGGTAAATATTCTCCAAAAAGGTGCTACTTATGCGGAAACTAAAAAAATAGATCCTTCTGTGTTTATAAATAGTCGTCTATCCCCAGATATGTTTCCGTTATCAAAACAAGTGCAAATTGCCTCTGACATAGTAAATAGAGGTGCCGCCCGGTTAGCAGGAATAGAACCACCTAAATTCGAGGACAATGAAACTACATTTCCTCAACTTATTGATCGCATTCAAAAAACTATCTCTCATTTAAATACTTTTAAACCTGAGCAAATTGACGGTTCAGAAGAGAGAGAAATTACCCTACACATGCGTGACAATACTCTCTCTTTTCAAGGAATGCCATTTCTCCTATATTTTGTTTTGCCAAACCTTTATTTCCATGTCACAACAGCGTATGACATTCTTAGGCACTGCGGTGTAGAACTTGGCAAAGGAGACTTTCTTGGTCAGCCTTAACCCAAGCAATATCTAACCCAATTTTTTCGAGATTTTCCAATCAAAACTTGCGTTACATATTGCTTGGGTTAGTAAAAAATAGACTTCTTGACTTCTTGGCATTGTGGGGAAAAGTTTTTTCTTCTTCAACATTTCCCTTTTCTCTTTCTCAGTAATTACACTGGCTTTAATCTCGCCGATTAATTAGTAAAATCTAATCAAGCTTTCCAAGCGGCTATCGATACAATAGGGTTAACTGAACGGGAGGAAATCATGGAGATTGTTACTAGTTGGGAACAAAAAGCTGCCCAAAGAACAAGAGAAGAGATTGCGTTGAATTTACTCCAAAGAGGAATGATTGTCCAGGAAATCGCACAAGTCACGGGTTTAACTATAGAACAAGTACAACAGTTACTAGCATTGCTGCCTCAAGAAAATTAATTTCAGTTGTACAGATGGTTAAACAAGATTTTGAGTGCAATTACCCTTACAACGAATCGCACTCAAAATCTTGTTCAAACCACAAAAGTTATTCATCCTCTTCATCCTCCTCATAATCTGCATAGTCTTTCCCGTGTTGTTCGTACCATAGGCGTTCTTCTTGAATAGCAGCTTCCCTCTGTATCCTTTTTCTTTGGGCGATTTCTGCTTCTAAAGCTTCTTGCTCTAACTTTGCCTTCTCAAACCTTTCTCGCTCCAGCCTTTCTCTTTCTTGGGTTTCTTTATCTACTTTCTCCTTCTCAATTCTGATTAATCGCTGCTCGACTCGCCAACAGTAGAAATCTAAAGCCTTGCCCGTTGCGGCTCCGGTACAGGTTCCACCGACTAAAAAGATCAGTCCAGTTTTCCAGCCTTGGATCGGGCCACCACTCCACTCCAAACTTTTTTGATTCAGCCACACCAATACAGAGAAGACAAAAATTCCAACTACTGTGTTGATAAGAGCGAAAATTCTGGGTGTTATCTCAGTTTGTCGCAGCATCAGCCACTGTCCCAGCCAAAGTATTGCACCAAAAATGACAGAGGCGATCGCGCTCATGACAATATGATCTGGATATCTGAACGGATCTAATGTCATGTTGATAATCAATGGCACAAATATCAGCGCACAGAGCAAGAAGCCAATGAATAAGCCAGCAACATTTATCAGGCTCCAGTAGCGACCGAGATAACCAAGGCGGAATTCCAATATCCACTCTTGTACTGGAAGCATTGTGACGTAGAATGCCATTGCCGCACTGACTTAAATCTTGCATTGGCTCAAGTTGTACCCGTGTGTTTAGCATATTTTATACAAGTTTCTGGGCAATCGCTTTGCGATGAAGAGAGTGAAAATTATTGAACTAATACATCCAAATGAATCCGAAACAATTAGAATCCTCTATTTTTGAAGCTGTTTCTGATACGAGTCAAAGAAAATAGCGCCCCAATTGCCCCCACTTCTTCTTTTGCTGAAGCTACTAAATAAACATCGACTACTGGCTGCTTTATATTTTCAGCCAAAGCTAGCAAAATCGCAACAGAAGCTTTGTTATCCAAAGTGTAACCAGCAATATGATCCTTTAATCGAATTGGACGCTTGCGATGTTTGCCGATTACCATTCTAGTTCCAGGTCGAATGCCAGCTGCTTCTAATTCAACCGCAGTGAGCTTCGTTTCAATCCAAGCATTTTCCCACTTAACAGTAATATCTTCCTGCTGCACTTTTTGGGGCGATTCATGGGAAACATGGCGGGAACCAAAGCTGAGAACACCGCTAATGGTTTCGTTGTCTCCCAGTAAATCTACAACACCTTCGCCATAAACCCACGGGAAAGAACCGCCGAGTTTGCTGACTTTAACACGACCTTCATCACCGAGACTCTTGACAATTGCGCCAATTTCGTATTTATGGGCGGTGATGGCGTAGACGCGTTGGCGAAGCCTCTCGTAGAGAAGCGGCTTGTCGTTAGACATCGCTCCGTCTGGACTTTTGCCCGGAATTTTCGCAATAATATTATCGGCGCGATCGCACCAAACTTCCACACCCAGCGCCGCAAATCGTTGCATCAACAACTGGTTAATCTCAGCTTCTGCACCACTAGGGGAATGGTGCATCACCAATTCTTCAATAATTTGAAATAAGCGATCGTAATCCCACATCAATACAGTTAAGTAGGTAGGCAAGATAAAACCAAACTATGTAACGAAAAGTAAAATCTCTGTATTTGGCTCGTAGTTGCGCCCTCTTGCGCTTTAGCGCAACTACGAACCAGTGATGATTATTTGCGCCCACTTACTTAGTTTAATTTTCAACTGTTGTATGAGACAATTGTGCATCAACAACCCGACCTACCGATCCAAGTGCTGACCTTTTTTGTTGACGCTTCAGCACTCCTACAGCACCAAAAGCACCAAGGGCTAAAATCCCTAAATTTATTCCCGGTTCAGGAACAGACTTAGCCTCAATCGCCGCCAGTGCAGCATCTGCTATCACCTGATGGGCAGCAGTTGTTGGGTGAAAACCGTCCCAAATCAAAAACTTATTGTCACCTGGTTTACATATATCTAATTTAGATAGACAAGATTGGGTTACATTCGTAAAACCTAATGCACTTGCTTGATTAAATAAAGAAAAAGTATCAACAGAGATGATGTTGAGATTCGGGTTTTGACTCAAAGTGCTGACAGTTTTTGCTAAACCCAAGTTAAACTCATTAGTGGATTTGCTAAGAGTTGTAGGGTTGCGATCGTTGGTTGTAGATGCTGGTAATTTTCCTAAATCTGGCAAGTTAAACACCAAAATATTTTTCGCCCCCACTCCTACCAGAGTATTTAACGCCAGCGATATATTATTGATTGGCGTGGTCGAGTCTTCAGGGTTGAGAAAAAAGAAATCATTCGCGCCTCCCCACAATGTATAAAGTGCATTTGGATCAGCAGTTTGATGATTGGCTTGCAGATTTCCAGCAAAACCAAGGACTTGTTTGAGTACTCCCGGTAAATTTAGATTAGGAACGACAGCGTTATCCAAACCAGAGCTAGCACCACCGAAAGCAAAATTTATCCCTTGGGTAGGAATTGGTGTGGGAGGAATAGTAGTGAAATTTATATCAGTCAATAAAGTAGGCTTTAACCCTAGCTGATCTCCGAGATAATCCACCCAAATTGGCCCATCGGAAAAACGTCCTTCAAAGTAAGGTGGGCTTTGAGGGTATATTTTAGCCGTAGCATTATATATATTGCCTGTATCGGAAAGACTATCGCCAAATACATAAAGCTGATCAAAACTCCCAGCCGAGGCTTTGGTCGGCAACATGAAAGAAAATAGAACAAATCCTACCGCTATAGCTTGTTTTTTCATCTTCGTTTTACCTGTGGTATTTTTAATCTGTTTAAAAGTAATCAAAGGGTCATAGTCTGACAACTTCTCTTTTGATTGGGAGCATCCCGTCAGGTGCAAAAACCTTGATAGCCCTCATCCCCTAACCCCGAATCCCATATGACGGGATTCGGGGAACTAGAATTATGTTTCCCCTCTCCCAAATGATGGGAGAGGGGCTGGGGGTGAGGGAAAAGATTGTAAGCACTCTTTGGGATGCTCCCCTTTTGATTTACTTCAAAACTCAGTACTAGGGCTATTTCGTTCGAGACATAAACCGCCCATTACTAAAGTTCCTCTCTTATAGCTAAAGTGCCTTTTAACGGACTATAATCTTTTCTCAGTCGTCTTTAGACGACTGAGTGCTATTAGACTCAGAATTCATTCTGAGGAAGGCTAGATGAGAATGAAATAGCCCTGACTCAGTATGCCTATTGAGTTAATTTACGTTGTTTTACTTAACTATGCCTCAAAAATTTATCAAACACAGATAAAAAAGCTGAAAATACTTAGATTTAAATTTTATTGATAAAAAATAGCTATATTACAAAGAAATGGCAAATTTACATGCTCAAAGGTAAGAATCGTCCACTTTTATGGTATTTAGGGACTAACCGCAACAGAATGGTGTAGGTCATCGTAGACCTGACAATTCAGGTTATCTGGAAAAATCCACGAAAACCTAACCCCTTAACCCCCTTCCCGACACTCTAAGGGTGAAAATTTAAAGTCTCTCTCCTTAAAGGAAGAGAGAAATAGAAGTGAGGTTTTTCAGATGACCTGAATTGTCAGATCGTAGACATCGCTTTAACTTCGCTTTAATTTCAAAGTCTCAGTAGCCGATACACCCTCACCCTGACTGCCGAAATACCACAAAGCTGTAGCAGCCTCAGCACGAGTTACTGGTTTTTTGGGTTGAAACAGAGTCGTATAACCAAACACCCGCCGAATATTCGATTGTTCGCTATTCTGATAATCAGCTAACACTGCCCTTAAAGCCTTGGGGTCAATTCGCGCTGCATCTTGGAAACCCCACGTTTGTTTGACTGCATCTAAGTTAGCAGAGGGTAAAGCTTGGCGAGTATCTAGAGGTAATTTCCACAGCAGCAACTGTTCCCGTGTTAAGGGTGCATCAGGACGAAACAAAACTACTGTAGAATCTCCAGACAAAGGACTGGGAATTAACCCAGCCTCGGCTAATCCCTGAATTGCTGGAAAATCGGGGTCTTTTGCCGACACATCACTAAAAACTGGTTGAGTACTTTCTGATGCCAAGCGAATTTGTTTAGCTGGATTGCTGGCATACATAGCATTGTTAGCAGCAATTAGCCAACGAGCGTATTCTCGATGTGTAACAATTTTACTGGGTTCAAACTGGTTAGTCGTGGTAGTAGAATTGCTCTTAGTTGCCTTTGGTTCTAAAGGCAAAACACCTAATGCTGCCAAGTCTTGGATGTGTTGTCGCCATTCTTGCGAAACCTTATTTAGATCGTTGAATTCCTGAGATTCAGGTGTGGCTGTAGGAGTCGTTTGGTTATTAGCCGTACTTGGTGGCTGTGCTGCCAAGTTTGCGGGTGGTATCGGGCCAACGAAGTGGGAATCTCCTGGTTGAGGAACGGCCTCAGTAGTTTCGTTACGATTTGTAGACGGGGTAGAGTGTGCCGTTGCAGTACTATTCGGTACGTAGTCAATCAGTAATTCGGTGGCTGTTTGGGGTTGATTCGGTGTGGCGTTAGTAACTGATTTGGGCTGAATGGAAACCTTTAACAGCAAATCATTACGACGTGCCTCAAAAGCACCTCCCGCATCATCTGTTGGCTGTTGCAAAATCTGCCAGTTATTTGTTTTAAACTGGCTACTATAAAAGCTAGCAATAAAGTTACTGGGGTCAGAACTCAACCAACGAGTTGAGATTCTATTTTCTGAGCCGCTAGCAGGTGTCACTTCCTGTAGTTTGGCATTAGCATATAGTGGAATATCTTTAGGAAAATCAGCAGGTAACTGAACTGTTGATTGGTTTTGCTGTGCTTGCGGTTGATTACCCTGAGATTCTCCAAAGACAACTGGATTGCTTTGCAGTTTCGGATCTGCCGCCAAAGATTCCTCAAGGTTTTTGGCGACTGGACTGTTAGCACAGGCTGTTAACGAAGTCAGTAGAACAGCCCAAATTAGAAATACAGCTGGACGTTTACAGGGAAGCACAGGAAATCACAAATTGAGTTTCAATTCCTACCCTAGCGCAGACTGTTCATTAAATGGGAATAGGGAATGGGGAATGGGGAATGGAATATTGAAACAAACTCATTTCCTCTGCCTCTGTGCCTCTCTACCTCTTAATATCTATCACCAAAAGATACTACCAACTCACTACGTCCTCTTGCTAAATGTCTCTATTGGTGAAGATGATATCTATAAAAATGAGTAAACGGTAGCAAAAGCTACCGTATTGTCTTTGTTTTACAGCCATTAGGTTTTCATAATTCCCATGCTTATTTATAGAGTTCCCTAGAATTTTGACAAACTAACATTTTTGGAAAAAAACATAAATAAACCTAAAATAGCTGCTAGATAATAGTTTTGTGATTTAAATGCTCTAAGTTCACAGGGATTATTACAGGTTAAAGGAGTTCGTAGTAAGCACAAAGCGTGCTTAAAAATCCAGGACTAAAGTTATGACTACGAACTTGTTCACCTCTGGTCACTAATGGGACAGACCACTAGAGTGAGAATCAAATTTTTAGAGAGTTCTGTAAATATTCCGTTGACACCGATAACTGATTCTTAACTTACCAAAGAACAGTGTAGCTAGCAAAAGCTTTAATCTTCTTCCAAATAGACATCTCCAGAAATTAAATATGCGTAATCTGAAACCTTTGTAGAGACGCGAAATTTCGCGTCTCTACATTCATTTTCGGAGATGTCTAATGCACTAGTTGTAATGCGATGCCTACAGCATGCAAAGCCTACGCCAAGCAACTGAAGTGATAGACTAGTAATAAAGCCCCCTTTAGCCTCAAGGAGGGGAAGAGTCTAAAGTTGGTTAAGGCTGGCTGACACTAGATTCTGGAAATTATTCATCTGACGATGGTAAGCTGAATGAGGCAATAGGTGAAAAATGCCACTATTAAGCAATTCCAGGAACTTAGCGTAAGTTTGTGCTTTTTGGAGTCCGGGGTGATAATAGGCAAAGCAGTTTGCCTAGTATCTCGATATTGATTTTCTCGGGAAAGTGGTACTTGTGCTATGGTCAAGAGTTTGTTGGCAGTGTCGAAAGCAGTGAGTGCTTTATCTAAAAGAGCGATCGCCTCTATGTTATCCAAAGTTTTCTCTTTGGCAATCCATCCCCTGTTCTTCTGGTATAGGGTAGGGGTTATTTTAGGAAGGCTGGGCAGAGGGTGCGTTTGGCAACTTATAGAGACAGTACATATTTAGCTGTGACTGTTTTCCTAATCATTACTAGGATTGGGTAAAGCCAAAAAAGACACTTCATCGGATGCACTGGCGGTTGAGAAATTCCTCTACAAACTTGGTCTGAGCAGTTAACAACTTCCTGATAGATTAGATACAATTAGCATCTGCGTTTTTAGTGATTACTTGTTCAAAGCAAGTAATCGAATTGACATAGCGTTAAACGTTTCACCTGCTAGCTCTGGCGAAAATTTTTGCTTGAGGGTAAATTAAGACTTATATTCAAGGAAAAAGGTGTTTCTTAGAGACGAAGTTAACCAAAACCGGGCAAAAGGCTGAAAATGATATGTTTGATGTCAAAAACGCAAAAATGATAGGGGTATTAAGAATTTAAAATAGATATTAAATTCAAGAAAAAACAACGACCATCGACAACCGTCAGTCTATATTTACCTTCTGGAAAGCGTCGCCGGGTTGTTACCAGTGCTGAAACACGATTACATGCAAGTTTCCCAGGATCAGCCTATTTATTCTGAGGCTCCACTCCAGCTGCTACTATTTGTCGATGGACGCCCAAAGTCTCGACAACAGGTGCAGCGAATCCGTGCTTACTTAAAAGAATTGCAGGCTGAGTATAGTTTTGAAGTTGAAACTATCGATGTTGGTCAACAACCTTACTTAGCAGAACACTTTAAATTGATAGCAACGCCAGCTTTAATTAAAATCCATCCAGAACCACGACAGGTTTTGGCTGGGAGTAATATCATAGCGCAATTAAAAAACTGGTGGCCTCGCTGGCAAGCAGCTGTAGACGCTTACTTAAAACTACAAGAAGACTTACAAGAACGTATAGACGACAATGCTAAGGCGACATCACCCAAATCCACTATCCGTTCGGTTGCGGTTTCTGCGGAAGTAATCCGACTCTCAGACGAAATTTTTCGCTTAAAACAGGAAAAAGATAATCTCCAAGAGCAGCTACAGTTTAAAGACCGGGTGATTGCTATGCTGGCGCACGATCTTCGCAATCCGCTAACTGCTGCGGCGATCGCCATCGAAACTCTCCAGTCTAACTACAATTTAGAGACAGGTCAATTCCAGCGCCTCAAGCCATCCTTGACGGCGCATTTATTAAAACAAGCCCGCAATCAAACTAAGATCATTGACCGGATGATTGCTGACCTTTTAGAGGTAGGTCGTGGTAAAGATACAGAGTTTAGGATTGTACCACAAAAGTTACAGCTAGGGAAACTATGTTTAGATGTATTAGAAGAATTGTGCGATCGCTACACCGCCAAATCCCAAGGGGTAGAAATAGATATTCCTAGTGACTTGCCTTATGTATATGCTGACCCAGAACGCATCCGGCAAGTGCTAGTGAATCTGTTGGATAATGCCATCAAATACACTCCAGCAGGTGGTAAGATTAGCGTTGCCGGATTGCACCGCACTACCCAAAAAGTTCAGTTTAGTATTGGCGATACTGGGCCTGGTATTCCTGTAGAGAATCGCGATCGCATCTTTGAAAATCACTTCCGGCTACAACGGGATGAAGGTACAGAAGGTTACGGGATTGGTCTTTGTTTATGCCAACGCATCATCCTGACACATTATGGTCAAATTTGGGTAGACTCTGCCCCCAATAACGGAGCATGGTTCCACTTCACACTACCAGTTTATCCTTTTTAGAGATTGGTCATTCACAAATGACAAATGACAACTAAGAACTTGAGACAAAGCGATCGCGCCCCCCGGTCTTTGCTCGGTAGAGTGCTTTATCTGCCTGCACAATCAAATCTGAAGGTGAGGATTCCCAAGTAGGCACAACAGTAGCCACGCCCATACTTAGGGTGACATACTGACTCACAGCAGACCCATCGTGAACAATTCGCAAATCTTTGATTCCTGCTTGTATGGCTGCGGCAATGTGAACTGCGCCAGATACAGGGGTATATGGCATAATCACAGCAAATTCTTCGCCACCATAACGCGCTACTAAATCCTGATGTTTTTGCGCCTTGAGGCTTAATAAAGCACCTACCTTTTGTAAACATACATCGCCAGCAGGATGACCATATTTATCGTTATAAAATTTAAAATAGTCGATATCACACAAAATCATTGACAGGGGACACTCCTCTTGTGCCAGATTAATCCACTGAGTATTGAGATAATCGTCAAAACGGCGACGATTTGCCAACTCAGTTAAGCCATCTACATTGGCGAGGTGGTGCAAAGCTTGGTTTGCCGCCTCTAACTGTTTGTATACTTGGGCTTGCTGTAGCAGGCGACGCAATCGCTGGCGCAATACAGGCCAGTGAATTGGTTTAGTGACGTAATCAGTCGCCCCTGCTTCAAAAGCACGATCTACGGATTCTTCATCATCCAAGCATGTGATCATCAATATGGGAGTGCGCTCCCATATCTTGGAAATCACCGTATTATTGTGTGCTGAAGAAGTATCAAATGTTGCAAGGGCTGAGATTAAATTATTCCTGGCAATCTCGAGCAAGTGCTTACAGCAGGTAAAACCATCCATTATAGGCATTACAGCATCTAGCAAAACTATATCCGGTTTAATAGTCTCGTAAGCATCTAAACATTGCTTACCATCATTGGCCTCAACCACTCGATAACCTTCTTGTTCCATAGCTTTACGTAACAATACCCGGATGGCCTTGTCATCATCAGCTACTAGAATCAGTGGTGGTTGCTTAGAAACAGAAAATGGAGTTATGCCTGACATGAGTTGCTTTCCACTTGCAGAACTATCCTGAATAAGGCTGTGCAACTCAATCGCATGGGGGCGATCGCTCTTTTAATCAATGCCAAGATTGGCGGCAAAGGTGTATCTGGCTTCACAATCAACTGTTTTTTGACAATAGACTGCTTAATGTTACTGAGCCAAGCAAGCGGTAGATAACTAAGTTGCATAGACAATCTATAATTGGAACACGAAGGCAATTCTTACCTTTTTGTTCGCCTATGGTTACGAGAGGAAATGTTACTTTTATATTTCCCCATTCTTAAAACCAAATTGCGATTTTTTTAAAATTTGCAAATGCACACCCTAATTATTTAGTTCTCTAGTTAGTTTAGAGACCTAACGATACAGCGCAAAGCAATTATCAAAGTCCGTTCAGAATATAGTTAAGACTCAATATTAATATCACTTGACTCAAATTTATTTAGTCTATTCGACAAGGGCTACGGATGTCTAGTCTAATTAGTATATAATCTAAATTTACCTTGGCACAAAGCTTTATCATATAGTAATGGGTTAATAAAATAATTAAAAATTATTATTTAATGGTGAGATATGTAAGGTAAATTAAAGTTTATTTTTATTATAAAAAACCACTGATTTAATAGCAAATATTCTATAATTTAAAATATGGTAAGTTAATAGTTACTGAAAATGAGAACTCTGATAATTCTCTTAAAATTATATATAACTACCATTTTCCTTTCATCCACAAATCAAAACCTATTTACATTCACTTAATCTTTAAAATGCCAGACTCATTAATGTATCAGCAAGAGCACTTTGTTGTTCTAGAAACAAATCAACCAGAACAATTTATGACACAATCAGAGTTATTAGAAAAGCTCAAGACAACTCTCCAAAAACTCATAATTCAAGATTTGCCGCCTGATTTACAAAACTTTGATACTGCGGAAGCTCAAGCACAATATTTACTTGACACCAGCTGCGAATTAGATATTGCCCCTGGGCAATATTTACAGTGGTATGCAGTTCGTTTAGAAAAGTAACTTTTTGATTAATTGATCGCGCCGCCGCATGAATATGGCTCTCTTAATAACGCATCTTTTCACCAAGTTAAAACCAGGTTCTGCGATGGTAGAGCTTAAAACATTAAACTTAAAAGTCGGTTCTGGTATACAAGGAGATATTAATGCCGATCCTATAAGTCCAAGGCAAGTTTTAATTGTTAGGTATGAAGATATTTTAAACTTCTCAATTAAACCAGGAGAATTGCGAGAAAATATTGTGGTTACAGGTATAGAATTTAATAATTTTATCCCTGGTTCTCTGCTAACCTTTGAAAGTGGTGTGGCAATTCGTCTAACTTTTCACTGCGAACCATGTAAGCGAATAGCCCACTTGGTAGAATCATTAAAGAGCATCCAAGGTAAAAGAGGAATTTTAGGCGTAGTTATTAAATCAGGTAAAATCCAGGTTGGTAGTAGTTTTCAGGTTCAAGCTAATAAATTTCCAGCATTATCTGAAAATCCATATCAACGATTCCTAAATTTTATCATCAAAATCCCAAGTGGGAAAGTAGTTACATATAAACAGATAATCAAAGGGATGGGAGTAGATAATAGCTATCTAAGAGCTATTCCTATATACCTAAAAAAAACCTCGGTTGCAGATTATCCACTACATAGAATATTAGACTCTAAAGGTCATTTGATAAATTATGTAACCCAGCAAAAAAATAAGTTGATAAAAGAAGGAGTTATTTTATCAGAAGCAAATTTATTAACCAATTCAAACACAAGTTTTGTAGATATTAAAGATTATCTATGGGAAGATGACACTATATATTTAGAATAGAGATTACTTTAATTTTCATAATATTTGCAATATGTGGTATAAAAATACTTTGTTGAATGAAGATAATTACTGATTTTTGATTTGTTTAGATGTAGCTTCCATAAAATCGATAAAAACTTTTATTATCTTATGAATTCCTTCGCTACCTCCTGCAATTAAACCTCCTGTCAGTAATGCATCTAAACAACGGAAAATAACTACTTGTAGTGGATTATCTAAATCAATAACTATAAGTGGCTCGATTGAGCGAATACCTATTGCACTCATTAAAAGACCGAATAAAAGAGATGTCCACAGAGCAATTATTCGTGTATCAGATTTATATGCTGTTTTTTGCTGCTCTTTTTCATTTATATCATCAATTTGTGGTTTGAATATTTTTAATGGTTCTTGTTGGTTTTGTGTAAAATTTTGGATGATTTGCTGCTCTAAACTCATTCCTTCAGGTGGGAGTCCACTGGTTTGATTGGATTCTAAAGAAGGGAATTGGTTCTGTTGTACTTCCATAAGTCTTATCTTTTCCGACAATAAAGCCTTTTTTTGCTGAATACTAATATCTAATTGTTCCACAAATGGGCCGCGCCAAGTAGTTATAAAAACTTCTAAAGAACGCTCTAGCAACAAAGAAATAAATAATTGTAAGGTGAGTAGCTGAATAATATCATTAAGTCCAAATGGTTTTAAAACGAATGGTTTAGATGACAACCAAGTTGACAAAGTTACTACTAGAAAACTAATAACAATTAATACAATAAATAGAGGAGATTCTGGAGAAAGCTTTAGCAACGTATCTATACTCCTGTTTTGCGTCACAATATCTAACACAGCTTGGAGGTGAAAACTGCACCTGCTGAGTCATTTAACAACGTTAATTTGATAGAACAGTAAATAATTTATTACCCGACCATTTTTTCAACTGTGTGGTATGCGACTGTAGAAGCGATGTCTTCTCTGCGAGACGCTACGCCAACAACGGGCTACGCCTACGCACCTTGGAAAAAATAAAAAATATTGCTATATAAATTCCAGAAGTAAAAGCTAGGCGTTCAAATGGACTGCGCGGGGCGAGGGGCGATCGCATCAAATATGAAAAGGCGCTTTGCAAAAAGGGGGCGACGCTAAAGCAAGCGTAGCACCAACTAAAAACCCCTCCAAGGTTGAAGGGGTTAAAGTAATTTTTGGTAATGGGATGGTGCTGACGGGTAAGACAGCAGCTTTTCCTCCATTGTGAAGCATTTTCTTATCAAAGCAACGAGATGATAGTAAAGCATTTTATAAATCCCTTACGAACCTCTGGAACGCTATATTTAGTAAGATAAGTTACTAGTGTTGCCTAATGATGTCATCTGCGACTCGACGGCATTTAGGTAATCTGTATCATTTAAAGCTTCTGCTGGTAACTTTTTAGCGTTGACAGCAGCCTTAACCACATCTAGTGCAGTCAGGCTTCCTGTTTGGTATTGAGAAACCAAAGCACTACCACTAGGGATACCCTGTGCTTTCAGGTTACCTTGATAAGCTAGGAATGCAGCATCAAAGGGTTTGAGGTAGCTGACGTTCATAAAATGAGCGAGTAAATTGTCAGAGTTGATAGCTATAGGTTCGCCACTATTATTAGTAGCTATTTGAGCGCCACCGATTCCAGGTAATAAAGCAATTGAACCAACAATGAGTATAGAATCAATCAAGGTAGAAAATTTCATAGGGTTATCCTTAGTTAGAGTAAAGTGCAATTAGTGTTATTGAGTAATAGAGTCTTATTTTTTATCAGTTTCAACTTCCTGCACTCAGGTCACCTGAGCAGTTGGGTTATTCCTCACCCGAATGGGTGAGCTAATTGAGCGCAAGAACTGAAAAAATAAATCGACAGCAAAGTTTAGGACAAACTTGAACAGATATATATTTAACTGGGGCAATCTAAAAATTTATGCAGCGCTGTTACTCAGTTTTAGGGGTAGCCCCAATAGGGTTCGGATAAGCAGGGTAGGCAGGGGGTAGCTCAACCCAGGCATCACATTTCTGTACTAAGGTGTTCCACATTTAACTTGCATAATTAGGGCGGGCTTTTCGGTCTACCCTACAAGAGTTATATTAATTTTGAATATGCAAATTAGATGTGGTTTATGATATCCTTCAATAGCAGATTTATTGGTTAACAATGATTGAATCTATTTGTATATTCGGATTTACCGAACATACAAATTAGGGTAAACCGTAAATTTTTTCTGTCTAATTTAGGACGGTAATCATCAATCGGTTGGTGTTAATAACCGAATTTACAGCAGGTTTAACTCTAAATAATATAAGTAAGCACCAATTGAAGTGCAAAGCTGATTAAACAAAAGCTAATTGATCCGAGGAAGAGTTATTATGACACTAGTACAACGCGGCGGAAATAAACCTACCATTCCAAACAGCCAGAAAGCCCAAAATTAAAGCTTTTTGACTTTTGACTTTTGAATGCGTGATTTCCGCCTTGCGGTACTAGTTCGTTGGAACCCTTAAAGAGAAATTGACACTCTACAACGTCAACTCAATAATTTATTTGAAGAAACCAAAGTACCATCTGTATTCTTGGACAAAAGCTTGAGCAAAGTTCCTGCTGCTGAAATACAAGAAACTGAAAATGCTATTCATCTAAAGCTATAACTACCAGGAATAGAAGCTAAAGACCTGGATGTGCAAGTCACAGAAAACGCAGTTTACGTGAGCGGTGAGCGGAAGTTTTAAACTAAAACTTAAGAAAAAGGCGTTACCAAAAGTGAGTTTCATTAGGGGAAATTTCAACGCGTAATTCCTCTATCTGCTCGGATTCAAAATACTAACGTTACGGCAGATTATAAAGACGGCATCTTGAATCTGACACTGCCTAAAACTGAGCAAGAAAAGAACAAAGTTGTCAAAGTTAATTTAGAACAACCTGCTAACTAATAGGTTGCCATCAAACGGCTCTACCTTCCTTGATTGATTTCAAAATCTCTGACGCCACGTGCTTGGCTGTCGGGCTTTGCCGCAAAGGCGCAGTGGCTCCTCCTTAAAGGAAGAGAGAAATAGAAGTGAGGTTTTCCAGATTACCTGAATTGTCAGTTATTTTGCAAATCCATGCGGTTTATACATAAAACAAAACCCTGTACAAAGTTTTACCTTATTGTACAGGGTTGTCTACTATTCTATATGCTTAGGACAAGCCCATCTCCAATATTGGACAGCGAAAAATCCCCTTGCTATCTTCAGTGGGGAGAATGTCAATGTTTTTTCCATAGAAGCTACAGTGTTACCTCCAGCTTTTGTCGTTCCTTACAAGCTGTTACAAATATATCCTCTAGCGATCGCAAGATTAACTAGGCAGGAATCACTTGAACAACTAGTGCGCGTTTATCCAGCGACTGGATTTTACCTACTTGACTAAGATCATTTGCAATTCGATCTAGCAGTTCTCCCGCTTTGTCACGATATTGATGTTCTCGACCTCGTAAACGGATGGCAAACTTGACTGAATCGCCTTTACTCAACCATTCACCTGCTTGTTGGATGCGTAAATTGTAATCAGCCACGCCCACGTTTAGACCAAATCGAACTTCCTTTACCGTGGGTCTAGCACTCTGGCTCTGACGTTTTTTCTTTTGATATTGAAGCTTGCCATAGTTGAGAATCTTGGCGATTGGAGCCTCTTTACCTTGGGAGACTACAACTAAGTCAAGCTCTAAGCTCTCGGCTAGCTGTAGCGCCTCATTGGTGTCGATCAGACCACGATTGTTATTCTCATGGTCAATCAAGAAGACACTAGGTGACTTGATTTGTGAATTAATCAGTTGCTTTTGGATTGCGATAACGAATTTCTCCTAATTGTTCAACATTTTACATTCCAAGTAATGCTAATTTAACACAACGCAGAATTAGAGCAACTTTAACGACATAATGGACTGCAATCTGTTAGAATGTGGAACTGCGGCACTCGCTCTTCAGTCTTTGCGCTACTGCCCATCAGCTTTTCAACGCTTTTTCACTCCGTCCGCCTAAGACTGACGCCGCCATTGGCGACAGGCCGATGTTATTTTTGGAGTTTTATGTCTTTTTCTAATCTCGGCTTGTCCAATGAAATTATCCGTGCGGTTACCGAACGCGGGTATACTGAACCCACGCCAATTCAGAAACAGGCGATTCCAGCCGTCTTGTCAGGTAGCGATTTGCTAGCTGGCGCACAAACTGGTACTGGAAAGACCGCTAGTTTTACCCTACCGCTTCTGCATCGGTTGTCGTCTGATAAGAGCATCAAAGGTACATATAAGGGATACCCGCCGATCCGGGCGCTGATTCTCACCCCGACTCGTGAACTCGCTGCACAGGTAGAAGAAAGCGTGCGCGAGTACGGCAAGTACTTGCAGCTAAACTCAATGGTGATGTTCGGCGGAGTCGGTATTAATCTGCAAAAACAGCGTTTGAAGAACCGAGTCGATATTCTAGTCGCTACTCCAGGGCGACTGTTAGACCATGTACAGCAGGGGACGCTGAACCTATCGCATATTGAGGTTTTGGTGCTAGATGAAGCAGATCGAATGCTGGACATGGGCTTTATTCATGATATCCGCCGCATTCTCTCACTATTGCCCAAACAGCGACAAAATTTGCTATTCTTCGCTACTTTCTCCGACAAAATTAAGGCACTCGCCGCCGGTCTCCTTAATAACCCGACGATGATTGAGGTAGCACGCCGCAACGTTACCGCCGAGACGATCGCCCAGAAAGTTTATCAGGTAGACCGTGACAAGAAACGCCAATTACTTGCTCACCTGATTCGGCGAGATAATTGGTATCAAGTGCTAGTGTTTACGCGTACTAAGTATGGCGCTGACCGTTTGGTTAAGCAGTTGGGCGAAGACCGCATCCAAGCACTGGCAATCCACGGGAATAAGAGCCAACCGGTGCGTACTAATGCTCTGGCAAAGTTCAAAAATGGCAGCTTACAGGTATTGGTGGCGACAGATATTGCTGCTAGGGGTCTTGATATCAGCGAACTGCCCCATGTAGTCAACTTCGATCTACCCAATGTACCAGAGGATTATGTTCATCGCATTGGGCGTACTGGCCGCGCTGGCGCGTCAGGTGAAGCCGTATCGCTGGTATCTGTCGATGAATACCCTCTATTGAAAGATATCGAAAAACTGATTGAGCAGCGCTTGCCAAGGGAAGTGGTGGCTGGTTTTGCGCCTAACCCCGATACCAATTCCGAAGCGATCGCAAATGAACGGCAACACAGGCCCAAACCCGGAGGTGACAAGCGTCCGGCTCGTAGTGCTAAACCGTTACCACAGACATCAGCTAAACGTAAGGCAGCACCACCCGCGACCAATGGCGATAAGCCTAGTGCGCGTTCATCTGCATCGCGCCGTTCTGCTAAACGCGATCGCTAATCTTCGTTAGCTATTCAATAAATTGATTTTTCACGGGTTCTGCAAAACTTCCCCTACAAGGCTACGGTGTACACACAAGTCTTTACTATCGTGCAGCCCCTGAGATACCTCACCCTGGTTAGCTACGCAAAACCTGTCCCTCTCCTTAGTAAAAAGAGAGATGTCCGATAGGACAGGGTGAGGTTTTTCTTTTAAGTAGGAGGGCGTAAATAATTAAAGCTTTGTAGTGAAGCCTGAAGCCCTCACTACAAACTAATTCCAATATTTTTTACATTAGTTAATATAGTTTGGATTATTCTCACCGATTTACTTAATCAAGAGTTAAACTACAACAACTCTGTGATGGAAAATAACCGTTGTCGGTCTATTTTTTGAAGTTTGATTTTTTCAGCGTAGAAAGCCTGATAATAAAATTGATAACGCTCTGGTTCAGCTTCTGGATCGGTTTGTTGCCATAGTTCCAAAAAGTGGCGATAGCGTTTTTCAAGCATGACTAAATCCATGCAAGCGATCGCAGCTTGAACCACTTGCGGAGTCCGAAGTATTTCTTTCTGGTTTTTTTCATCGACATGAAACAAATGGGAAATTAACCCTATCTCGCTGTCAAATTCTAAGAACTGGTCTTGCAGGCGGGAAATTAAATCTGGTGGAGACGCGAAATTTCGCGTCTCTACATCATTGGATGAAATTTCTAAAATTTGTTGCCATAAAAATCGGTGGTGGGAAAGGCTAAATTGCAAATCTCGTTCCTCTAGTTCGTCAATAATCGCTTGACGTTGTTCAGGACAATGCAAGTAAATTCGCAATAATAACGCCTCTGCATGTTCTAAAAGACTGCGTTCTGTAGGGAGTGGGGAGTGGGAAGTGGGAAGTGGGGATTTGCTAGCTCCCCATGCTTTCTTCGCTGACACAGGCTTAGAGTATGTAGCCGGAGGGGGAGCAATTTGAGTTAATAGATTTTCGACTCGTAGGGGTATAAGTCTGGTATCTCCTAAGCTGAGTATTTCTGCACAGTAGGAAACGTAATAGTTGCGTGTATCGCTATTAACTATATTTTTAAGTAATTTGACTAATTGCTGAGTTACTTGCTGAAAATCAGTAGCCTGTTTTAAGTCACGACGTTGAATAATTTGCTGAATCTGCCAGTCTAACCAAAGTGGCGCATTTTTTAGTAGTTCTGCATAATCTTCTGGGGAACGCTTGTGCAAGTATTCATCAGCATCTTTACCATCGGGTAAATTGAGAATTTTTAGCTGAACTTCGCCTTTGTATGCTAGTTCAGCAATTTCACCGATCGCTCTTTCGGCTGCATTGGTTCCGGCTTTATCAGCATCAAAGTTGAGTACTAATTGTTTCGATTCCGTGTAGCGTAATATTAACCGGACTTGTTCTAAGCTTAAAGCTGTACCGAGAGAGGCGACAGCGTTATTAATACCAACGGCGTGGAGAGCGATCGCATCAAAATATCCCTCTACCACCACCGCTTGATCGAGTTGAGAAATCCCACCTTTAGCTTGATCAAGGGCAAATAATGTTTTACCTTTACTAAAAAGTTCGGTTTCTGGTGAATTGAGATATTTAGGTTGTTCATCAGTCAGGGTTCTACCACCAAAGGCAATGACGCGCCCTTGAACATCACGAATGGGAATCATCAAGCGATCGCGGAATACATCATAATAACCGCCCCCGGAAGATCGTGGCTTAATTAATCCCGCTTTTTCTAGTATCTGCGCGGGCAAATGTTTATCTTCCACTAAATAACGGTAGAGAGTTTCCCAACCTGCGGGGGCATAACCTAAACCAAATTGCTGTATTGTTTCTTCTTTGAGTTTACGGTTAGATTGTAAATATTGGAGTGCCTGTTGCCCTTGAGATTGTCTCAGCGCGTGTTGATAAAACTGGGCAGACGTTGCCAGAACTCCATATAACTGCTCACGCAAAGATAGCTGACGCTGTAATTCTTGGCGTTGTTCGGGTAAGAGGGTTTGCACAGGTACTTGGTAACGCCGTGCTAAATCCAGCACCACATCAGCAAAAGAACGCTTCCCCAATTCCATGACAAACTTAATGGCATTTCCCGCAGCTTGACAGCCGAAGCAATAGTACATTTGCTTGGTCTGGCTGACGGTGAAACTGGGAGATTTTTCATCGTGGAAGGGACACAAACCGACGAAATCTTTCCCCCGTTTGCGTAAAACTACGTATTCTGATACGACATCTACAATATCAGCCCGTAGTTTAACTTCCTCAATTGTGTCTGGGTGCAAGCGGGGGATTTGCATATACTTAGTCATTAGTCATTAGTCATTGGTCATTGGTCATTGGTCATTGGTCATTGGTCATTGGTCATTGGTCATTGGTCATTGGTCATTGGTCATTGGTCATTGGTCATTGGTCA
>NZ_JBALCW010000107.1:0-12024 GCF_036917635.1 Nostoc sp.
CTCCCAACTCCCAACTCCCAACTCCCAACTCCCAACTCCCAACTCCCAACTCCCAACTCCCAACTCCCAACTCCCAACTCCCAACTCCCAACTCCCAACTCCTAACTCCCCATTGCAAAACATGGTTGACTATCTCATTTTCTTAGCAATTTCTACAGCACTTTTTGCTCTATTCGCATTAGGACTCAATTTACAGTGGGGCTTTACGGGGCTAATTAACTTTGGTCATATTGCTTTCATGACCCTGGGAGCATATACAACCGTATTGTTAAGTTTAAAGGGCGTACCTCTACTGATATCGGCAGTAGCTGGGGCAATTGTCGCCGCCTTGTTAGGTTTGGTAATTGGTTTTGCAACTCTCCGCTTACGGGAAGATTATCTGTCAATTGTCACTATCGGTACAGGGGAATTAATTCGTTTGGTGGTGAATAATCAGGAATTACCTGTGGGTGACACCTGGATTTCTGGGGCGTTTGGTGTGCAAAGTTATCGCATACCCTTTTCCACAGAGCCAAATTTGTTTGTCAGATTAGTGATGATTGGACTTTTAACACTGCTAGCTGCTGTAACTTTTTTTACCTTATGGCGATGGATTAGTACCACCCAAATATCTCGGACTACTGATTTAGGTAAAAGGACAACTAGCAAACAAGAATTTGCATCACGTTTGGGTGTGGGAATTGTGTTAGCCGTTTTGGCAGCAGCGATTTATATTTCTGGCGTAATCGCACTGTATAATTACAACCCAAAAGCGGGTTTAATGCTGGTGTTGCTGTTGGTTTTAGCATTTGTATACTGGCGCTTAGAAATTTTGGTGCGATCGCCTTGGGGTAGAATTCTTAAAGCCATCCGTGAAGATGAAGAAATTCCCAAGGCGCTGGGAAAAAATGTCTTTTGGTATAAATTACAATCTCTCATGTTAGGGGGTGCGATCGCAGGTATCGCTGGTGCTTTCTTCGCTTGGCAACTGGGCGCTATTTACCCTGATAACTTTCAACCGCAAATCACCTTTGACACTTGGATTATGGTGATTTTAGGTGGTTCAGGTAATAATATTGGCACAATCTTAGGTGCGGTAATTTTCTTTGCTTACGATGCACTGACGCGGGAAGTTTTACCCAGAATAGTCCCCCTTGATGAAGCCCGTTTAGGTGCATTTCGGATCATGGTAATCGGACTAATTTTGATGATACTGATGATTTGGCGACCTCAAGGTATTCTAGGGAAAAAGGAGGAACTTACTCTTGGTAAATAACCAGTCATCGCCACTTCCCCTTTTGGTAGCCACTGGACTTTCTAAAAGCTTTGGTGGTGTCAAAGCAGTTAATGAGGCGAAAATCGAAGTTGCCAAAGGCAGCATTACGGGTTTGATTGGCCCAAATGGTGCTGGTAAAACAACTTTATTTAACTTACTCTCAAACTTCATTCGCCCAGATAAGGGAAGAGTAATTTTTGACGGCGAACCGATTCACAACTTGCAACCATATCAAATTGCCCAACAGGGAGTAATCCGGACTTTTCAGGTTGCGCGAACTCTCTCGCGGTTGTCGGTATTAGAAAATATGCTGCTGGCGGCGCAAAAACAAACTGGTGAAAATTTTTGGCAAGTGCAATTGCAGCCGCATGTTGTAGCTAAGGAAGAAAAGCAACTCGAAGAACGAGCAATGTTTCTATTAGAATCAGTAGGCTTGGGAAAAAAAGCACATGATTATGCTGGTGGCTTGTCTGGTGGACAACGCAAGCTGCTAGAAATGGGACGGGCGTTGATGACTAATCCCAAGTTAATTTTGTTGGATGAACCGGCTGCTGGTGTGAATCCGAGGTTGATTGATGATATTTGCGATCGCATTATCACTTGGAACCGTCAAGATGGAATGACTTTCTTGATTATCGAACACAATATGGATGTGATTATGTCATTGTGCGATCGCGTTTGGGTACTTGCCGAAGGGCAGAATTTAGCTGACGGTACACCAGCAGAAATTCAAACTAATCCCAAAGTTTTAGAAGCGTATCTAGGAAAATAATACTGTAGTTTAAAGTTCTGATTGACCATACATTGGCTAATAGATATAGCAGTCCTAAATCATTTGTGAAACTTTCTGTTGATTCTTCTCTCTCTCTGTGTTCTCTGCGCCTCTGTGGTTCGATTAAAAAGTAATTTTCACAACTCAGAGAGCATTGCTATATTACCTTTAAATAGGTTTCCTAGAAAGTCGCACACGGTGTCAAATCTTCTGAAATTTGGCTCTTGTTAAAATCGAGTTGCACATTTAAGTGGAAAAAGCTTTTTATGTCAATTATGACAGTCAGAGATTTAGAGCAAGTTCAAACAGCTTTTACCGAAGCAGGTTTAGATTACCAGCTGGAACTCGAATATATTCTGCCTTTTCTTCAATTTCTAAATACTCTTCAGGTGTGTAATAGAGTTTTTGTGTTTCTAACTGCATAAATATATAACCTATGATTGTGGGGCTAAATTTTTTGAAGATATTACCATTTTAAAGTGCTGTCTGAAGTTAGTCAGCTACAAGTTTTATGTGAACTGTTCTAAACTATGAAAAACTCGAAGATTGGAGGCGTAGCATTATGGTAATCACTCCTAATACCGCATCTGAGGTCATCTACCCCGAAAGCGACGGACAAGCAATTGCGGATAATACTAAGCAATTTCGTTGGATAGTAACTATTAAAGAAAATTTCTAAATTTTATTTGCATTGCAAAGCGCAGTAAAATGTTAAATTACTCTGGTTGCATAACTCAATCCTAATTAGACGTGTATCTAATTAGAAGTATATCTAATTGAAAAGCTAAGATCCCCGACTTCTTAAAGAAGTCGGGGATCTTATTTGTTGTTCAGTTTAACTAAACTGTTCCTCTGCATCCAGGTTGAACAGCATTTGCAGAGTTTGCATACAGCGCCGTCTGGCTTCTACATCTTGCTGCGATCGCAATTGCACCATCGGATCGTGTAAAATTTTATTGACAATTCCCCGTGTTAATGCTTCAATTACCTCTTGATGTTTTTCCGCGAATTCCGAACCCAATCTTGACAATGCTTTTTCTAATTCTTGTTCGCGGATGGTTTCGACTTTATTTCGCAGACAGCTAATGGTGCTAACAGTTTCTAAACTGCGCCACCAAATATCAAAAGCTTCCACTTCTTCCTCTAAAAGTTTTTCGGCTTCCTGTGCAATCTTCCGGCGGCTTTCGTAGTTTTGTGCTACTACTGCTTTCAAATCATCCACATTGAAAGCTTGCACATTTTCCAATTCATTTACATCCGCATGAACATTACGCGGCACAGAAATATCAAATAACATTAGAGAGCGCTGAACTTCTAAAACCATTTCTAACTTAGACCGGTCAAGTATTGGCTCTGTTGCCGAAGTACTTGTAAACACCAAATCACTATCGGCAATTACAGTCATCATTTCCGATAGCGGATGAATTTGGAGCAGTTGTTGAGGGAACTGCTTTGCTAATTCTTGGGCGCGATCGCGGGAGCGATTTACAATACTAATTTGCACAGCACCTTTAGAAATTAGATGTTGCACCAGCAGCCGCGACATTTTACCAGCACCGAGAATTACCACTCGACAAGCAGCTAAATTTGCCACTTTTATTTGCGCTAACTCTACAGCAGCCGAACTGATAGACACAGCGCCAGTACCAATACTAGTTTCAGTACGAACCCGCTTACCAGCTGTCAGCGCTTGTTTAAATAATCGATTCAAAATGGTTTTTATACCGTTATATTGCTGACCCAGTTTGTGAGTAGTTTTCACCTGAGCCAGAATTTGACCTTCTCCGAGTACCAGACTATCTAAACCACCTGCTACCCGCATAACGTGCATCACCGCATCATCATGTAGCAGCATAAACAAATGCTGTCGCAGAGAAAGCACGGGTAATTTACTGTATTCTGCGAGAAACTGCGTTATTTCCCGGATACCTTGGTCTGCTTCACTGGTAACAATGTAAATTTCCAGACGATTACAAGTGCTAAGAATTGCAACTTCGTCAATATGGGGATAGCTAGCCAGTTGAGCGATCGCACTTTCAATTTGTGGTTCTGGAATGCTCAGTTTTTCCCGGACTTCTACTGGGGCTGTTTTATGGCTTAACCCCACCACTGCTATATTCATTTGCTAAATCGTAGTTACTAGTTGGTAGTTGAGAATAGGGCATTGAGTGAGAAATAGGGAATGGGGGATTTTTGTTTATTGGTTGATAGTTTTTCCAACCAATAAACAATAACTAATCACTAAATACTAACTACTAACTAGTGTAACGATGAAGCATTTGGCTGACTATTTTTCCATTTTAGAGAAAGATTTATTTCCAAATACTTCGCCCCTACTTTTACCATTCCCCATTCCCTAAAAATTAGTTCAGTTGGAGAGTCTTGGGTTCACCAAACATGTGAATCGTGTCAACAAAGCGAGCAGTTTTTGACTGGTTGGAAATTACCAAACTTTGGGTTCTGGCTCCACCGTTGAAGAAACGGACACCTTCCATGAGATTACCACTGGTAATGCCGCTAGCAGCGAACAGAACAGTTTTACCAGATGCTAATTCATGAGCATCATAGACCTTATCGGGGTCATTGATATTCATAGATTTTAAGCGATCGATATTGGCTTCTCTGCTTTCTCCAATCAAACCTGTTTTTACGACTGCTGGATCGTAAATCAGTTGACCTTGGAAGTGTCCACCCAAAGCGCGCATTGCAGCTGCTGAGATTACACCTTCAGGAGCCGCACCGATACCCATCAGCCCGTGGATATTAGTTCCAGCAAAACCGCAGCTGATGGCTGCACCCACATCACCATCTGAAATTAGGGCGACTCTCGCTCCAGCCTCACGGATTTCTTTAATTAAATCGTTGTGGCGTTCGCGCTTCATGACCACGATCACGAGTTCTTCAATACTCCGATCTAGACACTCAGCCAGAATCTTCAGGTTTTCCGTTGCTGACTTGTTGATGTCTACCTTACCCTTAGCTGCGGGAGGTGCTGCTAACTTCTTCATGTAAAAGTCAGGAGCAGCAAATAATCCACCCTTTTCAGAAATTGCTAAGACAGCCATCGAACCAGGTTGTCCATAAGCTACCAAGTTCGTACCTTCACAAGGGTCAACCGCGATATCAATTTCAATTAGTTCATCAGGATTACAGAAACTTGCGGCATCTGGTTGGGTACAGATACCAACTTCTTCACCGATGTATAACATAGGGGCATCGTCGCGTTCGCCTTCCCCAATCACAATGCGACCGCGCATGTGGATTTTATTCATCCGCTCCCGCATAGCTTCCACAGCTACCTGGTCAGCGATGTTTTTTTCGCCTTTACCCATCCACTTCGAGGAAGCGATCGCAGCTTGCTCTACTACTTCAATAATCTCTAACCCAAGTGTATTTTCCACAGAGTCTGCCCTCTCAACTGCTTGAATTTCTGCCGTTTTATCTGGCTATTTCAGTCTTTAAGTTTACCAAAGAGCCGTTACCAAATTTCGATTCAAAATTTTAACGAAGTATCAATTCCCAACTTATTGACACTATTCTCAATAATTACTAGATATATCAGCGTGTTAAATCTCAGGGTAAGTACTTAAAGTTATACTATAAATTTTACTTAAAAATCTTTACATGTATGATTTTAAACACTTTTAAAACCTGTGACTAATTGTCGAACGTTTTCACATAGGGCTTCAACAAAGTAGCCACCTTCTTGTACAAAAAGAGTCGGCAGACCAAGTAACTTAATCCTTCTGCCAATTTGGTTATAAGACGTGGACTCAAGAGCAAAACAACCCAGAGGATCTGATTTAAACGTGTCAAAGCCAGTTGCTACGACCAAAGCTTCTGCGTTGAACGACGACACTACAGCTAGCGCTTTCTCCAACGCATGTAGATAAGAAGCCTCATTAGTTCCAGGAGGTAGGAGAATATTCAAGTTACATTCTTCTCCATCACCGCTGCCACGTTCGTTTTCAAAACCTGTATAAAAAGGATAAAAGTTGGTAGGATTACCGTGAATCGAAATTGTTAAAACATCACTACGCTGATAAAAAATCTGCTGGGTGCCGTTACCATGATGCATGTCAATATCAAGAATTGCAATTCGGGAAAACTTTGTGCGAAGCTCTTGTGTAGCGATCGCAGCGTTATTTAAGAAGCACATACCCATTGCCATATCCCCGCAAGCATGATGCCCACTTGGTCTACACAAGGCATATACAGCCAACTCTTCTGCTTTGAGATATGAAGTCGCTTCAATAACCGCAGATACACTTCCTAAAGCGTTTCGCCATGTGTATTCTCCGATTGGTGCTGCACCATCAGCAATGTACCATCCCGCCAGAGCCACAGGACTTTCGTTGAACTGAGTCAGATGGCGGTTTGGGGAAATGTTGGAAAAAATCTCTGTACTGGCATTCTCCATTCTTGACCAATGTTCCCAAGCACTCTCAAGATAGTTAACATACGCAGGTTCTTGTACCGCTAGGATTGATTCACGAATCAATCCTGCGTGAAGTTCTACCTGCGATAGAAACACTATCTCACATTCCGCCTTTTCCAGCCCCAAACGAATCTGATTACCTCTTTGTGCAACATCAGGGTGTTCAATAAAGTGCCCTCTCCAGAGGAATTTTGCCGGACCAGGAACGTCAAAGTATGGACTTACTATGGCTTTCATTAACTATGAAGTGGAACGTCCGCTACAGTTTACCAAGGGGTGGATACCAGTGGCAAAAAGTTAAATTTTGTTACACTTTATTTTGGAGCTAATCTGTGTTTATCTGTCGGTTTAAATATTTAGAAATATAACGGTGTAACTTGGGATAATTCATATCAGCCCAGAAAAGCATCAAGAGATGAATCGTGTTTATTGACTACATCACACTCATGTTAATCAACATGGTTGCTGGCTTATTTATACTGCATGACTATGTGTATCGTGGTATAGATAGTTCTAATCAAAGACAGTGGCTTCAAGCCCCAATGTAGTAATCAATGCCAGCAATGATCTAGGCTAGAGACACAGTTAAAACCTTGCTTAAGAAAATATGCTGGACTTTCTTAATCCTCTTTTAAATCGCCATCCAGAGCGAGTCAAAGCCAACGTCGAACTTTACACATGGCAAACTTGTCCTTACTGCATTCGTGCCAAAATACTGCTGTGGTGGAAAGGTGTAAATTTTACCGAATATAAAATCGATGGCGACGAAGCAGCCAGAGCGAAAATGTCAGAACGCGCTAACGGTCGCCGTAGTGTACCGCAAATTTTTATCAATAACCAGCACATTGGCGGCTGCGATGACCTTTATCAACTGGACACACAAAATCAACTCGATCCCCTTTTAGCCCAAGCCGCTATTTAGCTTAAGATTTTTAGTGCTTGTCATTACTCCCACTTTTGTAACAGTTAAAGTATTCTACTGACGCACATCCCGCCTAGAACTCAAGTTCTAGGCTAATAGCTAAACTCCACTCAAAGCCTACGGTTTACACACAAGTTATCTGATTACCCAAAAGTCCTTCAAAACCTCACCCTGTCCTATCTTTAATCCCTCTCCTTAGTAAGGAGAGGGACAGGTTTTACTACGTAAAACCTTTCTTGAGGTATCTCAGGGGTTATGATACTTAAGCGTAGATTGCACTTGTGTGTACACCGTAGCTCGAAGAAGGGTGTGGGGTTTTGTACTTACTCAACCAAGAACCGCTATATACTTTTTATTCCTCGTATGATCGCTATCTCCCCCGTCCAAAGGTGAGTAGAATTTTAAAATTTTTATATTGATAAGTATATGTTAACTAAATACACAGAATATCTTATACATCAAAAATGGATGAGTTATGCTCTAGAATTAGCAAAAGTAGCAGGTGATGCAGGTGAAGTCCCTGTAGGTGCTGTTATCATTGATTCAACAGGCAAATTGCTAGCACAAGGAGAAAATAGAAAAGAGCGCGACAAAGACCCAACCGCTCATGCGGAAATCCTCGCTCTCAAAATAGCTGCAACAACTTTACAAAATTGGCATCTTAATGAATGCACCCTCTACGTAACTCTCGAACCTTGCCCGATGTGTGCAGGTGCGATCCTCCAAGCGCGTCTAAGACTACTTGTATATGGAGTAGACGATAGCAAAACTGGCGCAATTCGTACAGTTATTAACATACCCAATAGCGCTGCTTCTAATCATCGCTTACAAGTAATCGGAGGCGTTCTAGAGTCAGCTTGTCGTGAACAATTACAGGCTTGGTTTGCTACTAAGCGGCGTAGTGTAAACTAACGGACAGAGGTAAAACTGTCCATCTAGTACAAGACAAGTCAGACAAGAGAACCTACGGTGTAACTAATCAGACTTTTCGTTAAATTTTACCCGTCAATCAGCTGCATCCGTCATGATGGAATTTTACTCTTCATCCGATACTTGCCAGCAGACACCAGCAAATCATCAGGTGGCTGATACTACTTCAAGGGTTTCTCCTTGGTTAAGTCCTCTGGCATATTTATTAGGGCGTCAGTGCCTATTACCATTATTCTTTGGGCAAATTAGCATAACCGGACAAAAAAATATCCCTATAACTGGGCCTGTGATCTTCGCGCCTACTCATCGGGCGCGTTGGGATGCATTGCTCGTACCCTACGCTACCGTTGATTGTCGCAGAGAACAAGACCTGCGGTTTATGGTGACTATCGACGAATGCCAAGGTTTGCAAGGCTGGTTTGTCCGACGTTTGGGAGGGTTCCCTGTAAATTCTAAGCATCCGTCAATCCGCACGCTGCGACATGGAGTTGAGCTACTTCAGCAGCAAAAAACCCTGGTTATTTTTCCAGAAGGTAATATTTTTCGTGATGGACAAGTTCACCAGTTGAAGCCCGGAATTGCTCGTCTTGCTTTGAGCGCTGAATCTAGTCATTCGGGGCTGGGAGTCAAAATTATACCCATAGGCATCAATTACAGCCAACCTCACCCAAATTGGGGTACAGATGTGAGTATTGACATTGGCTCCCCAATTAGAGTAAAGGATTACATGAGTGGCTGTATAAAACAAGATGCTAAAAGCATCACAGTTGATTTAGCAAAGGCACTGCAACAGTTAAGCCATCAACAAACAAAAATTACTAATCGTGCATTTGCAGAAATTACTAATTCTTGATATCGCCAAACGTCAAATGTCCCAAGACTCGCTCTTACCCATTGAGTATTAACCGTGCATGATTAAGAAACTGGACGTTTTCAAGGTTTGACATTGATTGCTTGCTATATTCATCGTGAGTCCGTCACCAAACAAGCGGGCTTGTTTGCAACCTTTGAGGGTGTATAGATATAGAGTACCCGCTTTTAATGGAGTATTTAGCCAAATTGGCATTCTTTTGAGCCAATAGCTAATAATTGTCTCGAAACAACTGAATTAGTTGATGATAAATATTCTTACTATTTGGACAAATAGTTAAATGAAAGTCTTGAGATTTTCCATGATTTTGTAACCATGAGTGGTAAAAAGAAAATTTTGGGAAGCGCGGACTGGGGACATCGCCATGTTTAAATGGTTTGGTGCGATCGCGTTTCACGCCCGATGGAAGCGATCGCAAATACTTCTTGCAGCGTGAGAAGATTCTCGTGCCAAATATTCCACTTAACCTGAGATAATTATTGCAAAGGAAAGTCGGTAGCGGGACGGATGGTGAAGCAGTCTAAATTTTTTCTCAAAAAACTCTTCATCACGGCGTTGTCAAACTACTCCCAAGCTGCTTGCTGGTAAACCGATGATTAAAAAATCAGAGGAATTAACGCGATCGCTCATAAAGACGATTTTAGTTAATCATTATACAGGGGCAACGGGAACTCTATTAAACCGATTTTCAGTCTAAATCAAAGAAACTTAGGATGCGGCTTTGCTTTGTCGAAGACCAAAACAGAGTTAAGATACCCGAAGTTTCCATAAATTTTCTGTATAGTCGTTGCACTACTTGACCCCATGAACACTGCTGTCGCTGTTACCTTGATGCACCGTACTTTTTTATCAGTCATAGCAGTCCTCAGCCTGCTATCACCTGTGAATGCTCAGGTATCACAGTTACCAGGCACTAATAGTCCACAACCCATTGACCCCAACGATCCCAATAACCTGCGCCCCATAACCCAAAGTAACAGCATTTTGAGCGTTGAAGGTGGCGATCGCTTATTGAAAGAGGCAGACCAAGCCGTTTCTGCTCAAAACTACCCCTTAGCTGTCAAGAAACTGCAAGAAGCACGCCAGGTTTATAATCAGCTATCTAATTTTTATCAAGAATTAAACTCTAGCTTTTCGGGAATTGACAATAGAGTTTCTGATTCTCAGCGTCAAAAAGCTCTAGTAACAGCGCAAAAGCGAGATGAAGCCACCTTTCAGCTAGCATTGGTACATCGCGCCCAAAATCAGCCAGAATTAGCTGTACCCTTGTTGATTCAAATAATTAAGAGTCAAAACCCCACGCGAGATTTAGGTAAGAAAGCCTATAAACAGTTGTTTGAATTGGGTTTTGTTGATTCTCCCTATCCTAGAGATGGTGGTGCTTCATCTTCCTCATCCCCAAAAAAATAAATTTTTCCCCTACTCCCCCATCTCCCTCCCTGAGCAGAAGTTTGAGAATGTCCCAGTGCTAGGATAGGATTATCTACCGTAGCTTTGAGGCGGCGTCCTCAAAAATCCACCTCAGAGATGCGTTTATTTCTAGCCTTGCCAAAACCTGAACTTGGCACAGCCATTGCTCCATATCTGTTAATAATAGAAAAGTAAGTTTTTTCAGGAATAGCGATGATTAGTCCGCAGCAGGTTGAGGCAATGATCAAGGCGGAACTGCCAGACGCCCAGGTTCAGGTGCAAGACTTGACTGGTGGCGGTGACCACTATCAGGTAACAGTAGTTTCATCGCACTTTGCAGGTAAGGGACTAGTGCAACAGCACCAGTTAGTTTATGGTGCTTTGGGGCAAGCTATGTCAACCGAAGCAATTCATGCCTTGGCAGTAAAAACATATACTCCTGAATCTTGGCAAGGAACACCAGCTTCGTAAACATAGAGTTAGGAATTAGGAGTTAGGAGTTATGAATTTTTAACTTCTAACTTGTCATCGTTGAATGTAACATAGGAAATACAAATACCATGACCCCAGAACTCAAAGAGAAAATTGATAACTTGCTACAACAGAACAAGATTATGGTTTTCATGAAGGGAAACAAGTTAATGCCCCAATGTGGTTTCTCCAACAACGTTGTGCAGATTCTCAATACCTTGGGAGTTCCCTTCGAGACAATTGACGTTCTATCAGATTCGGAAATCCGCCAGGGAATTAAAGAATACTCTAACTGGCCGACAATTCCCCAAGTCTATATCGATGGTGAATTTGTTGGCGGTTCTGACATTTTGATTGAAATGTACCAAAAAGGTGAATTGCAAGAAAAGGTAGAAGTAGCACTAGCCTCGTCGTAATATTTCTTTACGCCAACCAGAGGGTATGCTGCTAAATTTGCGCTTCCCAATCAAGGCAATTTGCCATTTTTAACATCCTTGAAAGGTCAGAGAAATATGTATCTCCCCTTTCAAGGGTTTTTAATGGGTTTGTGAAAAAATACCTGTGTTGGAATTGATAAATTTATATCTTGCACCTGCCCAATCTCCTGCCAAGAAATAAATTTCACAGGCTTTTTGTCCAAGTTCACTCAAGTGGACTAATATCCATGCCACTAATACGGTTTAGTCCTCTTGAGAGGACTTTAGCTGTTAGCCATAGGTTAGAAACCTATGGCGGTTTCTGGGACTAGTGCAAGATATAACTAAAGAGTTTTTGGTACATACCTCGCCGCTTCTGGGCGAAAAAAACTAATGATTAGGACTACTTCAAACCATGTTAAAGAGTGGGCCTGGTTTATCTTGGACTAATGACTAATGACTAATGACTAATGACTAATGACTAATGACTAATGACTAATGACTAATGACTAATGACTAATGACTAATGACTAATGACT
>NZ_JBALCW010000108.1:0-6105 GCF_036917635.1 Nostoc sp.
ATTTTTTTCAGGGTTACTTAGGAGTCCAAATTATAATTTGGAATTTTATTTAAATGTAGTTTATTAATACTACTGATTGAAGTGCGGAATGTGGGCTGTAACGCTGCATGAGATTGGTTCGGTGCGTTAACGAAGTAACGCACCCTACAAGATATGGGTACGCACTTAAGTAAAATCCATTCATACGTAGGGTGTGTTAGCGTCAGCGTAACACACCGATAATCAGCATATAGATGGTGCGTTACATTTCATTAACGCACCCTACAAGATCAGCGATCGCACTCGCTTTATACCTGAAAGACCGTTGTTGATTGCAATACCTTCGCCAATTTACGAGGGTAAGTTGATATATTAACTCCCTTGTCTCTTGGGTTCGGCAAAAACAATAAGTCCTAAAAATTACTTCAAGGTTGACCGCAGCTTTTTTTACGTATCACCTGCATGGTAAAGGGTTTGAGTCTTCAAGCTACCTTGTAAACTAAAGGCCCTTGTATCAGTCTTTTTGCCATTTTTGCCAAAATTTTAGTAGGCTCTTATTTTGGCAAAGGTATTGTGATTGAATATCCTTTAGATATTTCTTTTGGAATTAGATAGGTTTATTGGATATTAGCCAAATTTCTTGCATCTTGCGCGAACTTACTTCGCTCTTGACTGTTCCATATCTGGGTAAAAGTATGAAGGGTAATGTTGGGATATTTTTCGTGAAGTTTATCCATTCCTTCGTTCCAATCCACGTCTTCTCCGCTTATAATATACTCCTTATAGAAAAGGAAGCGCCGCATTTGTGTATCCGTTGCGTTCCCTTTTAAAATTACGCCCTGTTGTTGTCCTAGCGGATTAAGTCCTTGATGCGTTATATCCGCAGCTACATCATTCAGAGCGTTAGCTTGGATTCCTCCAGCATAAAGCTTCGTTGTAATGTGGTATCCAGCATTGCCTGATTGTAGGGGGGTTGTAAGATCCACCCACACATGAGTGTTGCCAACCAGACGGTGATAGTCGGGTCGTGATGCTCCGATACGCATTTGGGTCTGCCATCCCAGTTGCTGAGCTATGGGGTTCAATTGTTCCTCAACGCACATACCCCATAGAGCAGGGGTCGGGTTGGTGATATATGCTTGCTGAGTGGCTGTTGGCTGTACGTTTGCTTGTTGTACCACTTGTTGTACCACTTGAGAGGCTCTAGCTTCCGCAACACCAACTTGCTGATCAAGCGCATTAATAAATCCTATTTCGGCTTGGGTCGGTAGAAAGACTGGACTTTGGGAAACCACTCGTTGAATTATTGGTCGCTCAGTTGCTGAGTTAGAGGCTTGATTTCCTTGATCTGGGACTAAGATATTTATAAGTTCTTGTTTTGCTCTTTGCACCGTACCCCCACCCTGCTGCACCACATGGGTCAACTCATGTGCCAACAACTCCTGCCCCCCACGACTGCTCGGCTCATACGCTCCCTGCCGAAAGAACACATCCTGCCCCGTGGTAAACGCTTTCGCCTGAATTGACTGATTCAACTGGTCAGCCTGAGAATCTGTATGCACTCGCACATCTCTAAAGTCAGCCCCAAACGCCTGCTCCATCGGTTCTCTGATGTTATCTGCTAAGGACTGTCCACCCCCCCTTGCCCGTTGTATCCCAGCTTCAACATCTGCTGATGCAGCCATGCCACCGTTTGTTACACGCTGTACTATCGGTTGCATTTGGAGGTCGTCTTTGTCTTCAGGCATCTGACGCTGTACTGCTTCGCTTTGACCTGATACCGCAGGCGCATTAATTTGCTGTACTACCTCACGCGCTACACTATCTGCTTCCTGCTCGTATTTATCCCCTACCTCACCAATCGTCAGCTTCGCCTGCACTTGTGTTGTGCTTCGAGCAGCTAACAACCGATTCGCTGCCCTATTTCCTATTGTCTCTTGAAGGGTTAAGACCTCATCTGCACTTAGCGAACTGGGATCAGCTTTCGCCCTTTGAACTATCGAATGCACATCATTTGTTATTCCTATTGTTGTCGGCTGCTTTTGCACAGCCTTATTGCTTTTGGGCAATATCTGCCCTTGCTGACGATAGAACATAAGATTATCCTCAAATGTAAATTAATTTTTTTGTCAATCTTCTATAATAAAATGCTAGTTCTGCCGTGCTAAACTTTAGTTGTTTCTAAATACAAGCAACAAAATTTAATAATCTGAAAATCCTAGAGCTTTTTAAACAAAAATATCAAGTAAAAGCTGAAAGAACGTTTTTTAACGCTTATAAATAATCTTACAGATAAATCTACTAAAAACATCTTGATTTTTTTAAATTGCTAAATTATTGAATTAACAGCAATCACAGAGGATTTTATGGGAAAACCAGCAGCTAGAATCACGGATAGAGTACAACATCCTTTGCCACCAGTTCTCACACCAGGTACTACTGGTAGCCCAAATGTCATGATTGGTGGTAAACCTGCTTGGCGAGGTCTTCCTTCTGCTCAGGCAGCAATTGTTAGTGCAGCCAAGCAAGTTGCTGATACATTAGTTCAAACTGCTGAACAACTAACTAAGGCTGCTAACTTTCCTCCAGCTAAAGTTGTTGCTTTTGCTGCGGAACAAGCTACTAAGACAGCTGTTGCAACATCAATGACTAGTTTGATTGCCACTAGTGCTTCTACTGCTGCTGCCACTACTGCTGCATCAGGTTCATTTGGTACTGTGGATCTCCATGCTTGCATGACTCCTTCTCCTATCCCTCCCCACGGAGTAGGCGTAGTAATTGATGCTAGTAGCACTGTATTAATCAATGGCTTACCAGCTTGCTTTGAGGGAAATACAATTCTCGAACCGCTTGGTTCTCCAAATAAAATTACTGGCGGCTGTTCAAATGTTTTGATTGGAACTGGGCCAGCATCACCTATTTCTGTTGATATTAGTAGCATTGCTACCTCTATGACTAATCAAGCTGCTCAAGCGTCACAAAAAGCGGCACAAGATGTGCAAGAGAAAGCTAAACAAGCATCAGAGGGGTCGTAAAGATTTAAATTTGTTCGTTGACCAGTTTTTGAATTTAAAATTCAAAATTCAAAATAAAAAGAAATAAAAATTTTTAATTTATTAATTCTGGGTACAAGCCCCCACCGATTCAAAAAATCAGTGGTCTATTCTGCGGGAAGGCTTCACCTACAATCAGTGGCGGGTTTTAAGCCCCCAATGATTGTAATTTTGAATTTTGAATTGTTTTTGACTCCATATTCTCCTTCCTCGTCTATAAATAAATACTTTGCTTCTTAATGCTTTCTTTGCTCTAATAATCTAAAATCTAAAATTACAACTGCCCCACATACTCCCCAAATTCCCCCTCCATCAACACCTTCCCCATCTTCTGGTACTCCCGCCGAGTCGCACGTACCAAGTGACACATTTGTACCACCCCACCATCATCTGCTGCCAAAAAAGCTGCTGCCAGCACAATATTGCGTATATTCCCCCCCGCAATCTCAAAACGCCGCGCCATAAAATCCAAATCTAATTCTGCACTACGAGGAATAGCGTCTGGCCAAAGGTTTTGCCAAATGTGGCGACGATGCTTCTCATCCGGTAAAGGAAAATCGAGGGTAAAATGCAATCGCCGCACAAACGCTTCATCCATATTTTTGCGAAAATTCGTCGCCAAAATCACTACGCCATTATACTCCTCCATTCTTTGCAAGAGGTAGCTGACCTCAAGGTTGGCGTAGCGGTCATGGGCATCACTTACCTCGGTACGCTTGCCAAATAGGGCATCAGCTTCATCAAAAAAGAGAATTGCATTACTAGTTTCTGCCTCTTGGAAGATGCGGGATAGGTGCTTTTCTGTTTCGCCAATATACTTACTGACCACTGCCGAAAGGTCTATTTTATATAAGTCTAACTCCAATTCTCCTGCTACAACCTCAGCCGCCATTGTTTTACCTGTTCCTGGAGGCCCTGCAAATAGAATGTTTAGTCCTTTGCCTAAAGACAGCTTTTTCTCAAAACCCCACTCGTCATAAACCAAGCTACGATATTTAACATAATTACAAAGTTCTTGTATTGTATTTTTTTGCTCATCCGGTAAGATAATGTCTGACCACTTGTAGCGTGGTGTAATCTTGCGAGCCATTTCGCTTAACTGGCGATTTGATTGCAAGCGACAGGCAGCGATTAGGTTATTTATAGTTATCTGCCCTTGCGTTGGATCTTGCCAACAAGCTAAATTACGTGCTGTAGCTGCCGCATCCCGAATTTGTCCACCACTAAAACGGAATTTGTTAGCCAAATCCTGTAAAGGTGCAATGCCTTGCTCCCCTATAAACCTCGTCCATAACTCTACCCGTTGGGCTGCTGTCAGGAGAGGAAATTCCACTCGCAAAAAGGTCAAGTCTGATTGTGCATTAGATGGTTCCCAGATAGTGTTACCTGCTAAAAAGGTCAGCAATTGCATTTCCTGCACTTGGTGCAGTAATGCTAACCGCCAAGCGGCTTTGTCCGAAGCTAAAAGTGCGTCAAAACCTTCAAAGTATATAGCCACTGACTGTAACACCGCTTCACGGTAAGCTAGAGCAATAATTGTTTCAAATTCTCTCGATTCCGCTGATAATAGTCTTTCTAACTCTACTGTCAACAACCCAATTCCCAATTCCTGACAAAATGCCTCGGCAGTAGTATGCTTGCCAACTCCGTAAGTTCCTTGGAAGTAAAATATTGGTCTGGTTTTAATTATTTGTTTCTCCAAGGCTAGTAAGCCTAAGCGTTCTTTAATTTCCAGTGGTAGTAACAAATCTTCAAGTTTTACTTGAGGACAGGTGTATTTAGCATAGGGTAAAAGCCGGGTGTCGAGTTCGTCATTACCAAGTAAATAATTAACTACCCGTTCATCGACTTTGAGATATTTACTCAGCAGTGGTGGTTGCTGCTGTGACGAATCATCAAATAAATGCAGCAGTTGATGTTTGAGTAGGGGAGCAGTAGGCAGAAAACGTTGACGTGCTGAGAGCTTACTTTTGAAATCTGCACATAGTAAATTTAACACCAAATCTACAGAGGGTCGCTTCTTTCTTACGTCATCTTGGAGATAAGCACAAAGACGCTCGTAACCCAAATCTAATTCTGGAGCTAAACAAATTAATAGCGTATCTCTGTCAAGTGGTGTGAGCTGAAAGTGACAAACTAGTTCATACAAGCGTAATTTGATGTCTTTTTGAATACTCCCAGTTTGGCGTTGAGCGATATCAGCAGTCATTCCTTCTAGAGCAGTTTGAACCTCGATTGAAGACAATGGTGTTGGAATATTTGCCCAACGGGGTAAACCTATGGGTTGTCTTAGGAGTTCCTCTATCTCTTGTTCGGAAATGAGAAGTCCCTGCAATTCATTGTCACTTGGCTGGATGTGCTGCATTCTCCAGACTTGGACTCGAATCAGCAGGTCAATTCTCTCTAGCTCTGCCAAAATATGCTCAACTGAGGTTGGATAATATTCCATTGTTCTTGTTACTATAATCTCAACCAAGTTGATAGATTATTATCATCAAGCCAAGCAATTTTTTGCATTTTTGTTTTGAGAGATTCTATTTCTATCTTTAAACTAGTTATCTCTTGATTTGTCGTTAAGTCCCGTTCTGTCTTGAAAGATTGCAACTCTCTAATTTGAGTCTGGAGAGTTTTGAATACTGGCTGTTTTTTCAGATTTTCTATTTCTGATTTCAGCATTGTGATTTCAATAAGTGTAGTTAGATCATTATCCTTGTTATTTGCTTCTAACTCTGTTTTAAAGGACTGAATTTTTGCTAGTTGATTTTGGATTTCTGTTAGTTGATGGGAATTTTTAAGCGATTCTATCTCAGACTTGAGGGATGGAATTTCTGCTAGTTGATTTTGGATTTCTGTTAGTTGATGGGAATTTTTGAGTGATTCTATCTCAGACTTGAGAGATTGAAGTTCTGCTAGTTGATTTTGGATTTCTGTTAGTTGATGGGAATTTTTGAGCGATTCTATCTCAGACTTGAGGGATGGAAGTTCTGCTAGTTGATTTTGGATTTCTGTTAGTTGATGGGAATTTTTGAGCGATTCTATCTCAGACTTGAGGGATGGAATTTCTGCTAGTTGA
>NZ_JBALCW010000109.1:0-21901 GCF_036917635.1 Nostoc sp.
TCCCAGGAAAATAGATAGCAACGCTGTCTCTAGTGCTAATCCGACTCGCAATCCCAGGAAAATAGATAGCAACGCTGTCTCTAGTGCTAATCCGACTCGCAATCCCAGGAAAATAGATAGCAACGCTGTCTCTAGTGCTAATCCGAATCGCAATCCCAGGAAAATAGATAGCAACCCCATTGACAACTCCCGCCAACGAAATAGCAACTTCTCCCAGCCGCCTGTATCTACACCGACAGAAGAAGATAGCGATCTCATCTACGGTCGTCATCCAGTATTGAGTGCATTGCAAAATCAGCGTAATCTCAACCGTCTCTGGATTACTACTCGTTTGCGCTACGATCCCAGCTTTCACCATTGTCTCTTGCAAGCGAAGGAAAATGGCACAGTTATTGATGAGGTTGAACCCAAGCGCTTAGACTATCTCACCAACGGGGCCAATCATCAAGGTGTAGCGGCACAAGTTGCTCCCTACGCTTACATCGAATTACCCGATCTAATTGAACAGGCAAAAGCTGTAACCGATTCTGTAATAGTAGTGGCTGACGGAATTACTGATCCCCACAACTTGGGAGCAATTATTCGCACCGCCGAAGCAATAGGCGCTCAAGGTTTAGTGATTCCCCAAAGAAGGGCTTCTGGAATCACTTCTACTGTGATGAAAGTCGCAGCAGGCGCTTTAGAAAATTTTGCTGTAGCTAGAGTTGTCAACCTCGGCCGCGCCTTAGAAGAATTAAAAGAAGCTGGCTATTGGATTTACGGCACTGCTGCAAGTGGAAGCGAAGCTGTGCATACAGTCAATTTCACTGGGCCAATTGTTTTGGTAATCGGCTCAGAAGGCGAAGGTTTGAGTATGTTAACTCAACGCTCGTGTGATTTCTTAGTATCGATTCCTCTACAAGGTAAGACTCCTAGTCTCAATGCTTCTGTAGCAGCAGGTATGACACTTTATGAAATTTATCGGCAGCGATCGCTAAATACGCTGCACTTAGATAAATTACAAAAAATATCTTTGAAAAAATAACACTAACAGAGTATAAAGAAATGTAAAAGATAATAAAGCAAGATATCGTTTAACACCTTGTAGATGTTTATAAACTGGCGAAAACCATGAAAACCATTTGGCATAACCTCAAGGAAGTGTTAATTAACACATTCGACTCTATCGGCTTGGCTTGGTGGGTAGAGATTGTGACACAAAATCCCCGTTGCACATACTACTTCGGGCCATTTCTGAGTTCTTCTGATGCAAAATTGTCAAGCATTGGATATATAGAAGATTTGGAGATCGAAGGAGCTACGGGAATTTCTGTGAATGTCAAGCGCTGCAAACCTAATAACTTAACAATCGCTGAAGACTTGGGGGAAAGATTTGACCGCAAAGTACAGCCTGCCTTTGGCGGTCAAATTTAAGTTAAGTTAGGCCAGAGTGAATATAATTCGTAATTCGTAATTCGTAATTCGTAATTTGTAATTGCGAGTTTTAATTACGAATTATTTGTTTAAGAGTCTAAAACCCTTGAACTATTGACTACCAATGACCTGCGGATGAACTTCGAGCCAATGGTCAATGTCATTCAGCACCTGCTGGGGGACTTCCCACGGAAAAAGATGGGCAGTGTTTGGATAGCACTGCCATTGAGAATTGTTGAGATGTTGAGCAGTTTCTAAGCTGGAATTAGATGTAATGTGGCGGTCTTGTTCACCAGCAAGTACTAAACTAGGGCATTGTATTTGTGGCAAATCTAGAAGTCGGTTATATCCCGATTGGATTTCAGTATAGAGGGCGCGAGTAGCAGCAGGAGAGGTTTGTAAATAAGCTGGTACTGCTGCGGTGGCGATGTAGTTGTAAGTAGTAGATGTATGTTGTTGGATTAAATAGCGAAAAAGCGATCGCTTACCAAAAGTTTCAATATTCCATTGCCAACTCGGTTTTATATAGTTTATTAAGCCAGCAACACCAGTATATAAATTATCCTGCCAAGTGATAGGAGGATGACTCCCACGGGGTTTTGCGGCTGTCGCCACCAAAATCAGCCCTGTAATGCGCTCTGGCAAACGTAATGCCAGTTCCATTGCCAGAATGCCCCCAAGTGACCATCCCAATATTAAACACTTTTCAATCTGAAAGCGGTCTAGCAGCGCTTCTAAATCAGTCAAATGGTCATTCATATCAAAATTGCCATTCCAGCGACTTTTGCCATATCCACGTAAATCAGGGGCAAAAGTTTTATAACGTTTCGATAAATGATTGGTAAAGACAGATAGACTACGACCAGTACCAGGATGACCATGTAACCCCAAAATGGGGAATCCTTGACCTTGGATGTAGACATTGAGACGGAAAGCAGTGGTAGGATGGCGATCGCTCATTACTTGTGGTTCTCCTGTCTAGTGAAAACAGCGATCGCTGTCGTATTCGCTTCAGCCCTTTCTGCTTTTTGCTCTAAAATTGCCTCAATTCGATTTGGACTTTCTGTCATAATTCGTTATATTATTTTTCTAATCGTGTCATCCGGCTAGCTGCCAAGCATTGCAGTGTTCGATTACAGTTCAAGCTACTACAGTATTCAGGTGTCAGGAAGTTTGATATCCAAAAAACGGGAATTAATATCTAAAAGCCAATTTTCATCTACAAATTTTAGATTTTCATCATAGATAAGAAGCAACTCACCAATTCTTTGAGCGTTATGACTTGGCTTATCCATAGCATCAATACCAGAGACTGTGAAAACAAACTTTAACTTGAGAAAGCGTTTTTTGTGAGTAAAGCCAATAGAACTGCTAATTAATTCTGTTTTGAGGAGACGAGGCAAAGTAATTATTTCATAATATTTATCTTGCTCATCCCAATAGCCGCAAACTTTATAATCACATAGTTCGAGATGTTCCTGAACTAGTCTATGGGCATCTATATTTTCTAAGATTTCAGTCAAATCTCGCCATACTGAATGATTTTTTAATTCTAGTCTTGTCATACTTAATTCTGTACTAATGTTCTGTTACCAAACCTGGAAAGTGCAACACACCATCAATAAACTTTGCATGAAACCGCCTATCCCCACCTTTACCTAACACTTTTGATTTCAAATCGTACCCCTCTTGTTGGGAAGCAACAAGCCCAGCATTAGCGCGTGGCGGAACTTGCCCTTTCTCAATCGCTTTTAAATGTTTGCCATTCTGGTCATATTTGATTCCCAGTTTTATTTGCTCTTGGCTAAAGGAAACTAGCAAATCACTCGTTGTTTGATATGTGATATCAGATTCAATATCTGCTCAACTATTGGGTAGAGCTAGCATTTAATTTACTGTTGATGATAATTTTACACATTGCAGCCAAATGTGTTCAATTAAAAGATTTAACTGATCACAGTTTTAAGAAATTGGTTCAAAAACCATTTGGGGACTCAACACTTCGTCTTGTAATTGTCCAATACCTAAAAAGCGAGTCTCTTCATCATAAACTCGAACTATTTCAGGAACATCGAAAGTTAAAGAAATTCGCCGACCTTGACACCATTTTGTAGCAGATGTTGCTGGTAAAGTAACAGATGACAAATGTTGTAAAGCTGCATCTGGCCAAATCGGTTGAAATGTCCCGGCTTGCAGTTTAGTTTCTAAATCTGTCAAAGTCAGACTATCTGTTAAATCGAAACCACTGCTTTGGGTGCGAATCAAAGCCGCAAGAGTACCACCAGTTTCTAAAATTGCCCCTAAATCACGAGCGATCGCTCTAATATATGTACCAGAACCACAGGCGATCGCCACATCCAATTCGGGAAAATCTCCTTCTCTCCAGTCCAAAATATCTATCTGAAAAACTTCCACTGTCCTCACTGGAACTTCCACCGTTTTACCTTGACGTGCTAAGTCGTAGAGACGTTTACCATCCACTTGAATTGCACTGTAATTCGGTGGTATTTGCTCAATCTTACCTTCAAATTGTGGTAATGCACTTTTCACCTGTGCCAAACTCAATCCACCACAAGAACCAGAAGTGATGACTTCACCTTGTAAATCATCGGTTGTGGTACGCACACCTAGCCGAATAGTGGCAATGTAGGCTTTGTTTTCTGGCAGATATTGCAATAATCTTGTGGCTTTACCAAGGGCGATTGGTAAAACCCCTGTCGCAGCTGGATCTAACGTTCCCGCATGTCCGACACGTTTGAGGCGCAATAATTTTCGCACCCGCGCTACGCAGTCGTGGGAAGTCCAGTCAAATGGTTTGTTTAAGTTGAGAAAACCTTGAAATAACACAAAATCAATACTTACAGCTTTTAAACTCTATTAAATACTCATTTAATGCTCAAAGCATTAATATTTGGTAATCAATGCTTGATTAAGCATTATTTTATACATTTAACCAGGATAAAGACATTCTCTAACCACTTTACCGAATAATACACAAAAAATGCAGACAGCGCCGAGCATATCCTGCGGGTTCTCCAAAGGAGTAGGCAATGACAAATTATGTTTGGGATGCTCCCAAAAGTTTTTAGAGGTTGGTGGTGTTCTGAACCCCGACTTCTTGAAGAAGTCGGGGTTCTCGGTAACCCGCAAAATTAATGGGACAGACCACTAGTTCTTTTGAAGATCGCAATAATTGGCTGGTAAAATCTACCGATGCAGTTAATTAACATTTTGTTGTTTTACCATAAGTGCTATATTGGCTCTTGACCCGACCGAGTACAAACTATGTATAAACCCACAGAACAGCGAAGTCGAGGTGTTGTACTTAGTACTACAAGAGAGTCAGGGGGAGTGGGCAGATGAACAAAAATACTGGACAAAGTGGTGTTTTTTCTCTGTTTAAAGGCGTACCCCTACATCGGATTTTGATAGCGTTGTTTCTGCTGCAAATCTTGCTAGCTGTGGGATTATCTACATACTTATCGATGCACAATGGGCAAAAGGCACTTAATGAGGTAGCTAGCGAATTGCGTTATGAAGTCGCTAATCGAGTAGAGCAGAATTTACAGACTTATCTCTCAACTTTGCGTCAAGAACTACGGGGTAATCAAAATATCATTGACATCGGGTTGCTGAAGATGGAAAATTTGGCAACCTGGGAATCATACTTAATAAAGCAGTTAGAGATTTTTCCTGATGCGTTGGCGCAGCCCGCCGCAGGTATCGCTTTAACGACAAGCAATGAACAGCTTGAACACTTAGCGGTGGAAAAGCTCAACGATCGCCAATTTTTACTCACAAAAGCCGACAAGTCAACTGGGTACGACCTCTACACTTACAAAATTGACTCTCTTGGTCAACGTACCCAACTTCCAGAAGCGATCAAAAACTATGATGCGCGATCGCGTCCTGATTATCAAGCAGCAGTTAATGCCAAAAAATTCAGCTTTAGTCAGATTTTTCCAGCCCTGACTGAACCAACACTCCTAATTAGTGCATCTCAACCTATATATAACTCCCAAGGCCAATTACTCGGAGTCAACAGCGTTCTAACTCATATATCACAAATTGGAGATTTGCTGCAAAATATTATTGTTGGCAAGTCTGGGCAAGTTTTTATTATCGAGCGATCGGGGCTATTAGTAGCAAGTTCTACAACCGAAGAACCATTCCGCTTACAAAATGGTAAACCCATTAGGTTGGCAGCTTCTCAAAGCGAGAATTCTTTGACTCAAGCAAGCGCTAAATATTTAACAACTAAATTTAGTAACTTTGACCAAATTCAAAGTTTACAGCAAGTAGATTTCTCCTTTGACGGCAAACGACAATTTTTAGAAATTAGACCCTTTGAGGGGGAATTAAATCTCAACTGGTTAATAGTAGTGGCTGTCCCAGAAGCAGACTTTATGGGACAAATTGAACGCAACACTCAAACTACAATTCTTCTCTGTCTGGGAGCATTAGGATTAGCTATTTTACTGGGGATTATCACCGCCGGTTGGATAACTCAGCCAATTTTGGACTTCAGCGCGGCGACAAAAGATTTAGCATTGGCTAATGGCGAAGACTCAGTGGTGATAGTACAGGGCATTAAAGAACTAGAGGTGCTGGGTGGATCTTTTAATGAGATGATACAGCAGTTACGGCAAACCTTTACTGCACAGATAACCAAAAATGAAGAGTTAGAATTGCAAGTTTTGCAGCGAACTCAAGAATTACAGCAAAAGGTTCAAGCACAGATTAACAGTGAGCGCATACTGAAAAAGCATCATCAGGTGTTGGCAGAACTAGCAAATCATAAGGCGATTTCAGAAGGAAAGCTACAAACGGCATTCAAAGTTATTACTGAGAAAGCAGCAAATGCTTTAGAAATAGAACTAGTCAGTGTGTGGTTATTCAATGGCGATCGCACCAAACTACAATGTATAAGTCTCTATGAACTTAGCAATCAGAGACATTCGGCAGGTTTAGAACGCAACCTTGCAGATTATCCCATCTATTTTAAATCCCTGACATCTGCGCGGATTATTGCCGTCAGCGACACTCGCACCGATCTACGGATACAAGAATTGTGCGATGAACTGCTAGAACCGAAGAATATTGTATCCCTAATTAATACTTCCATTTGGGTTGGCGGCGAAATTGTGGGAACAGTATTGTATGAGCAGGTTGATATTCCCCGGATATGGGAACTGAGTGAGCAAAACTTTGTTAGCTCAATAGCTGAATTTGTGACCCTGACTTTAGAAGTATGCGATCGCAAACGAGCAGAATCCGCTCTGCGTGAGGCTAAAGAAGCTGCCCAAATCGCAAATCGTGCCAAAAGCACCTTTTTAGGAAATATGAGCCATCAACTGCGGACTCCCTTAAGCTCCATTCTGGGAATCACAGAAGCTCTCCAAAATCAAGTATACGGCCCCGTGAATGAAGAACAGCGCCAGTCCCTAAATACTCTCGAATCCAACGGTAAGAATTTACTAGAATTGATTAACCAGATCCTTGAGTTTACCGATATCGAATCTAGCAAAATAGAACTAGAATTAGCTCCGACTTCGATTCAAGGATTATGTGACTCTAGCTTGAGTTTTGTCAAACATTTAGCGTTGGAAAAAAATATCCACCTGAGTGGACAAATACTTGAAGAACTCGAACCTATCCAAGTCGATGAACGCCGCATCCGCCAAGTATTTATCAACCTATTGACTAACGCTATCAAGTTTACTAAAGAAGGAGGCAAAGTTTGGATTGAAGTCCAGCCAAATTCCACAAATGAATATATCTTTTTCAGCGTGGTAGATACCGGTATTGGTATGCTTTCTGATGACCTTTTCCAGTTATTTCAACCTTTTGTGCAAGTTGAAAATCCCTCTAACCGCGATGCCACAGGTACCGGTTTAGGATTAGTAATGGTGCAAAAAATTGTCGAGTTGCATGGTGGTACTGTCCATGCTGAAAGTCAGTTAGGTAAAGGTAGTCGTTTTACAGTCAAACTCCCGTGGAAAAAGGTCTAGGAGTGGGAGCATCCCGTCAGGTGCAAAAACCTTGATAGCCCTCATCCCCTAACCCCGAATCCCAACTTGGGATTCGGGGAACTATAAAATTTGCTCCCCTCTCCCAAAATTGGGAGAGGGGCTGGAGGTGAGGGTAAAACCTGGAAACGCCAAATCTAGCTTATTATTTTGCGATCGCTCTATCCACTCCACTAAAGCTATCATGCAGTTTTAGCATTCTCACTAGCCGCTTCCTTGGGAGTCGTCTTTAAACGTGTCGCTGTGCTTTTGCGGATGCGATCGCTTTTACGAACAGCACCCGCCATTTCATATTCACGACTATCTTTACCGTATTTAAAAGCAACTCCAATGAGCATTTTCTCTGCGAGATCGTTTAAAGTTTTGTCCAATTCGTCCATCTCAGTTCTAGAAGAGTCAATCACGGCTAAAGCAGTATTATAAGCATCTATTTTGCTACGGTACTGCTCAATTAGTTGTGTCATGTTTTGCAAGTTGCGAGCATCCCCAAAATCCATATTAGGATCAATTGCTTTAATTCCCGCCACTCTTAATTCAGCTTTTTCTAAAACTCGGTATGTACGTTTGTGACCAGGCATAAATATATCCCTTTCATTCTGCTTTAGAGCTAGTTTGCCTTACTAAAGCTGTATTTTAGTTCGGTAAAATCCTCATAAATTTGTATCTTATATTATGTGAGTATCAGTATTTATCACCAAAAAGATAATTTTGTTGATGAAAAAGATGTTTTTGTTGATGAAAAAGATAATTTTGTTGATGAAAAAGATGTTTTTGTTGATGAAAAAGATGTTTTTGTTGATGAAAAAGATGTTTTTGTTGATCAAAAAGATAATTTTGTTGATGAAAAAGATGTTTTTGTTGATGAAAACCCAGCTAAATCTAAATTTTTTAACTTTATTGCGAAATTTAGAACAAGGGATTTCCAAGAAATAAATTATCCAATAAAACGAACCTTATTAGGCGCAGAGGGCGCAGAGATAGGAAGAGGAAAGAGGATTGTTATATGAGATTTTTCGATATTTTTAAATTTGGAAGTCCCCAAAAGCAGTGTGTTAATAAGTAAATAAGATCAGACAGGATTTGATACTTTAAACTGCGGCGATCGCAATTGCCTTCGCACAGCGTCGTAGAGAAGCAACTTGTCATCAAAAAATTATTCCCACTACAACTTGGGAATGTGATTGATTTAGCTGAGAATATCCCTGATTTCATCATGGCATATCTCAAGCAACTTAACTGCGATCGCTTAGAAACTGAACCAAATAATCCAATTTCCTAAGAGATACCATTGGTTATAGCTTGGTAATGCTTAAAACAACATTACGGCTTGACAGTCTAAGTATATACGCAATATAATTAGTGTAGTAGAACCTAACGATAGAGTTAATTCAAACAATTTTCCCAGACAATAATAGACGAGCAATATTAAAGATAATTTGGATAAAACAGATGAACACCAAAATTATTGCTTTATTGGGGATTACGGCAGCCTTTGCAAGCTTAGGAAGCCAAGTATACGCACAGTCACCAACATCAAGCTCAAATCTAGAGCAATACAGATTAACTGGTAATTCTCTCGTTGGAATTGATCGTAGAACAGCCCAACAAGACTTTAAAAGCTTTTTTGAGCAAACTAATCCAGCAAGCATCTCGAACAATAATCGAAGAGATAATAAAACTCCAGTCAAAATACAGTTGAACGGCTCATTATCACAGCCAGACACTTCTGTTTTATTAGCACCAGCTCAGTCTGGAAATGAGAATGATGGATTGCAAGTACAGTTAGATATAAGGAGAGAATAATTTAGGTATAAAGGTTGACGCTGTAGTTTCGAGCCTAGATGCTTTATCAAATCGCTGTAATACCCCTGCCTCAACGTCTCGTAGCCAGGGGTATTACAGCGGTTAAAAACTAGACATCTCCAGAAATTAAATATGCGTAACCTGAAACCCTTGTAGAGACGCGAAATGGCACTTCTCTACGAGACGCTCCGCGAACGTGCCGCTACGAAGAAAGCGTCATTCATTGTCGGAGATGTCTTGTGTATACACCTTAGCCTTAAAAAGAGGGTTGAGGGATCAATATTCAAACATCCTTTTAGCAAACATCCTTAACACAGCAGCTAAAATAACTGCTCATCCTACGTCCTCTACAAGAATAAAGTTTCGTACCTAACTAAATCCGCCTTCGTGAGTCACTAAATGTGTAATCATTTTGCAGTACAATTAATCGTCTAGATCAGAGGAGGGCTTTTAGATGACTCGTGTCATCATTGTGCGCCACGGTCAAAGCGGTTATAACACCGAGCGGCGTATTCAGGGACGCACTGATGCGTCAACATTAACCGAAAAAGGTGGTAACGATGCAAGCATTGTTGGCAAAGCCCTCAGCAATATTTTATTTAATGCGATTTACAGCAGTCCCCTGCAACGAGCGAAACACACAGCAGATATTATCCATAGTGAGTTAGCTACTCATCCTGAACAGTCTGCTGTAATCCAAGTTTCTGATTTGCTGCTAGAAATCGACTTACCTTTATGGGAAAGACTGCTAACTGCTGAAGTTAAGCAGAAATTTGCCGAAGACTACCGCACTTGGCATCAACGCCCCGACGAACTGCGGATGCTGTTGAATGATGCACAAGGGACAAGAGAACATTTTCCCGTTCTTGCTTTATACGAACAAGCACGGCAGTTTTGGCAAGAAACTTTATCTCAACATCAAGGCGAAACTATTCTCATAGTGGGACATAATGGCATTAATCGCGCCCTGATTAGCACAGCCTTGGGAATTCCTCCAAGTCGCTACCATTCAATACAGCAATCTAACTGTGGCATCAGCGTACTAAATTTTGCTGGAGGATTGGGGGAACCAGTTCAACTAGAATCTTTAAATCAGACGCAACACACTGGGGAAAGTTTACCCTCATTGCGACCGGATCATCAAGGAATACGGTTATTATTGGTGCGTCATGGTGAAACTGACTGGAATCGCCAAACCAGGTTTCAAGGACAAATTGATGTCCCTCTCAACGACAACGGTAGACAACAGTCGCAAAAAGCAGGTGAATTTCTTCAAGAGGTAGCAATTGATAATGCTGTCAGTAGCCCAATGCTGCGCCCTAAAGAAACAGCAGAGATTATCCTAAAACAACATCCTAATGTAAAGTTAGACTTGCAAGATGGTTTACGAGAAATCAGTCACGGACTCTGGGAAGGAAAATTTGAAACAGAGATAGAGCAAGAATTCCCCGGAGAATTGCAGCGCTGGCGGTTAGTCCCAGCCCAAGTGCAAATGCCTGAAGGAGAAAATTTGCAAGAGGTGTGGGAACGTAGCGTTGCAGCTTGGCAATCAATTGTACAAACTGCATCAACGAATCAATTCAAAACGGTATTAGTAGTAGCTCACGACGCAACTAATAAAACTTTACTTTGTCACATTCTGGGTTTATCGCTAGAAAATTTCTGGAATTTCCGCCAGGGTAATGGTGCAGTTAGTGTTATCGACTATCCTTGTGGAATCGATAGTTTACCAGTATTGCAAGCGATGAACATCACCGCTCACTTCGGTGGAGGCGTACTAGATAAAACAGCAGCAGGAGCGTTGTAAAAAATTTAGGAATAAAGTTAGGAGTGAGGAGTTAGGAGTTAGGAATAAAGTGAGGAGTGAGGAGTGAGGAGTTAGGAATAAAGTGAGGAGTGAGGAGTGAGGAGTTAGGAATAAAGTGAGGAGTGAGGAGTTAGGAGTAAGGAATAAAGTTAGGAGTAAGGAATAAAGTTAGGAGTTAGGAGTGAGGAGTGAGGAGTTAGGAGTGATAAATAAAGTTAAAAGTGATGAGCGAGGAACAAATAACTTATAACACCTAACTCTTAACTCATAACTCTTAAGTTTTAACTCTTAACTAAAAAGTTTTATGATTGAACTGCTGCAAAAAGTACGGGTAATTGACCCAGTTTCTGAAATCGATGAACTCTTTGATGTGCTGATTGCTGATGGTTATATCCAAGAAGTGGCTTCGCACATCACTGACATCAGCCCCGATACTCCCATTAGAGATTGTCGGGGATTAGTTATTGGACCTGGGTTAGTGGATTTGTACAGCCATTCCGGTGAACCAGGGTTTGAAGAACGCGAAACCTTGTTGTCTCTCTTACAATCTGCTACTGCTGGCGGCTTTACTAGAATTAACATCTTACCCAATACATCCCCAGCTATTGATAACCCTGCACTTGTGGCGCAGTTGCAGCAAAAGAAGGCAGAGGGGCAAAGGGGCAGGGCAAAGGAGAATTTGCCTCCCCTGCTTCATATCTGGGGTGCTATCACCCTAGATGTTGCTGGGAAGCAAATGACGGAATTGGCAAATTTAGCGTCTGCTGGAGTTGTTGGTTTTAGCGATGGTAAGCCCTTAGAAAATTTGGCGCTGGTGCGGCGAGTGTTAGAGTATATCCAGCCGTTGGGTAAACCAGTAGCATTTTGGCCTAGCGATCGCCAGTTAGCAGCAAATGGTGTAATGAGAGAAGGGGTAGATGCTCTGCGTTTCGGTTTACCGCCAATACCCGCCAGTGCAGAAACTAGTGCGTTAGCAGCTTTATTAGAATTGGTTGCAACCATCGGTACACCAGTCCATATCATGCGCGTCTCTACATCTCGCAGCGTGGAACTGATCGCTTCAGCCAAGGCTGCTGGTTTACCCATCACCGCTAGCACCACCTGGATGCATCTTTTACTTGATACAAAAGCTGTTAAGAGTTATAACACTAGCTTGCATTTAGACCCGCCGTTAGGAAATCCGCGTGATGTAGTGGCATTGCGTGCAGGGGTGCGTACAGGTGTGATAGATGCGATCGCTATTGATCACACACCCTACAGCTATGAAGAAAAAGTCCAAGCCTTTGCCGAAGCGCCTCCAGGAGCAATTGGTTTAGAGTTAGCATTACCTTTGCTATGGCAATATCTCGTTGAAACTGAAGAATTTACAGCTTTAGAATTATGGCGGGCATTGAGTACCAGTCCAGCAGAGTGTTTGGGGCAAAAAGTTAGTGCGATTCTACCTCATCAACCAGCAGAACTTACTTTATTTGATCCCCAACAAACCTGGAAAGTCGAACGAAAAAGTCTTTATACACTTTCACAAAATACACCTTGGTTAGGTCAACAGTTGAAGGGTCATGTTGTGCAAACATGGTGTTGAAAAAGAGGTAAGGGGGCAGGAGAGGCTCTTGGGGAAAGAGGGTTAGGGACTGACAAATAAAAAAATACCCAAAAAACTAATGAAAAAACTCTCTCCTCATCATTCCTCTGTGTTCTCCCAAAGTTTGCTCAACGCTCTTAACCCGCGCACGCAACTTCTCTCTGTGTCTGGAGTGGTTCGTCTCATTTGGGTAATTTCTTTCTTGTCAGTCCCTTATTCCGAAGAAGTGCAGAATGTGGGGTGAAAATTCTTATTCTAGCGATCGCACTGCTACACTATCGCCTGGTGTTGAAGGCCATCTCACCGTTAGAATAGTACAGTCAGACTGAGCAACCCAACAATGTGGCACACCCGCACACCACAGCACATAATCGCCCTCACGAGATAGAATCATCTCCCGATCCTCAAACTGAAGGCAAAATTGGCCATTAATCAAGATCGAAAGAGTCGCGGCTGTGTCATTTACTGCCCACTCAGTTCTAGAGTCTCCTGCTTTATGGACACCCCACTTTATTTCTAGTGCTGTGGTTGAGCGAGGATCGTCATCTGGGGTGATGAAGTAACCCATAAACCAACCCCAGCGATTTGCACCTTCGCTAGCAGCATTCCCAAAAATAACTTTAGGCTGCATCACTCACCTCGAACGAAGGAAGTGAACTATTTCTACTTACCGCAAGCTCATTTAATAATAATACCCGCTTATATTGTTGTAGAGAGTGGGCTATTGGTTGCTCTAGATGAGAAAAAGCGCGTAGGTGTAGCCCGTTGTAGATATCGGTTACCATCCTTCCTTCAAATGTAACATCATGGACAAAAGCCTTACGAGCAGCAGCATCAGCCCAGTCGTTAATGTGTAGCTTAGAATTACTTGCTAATTCTTCATTCATAAACTAATTAAAATAGATAAACACAGATAATTAAGTGGGTCAAATTAAATATAAAACCTCACCCTCAATCCGGCTTCCCTCTCCCATGCTTTGGAGAGGGATTGAGGGTGAGGTTTGATCTTATATTTAATTATGCCTACCTACTTAATTAATTATCAAAATTATCTGCGTCCATCTGCGTCCATCTAAGGATTTAGATTGAGTATGAGGGACAGTTAGAATTACTTTATAGCGTTTCCTAATTACGTAAGGTACATCGTAGCCCCCTCTTCGCAAGCGAAGAGGGGGTTGGGGGTGGGGTTCTTGTACTTCACTCAACTGAGAAATGCTATACCGCCGTCGTTATGAAAGAGGAGAAAAAACTTATGCGTTTACCAGATGAACCAGAACTTCCACTACAGATCAACATCGTGCCGATGATTGACGTGATATTTGCAATTTTGACATTTTTTATCATGTCAACTCTGTTTTTAACCCGCTCAGAAGGTTTACCTGTAAATTTACCGAAGGCTAGCACAGCAAAACAACAGCAAATTCCTACTAAAATTACGATTACCGTAGATGAAAAAGAACAGGTAAGCCTGAACCGTAAACCAATTGCCATTGATGATTTGACAAAGCAAGTACGTACTCTAGTTGGTTCAAACCCAGAAGTGTTGGTAATTATTAATGCTGATGAAAAAGTTGATTATGGTCGGGTAGTAGCGGTGATGGATCGGGTTCGTAAAGTTGAAGGGGCAAAGTTAGCGATCGCAACCCAAAAATAAACAGCAAAAATATTGTACATCAGAAGTTCAGCGAGTTAGAAAAATACTAAACCAAATCTTAGTTGAGAACCGTCGTTTTCACCCTCTCCCTAAATCCCTCTCCCAAATCTGGGAGAGGGAGTTTGAAATTCAGGCTCCCCATTCAGGCTCCCCGAATCCCAGAGAGAGGGATTCGGGGTTGGGGGATGAGGGCAAATCCTTTTCATCATGGAAGAACTATAGGTTTCAAGATAGACGTGGTTTATATTCTGATATCATGTCCGCTTGATTGCTTATTAAACCGGAAGAACCCCACCCCCGCCAAAGCTACGCTTTGTCTCCCCTCCCGAAAAGCGCGGAGGGGATTAAGGGGAGCTTTGGCGGTTTTGGGGTCTCCCCAAGTGGAGCATCTGGCGTGTGGGGTGCAATGACTGTGGTTAGCATAACTAATTATACGGACATGATATGACTCCTAACTCCTTTTTGTCTAATAACTAAGCTATTCCACAAATAAACTTGCATAATTAAGGCGCTCATGTTGCCCACCCCACAAGAGTTATAAAAATTTTAGATATGCAAACTAGATATGGTTTAGCTTATTACGCATCTGCAATTCTTGAGATATAAGTTTTAATAATAATTCTTGCTGGGAATGGATAAAAAAGTGGTCACTATTAAACTTATGTAATGAGAAAGCAGCGATCGTTTGCTCTCGCCATGCTTGCAATTCGTCATGATTAACTTCTTGGTCTTGCAAACCACCAATAACAGTAATCGGACATTCCAGAGGTTGTTTTTGAGTGTAAATATAAGTTTCCAGAACGGAAAAATCTGCCCGCAAAATGGGGAGGAACATCTGCATTAGTTCCGCACTTTCTAGTACTGCTTTGGGTGTACCGTTAAGACTGCCTAGCTCGCCTTGTAAATCAGAGTCTGATAGGATGTGGAGTGGTGGTTTTGTGGACGGGATTTGCGGGGCGCGACGAGCAGATATGAAGAGATGAAAGGGAGCAAGACTATATTTAGAGCGAAGTAGATGGGTCAACTCAAAGCTAACTAATCCGCCCATACTGTGACCGAAGAAGGCGAATGGTTTGTCTAAGTATGGTAGCAGAACTGGAGCGATCGCTTCAACAAGAGATTCTAATCGCGTCAAGGGTGCTGACTTAATCTGTCTTCCCCGTCCCGGATATTCTACAGCACAGACTTCGACATTACTAGGTAGATTATTAGGCCATGTGCGAAAAATTGCCGAGTTCCCACCAGCGTAGGGGAAGCAGAATAAACGCAAGTTTGCTTGAGGATTTGGTTGGGGACAGATAACCCAGGAATTGAAGCTTGGTGTAGTTGTCATAATAGAGCTTAGAGTTGGATAATACAACTTTGCTTTAATTTTTAGATATATTAGCTGATAATCTTATGACAGGAATGGAACCTTGGGCGATATCAGCCGTTAGCGGTGTCGCCGCTATGTTTGTCCAAATCGGTGGTCAGGTTTTAGGAGGATTGGGCAAAACTCTGGATGAAAAAACCAAGAAGTTAATTTTTGATGCATCAAATCAATATGAAAATAACTACGAAGAACGGCATGGCATTCTCAAAGTATTGGGAATGCGTGATCCTCTAAAATTGGAATCGATCTATACAGCAGTCCAGTTTTTAGGTGATGATGCTATTCGTAGTTTTGAATCTATTCAGAATTTAGAAGAAGTTTATCGCCAAGCTAAAAGCCGAAGTTTTCAATCTCACGATGTAAAAAAACAAGCAGGAATTAAAGTTGCTAACGATAAGCAATATTTGATGGTGCTTGGTGGCCCTGGTGCAGGAAAGTCTACATTTGTGCGGAAAATGGGACTAGAAGCGCTCAAAGGTAAAAAAGGAGGGTTTAAACACGCTTGCATTCCAGTTTTTATTGAATTGAAAAGGTTTGCATCCAGCGATATCAATATTGAAACGTTTATTGCTGAAGAGTTTCGTACTTGCGGCTTTCCATCACCAGAGCAATTTACAGCCAAAGCCTTAGAAAAAGGTAACTTACTAATTTTGCTAGATGGTTTGGATGAAGTACCGACAAAAAACTTGACTGAGGCAATTAGTCAAATTCAAAACTTTGTTGACAAGTATGATCAAAATCGTTTCATTGCTTCCTGTCGCACGGCGGCTTATCGCAGCGCTTTTCGTCGCTTTAGCGATGTATCAATGGCAGATTTCGACGATGCTCAAATTGAGCAATTTATTTATAACTGGTTTCAATCAGACGTAGACAAGCAGGCGAAGACAGGCGAGAAATGCTGGGAGTTACTGCAAAAACCAGAACATAAAGCTGCAAAAGAGTTGGCGCACACACCTTTATTGCTGACATTTTTGTGTTTAGTTTATGATCGTTCCCAAAGTTTTCCAGATAATCGCAGTGTTCTTTACCGGAAGGCACTGCGGATATTGCTAGAAGAGTGGGCATCAGAAAAGCGAATTCTCAGAGATGAGATTTATCAAGGACTGCACACAGAATTAGAAGAGATATTATTATCAGAGATTGCTTATACAGGTTTTGAGTCTGACAGGCTATTCTTTTCACAGCGCGATATTGTTCAGCAAATTAAAACATTTTTAGCGAGTAATCTGAATGCACCTCAGCATTTAGATGGGGAATCAGTGCTGAATGCGATCGCAATTCAACAAGGAATTTTGGTAGAACGAGCCGAAGATGTCTTTTCCTTCTCTCATCTAACGCTACAAGAATATTTAACAGCACAATATATTGATGACCATCGCCAAGTTGAGAAGTTAGTTACTGAACACCTAATAGATAAACGCTGGAAAGAGGTGTTTTTGTTAGTAGCCGGGTTAATGCGCGGTGGTGCAGATGATTTGCTGCTGCTGATGGAAAAGGAAGCGCAAAAATATATTAATATCCCGAAGTTACAAGCTTTATTAAATTGGGCAGAACATGTAACAGTTGGATCGCCAGGGGATTTTAAACCTGTGGGTAAACGTGCAGTTGCTATTGCGATCGCCTACGCCTACGCCTACGCCAACGCCAACGCCAACGCCTACACCAACGCCAACGCCAACGCCAACGCCAATGCCAACGCCAATGCCAACGCCTACGCCTACGCCAACGCCATCGCCTACGCCATCGCCAACGCCTACGCCATCGCCAACGCCATCGCCAACGCCTACGCCATCGCCAACGCCATCGCCTACGCCATCGCCTACGCCTACGCCTACGCCATCGCCAACGCCTACGCCATCGCCGACACCTATACTCATGATCTAAAAAAATCAGAAATCTTCAATAACCTCAACTTTACTGTGCTGATCGCCCAACTAGAAGCACTTAAAGCTAGAATTCCTGATGATAAACAGCCAAGGGAAGCACGTCTGGCATTTGCCAAACGCCTGCAACAAACCTTACTCAATGCTTTTAATCTCACCCTAAAAATGATCGATTTATCTGAGGGAGAAATAAAAGCACTGGAAAATTATCTCTACGCCAATCACCTCATCATCCAATGCAAACAAGCAGCAGTGCGGGTGTCACCCCAAACCTGGGAAGCAATTGAGGCGCGGATGTTGTTGGTTCCAGGTAGTTAAGCAACAATAGAAAAATCAAAAGATAGCCAGATAAACGCTCCATGAGTTCATTACAACAGGCTAAAGATACAAAAACTCAAACCTTTACAGCAATCTTGCATTGGGAAGAGGATGTTTATGTAGCTGAATGTCCAGAGGTGGGAACCGCCAGCCAAGGAGAGACGATAGAAGAAGCGATCGCTAATTTACGGGAAGCAACGGAACTTTATTTAGAAGAGTTCCCACTTTCTGAAACAGCACCTCGTCGGTTGCTAACTACATTTGCGGTAATTAGTGCCTAACATCTACAGCCAGAGGCATTGTTATAAAATTGCAACAAAGATAAAAATGTAAGAATGTAACTAGGACACCAATTCAGTAATCCTGGAAGAACCTCTCCCCCAACCCCTCTCCGAAGCGGAAAGGGGAGTTTGGCTCCCCCAACCCTACAAGGGTTGGGGGCTGGGGGGTTAGGTTTTTGATTACTGAATCGATGCTCTAGGACTTACGCACTGTACAAATTAGTTATGGTATGCTTTCACCGAAATAGCTGGTTTCAGACTTTGACTAATTATGTTTTTACCGATAAATTACCCGTGGGGTAGGGGTTTAGCAATGCTAAACCCCTACGAGAAATCTGGTTTTTTCGCATTGCATATTTATTGTTTTCTGTCAATGCGTAAGTCCTAGTAACTATGTACATCGATAATTTATTAAACAAAATTTGATATGCTGCATACAATCGATAAAAAGTCAACTAAAAAAGCTTGGGCAGGTGCGATAGCAGAACCAGCAAAAGAATTTCTCTCTACCCAACTGCCAATTATCTCTGGCAAAATTCCAGATGGGTTGCGTGGCACACTTTACCGCAATGGCCCCGCACGGCTAGAACGCGGTGGCATTCAGATGGGACACTGGTTTGATGGAGATGGAGCAATTCTGGCTGTAAATTTTAACGATGCAGGTGCAACCGGGGTTTATCGCTACGTGCAAACCTCTGGCTATCAACAAGAAGCCGCAGCAGGTAAACTACTCTACGGCAATTATGGCATGACTGCACCAGGGCCAATTTGGAATCAATGGCAAAAACCCATCAAGAATGCTGCCAACACTTCAGTATTAGCACTTCCAGATAAACTTTTGGCGCTGTGGGAAGGTGGTAAACCCCATGCCCTCGATTTACAAACTTTAGAAACTTGGGGCGAAGATGATTTAGGGGGGTTAACTAAAGGATTAAGCTATTCCGCACATTATAAGCGTGACAAGCAAACAGGGGAGATTTTTAACTTTGGCATCAGCCCTGGACAAAATGCGACGCTTAATATTTACAAAAGCGATTCTACTGGCCAGATTATCCAACAAGCCGCATACCAGCTAGATGGTGTACCATTGGTGCATGATTTTGTTTTAGCAGGGCAGTATCTTGTATTTTTCATTCCACCAGTGCGGTTGAATGTTTTACCCCTGCTAATAGGGATAAACAACTATAGTGATTCGCTAGAGTGGCAACCTAGATTAGGAACTCAGATTTTAGTTATTGATCGAGAAACGCTATCTGTAGTGAGTCGTGGAGAAACCGAACCTTGGTTCCAATGGCATTTTGCTAACGGTTATGTAGATGCTAGCGGTTCAGTGATTGTGGATATCGCCCGTTATGAAGATTTTCAAACTAACCAATATCTCAAGGAAGTAGCTACAGGTGAGACTCACACCCCAGCTAAAAGTACACTAGGGCGAGTTCATCTGCATCCTCAAACTGGCAAAGTTACGTCAATTCAGCAACTATTAAACCAACATTGTGAATTTCCCAATGTACCACAGCAAAACGTAGGGCAAGCTTCTCGGTACACATATATGTCAACATTCCGTTCAGGAACAGATATTAGCCAAGAAGTAGTAAATGCGATCGCCCGCTTCGACAACAAAACCGAAACCCTCACCGAAGCAGACTTAGGAGAAAATCGTTATCCTTCAGAACCCATCCCCGCCCAAGACACTCAAAACCCTGCACAAAGTTGGGTGTTAACCGTTGTCTACGATGGTAATTCTCATAATAGCGAACTTTGGATATTTGATAGCGATCGCCTGGATGCCGATCCCGTTTGCAAACTAGGATTACCCAGCGTCATCCCCCACAGCTTCCACGGCACTTGGAACCCTGCTGTATAAAACATAGACATCCTTAGATCAACTCTTTCGCTGGCGTTGCAATCTTGCGCTTAACTAGACCGGCTTCAAGTTCCTTAATGAATCTTAAGTCTTCCTCCAATAGAGGTTGATCGCTAGAAGAAAAGTCTTTACTTACAGAGGGATTTTTCTCAAGGAAAGCAAATGCTTGCCGAAATTGACGCGGATTTGCAAAAATTAGCGAGTCAAAGTGACAGGAAATAATCTGCTGAAAATCCCAACTTGCAACTGTATCAGCCCAGTTGAGGACTTGTCTTGGTGCTTGGGGAAAAATGAGGATTTGCAGAATCGGTGCGACAAATGGTCGCCCCTGACCTCGTAGAGCATCGAATGCCTGCTTCCAGGTTTCTTGCCAGCGAAAAGGAAATAAACCAAAGTACGTTTTTAGCGATCGCTGTGGTGCTTTGAGAGCATCACGAAACATCTTTCCAATTGGAGTAACTTCCAGCACACTAGGACGGAAGTAAATCGCAAACAATGAAATGCGTTGCCATCCCTTGCGGCGGTTGTCTTCATTGTCTTCGATTGTCTCCAGGGCATTGTCCCTTGCATGGAACAGTAAAGGATAAGGATCTAATTGGAGGATTTCTGGTGGGTCAACTGGAACAGAAAGTATAGAATCAGTTACAAGCAGAGTGTGCGATCGCTTGTGAAATACTGCAACTTCTGCAAAAGACCCTCGTCCCAAGTTGATGTCCAATATTGCATAGTCAAACTCCAAAGCGAAGGGAGCAAGGCTTGAATCGTCTGGAAGTTCTTGAGTTCGTTTTTGGGGAAAGCCTAGCCAACTAAGGGGCAGATTGAACGGGAAACTCCATTGATGTGGGGCAACAAAAACTTGTGCTTGAGGAAAGCATCTAGAAAAGGGGCCAACGAAGACTTTATGCTCAAGACCAGAACTGGTTGGCAATACAATGTACTTAACTTCACCATGCTTTGCTACCAACTCATTAACCAAGCGCACACACTCAGTTGTTGGAGCAACGGGTGCATAGACCAGAAATCCTCCGGCAGCGAGTTTGACTAAAGTCATCCGAATCGGCACAGTGGTATAGAGAATGCCCTGAAGCTGATCGAATGTCCAGATAGTATCCTCGATTATTTCCTTGCGAAGTGTGCGCCGCCTCCCGTAGGGGTAGAGTGGCACAGCAGCCCAGAATGGCCATGACCAATCTTTTGAGTGAGTAAAAGGAGGCATCGCTTGCTCAAGTAATTCTATCCTTGACTTAGATCCAAGTGATTTCATTGTCGTCCCATTCACTTTGTACTTCTGTCTAATTTCTAATACTACGTGAGTATCCAACAAAGGCGCACGTTATTAACATTTACAAAATAACTAGCAATGCTTGAAAAAAATAACGTTCTTTGGTGCGATAATCCTAATATTATCCGTGGCAAAGCCTTATATCATGTCCGCGAATTCTAACCTAGATTAAAACTTATTTTATAGTAGCGATCGCTATTTATCAAAGGCTCATTGATAAAAGCCTGAAACGACGAATTCTCCTTGAACCACAAGATAATGAATTTGTCTAGTGCGTAAGTCCTAAAATTAGCCCTTTCAAGGTGACTCGTAAAATAAGATTGTTTTTTCTCAGCGCTCTCTGTGCCTCTGCGGTTCAAAAGTAATTTTTTACCTTACTATGTGCAGAAAACACAGAGACAAGAGGTTAGAGAAGTATTTATTTTCGAGAATTTTTACCCACCTTGAAAGGGCTAGTCCTAAAATTAGCCCTTTCAAGGTGACTCGTAAAATAAGATTTACTCCCCCTGCCTAAGAACCCACATTCCGCACTTCATCCTGTAGTACACATACTGACAATAAAAGGTTCTATTTAATTTAAGTAGAAAGACTTAAATTACTTAATAACTAA
>NZ_JBALCW010000110.1:0-215282 GCF_036917635.1 Nostoc sp.
TGAGGCTGCTAGAGTATGGCATTACTACTTTATACAACTTTTGCGCTCACTTTACTTCAACACAGTAAAAGATGTCAAATGGGTTCTATATAGCTTAGACTAGTAAATCTATCATCATATTTCTTATAGCTTCAATCAATAAGCTGTTATGCTCTTCCCAAGAAAGCCAAACAAGTTTGTAGAGAATTGCGGCACAAAGTAGTTCAATATGTTGTTAAAGATTTGTAAACTGTTAGCAGCCGAGTAGCCGCGTGTCACATCTTGTTAAGGAATTATCATGAGACAACTTGTTATTGCTGAACGCGTATGCCTGATTGGTCATATCGTGTCAAAAGCCTTTGGACTGGTAGGGATGCTACTAGTCGTACCTAATGCCGAAATACTTTTCAACTTATCGCAGGTTGGAGAAACTGCCGTACAGTTAAGTATGGCAGGTGGCGGTGTAGTTGATATCATCTTGGGGACAATAGCTGTCTCTATTTATGCTTACCGGACGCTGGGATTGGGAACTTGGCTAGCATTTATGCTGCCGGCTATGTTTATCTCCTTGGGAAGTGAACTACTGGGAACCAGTACAGGTTTTCCATTTGGTGATTATAGCTACTTAAGTGGCTTGGGTTATAAGATTGGGGGGCTAGTTCCTTTCACAATTCCTTTATCTTGGTTCTATGTTGGGCTGTCGTCTTATTTAATTGCGAGAACTGGTTTGAAAGTAGCACAAAAACCTAGTTGGGGACGCCATATTGCGGCTATAGCCGTTGGTGCTTTACTCTTCACTTGCTGGGATTTTGCCCTTGAGCCAGCGATGAGTCAAACCTCTTTGCCTTTTTGGTATTGGGAACACCCAGGAGCTTTCTTTGGCACACCTTACCAGAACTATGCAGGTTGGTTTGGCACTAGCGCCCTGTTTATGAGTGTGGCAGGATTGTTGTGGAGAAACGCTTCGATTAAATTAGAGCGATCGCAACTCAATCTACCCTTAGTCGTTTATTTAACTAACTTTGCCTTCGCCGCCGGACTAAGCTTAGCCGCTGGGTTCTCCATTCCAGTGTTGCTCGGCTTATTGTTTGGTGTAACTCCTGCTGTGGCGCTGTGGTTAAGCAGTTCAACCACACCCACTCCAGTTGCTGTTGAACCAGCAAACAAGGAAGTCTCGGTGGCAATAAACGTTAAAGTTGCCTTGAAATAAGTCTATAGATTGGGGAGTGGGGAGTGGGGAGTGCGGAAGGCAGGGGAGGCAGGGGAGGCAGGGGGAGCAGGGGAGGCAGGGCAAGAAAAACTATTGCCCCATGCCCAATGCCCACTTGCTCTGAGCGAAGCCGAAGGGATGACCAATGACCAATGACTAATGACCAATCACTAATGACTAATGACTAATGACCAATGACCAATGACCAATGACCAATGACAACGCTTTGATGGTAGAGAGCGCCATCTCTCTTTTATTGCTAATTATCCAAGTACCAGCGACGGCGATTCTGTTTTCGCGTCTGGTAAAGGGGCCTAGACGGCTTCCTCCAATAGAACCGCAACAGCCGACACTGGAGCTTTTGGGTAAGGTTAGCGTCGTCGTTCCCACGCTGAACGAGGCGCTTCGCATTAGCCCTCTGTTGGCTGGTTTAAGCCAGCAAAGCTACGAAATTCGGGAAATTATTGTTGTAGACAGCAAGTCTGTTGATGGTACACCCGACTTGGTAAAAGCGACACAACAGAAAGATCCGCGCTTTCGCGTGATGACAGATGACCCCTTACCCTCTGGTTGGGTGGGGCGTCCTTGGGCGTTGCATAACGGTTTTCTATTTAGCTCTGAGGGTAGTCAGTGGTTTCTGGGGCTGGATGCTGATATTCAACCGCATCCTGGTTTGGTTGCTGGTTTGGTAAAGACAGCCGAAGCACAGGGCTATGATCTCGTTTCCCTTTCACCCCAGTTCATTCTAAAATATCCGGGAGAGTGCTGGCTACAACCGGCTTTGTTGATGACTCTGCTTTACCGATTTGATCCTGCTGGGATCAATACAGAGCAGCCAGAACGGGTGATGGCAAATGGGCAGTGTTTTTTGTGTCGCCGCTCCGTTTTAGCTGCTGTGGGTGGCTATAGCAGTGCGAGTAGTTCTTTTTGTGATGATGTCACTTTGGCACGAAATATTGCTGCTCAAGGGTATAAAGTAGGCTTTTTAGATGGCGCAAAAGTGCTGAAAGTACGGATGTATGAAGGGGCGATGGAGACGTGGAAGGAATGGGGGCGGAGTCTCGATCTCAAAGATGCAACTTCTCGTTCGCAGTTGTGGGGAGATTTATGGTTACTCACATCTGTTCAAGGTCTACCCCTTTTAATAGTCCTCACTTTTTTGTTGATTTCTCCCCCACACCCTTACTCCCTTACTCCCCCACTTCTCTTGCTGGGACTAAATTTATTGTTGGTGGTAATTCGCTTTGCTATGCTAATTGCGATCGCACCTTCCTACGATCGCAAAAGCGCAAAAGGCAGTTGGTTATTCTGGCTTTCCCCTTTTGCCGATCCCTTAGCTGTGCTACGAATCTTCTTATCTGCGTTCCGCAACCCACGCGAGTGGCGGGGACGCAAATATAGTTAGGAGTTATAAGTTATGAGTTATGAATTTTAAACTCCTAACTCCTCACTCCTAACTCCTAACTCTTCACTCCCTATTCCTCTTCACCTCCTACTTGATCCCCACGTTCTAGTTCCCAAAGAATTTGATTTCCTTCACGGCGTACCCGTGACACTATCCAGTTTCGCCAGCGCCATTGATCTCCCCGACTGGTAACAGCGCTGGCGTGGACATCCATCAAGTCTGCTAACTCAGAACTGGTGATTAAGTAGCCTTTTTCTGAAATTTCGTCAGCTATACGCAGAGTTTCGACCAAGCTGCGGAGTTGCGAAACCCTCATTTCTGGTGGTTTTTCATCGGTTGCGGCCGCAGTTGGCCCAGTTGATGGTTCCATAACGGTTATTTCTGGTGCAGAAGTACTGATTTGTTGCGGACTTTGGTTAATTATTCGAGATTTTTTTTCATAATCAGCTACTTTTGCTACATTTAGTTCATTGGTAGAAGGTAAAGATTTATAAAAATTTGTCGGAGTTAATTGTTGTAGCGAAGGAATTTTACCACTGGCATAAGTACGAGCGATCGCATCACAACGTTCGTTACCTATGTTACCAGAATGTCCCCTGACGTGTTGCCATTTTACCTGTTGGGTATTAAGTTCATCGAGAGTTTCCAAAAGCTCTTGGTTTTGGACGGGTTTACCATCTGACTTTTTCCAGCCTTTCTGTTTCCAGCCTTTCACCCACTTGGTAACGCAGTTAATTAGGTATTCGCTATCGGTATGCAGGGTGATGGGTTGGGTTTGAAGAGAAGTTTGCAAAAATTGGAGGGCTGCGATCGCTGCTTGCATTTCCATTTTATTATTAGTGGTATGAGCAGATGCATCGCCCATTTCATGGATAGAGCCATCGCTAAAATAGACGACAACTCCCCAACCACCAGGGCCAGGGTTTCCGGTGCAAGCACCATCGGTGTATATGCTTTGGATTATGGGTTGAGTGGACATGGTTAGGGTATCGAACCGCTAAGGACGCTAAGGACGCTAAGGCAAGAGTGATTAGCTGCGAATTTTTTAAAGAACATCCAGGCTATTATACTGGTTCGCACTCCGGCAACAACTCTCCACAACAAGGCTATTGTGGTCAAAAATAGTATTTTGCTATTCGGTGGGTAACGCTTACGCTTAACCGAACCTACGAATATTCTTCAGCACTTAGGCAAAAAGGCAGTGAAAGCCTTGATTTACCGTAGGAGCAATTTATGAATTGCCCCTGAGCGCGTTTACTTTTGCGTAAGTCCTATTCTTAACCAAAATGATACAAATACGCTAGTAAGGGCTTGTCTTTGCCATACCCCTACGATAAATCTATATGTATCAAGGTTTTCGTGAATTGCTATAAACCCTTGATATTACAGACAAAACCCGCAGAGGCGGGTTGTAAACTATTAATTTTTTGTTAGCCGCACGAAAGTATGTGGGGCCGCGATTTCTAATTGCCAGGGTTACATACGTTTTAAATCTTGTAAAACTGCGGCCACTGATTGATAGCGATCGCTAAAATGATAACAAACCATTTTATCTAAAATTGCGGCTAATTTTTCACTCACTTGCACCGTTTGCCGCCACATAATATTACCTGTTTCTGCATCTGGGTGGAGGTCTTGCGGTGCTATCCCTGTTATGGCTTGAATGGCAATCATTCCTAAAGCGTAAATGTCACTGCATAAGCGCGGATGACCGGCAAATTGTTCTGGAGGTGCATAACCCCGCGTCCCAATGGCTACTGTCGCTAATTCTGTTTGCTCACTACTTGGCGGTTGCATTAATTTGACAGCACCAAAATCAATCAATACTAGCCGATTATCTTCAGCGCATCTAATAATATTAGCCGGTTTGATATCACGATGAATCACTCGATGCTGGTGAACAAATTCTAGAACTTCTAAAACTTGTTTAAGCATCTCAATCACAAATGATTCATTCTGCACATTCCGCACAGGAGGTAATTCTTCACTTAGGGTATGTCCCTCGATATATTGTTGAATCAAATAAAATTCTTGGTCATCTTCAAAATAAGCAAGTAGTTCGGGAATCTGATGATGTTTACCCAAACATTGTAATATTTCAGCTTCACTATTAAACAACCTGCGAGCAATTTGCAAAAATCGTGTATCTTGACGGGCTGGCATTAACTTTTTAACTACGCAAATTGGATTACCTGGGCGTTGAGTATCCTGTGCTAAATAAGTACGGCCAAATCCACCTGCACCGAGAACTTGAGATATTTTGTAGCGTCCACTCAAAAGCAAATCACCCGATTTTATTTCTGGTGAATCAACTGGGGGAGGAAAATCAAGAGAAGAGTCGGGAAGTGCTGTTTTATCTTCTAAGAGTATATTTAACCCTGCGATCGCTTCTTGTTGTTTTTCAACTTGCAGAATAATCGCCTGAGTTTGTCGCTGATTTTGGTAGCTAGTATAAGCAATCACACAGATACTACTAATCACCAAAGCCAGGCCAGAAGGAACTAATGGTATCCATCCAGCTTGCAAAAACAAAGCAAGGCAGATTCCTACTAACCCAAGTAGAGTTATCCCGACCACCACTAGCAACAGCAACGGATTTTGCCACCGCCATGCTATAATTCCACCTAAGAGCGACCAGCACCACACCCAAATAAGCTCCGCCCAGTCTGGCCAATACCAAATTAGAGGTCGCCCATCCAACACTGTACTAATAAGTTGACTTGCTATTTGTGCATGAATAAACAGAGCAGGCATTCTGGCTGGTTGATCTGCCAAAGCACTGTAGGGTGTATAAAAGCTATTTTGAGGGAAATTAGCTGCTGTAGTGCCAATAATTACAAGGCGATCTTTGACTAAATTGGGGTTGACTTGACCACTGAGGACTTGTGTGAGGGTTACTTGGTCGGCGAGGCTATTGGGATGACGGTAATTTAACAGTATTTGATAGCCATAAGCATCCAAATTTTGGTAACTACCGGAATTAGCTCGTAAACGCAAAAAGAGAATTTTACCTAACTGAAAATCTCCTTTATTAGTAAAATTGTATTCAATACCTTGTTTATCCAGGTAATTAATTGCTATGAGCGCACCAAATGCAAATGATGTTGTACATTTTTTGTCTGGAGAGTAAACAAATAACAAACTCCGGCGGAGAATTTGCTCGTTTTCATTGTCAGTAACTACATTGCTAAACCCAACATTATCTATAGGAAAATTTGGCGGTGGTGGAATTTCATCTTTACCCAAGGTGCTGAACAAACAGGTGCTGAAGATGTTATCTTGATTTTGTAAATTAGCCGCCAAATAGTTGTTTTCTGGTTGAAAAAGATATAAACCAACAATTCGGGGTTGATAAGACTCTATTTTTTTTAATAGCTGATTGATTCTACGATCTGATATAGTCCCTTTATCTTGTTTAAGATCCTCGTCAGTGATTTTTACGAGCAAAATCCGCCGATCGGGTGCTTCTGGTGGACGCGATCGCAACATCTGATCGTAAACTCTCAACTCCCAAGACTGCAACCATTTGAGTTCCCGAACTCCCCAAATAAAGGCGGTGACTCCTACACTGGTAACTAAAATAATTTGCAACCAGCTTTTGCTCTGGGAAATTTCACGCGAATCCTGAACTTTGACAAAGGGGACACGGAGTTTTTCTAATAGTCCACTAATCACGGCGTTGCGGCGGTAGCCTGAATTGGGTAGATGTTGCAGACACAAAAGTTAATTTTCTGACTCTAAATTAAAAGCTGATTAACCTGAGCTTCTATATTAATGTACCAATTTACTTGTTGCTTAGAGCTAATCATCCGTTTGAGATATTTGAGCATCTTCAACAGCACTGGCAATTGGGAAAGAAATAGGATTAGTAGATGGGGTTAGGGAATCTAACTGGGGTTGTTCGAGTGATGCCTCGATGCTTGAATCCGCAAAATAAGAATCAAATATTTTATCATAGTTAGAAGCAATAGCTAAAAAAGCACCACCCAAAATATAGATAGGTAATGGCAGATTAAATTCTTGCAACCAGTCAAACAGTTCTGCTAAGGCAAATAGCACAAAAAAGCAGGCAAGCCAAACCCTCATATTTTTATTACCTGGATTGAAACAATTCTATTATTAGCTTAAATTAGGTTGCATAATAGTTGATGTAGTCCATAATCATCAACTGACAACCTCTATAACTTTAGATAGATGTAGTGAGACTTATAGCATCTGCTATATTCCAATATCTACTAGAAAAATAAAAATATATTTAGCTTATGCTGTAATCGAACAGCCAAAGATTGCAGAGTTGGTTCGTGATACTCGGCAGTGCCTACAAATCACAGGTAAAACTGGCAACGATGTTAGGGGTTTTGTTTCACAGTATACATGACTTACGCAAAAACTCTCTCAAACTCTTATTACTTCGTGTCCTTTGCACGGCAGTTCCTTCAAGTCGGGAAACCGCAAGGGCGCACTGCCTCGTCCTTTGCGGTTCGTTTTTTCATAAATTTGTGTAAGTCTTATATAAACCGATGAGAAAACGGATGGACACGTCGCCGGATTTTTGAAACCTCAGGTGTCTCGGTTGAGAAATAAAATTTTCCCCTTGTTAAAGATTTAATTGATCATCTAAAAGCTCAAGAGGTTACAGATTTGCGGCAATATTTGGGCGAACACCAGCAAGTAGAAGAAAATCTGCGTCATAGTGAAGCACGCTACCGCTCACTGGCAGAAGCAAGCGCATCCATCGTTTGGAGCGCGGGGCCTTGGGGCAACGTTGTTGACGAGATTCCAACTTGGGAGGCGTTCACTGGGCAAAGTCTTGAACAATACAAAGGATGGGGTTGGGTTGAGGCACTGCACCCAGATGACCGTCCATCTGTAGCTGCTATTTGGAGACAGGCTTTTTTTGGACGCAGCGTTGCAGTTGCCGAGTATCGTGTTCTGCGGCATGACGGTGAGTATCGTTACATGAAGATCCGCGGTGTGCCTATACTCGACGAAACAGGCGAAATCGAGGAATGGGTAGGAATGTGCGTCGATATCAGCGATAGCAAGCAAGCTGAGGCAGAACGTGAGCAATTGCTGGCGCTACTGAAAACAGAACAGACTCGCTTGGTTGAAGCTAATGTTCTGCTTGATACCCTCTTCAATAACGCGCCTATAGGTATTGGTCTATGGGATGAGAAATTGAGATACGTTAGGTTGAATGACGCTTTAGCTGAAATGAACGGTTTTTCCCAAGAGGTGCATATCGGTAAGACCGTTGTCCAAGTGCTACCTGGGGTAGATTCTACGGTCATGGAAGCTTTCCACCATGTAATCGAAACGGGAGAATATATTGCTCAAGAGTCCAGTGGAGAGACACCCGCCGCGCCTGGAAAGCTGCGGCAGTGGTCGGTAAATTACTATCCGATTAAACTACCAGATAATATTACTTGGGTGGGCGCAATCTGCGAAGAAATCACCGCTCGCAAGCAAGCAGAAGTCGAGCGTCAACAGCTATTTGAGCGGGAGCAAGCGGCTCGGTTTGAGGCTGAAGCTGCCAAAGAGCAAGTTACCAAGATTTTAGAAAGTATCACTGACGGCTTTGTTGCATTTGACAGTGAGTGGCGCTTCACCTACGTCAACGAGCAGGGAAGCAGAAATCTGGGGCGTTCCTGCGAGGATTTGCTCGGAAAAAATTTGTGGTCAGAGTTTCCAGAACTGGCTGATACTAGCTTTGGTCAGCTTTATCAAAGAGCAGTTGCTTTAGGAATGCCCCTTGAGCTTGAAGATTATTACCCACCCTTTGATGCATGGTTTGCGGTTCGCGCCTATCCTTCATCTACAGGCTTATCAGTTTATTTCCGTAACATTAATATACGCAAACAGGCAGAGGCAAAACTGCGTGAGAGTGAGGCGTGTTTTCGGCTGCTGGCTGAGAATTCAACTGATATTATTTCACGCCACAGAGTAGATGGAACTCTTGTGTACATTTCACCAGCTTGCTACACAGTATTGGGATATCAACCAGAAGAACTAGTAGGTCATCCCAGCCAGGAGTTAGTTCACCCTGACGATTTGGCAGAGATTGCCAAGAATTATCCAGTCAATGCCGATTTACCAGATATTTATACTATTACTCACCGTGGTCGTCATAAACACGGACATTATATTTGGTTAGAAACAACTATTCGAGCTATCCGCGATCGCCAAACTAAAGAAATTTTAGAGATCCAAGCCTCTTCGCGGGATATTACAGAGCGTAAGCAGGTAGAGTCGGAGCAGCGTTTTCTAGCTTCAGCTAGTGGGATTTTGGCTGCATCATTAGACTACGAGACAACCTTAGCTAGTTTAGCACGTTTGGTAGTGCCTGAAATAGCTGATTGGTGCTTAGTTGATATTATTTGTGACAATCAATTAGTCCGCCGGGTTGCAGCAGCCCATGCCGATCCAAAAAAACAAGAATTGGTAGAACAGTTACAAAATTATCCGCCTGATTTGACACTGAAAAAAGGTATTGCTGAGGTAATACGGACAGGTAGATATAAAATTACTGATTTTATTTCTGATGAACAGATACAAGCGATAAGCCAAAACGCCAGTCATCTAAAAATTTTGCAAGAATTAAATCCGACATCTGGCATTAGTGTACCGCTCATAGTTCGGGGACGGGTGCTGGGAGCTATGACTTTGGTATCTTCTTCAGGTCGTTGCTACCCTACCAATAGCCTAATGTTAGCCCAGGAGTTAGCTCGCCGTGCTGCCGTAGCCGTTGATAATGCTCGACTCTATACAGAAACCCAGCAATCTCAACAGGCGGCTTTACAGGCAGCATCTCGCACTGCGCGTCTGCAAGCCATTACCGCCGCACTTTCAGAATCTCTGACTCCGGCACAGGTTGCTGAAGTAATTGTAGAGCAAGGTATGGCAGCTTTGGGAGCTAGTTCTGCTTTAGTCGCACTAGTGACTAAAAGCGGCACTGAACTAGAAATTGTCCGTGCAGTAGGTTATGAACAGGAAACTGTCGATTCATGGCGTCGATTCTCTATTTATACATCCGTACCACTGGCAGAAGCAGTACAAACCAAACAGCCCATCTGGCAAGAGCCAACAACAACAAGGGTTTCTCGTTACCCACATCTAGCTCAGGAGTATGCACGGTATAATTACAGAGCTTGGATTTCGATTCCATTGATCGTTGAGGGACGAGCCATAGGTGGAATGTCTCTAGCTTTTGGTGAAATTCAGCAGTTTAATCAAGATGACCAATCCTTCATCCTAGCACTAGCACAGCAGTGCGCTCAAGCGATGGAACGGTCCCGCCTATACGAGGCAGAGCAAACGGCACGGGAAGCAGCAGAAAACGCTAACCGGATTAAAGACGAGTTTCTAGCAGTCCTTTCTCATGAATTGCGATCGCCACTCAACCCGATTTTAGGATGGTCTAAGCTACTCCAAACCAAAAAACTTGATGAAAAGACAATCCCTCAAGCGCTGAAGACTATTGAGCGAAATGCTAGGTTACAAGCTCAACTAATTGAAGATTTGCTGGATATCTCCCGAATTTTACAAGGTAAACTTAGCTTAAATATCTACCCAGTTGATTTGGCATCTGTGATTTTAGCAGCAATGGAAACAGTGCGGCTCTCAGCCGAAGCGAAGTCAATTGAGATGCACATCCACCTAGAACCACATTTGGGGCAAGTTTTAGGTGATTCTGGTCGATTGCAGCAAATCGTTTGGAACCTGCTCTCAAACGCAGTTAAGTTTACACCTGCTCTGGGACGGGTTGATATTCGATTGGAACAAGTAGGGAGTGGGGAGTGGGAAGTAGAGGGTAAAGAAATACCAAACCACTCCCCGGTTTCCGCTCAAATTATCGTCAGCGACACTGGGAAGGGCATCGATCCCAATTTTCTGCCTTACGTGTTTGAATATTTTCGCCAAGAGAACAGCAGCACCACCAGAAAATTTGGTGGATTGGGATTAGGGTTAGCGATCGTCCGTCACTTAGTCGAACTGCATGGCGGGACAGTGCAGGTAGAAAGCAGAGGCGAGGATCAGGGGGCAACTTTTACCGTGAGACTCCCGTTAATCCAAAATCAATCAGAGATTAAACAAGACATTAGCGACTCAGAGACATCCTCAAATTTAAATGGTGTCAATATTTTAGTAGTGGATGATGATGCAGATACGCGAGAATTTATTGCCTTCTTACTAGAGCAGTATGGGGCAAATGTGACAGCAGTGACATCAGCAAATGAGGCACTAGCCGCTTTAAGCCAATCTCTGCCAGATATACTTTTAAGCGATATTGGGATGCCAGAAGTGGATGGATGTATGTTCATGCGACAGTTGAGAACACTACCAGCAGAACAAGGAGGGCAAATTCGAGCGATCGCACTTACCGCCTATGCTGGAGAAATGAACGCCAAACAGGTACTTGCAGCCGGATTTCACAAGCATCTAGCAAAACCAATAGAACCAGCCGAATTAATAGATGCGATCGCTAACTTAATAGCTGATTAAACTCAACGACTCCCTCACGAGAGCCGTTGCCCGATCGTGATAAACCTGCCTCTACCGATCGCTTATAGAGGTTAAAATGGACGACTACCTGCAAGGCTAACCCGTTTCAATACCCTTCGCTGATTCGGATCAAATGCTTGACGGTAGTGTAAGGTAGCTTGATTATCCCAGTAGACAATATCACCTATAGACCATTTATGTTGGTAGTAGAATTTGGGTTGATTTAAATGCTTACGTAACTGTTCAACCAATTTAGATCCTTCTTCCGGCTCTAATCCGACAACTTCCACTTCTGTAGCGGCCAATGCACAGGCTCTTACCCCTCCTGTCCTCACCAACTGTCCTCTGCCTTTCTTAGGTCAATACTGGTCTAGATTTTGAGCAGTAGCATCTTCTAAATTATCTAGTTTGTCAGAATTTTTCGTTGATCTGGAAGATTTGGCATAGAACCCACCTACCTCTGCCAAAGTATAGAGGGGTCTGGCTTTAACTTCTTCATAGATGCGCCCTATATATTCGCCTAAGATGCCAACACTGACTAACTGCACAGATCCCAGAAAGAAGATTGCCATCAAAATAATCGTAAACCCGGTTAAAGGCGAATGGGGGACAAAAAGCCGCCAATACAAAACTAATAAAGCCATAAAGATGGCCGCCGTCGCCGCTACTAACCCTAAGTAGGTTGATAACCGCAGTGGCACTATTGAAAAGGATACTAGACCATTAATCGCCAGCGCCAAAGATTTGCTGAAAGTGTATTTAACTTCCCCAGCAAAGCGGGGGTTGCGCTCGAACCGAATTGCTGTTTGTTCAAAGCCAACCCAAGAACGCAGACCACGGATATAGCGGGTGCGTTCTGGCATAGAATTGAGAATATCGACGATCTGCCGATCCATTAAACAAAAATCACCAGTATCAGTAGGAATCTCTACATCTGCAAGCTTTTTGAGGATGCGATAAAAGAAGTAGGCAGTAAAACGCTTAAACCATCTTTCCTTGAGGCGTTGAGTGCGTTGAGCGTAGACGACTTGATAGCCTTGTCGCCATTTTTCAATCATGTCGGGGATTAGTTCTGGTGGATCTTGTAAGTCAGCATCAAGGATGATGATAACTTGACCCCGGACAAAATTCAGACCAGCCGTAACTGCAATTTGATGACCAAAGTTACGAGCAAAGCTTAGATAGCAAATGCGCGGGTCTTTTTGATGGAGTTCTCGTAGTAGTTCTAGGGAGCGATCGCGGCTACCATCATTGATTAAAATTAATTCGACAACACCATCGAGCCGATTTATTACTGCACTCAGTCTGCGGTATAGTTCCGGAATAATTTCTTCTTCGTTATAAATTGGAACAATCAATGAATACTTTGGTAGCATCTAAGAATCTCGTTTAATTTTGAACAGCCTAAGCTGATAGACTGCTTGCGATCGTAAAGGTTTGGTTCTTAGTATACCTAGCAAGATTCAAGTCCTATCCCGATAATTTATTTGTTCTTTGGATTTATGTAATCTGAATCTGATTCTTTAAGGCTTTCTACAGCTTTTTTGGGAAAATTCCGACGATGACGATACCAAGTAGACCCTCCTACCAGGGTTCCAGTTAAGCCCAAGGCGAGTAGTAGCGGCAAGAAATCGCCTGTTTTGACTACCTTTAAACCAGAACTACCCAGTAGTACAAAAGGTAATACACTAGGAACAGTCCCAAGTGTTGTACCTACAACATAATCTTTAAAACTGATCGATGTCAGTCCAGCCACAAAGTTTACCAAACCATAGGGCATAATTGGTACTAGTCGGATGGCAAACATATAAAAAAGCCCTCCACGCCGTACCTCAGCATCCATTGCTTGCCAGCGTCCTGCTAGTCGTTTGGCAACTGTTTTCCGTCCGATAGTCCGAGTAAAAATAAAGGCAATTATTGCCGCAATGACTGCTGCAACACTAGTCCAGAAAGTACCCAGCCAAGGCCCAAAAATTGCACCTCCAGTCAAATTTAGCACTGTTGAGGGCAAAACTAACATAGTTGCCACAACGTACAAAGCAACATAAATAACAGGTGCCCAGATACCAGAAGATTTTAGCAAAGCTTGAATTTGTGCTGGTTCAATGCCGCCAAGCAGATACACTGCTATACCAGTTGCAATGATACAACTCAGTGTGAGTACTAAAATACCAGCTTTCAAGTTCCCCACTAGAATACTCCTGCTTTTTTTGTAACACAATTCATCTTTGGCAAATTTCCCTTTTAATTAATTCTTGAAAACCTTGGTTTTGGAAAGTGAGGTGTACCCGTAGCGAAAAGGGGGGTTAGAAACCGCATCTACACAAACAAAACCCACCTCCGTGGGTTTCAAACCCTTAATTTGACATGGCAATTTTATATTTGGGATTTGGGATTTGGGATTAAGCAAAAACACCAAAGGTAAAATCAAAAGCTTGATCCTTCTAGATTTATCTTTGTGAACAATCTAAAATCTAAAATCCCAAATCCAAAATTAAATGAGGGAGTAGCAAATGGTGAAACTAATATTACCCGATCATCTCATTGCTGATATTCAGCCACACCTACCATCTGATATAGATGTTGTGGAGGTGGATAGTGAAGGTAATTTTGATGGTGATGCTAGTGATGCAGAAATTTATGTCAACGGATTTTACTTGAAAACCTCTACCCATGACAAAGTATTGACAGCAGCACCCAAGCTGCGTTGGCAACAGTCACCGAGTGCTGGCGTTAATCACATCCTCACACCAACTTTTTTGCAAAAGGACATTATCCTCACTAATGGCGCAGGGGTTCATGCGATTCCAATTTCGGAATTTGTACTGGCATTCATGCTATATCACGCCAAGAATCTGGGGAAATTGCAAACTTTGCAGAATGAACATACTTGGGTAAGAGGATTGTTTCTCGAAGAGTTGGCAGATGCGAATTTGTTAATTCTCGGCACTGGGAATATAGGTAAAGCGATCGCATCTCGTGCCAAAGCGTTTGGAGTCACAGTTTGGGGTAGTCGCCGCCATCCCGAACCCCTACCAAATTTTGATAAAGTTGTGGGTGCCAATCAGTGGCGATCGCTCCTCCCAGCAGCAGATTATGTAGTTATTGCTACACCATTAACTCCAGAAACTAAAGGCTTGATCGATGCAGCTGCATTGCGCTCTATGCGTCAGTCTGCTTACTTAATTAACATCGCTCGTGGTGCGATCGTAGATGAAGCCGCATTACTCACCGCACTTCGTGAGGGATGGATTGCGGGTGCTGGATTAGATACAGTAGCTACAGAACCTCTGCCGCCGGAAAGTCCCTTGTGGACGTTGCCAAACGCCTTTATCACGCCCCATTGTTCAGCCCTTTCGCCACGCCTCAAAGAGCGCATAGCACAACTATTTATCGACAACCTCAAACGCTACCAAACCGGTCAGCCCTTGCGAAATGTCGTAGACAAGCAAGCAGGATACTAAAATATGGGGAATAGAGAATTGTGAATTGGGAAAAACAAAATAATATTGGGAATTTAACATCATCCGCAAATAGAAGGACTACAATCAAAACGGACAAATGTTTCATGCTCCAACAGAAGAGGATTACAAAGCTATGTCCGATTTAAATCGCGGAATTATGAAATTTGAGGGTGCAGATTCCCCAAAAGTAGTCACTATCTCTACCGTGTTACTTCTGGGTTCGATCGCTGCTCTGATAATCTGGGCGCTGCAAGCTGCCTATGCGCTAAACTAAAACCATTAGTAGCTGAGAAGGACACTTGTCTTAAACGGTTGCCGTCGTAACCAAGTGTCCACTCAGCAACTAGTAAATAAAAACGCCCTAATTCCCATCAAAAATTTAGAAAAACTTTAGATTTTAGATTTAAGGTTTTAGATGGAAAATTTAAATCTAAAGTCCAAAATCACGAATGTTTGAACCTTGGGGTGTCTTAGTTATTTTAATTGCCTGCCCCCTCTTGGGCGGATTACCCCTAATTGGATGGATCACTTACGCGCTAACTGGCAAGCAATTATCACAAGTTGGTACAAGAAACATTAGTGTATCAGCTGCCTTTTATCATGGCGGTAAGTTTGTCGGAATTCTGGCAGTCTTGTCAGAAGCTTTTAAAGGAGTTGCGGCAGTCTTACTCAGCCGCCTTTTTTTACCGGAAGGATCGTTTTGGGAATTGATCGCCCTGATTGCTCTAGTAATAGGTAGATACTGGATAGGTAGAGGGGCAGGTACGACAAATGTTGTCTGGGGATTTGTCGTACATGATCCTCTTGTGGCAATATTTGTATCCTTCTTTGCAGGAATTACCTTTACAATTCTGCAATCGAGAAAGGTAGTAAAATTTGGGGTTTTGCTTCTTTTTCCTGTGTTTGTGGCACTTCTGCACATTAGCGATTTCCCCAGAATGCTTGCTGCTGTCGCTTTAGCTGCTTTAATGGGCTTGATTTATACTAAAATTCCTGATGATATGAATCTGCCAGCCCAAGAGGCACAAACAGAATCTCTTGCGATGTTGGAATTTTTCCGCGGCGATGTCTACGACGGGCTACGCCAACGCGCGATGGTTTCTTTAGATGAAGAGTTGGATGCTGCCATTGTCGGAGAAAAGGCGGCTACATTATCTCAAATTAAGCGTTGGGGTTATTCAGTCCCTAAGGGATGGGTACTCGCCCCAATCGACGATCCCCAAGGGTTGACAGAATTTCTTCAGCCATCAGAATTATCTCCCTTGGTAGTGCGTTCTTCTGCCATTGGAGAAGATTCATTTCAAGCTTCTGCGGCTGGACAGTATGAAACAGTTTTAAATGTTACCAGCCCAGAGGCATTAGAATCAGCGATCGCTCAAGTTAAAGCTTCCTACAATCATCCATCTGCCGTGCAATATCGGCGCGATCGCGGCTTAAATGATACAGCAATGGCTGTGTTAATTCAACAACAAGTCCAGAGTGTATATTCTGGTGTAGCTTTCAGCCGCGATCCCATTACCCAGCAAGGTGATGCAATCATTATTGAAGCCCTCCCAGGTAGCCCGACGCAAGTCGTTTCGGGAAAAGTCACCCCAGAACAATATCGTGCTTTTGTCATTGAAACAGAAAATTCCTCCTCTGTGCAACTAGAGGGTCAAGGACGAGTCCCCCAAGCATTAATTAAGCAAGTTGCATACTTAGCTTATCGACTCGAAAAACGTTATCATGGCACTCCTCAAGATATGGAATGGAGTTACGACGGTCAAACACTCTGGGTGTTGCAATCTCGACCGATCACCACTCTACTACCAATCTGGACACGCAAAATCGCCGCCGAAGTGATTCCTGGAGTAATTCACCCCTTAACATGGTCGATTAATCGCCCTTTAACTTGTGGAGTTTGGGGAGAATTTTTTACTCTAGTTTTAGCCGATCGCGCTTTTGGGTTAGATTTTACTGAAACAGCAACTCTGCATTATTCGAGAGCCTACTTTAATGCATCCCTCTTAGGAGATATTTTTCTCCGCATGGGATTGCCGCCGGAAAGTTTGGAATTTTTAACTAGAGGAGCTAAATTAAGTAAACCATCCTTGCAGTCAACTTTGCAGAATTTGCCAGGACTAGGAAAGTTGCTGAGGCGGGAATTAAGTTTAGAAAAAGACTTCAAGCAGGATTATCACAAACGGTTCATTCCTGGTTTGTCGCAGTTGGCACAAGAAGATATAGATAACTGGGAACCAGCCAAGCTGCTAATAAGAATTGACTTTATTTTAGAGTTGCTGCGTCATGGAACATATTATAGTATCTTAGCTCCCTTGAGTGCTGCCCTCCGGCAGGGGATTTTTCGGGTAAAGGATGGGCAAATTGATAATAGCATTACTCCAGAGGTAGCGGCATTGCGATCGCTCAGTGCAATAGCAACAGATGCTAAACAAGTATTGCTTGAGTTTGAACCACAACAAGTATTTAAGCAATTAAAGCAAACCCCAGAGGGAGAAAAGATCCTGCGAGAATTTGACGAATTACTTCAGGATTACGGCTATTTAAGTGAAGTAGGAACAGATATTTCCGTTCCTACTTGGCGGGAAAATCCCCAGATGATTAAGCAGATGTTTGTACAGTTAATGCAGGGTAACGAACCACAATCAGGCGCTAAAGACGCAATTAATAGCATTTTTGCTGGTAAGCGCAAACGTGGATTTGTGCAACGGCGTGTGGATATCAAGGGACGAGTTACCGAAGTTTATTCGCGGCTTTTAGCTGAATTGCGGTGGAGTTTTGTAGCTTTAGAGAAGATTTGGTTAAAGTCCGGCTTACTTAAGAAAACAGGAGATATCTTTTTTCTAGAGTTTGATGAAGTCCGGCGTTTAATTGTGGGTGACGATTCTAGGTTAATTCAAGAGTTAGATGAGTTAGTGGAATCGAGGCGATCGCAATTTGCCCAAGATAGTGAGATCATTCAAGTACCCCTTTTAGTTTACGGCAATACACCCCCTCACCCCTTAGCTCCCTCTGCACTCTACTCTGACCAAATATTACAAGGGATTGGAGCCAGCCAGGGACAAGCTGAAGGTAGGGTAAAAGTGTTGCGAAATTTACAAGACGTGCCGGAAATTGATCGAGATACGATTCTGGTAGTACCTTACACAGATTCCGGCTGGGCACCTTTATTATTAAGGGCTGGAGGATTAATTGCCGAAGCTGGTGGACGGCTTTCTCACGGTGCGATCGTTGCTCGTGAGTATGGAATTCCCGCAGTCATGGATGTTCATGGCGCTACATGGCTACTGCAAGATGGTCAACGGGTAAGGATTGATGGCTCTAGGGGTATTGTGGAATTATCTAACGATTTAAGACCCCAATGATTACCACTTCTCTGAAAAACTTGCCAGAAGAATCAGTTTCTCACAATGCCGAAATCAAGAAAAAGCCACCAGTTCCACAAGCGGGGTCACAAATGCGTTGTCCTAGCTGGGGTTGCATGACTTCGACAATGGCTTGAATTAATGCCCTTGGGGTAAAATACTGACCTGCACCACCCTTAACATCTTCGGCGTTCTTTTGTAAAAGTCCTTTGTAAATTTCCCCTTTGATATCAATATCTAAACCAATCCAGGTTTCTGAATTGATCAGTTCCACCAGTCGTTTTAATTTAGCTGGATCTTGAATTTTATTTTGGGATTTACGGAAGATAACCCCCAGCAATCCTTTTTCTTTCCCCAGAGTTTCTAAGGTGTGGCGATACTGGATTTCTAAAGCATCTCCATCAAGAGATCGCAAAGCCTCCCAGCTATATTCAGTGGGAATAGTGGAACGTTTACCCAATGGTGGGGGGAGTTGGTTTTGTTCTTCGACCATCTTTAGGAACAGCAAATAGGTAAGCTGTTCTACATAGTCATTGTAGCTAACGCCATCATCACGGAGGACGTTGCAATAATTCCAGAGTTTTTGGACGATGGTCGAAGATTCGTTTGCCATTTAATTAAATCTGTAGATAGGGTTTAACTGTCATTCGCTATGAGTAACAGTTGAGTCAAGAGGAGGAATTTGCTCGGCGGTCAATGTCATAACTTGACCATCTTGCCAAATGCTAATAGATTCTCCTAAACGGCGGTGTCTTTCGATAGCTTTAGCAACAGCAGCTTTAACACCTGCATCAATTTTTTGATGGATTTCTGTTAGAGAAATTTGCGCTTTATTCCCTGGTTGTAATTCGATTCCAGATTGGGGGTTCATAGATAATTGCTTCCTGATTGATATTTGATGCAGCCACTAATAGAGGTTCAGACCCAGAGTTATCATAGATGATCCAAGTATCACACACAGGTAAATACAAGTTAATTAGGTTGCTGCGCCCCCGTTCGTAGCGACGGCGAATAGTATCTTCTGGGATATTGTGACCGCCACTTTCTACACGTCTCTTGACCCGTGCGATCGCTAATTCGGGACTTTGTAACGAAAAATAAATTAAGTTGATAATATAACCTTTAATTTTACATTCTCTCAAGAATCTGGCAAAGTTACGAGCCGATAAAGTTGTTTCAAATGCAAAATCAGCTTCAGCATTCACCAGAGTTTCTAGTCTTTCTAACATTAAGCGTCCGGCTTGAATGGCTACGGATTCCGGGTTAAAAGGAGAAAGTCCGGCTGCTATTTCATCGGCGTTGACGTATTCAAATACTTCTAGGAAGTAGGGGAGGATTTGCAGGGCGGCGGTAGTTTTACCAGAACCGTTTGCACCGCCGATAATGTATAGGTTGGGCATTAATCTAATGGTAATGCTAATTGTGTGGATGATTTAGGCTGAGATTTGGTCTTTTTCTTGGTTTTGGTTGTTACCTGTTTAGCTTTTTCTGCTTGGATGCGTTCTAGGAGTTTTTCGGCGGGTTCGTCGTTGGGGTCTTGGGGGAGAAGTTGACCTGTAAAGCCTTGTTTTAAGATGCTTTGGCGGAGCTTTTCAGCACGTTTGATGTTGGTGTCTATGGTTTTTTCGAGTTGGTCGATTATTGATAAACAGCGTTCAACTTCGGTAACAATTTGCTGTTGTTCAATAAATGAAGGTAAAGGAACTAAAATATTTTTTACTATACCTGTATTTAAATTGGGTTGTGCTGCACCTTGATTAATTGACCTTAATTTTTTTGTAATACTTGAAAGAAAATAGTATAAATACAGTTTTAGGGGATAGTCAATGTGTAGTAAAGCTACAGAACCGTCATTAATACATCCTCAAATTTTTACTATTTTAGGAACGCCTAAGGGACTTACAATTTAAAAAATACTCAATTACTTCGTGTGGGGTGGGCATCTTGCCCGCCCATAGCCAAAGGCGGGCAAGATGCCCACCCCACAAGATTGAAGAATTTATTTATTGGAAGTCCCTAAAGTAGCACCGCTATTAGTTAAAACTAAGGTTTCTACTTCTATATAACGACTTGCTGCTTTTCCTGCTTCTGTAACAAATTCTGACACAGAAGTTAAATATGGTTGATTATCAGCAGTTAAACAACCTACTGTAATCCAAGCTATATTTCCACCAAAAAATTTATGATCGCCAGCAGGTCTAGGTGAAGCACCTCTCACAACTTCTGATAACTGTTCTATATTCACCCGACACCAACCATTTGGTAACTCTGGTAAATCAGAGGTATCTGGTGCAACAGGTTCCTTATATTTCAGTTTCCAACTATCATCCTTGGGAGTTTTACCTTGTAGAGACGTAGCAGTGCTACGTCTTTACGTGTATTCGATTAGAGCGCAATCTGCTGTATGGGAAAGCAAAATATCGAAAATATGCGCCTAACACACCCTTGTATATTGAAAGAAGTGCCTAGCCTCCCTTGCTCTCTTGGCTGACAGCGCCGCTCATGCTTACTATTCGGTATAGCGACGCGGCGTATAAACCCAGATATTACGATCGCGGCGCTTGATGGTTCGGGTTTTTGTGGAACCGACGAGAATAATTGTCCGCATATCAGCACTTGCTGGTGTTAATTGGTCAAGTGCGATCGCTCTTACCGTCTGTCCTAGTCTACCAAGATTACGGGCCAACACTACTGGGGTATCCGGTGTTCTATGTCGCAGCAAAATATTTCTCGCTTCTGCCAGTTGCCAGGTACGCTCTTTAGAAACAGGATTGTAGAAAGCAATTACGAAATCAGCCTCAGCAGCAGCAGCAATTCGTTGTGCGATCGCAGACCAAGGTTTTAAAATGTCAGAGAGCGAAATCGCACAGAAATCATGTCCAAGAGGCGCACCAATGGCTGCTGCTGCTGCTTGCATAGCGGAGATACCTGGGGCTACATGAATGTCGATAGTGTCCCATTCGGGTTTGGCATAGCGATCGCACACTTCAAAAACTGCTGTTGCCATTGCATAGATACCAGGATCGCCGGATGAAACTACAGCTACATATCGCCCAGATGCTGCCAAATCAAGTGCAAAAATTGCCCGTGCTTCTTCTTCGCGGTTGTCAGACTCATGCCGTTGCTTGCCATCAGCCAGAGAACCGATTAAATCTAAATAAGTTTTATAACCCACTAGGTCAGTTGCCGACTTGAGTATCTCCTTCACTTCGGGAGACATCCATTGCGATCCACCAGGTCCTGTGCCAATAATCGCTAACCGTCCGCGTGGTTGACCGATGGTGTTGGGGTCAATTGGTTGAGAGGCAATAGCGATCGCTATATCGGGAGATGAGAAAGTAATGGGGGACGTGCCTGTGGCGGCGATCGCTATTGCTTGGGCAAGGCTATAACCTTGTGATAACAGACTTTCTAGCTGATTTGGGGTAAAAAATCGGGCAGGCACTCTTAAGGCGCTAGCTACGGCGTGAATTGCGGGATTGGCTGCGGCGGTGATGGATGCAAATATCCCGGCGACTGATGCTTTTTCTAATGAGGTATCAGCTAGTAGTTGCTGTACTAAAGCTACTGCATCATCAATGGTGTCAGTAATTGCGATCGCGATCGTTGCTGGGTGGTAGACAAGACAGTTGGCTGTAGGAGTTACCAAACGTTCTGTAACTTGGATGGTCAAATTTCCCTGTGGATCTATGGGTAGTTTGCGATCGCTTAACCAAGGTGCTGTGCCTTCTAACTTGACTTGCGCCCCGGCTAGCAAATCTGAGATAAATTTCTTAGCATCGTCTGGGTTTGCTAAATGGTATCCGGGGGGAGGAGACAACAGCGTTGTGCCTAAACGTAAATCGCCTGTGGTCGTAATTGCAGGTTTTACATCAAGCGCTTCAGCAATGCGGCGGGCCAAATCGTTTACCCCACCAAGTCCGCCCAAAAGGGGGACAACAGCACTACCATCTTCAGCCACAGCTAGCACTGGTGGTTCCTGTTGTTTATCTGAGAGTACGGGAGCTAGCGTCCTAATTAAAATGCCGGCAGCACAAATGCCAATTAGCGGCGTCCCTTGGGCAAATAACTCGCGCAACGTCTCGCCAAAGTTAGTAAAGCTGACATCAACTCCCGATGTGCGATCGGCTAGACCGTATAGTGTCGCCCCTGGTAGGATAGTGATTATTTTGCGTGCTACTGTCACGCTATTTTGACCTAATACTAGAATCGCGGGTGCAACGTTCATCATCATAAGTAGATATCTTGCAAAATTTGATATCCTTCAAATAAAAGCACAAATTTAGATATCCTCAAAAACCTATTTTGGGTTTATCCCATATTAGGTTTTAGAATTTAACTGAGTTCAACAATATGTCATAACTCTCATCGAGATCGAATAAACCATCGCCAGAAAAAGGGCAAGCTAAAGTGCCTAAATCAGTTTTCAGCGAAGAGTACAATCGGTTTCGCCAGCTACTTATCGAAGCCCGAAAAGCTGCCAAGCTCACTCAAGTAGAGTTGTCGGCAAAGTTAGAGCTTCCGCAATCCTATGTATCAAAGTATGAACGTGGAGAGCGTCGTCTTGACGTGATTGAATTTTTACAAGTTGCCCAAGTTCTTGAAATAGATCCGCTTGCTATTATCGAAGAACTGTTGAAATACCAAAAGGAGACATAATAATCATTATTCAATATGTTGATTTTAACGCAGCAGATACAATCATTAATACTCAATACCAGAACGAATGGCATGAGATTAGTACTACTCTCACTAGAATGCCTTTGCACATCAAAGCTTCAGATCAAGCTGGAATTCAGGGTAATGCAATATTCGAGCCAGTAGGTACAAACGAATACATTAAAGCTGCCTTTTTTCATGATGGTTGGCAATCAAATATACCTATTCCCCTAGCTTACAGATTTTTGGGTACAGAGGTTGATTTTGCCAAAGCTGGCATTATCATTGAAATTCAGTTTTCCAATTATCCCTTCCTACTCAATAACACTTTGCGTTCAGAATTGTTCTTCAAAGCTAAAACTGAATTTGTTGGATACCCAACTAATCTGGTAATTCGGGTGACAAAGGCTCTGATGTTTCCTGCTTCCAACAGCACTCTTTATTACGAGCAAGCTGTTAATCAGTTAACAGCTTTGACTAAATACCAAGTTTTTGATATACCAATCAGACTGGTTGGATTATTTGAACAACAGAATACAATAGTGCCTATCATCTGGACTGAGTATTCATCTAAAAGATATTCTAGAACTGTGAATATTAGAGTTAGTCGCCAATGCCAAATCATTACTGGACGTTCAGCCCGTAGTCGTTGTGTATTTAACTTATTGTAAAAATTAATCTATTAACTCCATAATTTTAATTCAATTTGTTCTATTTCTTCTACTTGTTTTACTATTTTATTTTGCAAAAAGGTCTTTTTTCCATTACCATTAAGCTTTGGATCTACTGGAATATCTTCACCTCTTAGATTAGCTGCAAAAGCAGATTCTTCATAAATTAATCTATCTTCCATTTCTTGCAAATGATACTCTTCTGGATAAAATTTTGCTTTGCTGCGTTCTGAAGCTTTATTTTCTACTTGCACATCAAACTTAAATTGATCAATAGATTGACCAGTTTTTTCAACATAATCGCGCAACGTTTTTAAATTTGGAAAATAACCATTTTTCTCTGGATTGCCACTAAGACGACGCAACGCGACTTGATGATATTTTGGTTCAATTTCTGATCCGATAAAATGGCGTTTATGATCTCTCGCAACCACTCCCACAGTACCAGAACCCATAAATGGATCTAAAACAATATCATTTTTGTTAGTTGTAGCTAAGATAATTCTAGCTACCAAGTCTTCTGGAAATTGGCAGGGATGTATAGTTTGTTCTTCATGGTTATGTTTAACATTCCGAAATATCCAAATATCACCGGGATTTTTACCTTCTGGATTACATGAAAGTTCACCTTTACGATTTCCCCGATAATGTTTCTTATTTTGATATTTTTGGGGAACTCTAATAGCATCTAGATTAAATTTATAGTTATCCGATTTAGTAAACCAAAGAATAGTTTCATGTCTACAAGAAAACTTTTTTTGGGCATGAAGACCATGTTGCCTAGCCCATATAATTCGGTTGCGAGGAATTAATCTGCATGACTCTAAAATCGGAAAAAAGCGAATATCCAGAGGAATCAGCATTCCTCGGTCAGAAAAAGCACCAACTTGCCAAAGTAGCGAACCTGTATTTTTGAGAATCCGGCTACATTCAAGCAAAACGGCTGTTTGTTCTGCCAAATAGATATCAAGAGCTTGCCTTAATTCGTATTCTTTGCCTAGATTATAGGGTGGAGAGGATACAATTTAGTCAACACATTCATCTGGCAGATTACTAAGGAGTTGTAAGCTATCCTCCAAGAGAATCTGGTCTAAGGGTAGATTCTCTCTATTAGTCTTCATTACGATACCTACCTTGCAAGTAATACTAAACTTTCGTGAGCATAACCTATTTTAGGTTATTAGCCAATTATTGAGGAAAATATCAATAGTAAGTAGACTACGATACCCTCCCTAGTTACTTTAATAATCTACCTTGCTGGTATAGACATACCTAAAGGCGATACCTACGGTGAGCTACGCTAACGCAACACAATTACACATATAATTTTTTCAAAACCGAGTTTTTAGTTTTTGCGCCACTCATTCTAATTCAATGGCTTTAGCTGGCATTTGCAATTACCAGTTCAACGTCTTCGGGTAGAGAACGTCCTTGTTCTTCATATTCTTCCTGAATCATTTCAAAAACATAGACAAGTTCAGCACGAGCGTCATCTGGCGTTTGTCCCCAAGCGTGACAGGCTAAAATCGCTGGTATATAGGCGACAAATGTACCATTGTTATCGGGACGGATAACAGTGGTGTAGTCTTGTAAAGACTTCATAGGGATAGCCACAAGTTTGAGTTACACCTTTAATTTACAGCGATCGCATTTCCTGAAATTAAAAAATGCGATCGCTTCTTATTTCAATTAGCTTTACGCTCTTTCAAAACTTGATCTAGCAAATTTCTAGCCGATTGTGCTTTAGCCAACGCTATTTGATGGTCATTATAAGCCCGAACAAGGCGAGAAAGACTGCTCACACCTGCCTTAAGTTGCTCAAGTTCTTCACCAGCAACCATTTCACCATCAAGCATCCGCCCGATTAACGGTTTGATGTCGCCCACTTCCTGACGGACTTTTTGGAGTTTTTCTAGACTACTCAATAAGGTTTTGAGTGAGTTCAAGATGTCGTCAATATCTTGGACATCCTCCCCAGCTTCCGGTAAATCTTCAATTGTCACTGTATCTTCATCTGATATTGTAGGCAATTCCTGTGCAGACATTTCAGTTGTAACCCCGTTTGACCGTGCCATCAAAGCTTCCTCAAGGAATTTTCCTTAGTGTATCGCTGATTCAGCCTATGTTAAGCAATTTCGCCATAGCCAACCGTTGCAGTTTCCCAGTAGCACCACGAGGTAGTTGATCTAAAATGTGAATTTGCTTAGGAACTTTGAAGTCTGCCAGCATGGTTGAACAGTAAGCTAAAAGTTCTTTTTCGCTGACTTCTCCTTTGAGGACAACAGCAGCGTGGATATCTTCTCCTAAAGATTTGTGGGGGACGGCAAAGGCTAAGGCTTCGGCGACGGCGGGATGGCGCAGCAAAACATCATCCACTTCTAAAGGAGAAATTTTTTCCCCACCCCGGTTAATCAATTCTTTAATGCGTCCAGTCAAGCGGAGGTAGCCGTCTGCATCTAGTGTGCCTTGATCCCCTGTGCGGAACCAACCGTTTACAAAAGCTGTGGCGTTAGCTTGGGGGTTGTTTTCGTAGCCATCGATGACATTGGGTGCTTTTACCACGACTTCGCCCAAGCTTCCTTGAGATAATAGGTTACCTTCAAAGTCCATGATGCCGACTTCCACACCAAAGCCATAACCGACAGTACCCGGTTTCCTGACTTTTGGCGGTAGGGGGTTAGTAGTCATTAAGTGAGATGCTTCAGTCATGCTGTAAGATTCCACCACGGGAGCATTCAGAGTTGCCTCTAGTTGTTCAATAATAATCGGAGCCAAGGGAGCGCTACTAGAACGAATGAAACGAAAGCGATTAGCTTTGACAATTTCTGTGTTGCGGCTAGCGCGGGCCAAAATTGTCTGGTGCATGGTTGGCGCTGCGGAGTACCAAGTAGGTTTGTAGGTATCTACCAGTTTCCAAAACTCCAAGGCATTAAAACCATTGGGACAAATTAATGTGCCGCCGGATGCTAGAGTTGCCAGCAGACAGCCCACCAATCCGTGAATGTGGAACAGGGGCATTAAGCAAAGTGTAGTATCATCTGCTGTGAGTGAGTAAGCACCAATGATGTTGTTAGCTGAGGCAATTAAGTTGCGATGACGAATCGGCACACGTTTGGGACGGCTGGTGGTGCCGCTAGTGTGGAGAATCATCGCCAAATCATCGGCGCTGGGGGCTGCCAGATTCGAGGATTCTGCTGGTTTTGAGCCTGTTTTGACTAATTTCAAGCTTAATGTGCCGTCAGTGTTTACCTTGGCATTAATCAGCATCATATCGGGCGTGACGGCGGCAATGGCTGCTTTTGGCGACTCAGACAACGTAATCAGTGCTTTTGCTTGGATATCTTCGTAATAAAAGGCAAATTCTTCTTGTTTGTATTTAGGATTTAAGGGTGCAGCAGTGCCACACAGGGCGACAGCCAAAAAGGTAATAGCCATTGGTGAACCGTTAGTCATGGCAATGGCAATGCGATCTGGCCGTTTCAATCCAAAGCTGTTGAGTTGCGATACCAATCCAACAATATTCTCGCGCAATTGCTTATAGGTTAGCGATCGCCCCTCAGGGGTAACTAGGGCTAGATGATTCTCTTCCCCCGCTAAAAGCTTAAATAAGTTCATTAGTTTTTCCAGTCTGTCAACGGATGATTCAATCAGTTTTAAGAATAAAGTACATGCCACGGCTAAACAACGTTTAGCCCGTCCTTGGCGACATGGTAATATTTATTACATTAAAACTGTTACTGACTATCATTGACAAATACGTAACTTAATAATAGTTTAAGTAGTGTGTACGGCACATAAATATTTGATGAATTTATCTACCCTAAATAAGCTCTTTTGTTATGAGTCCTATAAAGATTACTATGTTAGGCGAAAGCTTGGAGCGGCAAGGTGGGATAGTTTCCGTGCAAAAGCTCATCCTTGAAGAAGCTACTGAAGCGACTTCTGATATTAAATTTACACATATTACTACTTTACCGAATGGCTCTGCTCTCCAGAAAGTATTAGTGTTTTTGCAGGCAATAGGGGAGTTATTTTGGAACTTATTAAATAAAAAAGCCGACCTAATTCACGTTCATGTTTCAGAGAGAGGTAGCGCTTTTCGTCACTCCATCACTAGTCTTATTTGTTGGCTATTTCAAAAACCGCTAATTATTCATGCTCATAGTGCTGACTTTCATTTATTTTACTCTGAGCTTCCTCAATTGCTTAAGCAATGGCTGAGTTGGTCTTTTAGTAAGTGTACCCGTTTTATTGTTTTATCAGATAGCTGGAAAAAATTCTATATCGAAAATCTTGGTTTGAAGCCAGAGCAAGTTATTGTTCTTCCTAACGCGGTAAGAATTCCCGCCCAAATTCCCCAGCATGTAGATTCCAACCAGGTATTTTTCTTATTTTTAGGGCGCATTGGTCAGCGCAAAGGTGCATTTGATTTAATTAACGCATTCGCTTCTATACCTGCTGAACAAAAAAGTAAAGCAAAGTTGGTTATGGCAGGGGATGGAGATGTAGAAAAAGCTCGTAGTTTGATTCAAACTCTAAATCTTGCTGACTACATCACTATCCTAGACTGGGTAGACAAAGAAAAACGCGACGATCTTTTAGCTAAAGCTGATGTATTTGTTTTACCTTCTTACAACGAAGGTTTGCCAATGGCATTACTAGAAGCAATGAGTTGGGGTTTAGCTGTCATAACTACTAAAGTAGGAGGAATACCGGAAGTAGTTACTCAAAAGCAGAATGGTTTATTACTTAATCCGGGTGATATTCAGGAGTTGTCAGAGGCAATGCAATCTTTAATTGCAGAGAAAAATTTGAGACTATCTCTAGGAAATAATGCCCGCATAAGTGTTAAACACTTGGATATCAGCAATTATCTTGCATCTTTAAAATACATTTATGCATCAGTTGTAGGTTGAGAGCCATATTCTGAAAAAAGTTTGTCTAAATTAAACAAAAAGGAAATAACAATGAATACAAGTACTAATACGAAAACTTTCCCTGAAATAAAGTTGTTTGATACAAGATTCCATAAAGTTAAAGTACAAGAATTAATCGATTATTTAGTAGAAGCAGTCAAAAGTCCCAAAAAGACAATTGTCGAACATGTGAATATTAGAGCGATGAATTTTGCTTATGAAAAGTCTTGGTATCGAGATTTTTTAAATAATGCAGATTTAGTATTTTGCGACGGACTTGGTGTATTGTTAGCAGCTAACTTAAGCGGTTATTCGCTGGATTCTGCACATCGCATGACAGCACCAGATTATATAGAAGATTTAGCATTGAAATGTGAAAAAGAAAACATTTCTTTATTTTTATTAGCTGGAAAACCCGGCGTAGTGGATGAAGCAATTACAAAGTTAGGATCAATTGCACCAAACCTTCGCATAGGTGGGCATCATGGTTACTTTGAAAAATCAGGAAAAGAGAATGATTTAATAATAGAAAAAATTAATAATTTTCGACCCGATATTTTATATATTGGTTTTGGTATGCCATTACAAGAAAGGTGGATTTTAGATAACTTCAATAAAATTGAAGCTCGTGTATTTTTACCTTTAGGCGCGTGCTTAGATTTTTATACTAATTCTACATATCGTGGGCCGGAGTGGCTGACGAATAATGGCTTTGAGTGGTTAACACGCTTAGTTACTGAACCTACTCGTCTATGGGATCGTTATATTATAGGTAATCCATTGTTTTTTTATCGTCTATTTAAGCAAAAAATCGCTCAAAAATTGGTAGCAAATCGCTAAGAAAAACATAATTCATAATTCATACAGCAGATTACAGGATTATGAAGTACAGTACAGTCTGTAAACAAGTTTTTTAAGCTATCCAATTGTAAAATAAGCGATCGCTCTTTTGGAAAAAAAAACTTTTAGATTTACTGAATGTATCGCCTTACAATAGCATTGCATTCCTCTGTATTTAAAAGACTACAATCTTTAGGCGATAGAAGTCATTGCAACACTGCTAGTATGTCAAATATTGGCATTTTGTAGCTTCTAAGTTGTGGTTATACAAGAGAACAACTCTACTACATCAGCCCTCTGTTTTCTATATTCTTGTTTGTTTTGGCGAAGGTACTGAACTATTAACCCATTTGCACCACTTGTAGGACAACAGCAAGCCATAGAATTACTCACTCAGGCTGCCCTTCAAAATCGGGTTGCTCTAGCATATCTATTTGTGGGACCAGATGGTGTGGGAAGAAGTTTAGCAGCCAGATGTTTTGTAGAATTGCTATTTTCTAGTGAGATGGGAGTCACTGCGGCTTTACAAAACCGTTTGCGCCAAGGGAACCATCCGGCTTTGTTGTGGGTGCAACCGACGTACCAATACCAGGGACAACGATTAACAGCAGCAGAAGCGGCCGAGAAAGGACTTAAGCGTAAAGCACCACCTGTAATTCGGCTAGAGCAAATTCGAGAAATTACCGAGTTTCTCAGTCGTCCACCCTTGGAAGCGCCAAGGAATGTAGTGGTGCTGGAAGAAGCCCAAACAATGGCAGAAGCAGCAGCGAATGCTTTACTTAAAACTTTAGAAGAACCGGGACAGGCGACGTTAATTCTAATTGCACCTACCTTAGAGTCTGTTTTGCCAACTTTGGTGTCACGCTGTCAACGCATTCCTTTTTATCGCCTAGATGCACAGTCTTTGGCTGTTGTACTTACACAAAGTGGTCATCAAGAAATTTTGGCAAATCAGGCAGTATTGAGTATAGCAGCTGGCAGTGCCGGAAGTGCGATCGCATCTTACGAACAATTACAAGCTATTCCCTCTGACTTACTCGAAGACTTAAAAAAAGCTCCTGCTTCCTACCGCAAAGCCTTAGAGTTAGCCAAGAAAATTGATAAAGATTTAGATACAGAAGCCCAACTGTGGTTAGTTGATTATCTTCAGCAATTCTACTGGCAGCAGCGGCATCAACCCAGCATCATCAACCAGCTAGAACAATCTCGTAAATACTTACTTTCTTACGCTCAACCCCGGCTAGTTTGGGAATGTCTGCTTTTATATTTATGTCAAAAATAAAATTCCATTTACTAACTGTGGCACAAAAACCTCAAACTATTTATAGCGCTTTTTAATCATACAACGTACATCTTAGCCCCCTCATTGCAAGCGAAGAGGGGGTTGGGGGATGAGGGCAAATCCTTTTCATTATGGAAGAACTATAGGTTTCAAGATAGACGTGGTTTAAGAACTGTTATAACAATATTAAATGATATTACTTAAGTATCCGTAAATAGTTAGTACTTGTGTATTATTGATAGTAACCTATGTAAAGCCTCCCCTAGAAAATGCGGCGAGTTAAGAGACATTGCCTCAAGACACTGGAACTTGCTCAATTGTCAAAGCTTCATAGCAAACAAAAGTCTTGCGGAGGATGACTAATAAAGGCTGTCCAATTATTATTTTTGAACATTCTACCCCTAACTTATGATGAACTTACCGCAGACAATTCCAGTTCTTCTTTTAGGGACTAGCTTGGCTGTGATTTCACCTCAAGTTTGTCCTGCTTTCACTCTTCAAGAGGTAGCTAGTCTTGCCAAAGCATCAAGTGATTTACCACAAGTCAAATCAGCAGGATTATCCCCTGATATGGATGTACCTTGGTCGAAAGCCGTGAGAATCGTTGACCCTTTTGAAGGGGAGTTTCTTGGGGTTTTCGACCGCAACTCCTTAGGTGGCTATTTGTTGCGTGAGGGTTCAACGCAAGTTATTAGTTTGTGGACTCCTTCGAGCATTCGAGTTCTGGTAACTGTAAATTCTGGTGAAGCAAGGTCTCCTTTCTACACCGCAGGTCGTGTGTACCCCAGGCCTGACTCTCTTAGGTTTGTCACTACCAAAAAAGTCGATAAACTTTTGCTCAAGGTCAGAGAAAAAGTTTTTCAATTAGACGGTTCAACCGGCACTTTTGCTATCAGTCAAGAATTAGCCACTGCTTTGAAAAATGCTCCAGATGAGAACTTAGACATCAGACTAGTCTTGGAAGGTGGTCAAGCTGTTGATAGCGAAATTGGCAAAGGGACGGTGAAAGCTTGGCGAAACATTTATTAAGCTATATCTTTGGTGGTCACTGAGCTTTGTCGTACCACTTCGTGGAAGCAAGCTAGCAAGAGCGTCTCGTAGAGAGGTGCGGGCTACGCCTACGGATTTAAGTTAATAATTAATACAGTATAGTAAGTTAAACCGTACCTCTTAAGTTATAAAAAGGACATCAACTCTATGAAATTTGGTATTGATAAGCTGTCGGACAAATAAACTTGCATATCCTGGGCGGGCTTTTCGACCCACCCCACAAGAGTTCTGTTTAATTCGATTATGCAAATTAAATGTTTTTTAGCTTATGAGACACAATTGCCCTCCAGATACAGGGGCAACAGGCATAAAACAATTTTTGCTTGATATAGCATTATAGAAAAATATTAAGTAGGTGGGTATAAATGTAACAAAATGTAAAATCCTCAAAACCTTTGCGATTACTTTGTTTCACTGGCAATGACGTAAAAATATAGATTAGGAAACGAACCGCCAAGGACGCAAAGCAAAGAAGAAAGAGAGATATAATTTTCACGAATGATTTAGGACTGCTATATCTAATTGATTCGTCAACACCTATATCTCCGAATTTTCTAAAAATTTGGGGATATATAAAAACCTTTATATAGGAAAAAATTATGTGGTTACTAGATAATTTAGTCAAAAATTATTTGAATAAAAATTTAGCAACAATATTTACACAAGTTGGCATTGAAGGTAGAAAGATTAGCGATATTAATCGGCAAATTTTAAAAGAAGTTACCCTCGCACAATGGTTATTAGAATCTGACAGAGGAAAAAGTCAGCTTGCTGTCAATGCTAACAATTTTGCTGGATTAAAATGGCGAGTTACTGAGATGAAAGGGTTTGCCGAACCTTTTAAAATGAAAGTTCCTTCTGAGCCACAAGAAGTTGAGTTCTGTAAATTTACAGATATAGATGCTTTTATTATTGGTTATTGGAAGTTTTTAACTCGCACTCCCTATAAAGGCTTAGAAGATTATACCAACACGCCAGAAAACTTCCTTGGCTTTCTCAAGGCTAAAGGCTATTCATCTGATCCTAAATATGTGAGTAAAGTTGTGGACTTACTTCCAGAGGCGCAAAAGTTACTGGCTAACCCAGGTGGAGTTACTATTCCCGTTTCAGTGGAACAATTGCAGCTAATTCGTGCGCCAAAAGAAGTGGAAGTAGGGCAAAATTTTAGGGTTGAAGGCGTAGCACGTTTAGCTGACAGTGGCAAAGTTTTGTCAATTATAATTGACGATCAATTTCCAATCGCAAATGTAGTAATTAGTCAGGAGGGCAAATGGCAACTTGATTTCGTCTTTAAACAAGAAGGCGATCGCCGCATGATAATTGCCGTTGACAATCAAACTCTAGAGATCCGCATTAAAGTTGTTGTTCCTTTCGATAGCAAAGATGATGAAAATACTCAACAACCTACTGCATCTAGTTTACCAGGAGCGAAGTTAATTAAACTCGGTGGTAGTGTAGGAATTGGCGGAGTCAATAAAGCTGATGATGTTAAGGCTATTAAGGCGCGATTGTATGAGCTAGGCTACACATGGGTAGGCGATTTTAACAGTGCAGATAGAGACAGAGGACTATTTGACGCAATCAAACTATTTCAGTCAATTATTGCTGGTCGCAGTACTCTTAATGGTGATGGGCGAGTTGATGTTGGGGGAACAACTCATCGATGGTTGCAAGCAGCTAATGCACCACGGTGGCAGTTGATGCCAAAAAGCGATCGTGATAATGGTTTGGTTAATGGTGAACTAGAAGACATCCAAGATAAACACGATTTTGGAACACACTGGTTAGCTGATGTTATCAAAAAAATTGCCCAAGATTATCAAAACAGTTATCGTAAGACTCACCCCACAGCGGCTCCATTCGCAATTAACGATGTTAGCCTTCCTCATGGAGGCGATACTCCTGACCATCATGGACATGAAACTGGTATGATGTGCGATGTTTACTTACCCCAAAAAAATGGAAATTTCGGTGGCATCATTTGGTCGAGTTCTGAATACGATCAAGATGCTGCACGAGCTATTCTCAAGTCTATTGGTAAGCAAAAGTTATTACGGGCAGTCTTTTTCAACGATCAACAGCTAATTAAAGAAAGACTTTGTGTTCCTCTGAGTGGTCACGATAATCATATTCATTTTGAAATTAACCCACCAGTGAGGAGCTAGTTCTTGGTGACTAACGAACCCGTTGGGTAAGGACTTTAGTCTTTGATTTGAGCGCCCAAGCGCTCACTACAAGCCAAGTATTGTTGACTTGGCAAACTACTAAGCTAAAATACATCTAATTTGCATATCAAAATTTTATCAATATCTTATGGGGTGGAAGCCCTAGCTATCTAATTGGTGTTGTTTGCAGGTAAGCTGAAAAAAACACATAGCAGCAGATAGTCCTCAGTGATCGAAAAAAAACCTAGCCACCGCCCACAAAGATATTTCCCGGATGCCAAACGAATAATTGTGAAATGTGAGCGAAATTCATGTATACATTGCGACACCACATTAGTTAGCCTTCCATCTTGGCATATGCGGAAAACGATTCAAACGCTAAACGGAGCAGTGTTTGTGGCAGGCAAGGGTAAAGAATGTGCCAACGCTGAATGTGAATATTTTGGTAAACACTACTTAGCCTATGGTGTAATAAAATATAGTTTGCTATACAGAAAAAGTTACAACGTTTATGGGATAAATACGCTACTAACTTATTGCACTGCTACGATATTCCAGGCTTACCACCTGATAATCTCAAAATCGAGTCTTTATTCAGCCATTTGCGTCGCAATCAACGAGCAGATGACGTTGGTGTGCGACTAGAATTTTGGTGAGGCTCAAAGACAGCCCCATAGTTAATAATCCCTTGATGCTGGATAAGAGTTAGTTCTTTTTGCTTCCCAGAATACTATACTTTCTTCCACGTCTAAAAATATTGTAGAGTCAAGAAACAGTCCTAAGTATTGCCCTACACAACTGAGCCTATGACTACCGCACCCTTAAGCTGGCAAGAACTAGAAACCCTCACGGACTATCAAATAGATACTGTTAATGGTCTTACCAACGCTAGAGCCAGGTTGCGCCTGTTTGGTCAGCCAGAATCTGATGTGCGGGTAACGCTGTACCGCGATAACCACGCCTGGTGTCCTTACTGTCAAAAAGTTTGGTTATGGCTAGAGGAAAAACAGATCCCCTATCGCATCGAAAAAGTGACAATGTTCTGCTATGGGGAGAAAGAAAGTTGGTACAAACGTAAGGTACCATCAGGAATGCTCCCGGCGATCGAGCTAGATGGAAGGATTATTACGGAAAGCGATGACATTTTGCTCGCTTTGTCAAAGGTTTTTGCTCCATTGAACCAAGGGATGGAAGACGGCAAGGTGCTGATTCTACGTCAATTAGAACGACTTTTATTTAGAGCTTGGTGCGTTTGGCTGTGTTCTAGAGCAGGTTCTTCTCAACAAGAACAAAGCAACCGAAAACAATTTATCGCAGTGGTGGCTAAGGTGGAGGAGGCTCTGGGTCGCACCGCAAGCCCTTACTTTCTGGATAGCTTCGGCATCGTTGATGTGATTTTTACGCCATATCTCGAACGGATGAATGCAAGCCTTTACTACTACAAGGGCTACTCCCTACGGGAAGAAAACCCTCGCTTGAGCGCATGGTTTGCGGCAATGGAAAGCCGACCTACCTACTGCGGTACCCAGAGCGACTTTCACACCCACGCACATGATTTGCCGCCCCAGATGGGGGGCTGTTGGGAGAACGGCGAAACCCAGATGCTTCTCAATAAAGCGCGGGTAGATTACGGCCCCTGGTTCGGGCTACCAGATGTTACTTATCCAGAACCCGAAAACTCGCGCATGGAAGCTCTTCAACGAACTATCGAACACCGCATCAATATTATCCGAGTCAATCCCAAAGATTATAAATTGTTTGATCAAGCCCTACGTTGTGCTTTAACACACATGATGAGCGATGAAGACTGTGTACCTCCATTGGGATCTGATGTCGCTCTCCGATATTTGCGCGATCGCATTAATGTACCGCGAGATATGTCCATCTACGCAGCCAAGCGATTGAGGGAATCCCTGGAGAAAACCGCAGCCCTTGCAGGTGATGGGCAGCCAGATCCCATTCCCACTAAGCATCGACGAGATCAAGACCCGTCTAACTTTGTCATCAAGTAGGACTCAGGTATCCATCCTGGCAGATCGCGCTCCTTTAACAATTAACAGTAAACAGTTATCGAAATACTAACATTCAGGTAATTCTTAATAACCTGCCGATGCACAACAGCCAGCGCCTTAAACTCCAGCATCTGCTCATCAGACCCCCGCAGTTGAACCCCTGGCGTGAGAAACTGCAACAGATTCAGATTTTCTAACAGCAACACCCCTGGTAAGAGTTGCCTAGAGTTAAAGTCGGGTTTCCAAATCGAATTCTCAAGAGCCTCAAATTGTGATTTGGCCCGTTTAGCATCACGTTTTGTCAGAAACTCCCGCCCCACAGTCAGATAATAATGCATCCTTAGTTGGGGATATCAACCGTCATCATCTTTTTCAACCAAAAAATACAGCGATCGCAGAACTTTTTAGTCTACTGAGTGTTTTACCAGAATCCGAAATCGCCCAATTAGCAGTTGTATTATCTAGTTATACCTTGACGGTGGAGTTAAAATTATCTGGTACAAACCATGAGCAATAACGACGAACCTGAAAACTTTTTTGAGGAACGCAGCAATTTCGACTCAGACAAAATCAGAGTTGAGATCCCTGCCGAGCGAGAACCAACTTATCAGGAGAGGATTCCAAGAGCGTATGACCCGATGGCTGAGATTTACGTGAGAGGTCGAGCAATGAGAAGTATGTCTTCTAGAAGAATGCCTTGGTAGGTGCTAATTTCCGGCTGGGTATTGTTTGGAGGGTCTTTTTTATTACTTCTAAGTACTGCTATATTTTCAAGAACATTCGCTCTAACCCCATTTTTAATTATTTCTGGAATTCCTCTTTTAATTGTATTGAGAGGAACACTTGCAAAATTATCAACAAGAAAACGTAGAAGAAGATAGTTGAGGTTGAATTGCAGCTTCAATTATCCTGTCCTGGCAAATATACCTCCTGCCTCCACACGCTCCAAATATGCTTAAAGTTAATATCGCCGTTGCACAAGCACAATCAGGCACAACAATGTTAAGGCGAATAATATAAAATGGAGAAACTCATAGCCTAAATAAGGTAGCCAACTTAGCATCCAGCCTAAGCCTAAGTGAAATGAGTTTGCGAGAATCGTTAGAATTCCAACATATAGCAACAAGGTAATGCCAATACTTGAAGGAATGCTAAGTAAATTTCTTAGCGCTAAAGCAGCTATTCCCAAAAAGCCAAGGGAAGGAAATACAAATAAATATATCCAAAACCAGTAGCCTACTCTATCAGGGTTAGGAGGTGATAAAAACCAACTTAGATACAAAAAACCGTTAACCCCCATCCCACAAAAAATTAGCACGTAAAGCAGCTTTTTACCAAAAATCATATTCTCTTTTAGATAGCTGTTGTTTTTATCGCTTCAATAAGTTAGTTTTTGTAATTTAACGCAATACATTACATCAGAATTTCAATTGCTGACAATGTCTGCAAGACTCTTTCGTAGCTAAGAGTACAAAAAAAACTGCCCTGAGGCAAGGAAGGAGTCCAGAGCAGCGCTTAAAAAAAGGAATAATAAAATAAGAGATTTTTAAAATCTTATTCCTGGTTTACATATAATTCGTTTGGTATGTAATATTCTTCAGCTAGAGTTTTGTACTTTATGCAAAAAGAACGAAAAATCTTGAAAACCTCATTGTATAAGGATTAGACCCAATAAACCAAGCCCGATACAACACCATTGACCAAGTGCGTGACAACTACTGGTTGTTACGCATTTGGTCAAACATGAATGCACTATCACCTTAACAGAGCAATCGTAGGCTATCGAAAGCTGTTGTTAATCGGCAGAGGTGGGGCGATCGCATAAAGCAACTAGCCTTGAAAGCGATCGCTACCGAGAATTATTCGTCAGGTAATACCAATTTAATATGAAGCTGCATATAAACCTCATCTATTTTGAGAACCGTAGTTTTTGCCCTCACCCTAAATCCCTCTCCCAAGAAGGGAGAGGGACAACTTTGCGGCTCTCCTTCTCCCAAATTTGGGAGAAGGGGCTGGGGGATGAGGGTTTTTTCTTTTCATCCTGGAATATCTACAGGTTTCAAGATGGACGCGGTTTAATAGAGAAGTTGCAAACTCCACAAATTTAAATCCCTATGAGCCGCCGATTCAAGATGGCGATCGCAGAAAGCGAAGAGGAATTGAAAAAACGTCTACAGACAGCTAGGTTAGGAAACCAAAAAGAAAAACTTCAGATGTTGTGGTCGCTCAAAACTGGACAGATAAAGGAGCAGCAGCAAATAGGGAACGCTTGGGGAGAGACACTTCAACAGTTACAAGATGGTTACAGAAATACCGTAATTGTGGAATTTCAAGTTTATTGGAAATCAAGAAGCCACCAGGGGCAAGTCGAAAAATAAGCGATGATGCGATCGCAGCGCTTAAACACGAGTTAGAAACTGGCGTTGGGTTTAGTAGTTATGGTGCAATCGTTGAGTGGTTGGAAAAGGAGCATGGGCAATGCATACAGTATGGAGATAACCCTAGTAACAATAGCGAACAGTCAGAGATACTCCCCAGTAAAAATAACCCTAGTAAAACTAGACGACACAAAGGATTAGGTAGTGGCTCCATTCAGTGGAAAACCATCACCCTTCACGGCAAAGATTATCCCCAAGCTTGGTATCACTATGAGTTTTGGAAAGATGGCGTGAGCCTGGTTAAAAAGTGCAAGTATATTCCAAAACGACTATTAGAGAAAATAGAGAAGCTAGAAGCGGATAAAGCGCCAGTTAGAGAGATTTTGTCAGTATTGCGAGTAAAATTCTCAAAAAACCTCATCCTCAAAAAAGCCGTGCAAATCGTAAATATTGGGTAAGTTTATTACAGGCTTACAATAATGATTATCATTTTTGTTTAATAGGATGCTGTAGTTGCGTTTGTCTGTGATCCAGGATTGCAACCTATTGATAATGAAGCTGAACCTGCCCTAAGATATGCTGTCATTGCACGGCGTATTAGCTATGGTATATGGTTGGTACGCGTACCTCTGAAGGCACTTTGGCTTACTGTTCTGTCTTGGGATTCCGTCTGAATGCAGAAATCCAACGTACACTGAGGTGTTGGTCGAATGTGCTCTCTAGCGATCGCCTGACATCCACGAATTATTTGAATATTGGGCGCACCAGTTCCCAAGATACCGGAGTCACGCCAAATGCAGACGTGATTGTTGCTACTGCATCTCTGGAAGTGGGATTTAACAACCCAGAAGTTGGAGGTGTCATCCAGCACAAAGCGCCGCGAGATATGGCATCTTTTCTGCAACGGAAGGGACGGGCGGGACGACGCAGAACTATGCGACCTTGGACGGTGGTCGTGCTTTCTGACTAGGGACGCGATCGCATTGCCTATCAAGGCTCTGCTGTTTAACCCAGTTTTAGAAAAGCGATCGCTTTTGACTTCAATGATGAACGTCGTGATGAGCCTTCCATTCAATGACAACAAATTTGACCTTGGCAAGGATTCGTTTGGCAGCGTAAAGGTCGAATCAAATTATAGCAGCAGGTAAATCTAGCGATCGCCATAAGAAAATTGAAGAGTTAATGGCACACGTACGGCAACAACGTTTAATAAGCAATCAAGCGAACATGATATGAGCGAAATTTATGTATACATTGCGACACAAAATTAGTTAGCCTTCCATCTTGGCATATGCGGAAAACGATTCAAACGCTAAACGGAGCAGTGTTTGTGGCAGGCAAGGAACCGTATTGACGCAAAGAGCGCGTTCGCGCAGCGTCTCGCAGAGAAGTATAAGAGGAAAAGAAGAGAAATTTAAAACTGATTCACCTATCAAAACTAATGGGATAGACCACTAGAGAGAGGCTTAAACAGCTTATTATAATTTTTGCCCTGCGTAAATCGATCGCACTTCGCCGTTACGGCGGATTACAGCTTCACCATTACTTACATCTACTAGTGTCCAACCGCTTGAGCCAATGCTTTCACCCATATTGATGCGGCGAGTCACGCCATCAATTTTAAACAAAGCGGCAGATTTGTTGCCTAACTCTAGTAATCCTTCTAAGGTATTACTCGGAGCATCTGCGATCGCAACTGCCGGATATACTTGTTCTTGGGTAATAGTTGGTTCTGAATCTGGGACGAGGGCTGCACGTAATGGAACTACTGGTAATGCAGGCAGAGGGCTGGGTGTTTGCCGCACGGTAATCGGTGCAGTTTTCGCAGCTAGAGGTTTAAGTTCGGCTCTTACAGCCGCAGCTAACATGTTGACAGTTACAGGCTTGGCAGCTTGTCGCACCGTATTCAGGGCATTTTTCACAACATCCGGTTGAGATGCCTGTAACACACTGGCAACTTGTGGCAATGTAGGAGTACGAGGAATAGCCGGCAGTGCGTAACGCATTGGCGACGGCGCTTGATAAACGGGAACGTAGATGCGCTCAACAACGCTTCCAGAACGGTTGGGGGCTAGTGGTGTATTGTTGGCTAGAAGTGGAACTGATGGGAGATTACCAGTTGTTTGCCTGTTACCAAGGGCTATCTGGTTAGTATTTGCCTGACTGGAGAATCCAGGTATGGCAGATTTTTGATTGGGGGTTGCTTCTTGCTTATCTATAACTGCCAGGGCTTGCAGCATGTAGTCAACCAAATCTGCCTCTATTTCTACTTTTGTGGGTAACTGGGACTGGGGTTGTGGGACTAGAATAGCTGGCTGGGTCAAGTTGGGATTTAAAAGATATACGACTCCAGACTGTACCAGGTAGATAATACCAGCGATCGCCACGCCTAAAGTTGTTCCCGCTATCAGTAGTTTGCCCAAATTACCACTACTTTTCTCAGGCTTTCTAATAGATGGTTTAACGGTGGCGGTGTCAAATACAACGGTACTCAAGTGTTTGTGGTTATCTTGAGCAACTGACTGCACTGGTTGGTTCACTGCGTTTGGTAAGATAATCTGCGGTATCGTGACTCTTTGCAGCACCTTTTCTGGAGGCGACTGGGGTTGAGGTTGGGGAGAAACCCCTGCAACAGACTGGTTAGATTTCTTCTGCCTACTGTGGCTAACGGTCTGAGAAAGCAGATTACCACTAACATCCAGAATGGAGTCGATATCGGCAAAGAGTTCATCCATTAAACCATCAGCATAGTTTTCTATCGACCAAGGCTCGTTGGCGATTAAGTCTTCTGATGGTTCCGGTACTATGAGACGGGTGCTGGCTTTTTGTAACATAGACTTTCTGGGTTGTTGCTAGGACGAGGAAACGCCGCGCCTACTGCCTCTTAATTAGGATTACAGATAAAATATCCAATCCGCCCTCTGATTGAGACGAGTTGGTTGAGCGTTGGTATTAAAGTCAACTTTAATCTGGGGATTGTTGATGATGCCATTACTAATATTTATGTCATCTATCATACCAATCTCCCCCCCTACTACTATACTCAGTCTTTATCAAGTTTGTGTGAAGCTAACGCTGTAAACTCTTACTGGCTCTTGGTTCTACGCAATTCTAAATATAATAATAAAGCGTTAACGTCTGCTGGGTTTACACCACCAATACGTGCAGCTTGACCTAGAGTGAGTGGTTTTACGTGAGTTAACTTTTCCCGTGCTTCAATGGATAGAGTATCAATTGTTGTATAATCCAAATCCGCAGGTAGCGGGCGGTGCGCTTGGCGGGCAATTTGGTCAATCTGATTTTGTTGCCTAGCGAGATAGCCAGAATACTTGATGTCAATTTCTGCGCCTTCTTTCTGGGCGCGGTTGAGGTTGGGGTTTCCTAGTCCGAACCTGTCGAGGTCAACGTAATGAAATCCGGGACGGCGCAGCAAGTCGTTGAGAGTAATTGAACCTTTAATTAATTGCTGGGTATTAGATGCGATCGCTATTCCTATTTCATCATGTTCTTTGACTCGTGTAGCTTGCAATCTTTGCTTTTCTGTGGTAATATTGGCTTCTTTTTGGGTAAATAGATCCCAACGGCGATCGTCAATTAAACCAATTTCCCGCCCCAAGGGTGTCAAGCGTTGGTCGGCATTATCAGAACGCAATAGCAATCGGTACTCAGACCTACTGGTAAGCATCCGGTAAGGTTCCCGCAGGTCTTTTGTACACAAGTCATCAACTAGCGTCCCAATGTAACTTTGCTCGCGGGCAAAGACAATCATTTCTTGAGAACGAACAAATCGAGCGGCGTTAATTCCCGCCACAAGCCCTTGAGCGGCGGCTTCTTCATAACCTGTGGTGCCGTTAATCTGCCCAGCACAAAACAGTCCGGCAATCTTTTTAGTCATCAGTGTGGGGTAACACTGAGTTGCAGGTAAATAGTCATATTCCACAGCATACGCCGGACGCAGCATCACACATTTTTCCAAACCGGGGAGAGTCCGTAACATTTGCAGTTGCAAATTTTCTGGTAACCCTGTGGAAAACCCCTGGATATAAAGTTCGGGTATATCCCGTCCTTCTGGTTCAATAAATATTTGGTGGCTTTCCTTATCGGCAAAGCGCACAATTTTATCTTCAATACTGGGACAATAACGCGGTCCTTTCGCTTCCACCCAACCGCCATAAACTGGCGACAGGTGCAAATTTTCCTGAATTAAGCGATGGGTTTCGGCAGTTGTGCGGGTGATGTAGCAAGGCATCTGTTCCCGTTCTACCCACGCCTCTGGGTCAAAGCTAAACCAACGCACATCTTCATCCCCTGGCTGGATGAGCATTTTACCATAATCTACTGATCGCTTGTCTACCCGGGCTGGAGTTCCAGTTTTCAGTCTGCCGGTTTCAAATCCCAGGCGATTTAGAGTTTGTGTCAATCCTTCGGCCGCAAATTCTCCAGCGCGTCCGGCTGGCATTGATTTGTTACCAACCCAAATTTTGCCTCCTAAGAAGGTGCCGGTTGTCAAGATGACTGCTTTACATTGGAACCCGACACCAAAATAAGTTTCAACGCCGATAACTTCACCGTTAGCACCCAGCGCCAAATCTGTCACCATACTTTCGCGGATTGTCAAGTTTTCTTGGTTCTCGACAATATTCTTCATCACTGCTGCATATTCGCGCTTGTCTGTCTGGGCGCGTAACGCCCAAACAGCAGGCCCCCGTGAAGAGTTGAGGATACGTTTTTGTAGGTAGGTGCGGTCTGCTACCTTACCAATTTCGCCGCCGAGTGCATCTACCTCATGAGTCAACTGAGATTTGGCCGGGCCACCCACTGCTGGATTACACGGTTGCCAAGCGATTCTATCCAAGTTGAGCGTCAATAACAGGGTACGACAACCGAGGCGGGCAGAGGCGAGAGCTGCTTCGCAACCGGAGTGACCTGCACCGACGACTATGACATCAAAAGCGTCTTGGAATTCAACGGAATTGTGCATGGTCATACTTACAGGATCAGCAAGCTGAGAGTTCTTTTCAATTTTAACTGTTCCAGTGGTTTCAGGGATGTAACTTTCTGATAAAAAAGTTATCAAATTTACTAGTACTGAATTAAAAGGAATTTTATTTTTTTAAACTTGAGTATTAAGTAAAAATATAATAGAGCATCCCAATTTTGCCAAAAGACACAGGATTAGTACAAAAACCCTGTACAAACCTCTTTTCTTTGCGTTCTTTGCGTCCTTTGCGGTTCGTTATTTCATTCTCAGCCTGAGTTTAAATACCGTATAAAAATAAACTTGCACATTTGGGATACTCCCAAATATGATCTTTTTAAAATTTGTGACAACCTTCCGGGTTGTTTATCACAATTATTGTTCACATATTTAGCAATTAAGACCAATTTGATTAATTATTGAGAGGCATTAGATATACATTAAATTATAGTCTATTTAATTCGTGAAAAATAGAAATAAGAAAACGAACCGCAAAGTACTGGCTTTGGGCGCAAAGGCAATAAATAAGAAAGAGATATATAATTTTCACAAATCATTTAGGAGTGCTATATAGCTTAATGTAAACGACTAAGTTTTCTTTTTAACTCATTAATAATAAATATCTCTCACGGATTTATTAACTTTATTCTGGAATCAATTCAGGAATTACTTAGGAATGAAACTTACTCTCAGAAAGCAAAGGAATATTACTAGATTTCTCAGAAAGACCACTTTCATCAGTATAGTTATTTTGATGATTTTTGTATTAGTAGCTAGTAATGAGATTACCCACCACCAAGTTGCTATAATCACCCAACCATTAAACGGATGCTTGAGTACTGATTTGTTACCTTGTAAAGATATCTCTAAAAAGACGACATCAGAACCATTTATTCCCGATCCAAAATTAAATGCTCAACAGCGTTTTTTATCTGCGATCGCTAGGAAGTTACCCACAGTTCCCCAGCCTGGTACTTATGAATATATTTTGCTACGAAACTATGGCGCAGTCTTTGTAAATCAAGATGTCGGAATTAAACTACCGCAAAAAGATATCTTTGCTAATGAACAAGAAACCCAAGAGTTTCAAGGTAGTTTAACAATGGATCATGTTGATGGCACTAAAGACTGTTATTTACAAAAATCGGCAGCTGATGCTTTAAAGAAAGCGCGAGTTCGGCAACAAATACCACTAAAATCTGGTTATGGCTCTGGTGATTGTACTCGCACTTTCAACACGAATTTAATATTTTGGCAAAAATATGCTAATAATCAAATTTTGGCAAAAGTTCAACAGGGCAAAGAAACAAAAGTTCTCGGTTTAGTTGCACCTCCTGGAACTTCACAACATCTTTGGGGATTAGCAATTGATTTACACGTAAGTAGTAAAGAACAAAGAAAAGCTCTTAATCAAAATGGTTGGTTTCAAACTGTACAAAATGATCTTCCACATTGGACTTATGTAGGTTTAACTGAAGATAATTTACCTTTGTTTGGTTTTAAGAAACAAGTTGTCGGAGGCATTACTTATTGGATTACGCCACTATAATTTTTAGATAGCATGAAAACTTGGGAATAATAACCTTAAATGTGTATTGTCAGGGATTTAGCTATGGCAAACGAAGCTGCTAACCAAGAGCAAGCCTTCTTAATCGAATTATTAAGAGCAACTTATCAAAATTAGGAAGTACATTCAATTCTGCAACATAACTTAAGCAAACTCAATGATAATTTAGCTTTTAAACCTCATCTAAGTTGAGAACCGTAGTTTTTGCCCTCACCCTAAATCCCTCTCCCAGATATGGGAGAGGGACTTTGAAATTCTGGCTCCCCGAATCCCAATTTTGGGATTCGGGGTTGGGGGATGAGGGCAAATCCTTTTCATCACTGAAGAACTACAGGTTTCAAGATAGACGCGGTTTATATTGCGAAAATGGGTAAGCGTAGACGCGTAGCGGCTTGTCGTCAGACATCGCTTTGCTAAAGAACCTGGCAACGCTATTAATATAGCTAGAGTTATTATCCAACTAAGTAGAGTTAACTTTAGGCTCTAATGGCTCATCAAATAAAACTTTAAATGGTGGTACACCTCATTTAAGGACTAAAGTGCTTACTACAAACTCCGTTAACCTGTTATAATCGCGCTTGGCAGACTACTAGTACAGCACGGCAAAAGCAAATCACCCCTTACAAATCAATGAAATCCTTGCGGTATAGGAATTATAAATTAGGAATTACGCGCAAGGGTACTATTATGTCAAAATGAAAATACCCGATACATCAAGGTGAGCGATCGCTCCAAAAGCTAGATTAAAGGATTGACCTGAGCAATGGCAGACCCAACCAATCACAATCAAGCGGGAGAAATAGCTCCCAGCACTGTTGACAAGCAAGCTCCCAGTGTGGCTGAAGAACACGCTCCTAGTACAGACTCACCCGAAGCTACAGACCTTCCTACTGCTAATACGCCAGATCCGAAGGCTGCAAACCCTGAAGATAACCCTAATGCAGCTAAACCAGATGCTGCATCACCCAAGCGAGAAAAACCCGCCGCCGCAGCAACAGGAGAAAAACCCGCAGCCGCAGCTAAAGCCGCCAAAAAGGAAAAAGCCCCAGCTGTTGAAGATAAGCCATTTGTAGAGTTCATCGAGCAAGACTACTTGCCAGCTTTACAAAAAGCGATCGCTCAACAAGGCGTGAAAGATTTACAGGTGTCTTTTGCCAAGCAGAAACTACCAATCACTGGCTTTGAATCTGCTGAAGAATGCTGGCAAATTATCGGCAGTTGGAAAGAAACAGGTCTGCGTCAGTTTAACCTGTATTTCCCCGAAGAAGATATTCAAGGAAAAAAGGGATTTTCCTGTAATGAAGGCAAAAAACCCAGCACTCTTGAATCGTTCTTAATCGATGAGCGCAAAACTACCCTCGATTTGTTGGTATATGGCTTAGTTCAGCGTTTAGGGGGTCAAAAGTGGTTAGGTATAAATTAGTCATTAGTTATTAGTTTTTTTTGCCAAAGGACTAATAGACATCTCCGAAAATGAATGTAGAGACGCTTTCTTCGTAGCGGCACGAAGTGCAATTTCGCGTCTCTACAACTGTTATGGATAACACATATTTAACTCAATCAATTATTTACAAAATTAGCTGCAACAGCAACTGATTCTATAGTATTACTTTCATTGTCTATATTATAGGTAACGACTGCTTTGATGCGATCGCGTCCTGTATAGCCGCTTTTGTTAGTCAATTCCACAAGAATTTCCGAATTTTCTAGAGGTTTTAACTCAATTTCTTTATACTGAGACTGAAAATTTTGTAATTTGCCATCTAAGACATTGCGAACTTCAACTTTAGAAATTTTGACAATGACAGTGTGAGTTTGAGAATTTTGCAAAACAATAAAGACAGAAGCAAAACCAATATTGCGTTGTGGATTATGAACAATACCCAAAGGCGGTAAATTTTCTTGTCTGGCAATTAGAGTTACTTTTTTAATCAAACTATTATTATTTTTCATAGTTGTTCTCTGTTTAGATGCAGAACGAATTTGATTTTGAGTATGAGTAGAAGCGATAGCACAAATGTTAGTTGACCCGAGTACAACCAGTAAAGCAATACAAGTTATCAAAGATGCCTTAATCATAAATCCTAAAAAATGATGTATGGTAAAATTCGGTAAATATTAATAGCTTCATCTTTACCGAATTCTAGAAAAATGCTCCCGCTTAATCAGAGTTAAGAGTTTGACCAGATAAAATATGTTTTGAGATTGAGCAATTGATCCCATGTTAAATTTGCGTCTTGAACTCCCCAAGGATTTCTCATTCTAAATGTTCCACTTGTTGCATTGTAACTACTAACGGAATAGGCATGATTATTAACTACGCCGTAATCTGCACCATTAACAAACCCAGCAGTTAATACTTTGTTGGAATTTACTAAATCAATTAGCTGAGTTTTGCTCATGTTAGTAACTTGTTGCTTGGTTGCATCCAAACCTGTTACTTGACGAGTTACATAATCCATCCAGCCACCCTCAATAGAACTGTAAGCATTGGTGGTATTACCAGGACGACTCCAACCTAACTCGCCTAATTGAGCATAGGCTTTTTCTGCTAATCCTACCCACAATTCATTACTAGAATTATTGTAAGAACTACCTGGACTAGCGTAGATTAACTGTCCTGAAGTATCAGTGGGTAAATATTGATCAACTGTGATATAGTTGCCTACACCATTATTAAAGAAACGAACGGTGAAGGTATTATCACCATTATCAATAAACATATTTTGGATGTAGTTAGATTTTTCTTGAGCTATGGAAGACAAGGTAGACACATAATAACAATCCCCTAAAGCACCTTGCTTAATATCATCTGCACTAATGCCATTTTGGAATAAAGAACCACTGATTGCTTTATAATTGGCGGTGCTGGATGCTGTGGGGCGATCGCTTCCTAAAAACCACTTACCAATCAATTTTTCCATTTGTGCAGTACTACTGCCAGCATAAAGGTTTCCTAGTGTTGTCTTACTTGTGCTACCTCCTGTCCAATATTGGTTCGCTGTATTCCCATTTACTACATTACCTGAGAGAAAGCGAACATAATCTAACATAGTAAAGCGGCTGGCATTACTAACAATAGTGCGAAGATCAACCAATTCAGTAGCATCAATTACGCTGTTATCTTCGCCATCGCGGAGCAGAGAAATCATATCATTTCTACTTAAATTTCCGTCTGCTGCCAAAGAGCGAGTTAAATTAATCAATCCTGCATCTTTCAAGTTTTGACTATACCAGTCACTATTAGTCCCTTGCACTGCAATAGCAGTAGCAAAAACATTATTGGTTTCATTGCTTTCAGCTACAAAAGCATAACCATCAGCTTGAGAAAGCAGATAATAATTACCAGCCGCAGTACTATTGCTAATGGTAAGTGTGGCTGACTTGGAACTAATAGCACCAGCGCCAAGATTAGCAACAGAATCAGAGTTCAAAAACACATCGTCATTACTAAAAGTGGCATCTTTAGAGAGATAAAATTTGCTCTGGCTAGAACCTGCACTAGCATTACCTTGGTTTTTGACTTGATAGTTAAGTTGGACGGTCTTACCAGCTATTGTAGTGCTTGGTACAGAGACATTTTGAACTATTAAGTCTGGTGCCGGTTTCGTCACAGAAATAGCACTAGCGAAAACATTATTGGTTTCATTGCTTTCAGCTACAGAAGCATAACCATCAGCTTGAGAAAGCAGATAATAATTACCAGCCGCAGTACTATTGCTAATGGTAAGTGTGACTGACTTGGAACTAATAGCACCAGCGCCAAGATTGGCAACGTAATCAGAGTTCAAAAATAGATCGTCACTACTAAAAGTGGCATCTTTGGAGAGATAAAACTTACTGTAGCTAGAACCTGCACTAGCATTACCTTGGTTTTTGACTTGATAGTTAAGTAGGATGCTACTACCAACTGTTGCGCTACTTGGTGCAGAGGCATTTTGAACTATTAAGTCTGGTGTAAATGCCGTCTGACAAATGGCACTAGCAAAAACATTATTGATTTGAGAAGCAGGAGCATAGCTATTGTGATTTACATTTAACCCATAGCTATTATCAGTGTTATGTAAATTGAGATTTGAATTATTTCCGAGACTACTATCTGTATTGATGGGATTATTTTCACTTGAAAACATAAATTACTCCTTTTAAAGTTAGGTATTTTGGCAAAACAAATCCGATAGCCTTTGAAACTGCAAAGGTTAAAAGTCAACTATTTGTTAGTGGGAAAAATAAATCCGTCTTACTGATGCTTATATATTACATAAAATCACAAAAATATACTGTAAAATTTGTGTAAAACATTACTTTGTATTTAGTCTAAGTGCGTAAAATTAATTTGTAAAATTAATACATTGTGAATGCCATTGTGCCAGTTGCCTAAGTCCTGTCTCCGATTTTTGATTCAGTAAACATTGAATGATTGTTGCAACTCTTAATGTTTTACTTACAAATTTCTAACCCGCGCTTGGTAGACTGAACTCTATACAATTGCATTATTGTGGGCTGTTACGCCTTGCCAGAGCTTTAACCTTGGGTTTCTGGTCTACTTAAGATAATAAAGACGAAAGAGCAATCAAGACATGGTAGATTCCCTCAAAAAACCAGGCTTTGAAGAAATCCGGCCAGGGATTAAAGTCCCGGCAAAAGAAACCCTGTTAACACCTCGGTTTTATACTACCGATTTTGATGAAATGGCGCGGATGGATATTTCCGTCAATGAAGACGAGTTACAAGCCATTCTCGAAGAGTTCCGCACCGACTACAACCGCCATCACTTTGTTCGGGATGCCGAGTTTGAACAATCCTGGGATCATATTGACGGGGAAACTCGCCGCTTGTTCGTTGAGTTTCTAGAACGTTCCTGTACGGCTGAGTTTTCCGGCTTTTTGCTGTATAAAGAACTTGGCCGTCGCTTAAAAGGCAAAAGCCCCGTCTTGGCAGAGTGTTTTAACCTGATGTCACGGGATGAAGCACGTCATGCTGGCTTTTTGAACAAAGCTTTGTCGGACTTTAATCTGTCCCTAGATTTAGGGTTTTTGACTAAGAGCCGCAATTATACCTTCTTTAAACCGAAATTCATATTTTACGCTACTTATCTTTCTGAGAAGATCGGTTATTGGCGCTATATCACCATTTATCGCCATTTAGAAGCACATCCCGAAGACCGGGTTTATCCAATCTTCCGGTTCTTTGAGAACTGGTGTCAGGATGAAAACCGTCACGGCGATTTCTTTGATGCGATCATGAAATCCCAGCCGCAAATATTGAATGATTGGAAAGCACGGCTGTGGAGTCGGTTCTTCTTGTTGTCGGTGTTTGCGACAATGTATCTCAATGACATCCAACGCAAGGACTTTTATGCGACCCTTGGATTGGATGCGCGAGAATACGACATCCATGTAATTAAAAAGACTAACGAAAATGCAGGTCGAGTGTTCCCATTGATGCTGGATGTAGAAAATCCAGAGTTTTATCAACGCTTGGATACTTGTATAAGCAATAACGAGAAGCTGGGTGCGATCGCTAATTCCAGCACTCCCAAATTCCTGCAAATTTTCCAAAAACTGCCGCTTTACATCTCCAATGGCTGGCAGTTATTGCGCCTGTACCTGATGAAACCGATTGATACTGTTTCTGCTCAAGGGGCAGTTCGTTAAGTTATAACAGGTTTGCAAAAGCTTTAGTGGTTCTGCTGATTGCAGAGCCACTTTTTTTGTTTTAAATATTACAGGTCATTAGTAATGCGATCGCTAATTTCCTGGCAGGCAAAAATCCCAAATAAGTATTAGCCTGTAACACTCATGACCGATATCCCGCCCAGAACTAAAGTTCTGGGCTAATAGCTCAAGTCCACTTAAGTGGACTGAAGTTTTCTCAAACATACAGAGTCTAACTATCTACATAACTTAAAATCTTGTATTTAGTCCTTTTGAGAGGACTTAACCTATTAGCCTTGGAATAAATTGCAAGGCGGGTTGGCAACGAAGCCAGTGATTAAAAAGATATGGGTAATCACAAGGATTCATGCGTGGGGTCTTTAATACAAGCTAACTTGTCGCTGCTGCTTTGCTGCCATTTTGGCTGCCATTTTTGCTGCCGTTGCCGTTCACACTGGCAATGAATGACGGTTGCTGTAAACTGAGAACTGGTGACTCACCTCGCAATCCCTTGCGGCGTTGGTTCTTAGGAACACCTCCCGCCATGCCGTACTCTACACTGCTTTTACCATATTGAGTAGCAACTCCCAACAGCATGTGTTCTGCCATATCAGCCAAATCGCGCTCTGTTTCGAGCATTTCATGGTATAACTTATCGATGTTAGAAAGAGCAGTGTTATATAAATGCTCTCTAGTTCGCATCGTCTCAATTAGGGTTGAGAAGGCTGGTAGGCTGAGTCCATTGCCGACATTTAAATTCGGATCAATTGAGTTGATGCCAGCAGCACGACGCACTGCTTTTTCTAACACCTGAGACGTTCTTTTTCTCCGAGCCATGATATGAACCTTGTAATTTAATACGGTTAATATTCTTTACTTTAAAGAACTTCCATATTGATCTGCTTGAGAGAACTTTGGCAATTATTAAATGCTTTTTGTTACATAGCGATCGCTGTTATGAATGCGCGATATACCGAAATCAGAAAGCAATCAAGCTTTTAAGTAAGCAATATTTGTTTTTGCTTGCTGAATTTACCGAAATCTGAAAGCAATCAAGCATTTTGAATAAGCAATATCCCTTTTTGGTTGCTGAATCTACTTAAATAAATGCGCGATATACCGAAATCAGAAAGCAATCAAGCATTTTGAGAAAACAATATCCCTTTTTGCTTGCTGAATCTACCCAAATCAGAAAGCAATATGCCTTTTTGCTTCCTGAATCTACTGAGATGAGAAAGTAATATGCTTAATTGCTTATTGAAGCTGAGTTACTTTTGCTGTCTGTGTCTAAAGTCTAGTAAAATCGATTTGCGGGTTTGACTTGTTTTGGTTGTAATTGTGAGAATAAGTCTAACTCGCTACGATCGCATTAGAAATTTATCGCATCTGATTTATGGCAAAGCAGGACGCTCCACTCACAGGGGAAGCGCTAATTAAGGAAGTCTGTCGGCGGATTCGGGTAGCCCGCAGCTATTGGGATGCTCACAATAACCCTGCCTGTCGGGGTGAACGCGATCGCGCAATCTTCCTTTACAATACACTGAGCAAGGAACAAAAAGAGCAGATTCCGCAAGTGTTGCGGGTGTGGCTGCGCTATCGCAGTGAGAAGTACTTTGGCGCACACCGAACACCGCCCAAATCGGCACGAAAATCAAAATAGTCCTTATTGGGCTTTATTGGGTAAGATATTCAGTGCATCACAGCTAGAGCAAGTAAAAAAAGTAAAACTAACAAAACATTACAAATTACTAATTAAACCACGTCTATCTTGAAATCTATAGTTCTTCCATGATGAAAAGGATTTGCCCTCATCCCCCAACCCCGAATCCCTCTCTCTGGGATTCGGGGAGCCAGAATTTCAAACTCCCTCTCCCAGAGAGAGGGAGAGGGATTTAAGGAGAGGGTGAAAACTACGGTTCTCAACTAAGATTTGGTTTAGTATAAACTTGTTTTGGCAGTAGCGATCGCCCTGACTTCAAATTTTATAATGCCAATTTTAAAATTATTCGTTTTTTGCATAAAACACAAAATTTGAGGTGAGTAGTATTGTAGGCTTCTCTAGTGTTTTTTTAGTTTATACAAGGGAATATTCCTGCTGTTACGAAGGCTTGGGGATTCTCTGTATCAACTGCGCCAACTTCTATAAGTGATTTCAACTCTCTGAAATCCTATTTAGTCACACTGAAGTTATAACTCAACGTTAGTTAACAAAGGATTGATATGCGCTTACCTATTACTATTGGTGCAATCTTGGTAGCATCTTTCAGTTTTAACGTTCCAGTAATGTCTCTGACTCCTACGCAGGGAGTAAAAACAGAGATTAATAACTCGAACTTAACACGGCTAAGAATTAATCGCCAATTGTGGAATCGACAAAAAATTAACAACTATCGTTACAAACTTAGCAATGATTGCTTTTGTATTCCCGATTTCAGAGGGCCAATAATCATTGAAGTACGTAACGGCATCACAAAATCTATCACGAATGCTCAAACTGGTAAGCCAGTAAATTCAGAGCTATTACAACAATATAGTACAATTCCTAAGCTGTTTAATTTGATTCGGAATACGATTAACTCTGGAGAATCACAACTAACTGTAGTGTACAACCCAAAACTTGGTTATCCAACCCAAATTAATATCGGTAATCTAGCTGCCGATGCCGGAGTATTTACTACAATTAGCAATTTTGAAGTACTTCATTAGGGATGAGTGGGAAGAGTACACCCAACAGGTGTAAGTAATTGGACAAGATTAATTACACAAAAATCTGGGCTGAAATCCTTGACTGGCAAAGAATTGGTAAATAACTAATATGTAATTAATTCTGTCCAGGTACTTATCGCCGCAATTTCGACCAAGTAATAGAGGCGCTGTAGTTTACAGTCTGTAAAAAATTTTTATTACAATGCAGATGTCCACTAGGCGGCGTGCTGTCTATCCACGTAAATCGAGAAGATAATCGATGAGTAATCAACTACAAGACTACAATCCTAGCGGCATAGGTGAAGTAAATGGCAACCTCTTAGGTTTGCCCTGCGATTATGAGTCTGCAAACCTGATTGTCTTTGGTGTGCCGTGGGAAGTCACTGTTTCTTATGGCGCAGGCACTGCTAACGGCCCACAGCGAATTCTGGATGCTTCGACTCAACTAGATTTATTCGATTTTGATAACCCTGATGGTTGGAAGCAGGGAATTTTCATGGTGGAAATTCCCCAAGATATTTTAGAGAAGAATACATATTACCGCACCTTGGCAGCAAAAATTATCGAGCGATTAGGCCAAGGTAAACAACTCTCAGACACACCAGATTTAACACCTGTCCTCAGAGAAATTAATCAAGTTTGTCAACAGGTTAATCAATGGCTGTTTAAAAATTGTCAAGAAGCAATTAATAATGGTAAGCGAGTTGCCGTCCTTGGTGGAGATCACAGTTCGCCGTTAGGTTATTTGCAAGCATTAGCGGCTAAGTATACAAATTATGGCATTTTGCACATTGATGCCCACGCAGATTTACGCGATGCTTATGAGGGATTTGAGTTTTCTCATGCGTCTATTATGTTTAATGCGATGAAAATACCGCAAATTTCCAAGCTAGTGCAAGTGGGTTTGCGTGATATTAGTCATGATGAAGTGCAAATGATTGACCAATCTAGCGATCGCATTATTGCATATTACGACCCAGCCATTAAACAAAAGCTTTACTCTGGAACAACTTGGCTTGATTTATGCCGAGAAATTATCAGTCATTTACCTGAGTCTGTTTACATTAGCTTTGATGCAGATGGTTTAGATCCCAAACTCTGTCCGAGTACAGGTACTCCTGTTCCAGGTGGGTTGGAATTAGAGCAAACTTTTTGTCTGTTCCGGGAATTGGTCAATAGTGGCAGAAAAATTATTGGCTTTGATATCTGCGAAGTCGGTGATGGTGAGTGGGATGGTAATGTTGGGGCGCGGGTAGTTTACAAGCTGGCGAATTTGATGGATTTATCTCAACATAATTCGTAATGACGCTCGTTCCTCTCTACGAGACGCTGCGCGAACGCTAACGGTTTATATCATGTCCGGTTAAGGGACTTCCAAATAAAAAAATACTCAACTATTTCTTGTGGGGTGGGCCGAAAAGCCCGCCCATATACAAGGGCGGGCGAGACGCCCACCCCACAAGATTGGGTAATTTATTTGTTGGAAGTCTCTAAAGACTTATCATTAGACATCTCCGAAAATGAATGTAGAGACGCGAAATTTCGCGTCTCTACAAGGGTTTCAGATTACGCATATTTAATTTCTGGAGATGTCTATTAAGAGCGCAGTTCTTGCTGGGGGCAGGGGGGGAAAGAGTTTTCAGATTTTTGCACAGATGCAAGAATCATAACTAATCAGCCGGACATGATATTATTTGGTGGGTAAAATATTCTCAGTCTTATTCATCTTAACGATGTGCGATCGCCACATATAACACAAGTTGTTGAGTTAAAAAGGGCGTATGCGTAGCCCGCACAACGGCCGCGCTCAGTGACCATCCGAGACATCGCTCGACCTCAAAACATCTAAGGGAGCATTTAATGCTTTGGCAACCTCAAAGGCAACAGGTACGCCACCCCTTGGTAGTCCTAATACCAGAACATCTGGGCGGTTAGTATAAGCGGCTAACTCTTTAGCCAAAACTTGACCCGCAAACCTCCGGTCTTTGAATCGCATGGTAACAGTATTGAGACGGGCGCGATTTTGCACCTCTGCAATAAACTCATCGTCTTGCATTTTACCTCCAGATTTGTCTTAATGCATGACTTGTTAGATTTTCAGATGTTCTTAACTGATCTTAGAAAGCTAAAAATTCCGTGTCCTCTGGCTAACGAAGCGACATCTTCGATCTACAGTTCTATCAAACGGATGAGTTAATTTTAATGGAGGGAGATTTTTGGATTTTCGGCTGATCCCATTTCACTACTCTATACCCGCCCCAAAATAGTTTGGTAAGGGAAAAAGCTTACCGTAGGCGACAGTAAACCAGTTGCCGGTTAACTTTTTCCCACTTCCCAATGTTTATTGCTAAACTTATACTGAGTATTCTTTTAACTTTATATTAAGAAACAATTACTTAACCAATGGTAGATGCGAAAATCTAGAGAAATACAGTGATAATTCAATTGCTAATTCGTCAACTGCTGCCTTATGCTTGCATTATCTTTTACTTACATGATTTTGATATTAACTTTACATTATCCTTTAATTATTAAGTGTGGGAGAATACAAGATATACTCCTTGGTTAGAAAATGCGTAGTATTATGCTTGGTATTAGAGAAAAACTTCATGCAAATTACTCGGTTAACACTTTTAAATAAAAATTGATAGGGTAGAATAACTGAAATATTGCTCAGATATCTTTAAAATTCAAACCAGGATTTTTTAATGATCAGCTTAATTAATTCGGAAAACGGCATAACTAACAGCACAGCAGTCACTAAAAGACTGGCAAGGGCGATAATGGTTTCTGGTGGGGAGTTCTCACTGATATTAGCTTGTTGTAACTGTCTTCAAAGGCAGCAGCAAGTGTTAAATGTGTTAACAGAATTTTCATCAGCAGACATCCACGAAATCCTGCTCTCACCTGCAACAGACACATTGTATACAGCTATTACAAGTGCAATTGGTGCTACTCAACCCGAAGCTTTAATGGTACGAGGTTTAGAATCTGTAATAGAAATTAACCAATTAATCATCAGTACCAACATCATGCGAAATCAGTTTCGGAAACAGTTCGAGTTTCCGTTGGTGTTGTGGATAAATGATGAAATTCTACGCAAGCTAGTCTGGCTAGCGCCCGATTTCAAAGACTGGGCAGCCAGTACCATTAGATTTGATGTACCTCACAATCAGTTAGTTAAAGCTGAACAACAAGCCATCAGCGCCTAATAAGGAACAAATAATCACTACATCAGCGTCTGTCTTTATATCTGTTTCGGAAGACAGGTACTAAGGGAGTGACAAATAAAAAATATCCAACTATTTATTGTGGTGTGGGACGAAAAGCCCGCCCAATAACCAAAGGCGGACAAGACTTCGGCGCGATCGCTCAGTCGAAAGCTGCCCACCCCACAAGATTGGATAATTTATTTCTTGCAAGTCCCTAAATTAATTCCAACGGGTGAAGTTATGCAATTATATAAATAAGTCGTGAGAATAAATCAAACTAGATTGAGTGATCTAAAAAGTATTGAAATTCTTTCGTAGTGAGCGGCTCCAGCCATCTTATGAAGACTTTAGTCCTCACTCAACGGGTTCGTTAGTCGCTCATGGGAGAAACCCCTAAGACCGCACTAATTCACTACAAACCTTGAATTATTCACGCCGTACTTACTTTATTATATGTTATTCGCTGAATACTATTTATGAGTTTTATAACTCTTGACTATCCCTATATTACTATGAAATCATGCTGAAAAACTACTTTAACCCTAATCAAACGCGAGTTTTCACTATTTGGATTTTGACTGGAATTTTGTCTGTTGCTAGTGGTTTAACATTTATCAAAGGTGCTACGGGCGCTACTGCAAAGTTATCGCTTCAAACAAGCAATGAAGTTATCAAAGAGAATATTAAACCAAACCACTTGGCACGTCCAGTAGCTAACGCAATACTGCCAGATTTAGGGTATAACAAGGGGCGATCGCTACGTTTAGCTTCGGCAAACACTCCCTCAAACAATCTGCATAAATTACCCGCATCTGTAAAAAATGCTGTTTTCCAAGCTGCCTCCAAACGTTTGCAACAGCCAATTTCTCAGCTAAGAATCATTGAGTTTCAACAGCAAACTTGGAGAAATGGCTGTTTAGAATTAGCTAATGCTGATGAATTCTGTACCGAAGCTTTGGTACCAGGTTGGCGGGTGCTTGTAGGCATTGGTGAACAAACCTTAGTTTATCATACCAATCAAACAGGTTCCGTACTCAGGCTGAATCAAAAGGCTAGCTCAATTTCACTAGCCCCTGTGCGAATTTCAGTCAGCGATTTACCACCACCATTAGCTGGATATGTAGTATTTCGGCAAATTTCTAGTGGTGGTTTTATTGGCACAACTTACGAGACTGTTTTACTCAAAGATGGGCAATTGATTCGGGTGCGGATTGGTGATGCCAATGATTCTGAGCGTAGTGTTCGCCGCGTTTCTGTGCAACAGGTGCAACAATTTGTGCGATCGCTAGAACGTTTTCAATTTAGTAAATTCCAGAATCTGAGTTACCCAGCCCCCAGTGGTGCTGCTGATTATATCACTTACACTCTTACTAGCCAAAAGGGTACGGTTCAGTACAACGATATTTCTCGAAATAACCTACCAAATAATTTACAAGCAGCAGTCAAAACCTGGAATGATCTCATAGCTAGCGCCCAGTAGGGACTTTTAAATCAAAAAATATCCCATCGTTTTTAGGGTAGGGGGCAGGGGCAGGGGGATAAGGGAGTGAGGGACAAGAATTAATAACCAATGCCCAATGCCCAACGATAATTATTTACGCCTACCTACTTAATTTGATCGTGACTGTAACTAAATGATAAAAAGGTTTGTAAAGTGGTATGTTGAGTTTCATTGTTGGTTGAATATTCGTCAAAGCAAAAAGTCTCTTTTGTTTGCCGTTCTAGCTACCTTGAGTGTAGTTGCTACGGTGATGCTATCATTGCCTTTGAAGGCTCAAATTAATCTGCCGCAAACCCCAGCATCTGAGTTAAGAGGGGTGTGGTTAACAAATATTGATAGTGATGTGTTATTTGAGCGCGATCGCCTCAAGGGATCTTTGCAACGCCTCGATCAACTCAATTTTAACACCATATATCCGGCGGTTTGGAATTGGGGATATACATTGTATCCTAGCAAAGTTGCAGCCAAAGTTATCGGGCGATCCCTCGATCCCACACCCGGACTCAAAGGGCGAGATATCCTCAAAGAAATTATTGATGTGGGACATCAAAAAGGCTTAAAAGTGATTCCCTGGTTTGAATTTGGCTTCATGGTACCAGCAGATTCTCTATTAGCTAAAAATCGTCCCCAATGGCTCACCAGTCGCAGCGACGGAACTCGGATTCTCAAAGAAGGGATAGATAATCGCGTTTGGCTAAATCCCTTTCGCCCAGAAGCACAACAGTTTATTCAAGATTTAATCGTTGAAATTGTTAGAAACTACAATATTGATGGTATTCAATTTGATGACCATTTTGGCTTACCATCAGAATTAGGATACGATGCGTATACAGTGGCACTTTACAAAAAAGAACATGGTGGTAAAGCTCCCTCGAAAAACTTTCAAGATTCAGAATGGGTAAGCTGGAGAGCTAATAAAATCACCGAGTTTATGAAGCGGGTATTTACAGCCATTAAAGCTACTAAAAAAGATTGCCTCGTTTCCATTGCTCCTAATCCTCAACGTTTTTCCTACAATTTATTTTTAGCAGACTGGCAGAAGTGGGAACGGCTAGGAATCATCGAAGACTTAGTTTTGCAGATATATCGTGATGACTTGAATGTTTTTATCAGCGAATTAGAGTATCCAGAAGTGAAAGCGGCTAAGAGCCATATTCCAGTCAGTGTAGGCATTTTGGCTGGGTTGAAAAACCGATCTATACCGATGCAGCAGATTCAGACACAAGTGCAAAAAGTACGCGATCGCAATTTCGCTGGAGTCTCTTTCTTTTTCTATGAAACCCTCTGGAACATGAGCAAAGAAAAGCCTCAAGAGCGTCAAAAGGCCTTCTTGAAAATTTTCCCCACACCAACAGCTTACCCAAATTTACTTGCAGGTTGGAAACCGTTCAGTTAATTTTTGTAAAGTGACTTTTTATTGTCGCTATGCCAAATTAATGTCATCAAGGGTGTGAAGCTTGAGCTTTCTAGCCTTAAGCTTAGAATAGTACAAAAAAACTACAAAATGTATTAATAAGAATTGTTGCAAGCTTAAAGTAGGTAAGGCTTAACTTGATGAGACTAAATTATTTCAACGCCATTTAATTTGTCAGTGTACATTGGGTATTGAGCCTTGGGTGTTGGGCGTTGGGCGATAGCTCAGTTGGAAAAATTTTGTGATCTACTGATTATGTGCGCTTTTTATCGCGTGGCCTATAGTGATGTCAGGTTAAATCAAAAAACAATAAGAATATTGAGGGATAATAATGTTTAGTTATTCTAGCCCCGCAATCGCCACATATCTTAATATTTCTTCTCCAATAGCAGCTTGTGTAAACGGCAGCAAAGTTGCGGTCATTAATACTGAGGGTGTATGGGAAGTAGAAGCTGATGGGAGGAAAAAACTAATTCCAAACTCTTATCAGGATGCTCGTGACTGTGCAGCTATTGACGGCAAGACTTATATTCTCGCTGTTCCAACAGGATTAGTAAAAATAAAAACTGATGGAACTACCCAAAAAATAGTTGACAGTCCTGCATCATCAAAAACAAAAGTTAAGTTTTTAGATGGCTTGATTATTCACCAGTCTGTAAATACTCTATCAATATATGATACCAGCCTCAACTTCAAAGCTAAACGTAGCTTTGAAGTAACTGAGGTAATGGATTTTGAGTACAAAAATAAGTATCTCTACCTCAGTGGTTTTCAGCAACAAAAGCGGTCAGGCATTCCAGTACAAATTGCTTTTCTTTACCGAATGGGTTTTAATGGCACAAGTATATTTGGCTTGCCAAATTTGCTAGGAAATAACCAAGGTAAGCTTTGGGGTTACAATCCTGCCAGTCTTGTTGACAACATGGCAGATACCCGACTCAACAGATTATACATTTCTGGGGATAAACTTTACGTACTTGGTTCCGTCTATGGGGGTAATTCAATTTATAGGTGGAATGGTAAAGACCTCTTAACACAAACTTTGATCACTACAGATAAATATACTAATGCCGCCCAAACTCGTGATGAGACAAAAGTTTACACAGGAGTTGTTGATTTAACCTCATTCACTGTTGAACGTGGGCAACTAAGTCTTACAAGACTTCCTTCAACAGGAGGATTGGGAGACGGCAATAGCAATTTTCCTAAAACTATTTACTCAGATGGCACTGATATTTTTGTTGGATCTAGTGCTGCTTACGCAATTCCCAATAGAGATAGCCAAACATTTTTAGGTAAACCTATTCCACCTTACCGTGGCGATGCAAGTTTTTTAATTTTTCCGAATAATCTCAAGACTCGCAAAGCTTGGGTAACACCTGGAAATGGTGAAATATTGCTATTTAATAATAACTTTGCAGTGATAAAAACAGGCAATGTTAATGATTTGTCTACAAATTCTGGAACCGCCCAAAGCTTACCAACCAATACTTATTTTATTAAGTTTTAAAAGAGCGATCGCTTCCAGGGACGGTTACATAATCGCTTTTCCACACCTTCTTTTATGTTCCAACTTTGGATTGAGCGTTTGAGATATCTGGGGCAATTTCCGCAGATGCTCCCGCCTTCCTTGACTGACGGGTACGCTGCTTTAACGACGGCGGCGTTGCCTCATCATTGATATATGTTAATAAGTAGCAGCACTAGCTGAAAAGATCACGAGCATAAAGCTTACATTGCCTTCTAGGTTATTTGGCGCTTGGTGCGGGTAGCCGCACCATTGCTTGTGACAGTTGCGTAAGTCCTCTAAGTAAGTGGGCGCAAATAATCATCACTGGCTCGTAGTTGCGCTAAAGCGCAACTACGAGCCAAATACAGAGATTTTACTTTTCGTTACATAGTTTGGTTTGATCTTGCCTACCTACTTAATTAAATTTTTTGTAGATACTCAGGTGGCACACGATCCACTAACCAAACACCATTAGCAGAACAATAGAAAATGTAACCCGCCTGATACATTGCCCCAGTATGTACAGCAAAAACTACTGCTTTCCCATATCTTGCACCAACAGTTTGTGCTGTTGCAATATCCTTTGATAAATGGACATAATGTCGTGACATTTTGCAAAGTCCTGTTTGCAGAATTGACTCTACAGATTTACGCCCCGTGCCATGATAAAGCTCATCTGGGGGAACAACAGCTTCTAATTGTAAATCGACTTTTATACTATGTCCTTGGTTCGCACGAATCAGAGTACCTGTGGAATCAAAAGAAAAGCGTTGTTTATCGTTGGATTCAACTACCACCTCTAATTCTTGACGGGTAATCGGAAACTTGTTTTTAGCACAAGCAGTAAGTAGTTCATCAATAGCAACCCAACCACTGGGAGCAAGTTTAATTCCAATTGCATCCGGTGTGTGTCTCAGATATTTGCTAAGATATTTGCTGATTTTTACAAGGCGAGAATCACTCATTTGATGAAGTAGTCATTGGTTATTGGTCATTGGTCATTAATTTTGAATTCTGAATTGTTAATGATGGTTTTACTTTGTGTAAATTGACAAAATTTGTCTTACTATCATAGCTAATGCCGTTCCAACCATGACAATGAGTGTCACCTTTCCACCAGGAACGAGTGGTTGATTTATGCTATCTAAGTTTTCTTGTTTTTGACGTTGCTTCCAACTCATTAATGCCGGAATAATTCCGCCTAAAACTGAAATACTAAATGTTCCAGTGTAATCTAGGGCTGTAAAAAAGATGCTGGGATTGAGCATTCCCAGAGTCATTGGCGGGAAAAGAACTAGCGAATAGAGGGGGAAGCGACTAGAAAGTTTACCCTGTGCAATTAGGAAAATATCTTTTAATAAATCTAGCAATCCGTACACAAATCCAATGAATGATGTAACGATCGCAAACTCTGAAAAAATGGATACTAGCACTCCTAACCATTCCCCCGCACCACCTGCGCGGAGAATTTGCAGTGGATCAAAAACAGTTCTACCGTTAAATGTGCCATGTAGCATATCGGGGCTGACGCTTCCTAAAATTACGGTATTCCAGGCCAAGAACATAATTAGAGGAATCACAGAACCAATAAAGATAGACTGACGAATTTTGCAAGCATCTCCTTCGAGTTGCGTCACAACCAACGGCACAACGTTTTGGAAAAACAGTGCTACAGACATCACTGAAATCGCACTACCAAGGGCATTCCAGTTCTGAAATAACAGTTGGGTACTATCAATCTGTCCTCCTGCCAAAAACAATAGCCCCAAAAAGGAAATAATCACAATTCCGACAAAGGCGCTGTTTAATTTCTCAATAAACTTTTCTCGCCCAAGATACATAATCCCACCAAATAAGAGCGTGAAAGTCGTTGTGCCTACCCACTTCGGCAATATCTGCACACTCCAGATTTTTGCCGCCGCAGATCCTAAAATCTCTCCGCCTTCGGTGATGTATGCCACCAAGAGAGCATAGTGCATGAATAAATATGCCGCACCTGCAAGTCGCCCTCCCACCTTACCAAGGATCTTTTCAACAACTCCCAAAAAACCTATACTCGGATGCCCTTCAGTTCGTATCGTGTTTAAGGTAACCTCTGCAACCAGTAACCCTGAAACTAAAGCGTAGAGCCAAACAGCAATCAATCCAGATGTGGATGGCACAATCCCAGACGGCAGAGTAACGGCTGGTAAGGCGAGAATCCCAGCCCCAACGGTGGTTCCCGCAATTAATGCAGTACTCCCCAATACACTACCTGGTTGATGATTGAGTTTCTTTCCATCAAATTCGAGATGAGAAAACAACCGAGTGGCTTGCTCTGAATTTTGGAGAACAGTCTTTATGGGAACCATACTGGATATCTGTACTTAAACCAGAAAGACAATATTAACATGTGTAAATATTATTGACAAAAAGCCTGATATCCCTGCTTTTACAGGCAAATTGTTGTGGTAAATCAGCGATCGCTAGTTCAATATCAACACAACTTTAACCTACATTCTGCACCCTAACTGTCACAAACAGTAAACCAACTCAAGAATAAATAATAACTTGGGTAACGGAGATGCTCCAAATTGAACAAGCGGAATGGGGGGATGAAGATAAGAAGAGTTTTCGATTATTAAAGGACTGATGGGGAGTAGAATTTATGCAAGTGTTCTACCCCCATAAATGGTTACGATTAATAATAAAATGCCCCTCCGGCTGCTTCCACAATTAGAGCTAGCCCGTCTTCATCAGTTTAATAGAGTACCACCCAACAGCATCCATTGATACTCACGCCCCAAGCCGGGGGATAGCGCAGATCGACCAATTATAGCCTTTCTCTTAATTTATGGGTAAACCTATTGCAAAAGCCTCTTGGCCTATGAAATAAGTTATTGCATTTCCATTAGTATCTGTAAGCACGAGCACATTATTACTTTGTAAAGAGGCTGAATAAGAAATAGGTGTATTATCGCTGACATTAGATATTTGAGTTGTGGGAGCAAGAGCGATACCATCACTACCAATTGGATAATTGTCAACTTCAACAGTTTGAGGGTAAAGTTGTATTGTAGATCCATTTACAGTAAAGTTACCTCTTATAATGGTATCTGAACTTATAGAATACGAACTAATGCCAGTGCGATTAACTATTTTTGCCATTACATATGAACCATTAGAGAGAAAATCAATTTGATTGGGTCCTGATTGAGCAGCACCAACACCAATACCATCACCCCAAAAAGTATTTAGTAGTTGTGCTTGTAGTGTTCCAACAGGCGTGTTAGAAGGTTGTGATTGTACCTGTGGTGTCGCATTAAGATAAAAATCGTAATTAGTATTCCCAGCTTGAGGTTGAATGTCTAGATAATAAGTTCCTGCATTTAATGAAATGCTTAGGGATGGGTTGCCCGTAACACTACCATTTGAGTTATACACCCCACTATTTCTAGAATTTACAACCTGACCGTTACTGTTCAATATTTCCTCACCTACGCTTCTAGACAAGCCATAGTCATATATCGTAACAGTACTAGCTTGACTCAAATTAAATTGATAGTAGTCCGACGGTTCGGATGAGCCAACGTGTCCTAGTACAAAAGTATAATTGGACCCGATTGTAAGTTCGGGAGCAGTACTTAATGTGTTTCCTGCGTATTCACTAGCAGCTTGTCGTCCTTCAAATTCTCCATATTCATCAAAATGTTCAAGTAGATTGATGCCTTTCAAAGAAGCCAAATCAGAATTATTTGCTTTATAGAAGCCAGCATCAAAATAGGGGGAAGATTTACGCCCTTCATTTATCCCATAAGTTTCAAAGTGCTGCAACAACTGGCTGTTGTTCAAATTAGCTAAGTCTTGGTTGTTAGTACGATAGTAGTTGAAGTCAAAATAGGCTGAGAACTTACGCCCTTCGTTTATCCCATTGATTTCCAAATGGTTCAAAAGTTGAGAATTATTTAGATTTGCGAGATCAGAGTTAAGCGACTTATATTGCCCCAAACCGAAAAGCGGGTCAAAGGTACGTCCCTCAGAAATACCGTTGTTTTCCAGATGATTAAATAATTGCTCGTTGTTAAGGTTGGCAAGGTCACTGTTGTTAGCACGATAGTAGTTAAGGTCAACAAGTGGAGACAAAGTGCGTCCCTCAGCTACACCATAATTCTCCAGATGATCTAACAATTGGCTATTGTTAAGATTTTTTAGGTCAGAATTGCTAGCCCGATAGAAACTCAAATCCACAAGTGGGGAGAAGGAACGACCTTCGTTTAAACCATAAGCCTGGAAGTGGGATAAAGCTTGAGTATCATTTAAAGCAGCTAAGTCGGAATTTGCAGCACGATAAAAATTGGCATCAAACACGTTTGAGATACTTAGAGACATATTACAAAACCTTTAATTTAAATGTTTATACTCTTGATGTTGTTATTATCCAACCAAAGGATAGAGTGCGATCGCAGTTTATCAATTGAGAATTTAGGTTTTCAATCCAATCCCACAGCAAATAATTTACCAACTTGCGCCAAATCTACATTTCCACCGCTAACCATCGCACCAATCCTCGCCTGTGGTGCTGTCACCACACCTTCGAGTAAGGCTGCTGCTGCGAGTACTCCGGTAGGTTCAACGACAATTTTCAGACGTTCCCACAAAAAAACATGGTGCGAAGAATCGCTTCTTCGGATACCGTCACCATATCATCGACGTAATGCAGCACTAAGGGGAAAGTAATTTGACCAAGGCTAGGAGTCCGCGCACCATCGGCGATGGTATCAGGGTTTTTGACACTTTGCAGCGTTTTGCTGTGAAAAGAGCGGGTAGCATCGTCAGCAAGTGCTGGCTCTACCCCGATTACTTTACAATTGGGTAAAAGTGCTTTGGCTGCGATCGCACACCCAGAAAGTAATCCGCCACCGCCACAACAAACTAATAATAAGTCCAATTCACCAACTTCTTGAATTAGTTCTAAAGCAGTTGTCCCCTGTCCGGCGACTACATGAGGATGATCGTAAGGGGGAATCAGAGTCAGATTGCGATTGCTTGCTAAATTTTGGGCTAATTCTTCCCGGTTTGTTTCTTGGCAATTGTATAAAATTATCTCTGCACCATAACCACGAGTAGCAGTTTGTTTGACAAGGGGTGCATCATCAGGCATGACAATAGTGGTGGGAATGTTTAAGAGTTGTCCAGCTAAAGCGATCGCTTGGCCATGATTTCCCGATGAATAGGTGATAACGCCTGTTTGTTTTTGTGCTACCGATAATTGGGCTAGGGCATTGTAAGCACCTCTAAATTTAAATGCTCCTGTGCGTTGAAAGTTTTCGCATTTAAAAAACACTTGACTATTGGTGCGATCGTTAACGATTCTAGAAGTCAGTACAGGCGTGCGGTGGGCAATTCCTAAAATTCGCTCTTGTGCTGCTTGCACATCAGTTATACTAACGGAATTATGCTGTAGCATTGATAACGATATTAAATGTTCTTGCTCTTGTTTATATAGATACAGATTTTTATATTTGCGCCTAATATCCTTGATTGAAGCATACTGGTTTCAGGTGGATAGCATCATTTTTTCTGCATAAAAATAGCTACAGTAAATATTATATATTACTGTAGTTATTTTTATAAAAATTAAATTACTTAACTCACAGTTGCCATTTTTTAGCATGAATAAAATATCTGAAAGTCGGCACAAAAAAACTGCTCTAATTACAGGAGCGGCTAGTGGAATAGGCTATCAATTAACCCAGATTTTTGCTCGTCATAGTTATAATCTTGTCTTAGTGGATAAGAATGAACAAAAACTTAGTGAAATTCTAGATGAATTTCCGCAAAAGTTTGGCATTTTGGTGAAAATTTTTGCTCAGGATTTATCTATCCCAACATCTCCAGAAGAAATTTTCACAGAACTACAGCAAGCATCCATAAAAATTGATGTGCTGATTAACAATGCTGACTTTGGTACTTATGGAGCATTTAACGAAATAGACATCACCATTGAACTGAAAATGCTCCAGGTAAATATAGTGAGTCTGACTCATTTAACTAAGTTATTCCTCAAGGATATGGTAGAGCAAAACTATGGAAAAATATTAAATATAGCCTCATTTGCTGCTTTTCAACCAGGGCCTTTAATGGCAGTCTATTTTGCGACTAAAGCCTATGTTTTATCATTTTCAGAAGCGATCGCTAATGAATTAGAAGGCACAGGTGTTAGCGTGACTGTTCTTTGTCCTGGGCCAACAGCATCAGAATTTCAACAACCTGGTGCAATGGAAGATTCAAAGATTGCTAGCGTTAACAGAATGATGGCTACAGAAACCATTGCTAAGATTGGTTATCGCGGTTTAATGAAAAATAAAACTGTTATCGTTCCTGGGATGAGAAATAAGCTATTGACTGAAAGCGTCAGATTTACACCCAGAAATTTAGTAACAAAGGTTATGAGAAGTATACACGAACTGAAAAAAAATAGGTAGCCTTGGGGCAGGGGAGCAGGGGAGAGTTGTTGTACTTCTTTCCTCTCTGTCCCTCTGAAATCCTTACCCTGCCTACTATACGGCTTAACTTAGTGCCATTCTTATGAAGCTTATAGTAAATATATGCCACAAGATAGCTGCTTTTTGGATATATATATGCTACTAAAGTTGGGCAGAAGTAGCTGAAGAACCAAAATAATTAAAAACTACAGATAAAAAGGTTTCCTGACTTACGTATAGACGTTTGTATGTTCAGACGGTGCTGGCTGAACAACTATGTCAAACAAGAACGCCCATAGGATAATCTGCAATCTCTCGTGGAGTCTTCAGAATAAACAAAAAAGCGGGTTTTTAGAAGTGAGTAATACTAAGTGAATTTTCATAAATTACTTTATCTAGTTGGTATTTAATTTTGTTTTTTTATGTACAAACCGTCTCAATAACTATTTAAGTATAGCTATTATTTATTACTATCTTTGGATTCCTAATTCCCTCACCCTAGTAAGATGTGCTATCACTATCTGAAAGTTTATTATATTGATTAAATAGAAAATCGAGTTGATGTAAAGAGGTAAGTAATGGCAATTAAATTGAAAGTTCCAGATATCAAAGGTGATGAGTGCGCTAAGAAAATAACTAAATCTATTCTGACTATGGAATCTGATGCTAAAGTAGATGTAGACGTTAAAGCAAAAACCGTAACTGTAGAAGCTGGGGCTTCTGAAGAGACAATTAAACAGATAGTTCAATCTGCTGGTTATACTATCGAGGGCTATTAATTACATTTATAAATTTCTGAAGAGATTTAGAAATGTAATTTAGGCAGCACAATTGCTTAGTCATATATTCGCCTCAATACTGCGTAGGTTTTGCCTAAAAAACAACTCTAATGTAGGTTGGGGAGCCACTCAAGTACGGGGGTTTCAAGACTTGAGTCAAGTGGCGTTTGAGGAACCAAACCCAACATTTACGCTCTTTTGGGGCATGGTATTGCCATGCCCCAACGAGAAATCTATATGTATCAGGATTTTCGTGAATTGGGATCAGATTAGGCTTTATCTACTTTGATAGTTCTGGTGTGAAGAGAATGTGGTTTTCACCAACTCTATCAAATGCAGGTGTAGGCCAGCGATCGACTACTTTGCCCAGAATTGACATTTCTTGAACTAAGCGGTCAAATTTATCAGGGGTGAGAGATTGGGGTCCATCGGATAAAGCTTTTGCGGGATTGGGATGGACTTCAATCATTAAGGCATCTGTACCAGCTGCTATGGCAGCCATTGCCATAGATGGAACATATTCAGACCTACCAGTACCATGACTGGGATCAATCATAATCGGTAAATGGGTGAGCGATCGCAACACCGGAAGCACTGATAAATCTAAAGTATTCCGGGCATATTTGCCATCAAAGGTTCTGATTCCCCGCTCACAAAGAATCACATTGGGATTACCAGATGCCAAAATATATTCTGCCGCCATCAGCCACTCGTCAATTGTGGCAGACATCCCCCGCTTCAGCAGCACAGGTTTATCTTGAGCGCCTACCTTTTTGAGCAGCGAAAAGTTGTGCATATTCCTAGCTCCAATTTGGATTATGTCAGCGACTCTCCCCACTGCTGATAAATCGGCAGCATCCATAAGTTCTGTGACGATACCCAAACCAGTAGCTTCCCGCGCTGCTGCTAATAAATCTAAAGCGCTTTCACCATAACCTTGAAAGGCATAAGGTGAAGTGCGAGGTTTGTAGGCTCCGCCACGCAGAAACTGCGCTCCAGCTGCCTTCACCCGCTTTGCCGTTTCGACAATCATCGCTTCATTTTCAACGGAACAAGGCCCAGCTACGACTACGATGGGATGACGTTCGCCGAAATAGACATCACCGTTAGGTGTAGGTACAACAACCTCGCTGGCTTCTCCATGTCGAAATTCTCGACTTACCCGCTTGAAAGGTTGTTGCACCCGTAATACTTGCTCAATCCAAGGACTGAATTCCTGAACCTGTAATTTATCGATGCTGGAAGTATCACCAATTAGCCCTAAGACAATTTTATGAGTGCCAACGCTTTTTTCTACCGTGACTTTCCAAGTGTCACTCAGTTCTTGGCTGATGCGAGTAATTTCTTCAACAGGCGTACCGTTCTTAAGTATGATAATCATCTGTTTTTCCTTCCGTATAGTTTTTGGGTGTAATACAGTTAAAAGGGCGGTTAGAAACCGCGTCTACACAAGCAAAACCTACCTGCGTGGGTTTCAAACCTGCAATTTTTCTTAGACTTGGCTTGTGTAGCCGCGAATTCTATTCGCCAGGGCTGTGCCTCTTAGCAGTTAGGAACGTGGATTAAATAAAATGCTTCATCAATTATCTAGCTTCCCTCTCCTTATAAAGGAGAGGGATTGAGAGTGAGGTAAGCCAGGAACATAAATTGGCTCTTATTTAATTCTTATTCCTTAGTGCAAAAATTTTGCAAGTTGTTCTAGTTTGGTCCAAGCAGCGCCGCTTTGCAGAATTTCCTTAGCAAGGGCAATACCTTTAACACAACCTGCTAAAACATTAGTTTCTCCCTGAATGGCTTCACCAACTTGGAGTGCGAGGGCTGTATTTAAAGCGACTACATCTTGCTGCGCTTGAGTGCCTTTACCTTGCAAAACAGCCTTCAAGATTTCGGCATTTTCTTGGACATCTCCACCGCACAACGCCGCAGTCGGTGCAAAACTCAAACCAAGTTCTTGAGGATTGAGGGTTAGAGAACGGACTTTTTTATTTTGAAGTACAGCTAAGTCAGTGACATCTGCCAAACCAGCTTCATCTAAACGTTCCCGCCCGTGGAGTGCGATCGCTTGCTGACATCCCAATTGGGATAAAGCTTGAACAATCTCCTCTAGTAAAAGCGGATCGTTGACACCAATAATTTGCCCTGTCGGCCGCATGGGATTTACTAAAGGGCCCAGCAAATTAAAAACAGTCCGCACCTTCAAAGTTTTTCGCAAAGTAGCGATCGCTTTAAGTGCAGGATGCCAACCTGGAGCAAACAAAAACGTGATTCCGACTTCACCCACTGCGGCTTGCACTTTGTCAGGAGTGGCGTTGAGATTTATACCCAAAGCTTCCAACACATCAGCCGAACCAGTCTTGCTAGATGCGGAACGATTGCCATGTTTGGCAACTTTAACCCCGGCGGCGGCGGCTACAAAAGCAACAGCAGTGGAAATATTAAAAGTTGAAGCGCCATCTCCACCAGTTCCACAGGTGTCAATTAGGGGGACTGGGGATTGGGGACTGGGGACTGGGGATTGGGATTGTAAGACACTGGCCATCCCTACTAATTCTTCAGAGGATACGCCTTTAGCTTGGATTGCGGCTAAAATCGCTCCTGAGAGGACATCAGGAATGGCATCTGTGAGCCAACCTTGCATCAAATCCGCAGCTTGGGAAACCGTCAAAGATTGCCGATTCAGCAACTGATGCAATAAACCTGGCCAGTTGTAAAACTCAGAAGGGATAAAGATATTATCGGGTGGAGTTTGAGTTACAGCTATCATTTCGTTAAGAGTCAAAGGTAGCCCGGTAGGTAAAAATTTTGCTCAATCAATTCCTCCTTACTCTGTGTTCTCTGCGCCTAGTAAGGTTTAAAAGTAATTGATTTTTAAACCTTACTAGGCACAGAGAGCGCTGAGAAAAAACAATCTTATTTTACTAGTCTCTTAAATAGTCAATCAATTTAAGACTAATGAATAAGGACTTTGGCGACGGTTTGCACGTCTTTGTCACCTCTGCCGGAACAATTGATGACGATGCGGGGGTTGCCTTCTAATTGAGGACAAAGGGTTTCGAGATATGCGATCGCATGAGCAGTTTCTAAGGCTGGGATAATCCCTTCCAATTGCGAAAGCCTCTGAAAGGCTTCTAGTGCCTGTTTATCGGTAACACTGTAATATTCAGCGCGACCAAGATCCTTTAAATAACTATGCTCAGGGCCAACGCCGGGATAATCTAATCCGGCACTAATTGAATGGGCTTCGATTATTTGACCATCATCATCTTGCAGTAAATAGCTCATTGCACCGTGCAATACACCTATCTTGCCTTTTGTCAAGGTAGCAGCGTGTTTTTCTGTATCTACACCTTCACCCGCCGCTTCGACTCCGATTAGGCGCACCGAAGGTTCATGCACAAACTCATGAAACAAGCCGATCGCATTAGAACCTCCACCCACGCAAGCCAGTAGAATATCTGGTAATCCTCCCCATTTCTCCTGAGACTGAGTGCGAGTTTCTACACCGATTATGGCGTGGAAGTCACGGACAATCATCGGGTAGGGATGAGGTCCAGCAACAGAACCCAGGATGTAATGAGTTGTTTCTACATTCGTCACCCAATCTCGAATTGCTTCGGAAGTTGCATCCTTGAGAGTTCCCGTTCCTGCCTCAACTGGACGAACTTCTGCCCCCATTAACTTCATGCGGAACACGTTCAGGGCTTGGCGTTCCATATCCTGAACGCCCATGTAAATTACACATTTCAAACCAAACCTAGCACATACAGTTGCAGTCGCTACGCCGTGTTGTCCTGCACCTGTCTCTGCAATCACCCGTTGCTTACCCATGCGTTTAGCTAGCAACACCTGAGCTAAAGCATTATTAATTTTGTGAGCGCCTGTATGATTTAAATCCTCACGCTTTAAATAAATTTGCGGCCCCGTGCCATCTGGTCTGGCGTAGTTTGTTGTCAGGCGTTCAGCAAAATATAATGGGCTGGGTCGTCCTACATAATCGCGCAATAAGTTTTGCAGTTCTGCTTGGAAACTCGGCTCATTGCAATATTGATTAAATGCCGCTTCCAATTCAGTTAATGCAGGCATTAAGGTTTCGGGGACGTACTTACCGCCGAATTTTCCAAACCTGCCTAAAAGGTCAGGTAGCACAGGCGTAGTTGAAATTATAGCGTTGATATCTTGGATGCTTACCATAGTTGAAAATCCTTTTATGTTCAAGTATTTTTTACTCTCGTTCTAACTTTTTAGAACTTATTCCACTGATAAAATTCTCTTCGCGTTTCCTTTTCACGGGTTTCGTAGGTATAACCGAGTTCCCTGTGATTCAAAACGTCTATAGGGCGCACCAAATCTTTAGAGTCAAATTTTGGTAATAGGGATAGTAAATCTCCTAACGCCGTAGCTTTCGGGGTAGACATACCGCCATCCCAAGGCCACATTAGGTCTTTAAGATTGTGTCCGTAAGGCTGACTATGACCATCGGGAGGATAAAAGTCGCTACCTTGATGACCGTTTTCTTGCCATTGGGTCCAGAGGCGGTCTACGTTGGCATGATGCAACCAAAACACTGGGTCATAAGGCGAACTTGGTATATTGCTCATAGTACCCACACCCTTAAACTTTATAGGTCTTGTGCTTGCGTCTATCTGCACCCCACCAACTAAACCATGAATGTAGTTGTGGATGAATCCTCCTGGGGTGACTTTACCTTGCTCATCTACAGAGATAAATCCTTCCAAGGCAGGGCGAAATAGAGAATAGTTATTAAGACTCAGCGCCCGCTCAACATCTTTTTTAGGCACTGGGTAATCACTGGCTGGAGGTAGCCGGAGAAAGCGGACAAGTGATGTACCTAATGATGTGTTGGTATCTAGGTCAATGTTTAATGCTGGATTCATAACCCAGCCATTTGCAGCAGAAAAAGTCCCAGGCACAGGCCCGCCTGTAAAATTTCCCAGATTTGGAATTTTGATGGTTACTCCTTGACCGTTAGTACCAAGAAAGTCATCGTTAAAAACCACATCAAGTGATTTTGCATCTGTCCAATCCCAGTAGGGCAGAGTAACATTTGGGTCTACTGCTTGTAGAGCTTGTTCAAATCTGCGAATATATTCTCGATGCCAAGGGAAAAATGCGGCATTTTCATGAGCAAGTTCTTGAACGGAACCATCGGAATGTCGTTTATGGTTATGAATCAAGCGTGTTGCCCCTATATGTATGGCAACGAATTGGTCGTAAATACTTACCTTGCTACCTGCGGGAATTGTAGTTTTTAAGGTTTTGATAGCCTTGACAAAGGCTGTTTTCTCTGATGATGTCAGGTCAGTTACGTTTTTTCTTACAGATAAGTGATCGTATTGTCCTGGAAAATTATAATGCCAATGATATTTGTATTGTCCGTGGTCAATGCGATCGTGGGCGAAGACTGTAATAGCACAGGCGCTAACTAGAAGTAGGCTATAAATTAATATTTTGACAGATTTCAGCAGGAGTTTCATTATCTTAAGGGTTTTCAAGAAATAAATTATCCAAGAAAACGAACCACAGAGGCACAGAGGGCGCGGAGAAAGGAGGAAGAGAGGGGATTATTGGATGAAATTTTTCGATGCATTTTAAGTTGGAAGTCTTTTAATGGGAGCAAGAAGGCAGAAAGAGAATTAATTGATACTAATTGCCCACTCCCTATTCCCTATTCCCCACTCCTTGAAGAGATGGACTTTCGCGCCGACTTTCTGTAATGGCTGTTTTAAGTTCTTGACAGAGTTGTTCTACAGCTTGCAGTCCTTCTGTTGGGCTACCTTCAGCTAATCTTTTAACGAAGGCACTACCAACAATTACTGCGTCTGCACCCCATTCTTTTACTTGACGGGCTTGTTCTGGGCCGGAGATGCCAAAACCAACGCCGATGGGTTTATCGGTGACGCTTCGCAAATCTGTTAATAAATATTTTACGCGGTCTTGGATTTGAGCGCGGATACCTGTAACGCCTGTAACACTTACCAGGTAGATAAAACCCTGAGATTGATGAGCGATCGCTTCAATTCTATCTTGAGAACTGGTAGGAGCTACCAGTAAAATTACCTCAATTCCGAAAGATGCAGCAGTCTGGATTAATTCTTCTGCTTCTTCTAAGGGTAAGTCTGGTACTACCAACCCTTGCACGCCAGCAGCGGCAATTTTTCCTAAAAATGGCTTAATACCTCGGTACAAAATGGGATTGTAGTAAGTAAATAGAATTATCGGCGCTTTTAAGTTGGGACTCACCACCTGTAGCATCTCTAGCACTTGCTCTAATTTCGTGCCTTTTTGCAAAGCGCGGGTTGCTGCTGCTTGAATCACAGGCCCATCTGCGAGAGGATCGGAGTAGGGAACGCCCAACTCGATGAAGTCTGCACCATTGCGATCTAAGATACGTATTGCTTCGGCGGTGGTTTCTAAGTTAGGATCGCCTGCTGTGATAAATGGGATTAAAGCACACTGGTGGCGATCGCGTAAAGTTTGAAAGGTAGCTGAGATAGAAGTCATTCTAAAAAATGCTTAATGATTGGTTAATAGTTCTGGAATAATTTACACTTAGCAATTAGGGACTTCCAAATAAAAAAATACTCAACTACTTCTTGTGGGGTGGGCATCTTGCCCGCCTTTGTATATGGGCGGGCAAGATGCCCACCCCACAAGATTGGGTAATTTATTTGTTGGAAGTCCCTTAGCGATGCCGACTCTAGATTTTTTGTCGTCGAGTCTTTGATACTTGTGAACGAGTCTTTTAGCTCCGTTAAGGAATAAGGAAAGGGTTAAGGGGGAAGGGAAAAGGGAAGAATTATTTTCTTTTGCCCTTAAATGTCCCCTTTACCCGCCTTCTGCAAGAAGCCTATTTTCGCAAATCTCCCCGCACCCGCCTTAGAATGGCTTGCTCTAATTCCCTCCTTTTTAAGGGGGGTTAGGGAGGAGAAAGTCTTAGCATACTACGCACAGCTTGTTCTACATCGCTTTGTTTAACTAAAGATTCTCCTATTAAAACTGCACGCGCACCAGCAACAGCTACAAGAGATAAATCAGCAGGTGTATACAGTCCAGATTCGCTGACGACGGTAATATCCAAACTTTGTAATTGTTGTTGACGCTCTGCTAAAAGTTGCTGTGTTGTGCCTATATCAAGGGTAAAATCTTCTAAATTGCGATTGTTGATTCCTACTAAACGTAAGTCGTCAAGCTTTAGCACTCGATCTAGTTCAGCCAATGTATGAACTTCTACTAGCGCATTCATGCCTAAATCATGAATTAGTTGCAAAAAATCTTGAAGTTCTTGATCTGATAAAATGGCGGCAATCAACAAGACTGCATCTGCACCTGCTGTCCGTGCTAAATAAATTTGATAGGGGTTAATGATGAACTCCTTGCATAGTAGGGGTAATGCTACTTGCCTTCGCACTCTTCGCAGATTATCAAAACTGCCCTGAAAAAACTTATGATCAGTCAGGACTGATAAACAAGCTGCACCACCTCGTTCATAAGCTTGAGCAACAGCTACGGCATCGAAATCTGCGCGGATAATCCCCCGGCTAGGTGATGCCTTTTTTACTTCGGCAATTAAGCTAGGTTGGTTAGAATTTTCTTGCAAAGCATTCAAGAAATTTCGCACAGTTGGGGCTGCATTTAACTGTTGTCGCAAGGAAGTTAAAGGCAGTTCTTGCTGCATTTGTGCGACTTCTTGCCTTTTATGCAACACAATTTCTTCAAGAATATGGCGGGGAGGGGCAACTTGGTTAGTCATAATCTTTTAGCGGAGTGGGGAGGTAAATAGTTAGGAGTTAGGAGTTGTTAATTATGAGTCAATACGCTTGGGTTAAGGCTAAAACTCTTTATAAAAGTCAATTTTTTAACGAACAGCCAAGGACGCAAAGAGTTTGAGTTAAGAATTTCAGTTCTCCAAATTCCATATTCTCAACTCTCAACTCCTAACTCCTAACTCTTTCGTTGTTGTATATGCACGCACCACATTTTTAATGATTTCCAGACCGACTTCTCCAGCTAGAGTCATGATTGATTCTGGATGAAACTGAACGGCGGCGATGGGAAGTGTCTGATGTTCAATGCCCATAATTACGTCGTCATCAGAAATCGCTGTTACTTTGAGTTCTTTTGGCAAACGTTGCGGTAGGGCAAATAATGAGTGATATCTACCGACTGGAAAAGATTGTGGTAAATTTTTGAAGGTCACGCAATTAGGATCGGTGACGAAAATTCGTGAAGATTTACCATGTTGGGGATAGTTGAGGACACCCAATTCTCCATCAAAAGCTTCAACGATGCCTTGCAGCCCTAGACAAACTCCGAAAATAGGAATTTGGCGATGAAGAAGCGCCCCGACTGTCTGGCGAACCCTAAAATCACTTGGTCTACCAGGGCCAGGAGATAAAACAACTAAGTCAGGGCGTTCTGTATCGAATAGCGATTCTGAGAAACCATGACGGAGTGTGGTGACGATCGCACCAGTTTGGCGAATGTAATTGGCTAGGGTATGAACAAATGAGTCTTCATAGTCTATTAGTAAGATGCGTTTGCCAGCTTCTGCACTAGGTAGGATTTTAGTTAATTTTATGGAACTGGATTCATCAATTTTCTGACTGGTTTGCTTTACCCGCCGAATTGTCTCAAATAAAGCAGCAGCTTTGGTAATTGTTTCTTGTTCTTCTGCTTCGGGTATGGAGTCATAAAGGACAGTAGCACCAACTCGCACTTCGGCGATGCAGTCTTTTAATCGGATTGTCCGCAGAATTAATCCAGTATTTAAATTCCCATTGAAATTTAAATAGCCAACTGCTCCACCATACCAACGTCGGGCGCTACGTTCGTGCTTTTCAATAAAATCTATTGCGGCTCTTTTGGGTGCGCCGGTGACTGTAACCGCCCATGTATGCGAAAGAAAGGCATCTAAGGCATCAAATTGCGATCGCAGTGTTCCCTCAACATGATCTACTGTATGTATCAGGTGGCTGTATAATTCTATTTGACGACGACCAATAACTTGTACTGAACCAGGTTCGCAGATTCGGGATTTGTCATTGCGATCGACATCAGTACACATGGTCAACTCAGCTTCATCTTTGTGGGAGTTGAGTAACTGACGAATTTGCACGGCATCATCAATAGCATCTTGTCCCCGGCTAATAGTACCACTAATAGGGCAAGTTTCTACCCGCCTACCTTCAACCCGCACAAACATTTCTGGAGATGCGCCAATTAGATATTCTCCACCTAGATTAAAAATAAACCCATAAGGACTGGGATTTATTTCTTTTAAGGTGTTAAATAGTTTACTAGGTTCGTCTTCATAGCCTTCAAAAAAGTTTTGACTAGGAACGACTTCAAATAAATCGCCTCGGCGGAAATAATCGAGCGCACCCTCAACTTTTTTGGCATACTCGCCTACTTTATGGTCAGCAGTTTGATTAGGAAAAAGATGTTTGCCTCGATAATCTACCGATTCACCTGTTCGAGGCAAACCATTAGTACTGCCATCCGCTGTTTCAAATTCATATTGTAGACGAAATGCGCGTTGCTGATAGTAGTCAACAACTATCAAGTCATCAGGTAGATAAAGCACTAAATCCCGTTGATCATTAGGACGTTCCAGGCGTTGGCTAATTGGTTCAAACTGAAAAACTAAGTCATAACCAAAAGCACCATACAATCCTAAATGCTCGTCTTCTTGACTAGAAAAGGTGTGTAAAATTTCGCGGACAACTGTAAAAGCTGAAGGTTGTTTACTGCGTTCTTCTTCAGCAAATAGATTTTTTGTAGCTTTAACAAAGCCTACAACATTATTCTTATCTAAGCTAACTTTCTCAAGTTGTATTGAGTTGGATAAGCACTCTAAGAGTAGCGGCAAAAGAACCTGACCGCGTTCATTCAACGCTATCAAAGTAAAAGCATTTTCGTGTGTAGTCAATTCCAATGGTGGATTGACAAATCCGATCGCCCATCTTTTGTATCTGCCTGGATATTCGTAGCTGCTCCTTAACAAACCTCCACGCTGAGAATTTAAGTGGAATAGAATATCTTCTAGAGCAGTGTCCATCTTAACTTCTGTGATGGAGCGAGAAACGCTTACACCACCAAGGGTTTTGTAGGAACGGTAATTAAAAATCATGGAAAATTTCTCTGGAAGACTTATTTAGTCAAGAACCATTAATCATTATTGATAACTATCTTTAAATTAAAAACAAATCCAGATAATCCGATGTCAATTTAATTCAAACTATCTAAATCTGCATATTCTTTTTCAAAGATGCAATAAAAAACCCTTTGCTTCTTATTTAAGAATACTACATATCAAGCAGATAATTCATTGAATAATTTTTCGATTAGGTGTCAAATTATTCGCTTTTTATACTGCTTTACTAGTACATTCTCTTGTATAATTTTTTAAAATTTTTTGCCTCCCTCAAAAGTAGTACATCCTCTCACAACCTCCCATCAAACCTCAGCATACCTCCGCGCTTCCCTCAGCGTACCTTTGCGTTTAAAATCCAATCCTAAAACTCCCGCAACAGCGATATTGCTTGCCTATACAAAAACAAATCCACCTCATGAACCTCAATTCCTTTTCCAATCCTCTGTAACAGCATCAAAGTCAACTCTCCCCCCAAATGTTCCCGGAACTCAGTTAAACCCCGAAACAAACAATCAGGATGTTCCAATTGTGATAACTTCTGGGCCATTTCTGGCACATACAAAGTGAAACCCAACGCCGATAAAGTGCTTAATATCCGTTGCCATTCTGAACAATCGAGCAATCCCACTAAATAGGAATAAGTGGTATCTAAAGCGATACCGATCGCAACCGCTTCACCATGACGCAAGCGATAATTAGTCAAATGCTCCAGTTTATGAGCCGCCCAATGTCCAAAATCCAGGGGACGAGACGAACCCATTTCAAAAGGATCACCGCTATTGGCAATATGTTCTAGGTGCAACTGGGCGCAACGATAAATAACTTGTTGCATAGTATCCATGTCTCGCTGCATAAGGGCTGCGCTGTGCAAATGGATAAAATAAAAAAACCTAGCATCTTTAATCAGCGCCACTTTGATTGCTTCTGCGATTCCAGAACGCCAATCGCGATCGTCTAATGTTGTCAAAAAGGCAGAATCATTTATAACTGCATAAGGTGGCGCAAATGTGCCGAGAAAGTTCTTTTTCCCAAAAGCATTGATGCCGTTTTTTACGCCAACCCCAGAATCATTTTGTGCTAACACCGTCGTCGGAATCCGAATTAGACGAATTCCCCGGTGAGCGGTTGCGGCTGCATATCCTACCAAATCCAACACAGCCCCGCCCCCTATAGCTAACACATAGCAATGGCGACATAATCCGGCTGCTTCAATCTGTTGGTGGATTTGCTCTACTAAAGTGCGATCGTTTTTAGCAGCTTCTCCTCCCGAAATTATCATCGGTTCGGCTGCGATCGCTACTATCTCTGCATAAAACTTGATATACCCTACTAATTGCTTAACCAATTCCGGGTGATGCTGCAATATTCCTGCGTCTATTATCGCTACAACTTTCTTCGGTTTTGTCTCCCCATCTGCTGTAATTACTTGGGCTAAGGTGGGGTTTTTCAACTCAAATAAGTTTTTGGTGAAGTAAACCTCATAGTTGAAAGTAACCGAAACACGTTGATGAATTGGTTGCAGATTGAATCTACTTTTTTGCTTAATGTCAACTACCATGTTTTTGCTTATATATTTACAAGTGCGGCACGATTCAAAGCTTGAAGGAACATTTCTACCGAATGAGAACCATTTATCTTGAGTTTATTATTGATAATAAAGAACGGCACACTATTAATGCCATTGGGGCGAGTAAATATTGATTCAGCCACAAAAGCTTTAACCGCAACATCATCAGTCAATTGCAGCCGTAATTCCCTATAATCCATTTGGTAAGTTCTACCTATGGCAATCAGAACTTCAATATCTCCGATGTTCAAACCGTCTTCAAAGTAAGCTTTATAAATGGCTTCTACGACATCGTTTTTTACCTTTGCTGGTGCGAGTGTAATCAGTCGGTGCGAAAGCTTAGTATTGACAGCTAAACGGATTTTATCAAAATTTAGCTTGACTCCAGCCGCCTCACCTGCATATTGCGTTGAATCAAACAGATATTGCAGTTCATGGGCTTTTATGCCTTTTCTATTCTGCATAAACCGGTGAAATTCGTATCCCTCAGCAGGAACGGTATTATCGAGAATAAAGGGATGCCAACGAATATCTACTTCTTTTTCTGGCCATTGTGCCAGTGCATCAAACAGATGCTTTTTCCCTATTCTACACCAGGGACAAACGGGATCGTGAAAGATATCTATCAGCATAGTTTTTATTCTTCAAATGCTAATATTTGTATGAATCTGGGGCTTGAAATCTCGTTTAAGAGGCGTTGTATTTAAAGGCTGTAAAAAAGCGTTTATTTTCTCTTCAAAAAAGCTTTGGGTATTTTCAAATTCTTGAATTAATGCGTCTCGATCTTTTCTTGCTACCAGTTTGGCTAAACGACTGTAAGTTTTAGCTAAAAAGCTAATTGCATTACACCTTTCTTCTGTAGCTAGCATAATATCGACACATAAATTAGGATTTTGAGAAAACAAACGTTTAACAATGTCAATTTCTTGACGATAATTAGGTGTTGACATTGTTAAGCTTTGTTCTATGTCTACTTTTACTTGTGCTAAGAAAACACCAAGACTAAATCTACAAAAATGCTGGGTTGCTTGAACGATCACCATCATTTGGTCGTGTTCTTCAGGCGTACAAACAATTAATTCTCCACCTTGACTTTTGATAAAGTCTAATAACCACTGAAATGAATCATCGTTTCGGACTGGACATACTACCACTTTTTGTCCTAAAAACGATTTGATGTTTGGCCCAAACATTGGATGTAAACCCATGACTGGGCCAGAATGATGTTCGAGCATTGCCTGAGTTGGCTGAGTTTTTACGCTCGTGATATCACACAAAGCTATATTTTGGCTAAGGTATTTCGCTGCTCGTTTGATAATATCAACTGTATGTTCAATGGGAACGCTTACTAATACTAATTCTGCCTGATTTAACAGTTTATCTGCGTATTCCCAATCATCGTGTTCGAGAACGCTAACATTGTGGCCTACTAGAGAAAGCTGCTCTTTAAATAATCTTCCCATCCTGCCGCGTCCACCGATGATGGTAATTTGTCGGGGACTGACATGATTTGTTGCAGATTTAGGAATCAGAGTCGCATGGCAACTATTTATTACACTTGCCCAAACAGACTCAGGAATACCAGCTTGGGCGAGTAGGGGAGCCACATCAGCCAGTTGTTCATCTAAAGAAGGTTGTTCTGATGCTGCTAATAATGATATGCGATCGCTCAGTAGGGCGATCAAGCTTTGGTCAGTTTTTTTAAGCTGATCTAAATTTGTCATTTGTCATTTGTCATTTGTCATTTGTTATTTGTCCTTGAGAGACTACGCGCACAAGGGACGTGGTATGTACTAAAAAATCTTTATCAACAAGTGATTTATTAGAACTCAATTCGGGTAAGATATCCAAAGGTGTTGCGCGTTGGGAAATCACATCAGTAAATAACTCTTCATACCGATCTAGCGCTTGCTCAAAGGAATAGTTTTCTATGGCAAACTTTCTTCCTTTGCGCCCTAATTGTGCTGCTAATTCTGGCTGGTTATATAATTCTAATACTGCACTTGCTAAAGCATCTGCTGACTCTGGTTCAACGATAATGCCGCCACCACTTTCTTTGATGGCTTTGGCAGCAGTCCCAGTGGCGGGAACTGAACCGACAATTGGGCGGCCACTGGCTAACAGCAGTGGTATTTTAGAAGGCATATTGAAAGAAATCACATTGCGCTTTTGCACAATCAAGCCGACATCTGCGGCTGCTAACATTTGCGGGAGTTTTTCTCGCGGTTGCAATGGTAGCAGCAAAACGTTATCTGCACCACAAGCAAGACAATGTTTTTGCAACCTTTCGAGAGCTTGAGATTCACCTGCGATCGCAAAGACAATATCATTAATATGACGCAACCGAGATGCTGCTTCTATTACTGTCTCCAAACCTTGCGTCAGAGCAATATTACCTGAATAAAGCACTACAAATTTATCATCGAGTTGATGAGTAGCTCTCCAAGAGTTATTCTTCGGTAAAGGGCGGATAAAATTTAGATTCACCCAATTGGGAATACAGGCAATTTTATTAGCCGGTACACCTTTATTTATTAAATTATCTACAAAGCCATCGGCAATCACGCTAATGGTCTGTGCAGTTCGGTAGGCAAATTTCTCTAAAGCTTCCAAAGCTTGAATCATCAACTTATTTTTAATTAGCCCAACACGCACAGCAGCTTCCGGGAGGATATCTTGCACGTTCAGCACTACTGGGCAATTATATAGCCAAGCTATTAAGGTTGCAGGTAAACAAACTAGTAGCGGCGGCACTGTTAAAAGAATTACATCAGGTCTTTCGCCCTTAAGGGCTTGTGGCAAGCTCGTAAAAACAAAGCTCAACTCTAGTAGTAGCCTGTCTACAAGGTTAGGTTTAGACTTAATCCGTAAGTAACTACGCTGAATCTTGACACCATTTTTATGTTCAGTAACGTATAGCTTACCCCGATAGCGATCGTAAATCTGACGTTGAGGATAGTTAGGCATACCTGTGATTACCCGCACTTGATGTCCTCGCTTCACCAGCCCTTCTGCTAGTTCAGTCATCAAAGGTGCAATACCAATTGGCTCTGGATGATAATTGTATGAATAAATCAGAATTTGCATGAACTGTTAATATCCTGAAAGCACCTTCATAATGTTGGCTTTATTAGTGTTATCCAGTTTTTATCTCCCTTGTTCCAGATTTAATGACCTGAAATTTTCGTAGGATGTGTTACCGCCAAGAGCATAATGCACCCTACGAAGCAGAAGTTTTAGATTTTGTTTAATCCACTTCAGCCTCTGAACTGGGAACTTCGACCTCTGAACTGGGAACTTCGACCTCTGAACTGGGAACTTCGACCTCTGAACTCGGAACTTCGACCTCTGAACTCGGAACTTCAGCCTCTGAACTGGGAACTTCGACCTCTGAACTGGGAACTTCGACCTCTGAACTCGGAACTTCGACCTCTGAACTCGGAACTTCAACCTCTGAACTCGGAACTTCGACCTCTGAACTCGGAACTTCGACCTCTGAACTCGGATTTTGGTCACTTTAGGGACTTCAAAAAATACTCAACTACTTCTTGTGGAGTGGACATCTTGTCCGCCCTTGGCTACGGGCGGGCGAGACGCCCACCCCACAAGATTGGATAATTTATTTGTTGAAAGTCCCTTACTGCTACTCAATCATGAGAACTCAGCACTGTTTTTGCAACGTCTTCTCTAAACTGAAGACTGGCTTTTGTTGTCCACGTTTCCGCAATGTGACGGTAACAGCCCCAAGCCCAAGCAATATTAAACCCAATGCTGAACTAGGCTCAGGTACTTGAGTTATACCTCCTACGTTTAACACTTGAACGCGACCTTGGAAGAAATCGCCCACATACAACTTGCCATTTTTGAGGGTTGTACCACCCGTCCAGTTAAATCTGCCTGGAGTGAGGTCAAGGGGATTGCCAAAGGGACCGTCAGTTAATCCTGGAGGTGGGACTGGTTTGCCTGATTTATCTAGGGCTGGTTGACCGTAGTTCGTCAAGAACTTACCATTTTTATCAAATACCTGAACGCGGCTGTTGATAGAATCAGCTACATAAACATTCTCTTGGTCGTCCACTTCGATGCCAATTGGCTGAAGAAGCTGTCCAGCTTTGCTACCTGTTGAACCAAATGCCAACAGAGGCTTACCATTTGGATCGAGTACTTGAACGCGGTTGTTATACTGGTCAGCTACAAAGATATTTCCACTAACTGGGGAAATTCTTACACCTGCTACACCTTGGAATTGCCCAAGTGCAGTGCCATTAGTGCCACCAATAACACCAATTTGCTTTCCATCAGGTGTGAATTTAAGAATTCTTTCGCCGTTAAAATCACCTACGTAAACGTTGCCAGCTTTGTCAAATGTCACACCAGATGGCCCAAAGAAAAACCTACCTGGTATAAGACCGGTAAAATCTCCATTTGCAAAGGATCTAATAAACTTACCCTGAGGATCGAATTGATTGATGCGGTTGTTGTAAACATCACCTGCATACAAATCCCCTGTTACGGGATTAAAGTCTACAGTTGTTGGCTCGTCAAACTGTCCGGGTCCTTTGCCGCCGGAGCCAATTGCTCCAATATACTGACCGCTTGGACTAAATTTTTCAATTTTGTCACCCAGGTTGTAGTTACGACTACCATCTGGGTTAACACCGCGTCCGTTAGCTATGTAGGTATTCCCTGAATCATCTACCGTTATGCCTTGGGGAACAAACAGCTGCCCAGGGCCGAAGCCAGGACTGCCGATACTTGTATCATAATTTAATGTTACAGCCTTAGCTTGGGCTGCTGCTGCCAACACCATGAATCCAGTACCGAGAATGCCGATTGATAAATTTTTGATTAATCCCATGAGTTTGAAGTCCTGGTTGTATGAGTGTATACTCTTTCCTAGACTAATTTTGTTCCCAGCCCCAGTTTGGGAACTCTAAAATTCGGGCTGCTTGCCTCTTGTTGGAAATGCAACTTTCTGTGTGAGGCAGCAGCCTATTCTGTAGGCTTTACCTGACACTAGTGGTCTGTCCCATTAATTTTGCAGGGCATCTGAACACCACGAACCTCTGAAAACTTTTGGGACAGACCACTAGGTAAAGAGGGATTAGGCAGTCTCTGCTTTGACTAGTAACTCTTCATCCAACTTTTCTTTTCGTTTGCGCTTGGCGAAAGCAGCAGTTGCGCCTACACCAGCAAGTGCTAGTAAGCCGACTACTGAACCAGGTTCGGGGACTGTTTGTGTAACAATACCATCCACCCGAACAACCTCCCCTCGTCTTGGGCCGACACCGCGATTGGTAATATAAATCTTGCCGTCAGGGCCAATAGTAATTCCATCAGCCGAATCTAGCCCTTGACCTGCTGCAACAAGTGTTGTACGAGTGCCGTCAGGAGCAACTTGGATCAGAGAACCGGGTAGATTTGTGATGTCACCCCCTAACTGGGATTTGTCGCTGAACTGTAAGACGAGCAAATCGCCTTTTTTATCAAAGGTTAGGTCTGTGATGTGCGTAAATCCATCCAGAAAAACTTCTGGTTTCATATCTTTGCCAATGCGGAAAATCTTCGACTTACCTGCTGGATAAGGAAAACCCGTATATTCGCCAACGTATAAAGCTCCATCAGGGCCAATTGCGCCACCTGTGGGTACTGCTTGAATTGCTATTTTTCCTCCTGGAAGCTCATCTAATAGTCCAGGAGGTAGTTTTAATCCTGGTGGTAAGGCGGAGTTACTAATGATGGTTTTAGGAATTGCAATTACCTGTGACTGACTTCCGTCAAGTTTAATTTTGTAAGCAGTGTTCCCACCCCCGTCAACCACATAAGCATTATCGCCACTAATAGCCAGGTCATAGGGATTGGTAACTACATCCCCTTTGTCTGGATTTTTGGTGATTTCATACTTGGCAAAGTCAAAAATACTCTTGAGAGATCCCGTCTTCAAGTCAGCTTTGTACAGTTGTCCTAGTAGCGGGGTATTTAAAACTTTATCGGGCGTTGATGGCGGGAAAGTTGCAAGTTGCTGTTGTGGGAGGGGGGATTGAGAACCAAGCTTAAGTGTTGCTAGATCGCGGTTTCCTGGATAACCAGCAAACCCTGTCAGCAGATAAGCATTCCCTTGAGAATCGAATTGTACGTCTTCAATACCAGCGCCTTGGTTGCCGGTGGGTTGTTCTGCTAAAGACTCAAAGTTATTAAGTAGCCGCTGTTCGGTGCCATCTGGTGCAACTTTGACTAGTGAACTAGTATTACCTGCACAGATAGGCTGAAACAGGGTACTTGGAGATGGTTGACAATTTCCGTTGCCGCCGATACCTGGCTCTGCTACGTAGAGACTACCGTCAGGGCCGAAGCTAACACCCCGTGCATTACTGACTCCATCGACAATTGTGGTTAGCGTTGCAGCTTGTGCAGCTGAGGTTCCACAAATAGCAGCAAAACAAAATGTAACAGATTTAAGAGCAAATGACTTGAGTTTCATACCTTTAGAGATTGAGAGTTAAATAAGTGGAAAACTTTGTTTTTGAGGAACGCAGGATTGGTTTGAAACTCTTTACTTGAGCGCCACGGCTCCATTTATGGGAGGTTTAGTAGCTCTCTTTTTGTGCAAGCAACCAACGCCGAAGGCTGCGATCGCTAATACGCCAAAAGCAGAATCAGGTTCAGGAACAGATTTGATATTTTCAATTCTGAGAACTTGTCCAGTTCCAGGGCGATCGCCTCGATTTGTGACGTATATTGCACCATCAGCCCCAATTGTCAAGGCGCTAGGCGACTCTAATCCATTCCCACTCAGAAGAGTTGTGCGTGTCCCATCGGGAGCTATTTTGATGACAGAACCATCAAGATTACCCTTCCAGGCTGACTGATTGGCGTACTGCAAAGCATACAAATTCCCCTCAGTATCAAATTCCAAACCTGTGAGTTGGGTAAAACCATCTGCATATACTGTTGGCTTGCCATCAGCACCGACTCGATAGATTTTTGCCCCACCTTCTGGGAAGGGAAAACCAGTAAATTGGCTGATATAATAAGCGCCATCAGGGCCTTTTGTCACACTTGAGGGTACTGCTTGGGTTGCAAACTGCGATCGCGCCGCTTCACCTTTAGATGGCACCTGTGCCGGTTCATTGGATGGTGTACCGGAAGGTGGAAAGACTGGATTAGTCAATATGTCTTTAGGGAATGTGCTAATAGTTTGCAAATGTTTGCCATCAGTATTAACGCTGAGAAAGTCGTTTGCACCTGCATCAACAGCAAGCAACTTTTTGCCATCTATTACAAAACCCAAGGGATTGCTATCGACATCACCACCATCGGGATTGTTGGCGAGTTCATAGTTAGCTAAATCAGCAACACTCGTCCAGGAATTGGTCTTAAAGTTAGGAGCGATGATTTTACCGAGGTCAGTGTTACCTAAATTGCGATCGCGAAAGGCTGGATTAGCGCCATACCCAATCAGAACATAAGGTTTACCTTGAGCATCAAATTTGATATCACGAGGGCCAGCTGCTCCAGTGCCATCTGGTAATGCTAAGGAAGGAAGTCCTGTAAGTATGCGTTCGGTTTTACCATTCTCAATTTTGCTAACTGCCCCACTTGTGCCATAGCATAATGAATCGCCTTGACCGCTTGCTGGTGGAACACAAGCTCCACTTCCCCCTATTCCCGCCTCTGTAACATAGAGATTACCATCAGGGCTAAAGCTTAGTCCGCCGGCGTTATATAGACCGTCGGCGATTACTGAAAAGGACGCAGCTGAGGCAGCTTTGATTCCAGAAAAAGCGGCAACACAAAAAGTTAGGAAGGTAATGGTAAGTTGTTTGAGTTTCATGTGTTGCAAGACTGCTTATTGTGAAGTTACGGGATGAGTTTTAAACGCAGAGGGACGCTGAGGGAAGCGCTGAGGGACGCTGAGGTTTTAGTTGGTAACTAGTGATTCTGGGGTTTTTGGTAGATAGCTCATTCCTCGGTCAAATGATTTGAGGTTTCCAGCTTTGGCTTCGAGTAAACGTTTGATGTTCATGCTCTCAGCGCCAAAGTCTTCAATTTGAAGTTTGCCGTGGCTGACGGTTCCATCTGTTTTCCAAAATGTGATTCGATGCAGGATGAAACCTGAAGCTTCGGGGTCAGCGAATGAGTATGCGGTTGGGATCAGTAAGGCTACAGAACGCTGATAATATTCGTAGTCTGGATAAAAATGTTCTTGTTCAAGCAAGTAGTATTTACTCAAACTATGAACCCGCACGGAAACTTTTACTTTCTGGTCATATTCATCTTTGAATTCACCTGATTCAGAATTAATATCACCGTTGGGTCGCAGTAAATGCGCCCACTCATCTACATTTTTTAGGTCTTTTAAGTATTCAATGCCGATTTCAATTGGGGCATCAACATAGATGGTGTCTGTATCGATAAAGTGGCTTCCTTTGGCTGCTGAGGTCAGACCAGCTTTGCGTTCTAAATTACCTTTGAGAGAACGACATTCGGAAGTATGTACTGTATGAATTCCCTGCATAATCATCTGAGTTTGTCGTTTGGGATCGACAAAGCTCAACCAATGAAAGTATACGCCTTTTTCATCTGTTCCCGGCTCGATGTAATCGGTGGGAAATAACAAAACAGGGTAAACCTGAAAATATTTCTGATACTCTAATCCACAGTGCCACTCAATGCCGTAGAAAAGCGGATTTTCTAATTTTTTAACGTGATAATAAAGGTTTTTGTGATAACCAGACGCAGTTCCAAGCCAGGTATCTTCGTCAATTTGCTCTTTCATCCGGCTATAAAGCGTCCATTCATCTAAGTTTTTTAAACTACAAAGATACTCAAAGGCGCTCTTTGGTGAAGTAGCAATGTAAGCTGATGTTGCAAAGGTATTTTTTTCCACTTTTAACTCCTTAAGATAATAACAATTAAGCTGCGATCGCTTTAGTCATGTTTTGCTTAACGCTCTGAATGCGGTCTTCTGCTAATCGTTTAGCAGCATCGTTTGTAGTAATTGCCTGCTGTTTAGAAATATTAAAAATTGCTAGTAGTGTGTCATAAATGTTATGCACTTGCTTAAAAGCTTTTTCTTCGTCATAGCCAATCATTTCGTTGTAAACGTTGATTAGCCCTCCAGCATTAATTACATAGTCAGGGCTGTAAATAATCCCTTTTTTGGCAAGCATTTGACTATGTAGTTGCTCATTCTCTAACTGATTATTAGCTGCACCTGCAATAATGGCAGCTTTTAAGAAAGGAATTGTATGACTATTAAGAATTCCTCCTAAAGCGCAAGGAGCAAATATATCTACATCAAGAGAATAAATCTCGCCGGGTTCTACAATAGTTGCGCCAAAAAGCCGTTTTACTTCTTCCGCTTTTACTGGATCTACATCACTAACAAAAAGCTTGACATCATGCTCATGTAAGTGCTTGCAGAGGTTTTTACCTACATTTCCTAAACCTTGAACTGCAACTCTCATACCATCAAGTCTTTTGCTTTGCCAACGAGACTCTACAGCAGCTTTAATTCCGAGAAAAACTCCTAGTGATGTTATGGGAGCAGGCCCGCCAGACTTTTCTGATACCCCAACAACATGTTTTGTTTCTTGGCTGATTGTTCGGACATCGCCGGGGGTAATATTAACATCTTGTCCGGTAATAAAACGCCCATTCAGACTATCAACAAAACGTCCATAAGCTCTCAACAGATCATCTGTTTTATTTTCAGGATTAGCAATAATAACTGCTTTTCCACCACCAGCCGGAATGTTGGCACAGGCGGCTTTATATGTCATTCCCCGACTCAGACGAAGGGCATCTTTTAAAGCAGCTTCTTCGTTGACATAAGGTAAGAGTCTTGTGGCTCCCATCGCTGGGCCTAAAGTTGTGTCATGGATAGCAATTATCGCTTTAATTTCGGGATTTTTACCATGACAAAAGAGAACTTGTTCGTGACCCATTTCTCTAACAGTTTCAAATAGCAGCATTTTCACTCCTCGATATTGTTTTATATTGGTTAGAGAAAGTAATTTGCATTACAAAATGTAAAGATATAGACACGAAACCCCTCTGAAATATTAAGATTGAGTGAAGAAAATGACTTTATAATTCCAGTTTCGTGAGTGTAATTTTTGGCTGGAATAAAAGAATGAGGAAACGAACCGCGAAGGGCGCAAAGAGCGCAAAGGTAAGAGAGTTGTAAAGGGTTTTTGCATCGGTAGTGGGAATTTTTTAAAGATTGGGATGCTTCCCTGTTTTACTGCCTTCTTGCCATATAATTACTTATCTCTTGGTTTGCATCCTTTGCGGTTCGTAAAAAATTAGGTATTTTTGCAGCCGGAAGAGAGTAGTGTCTGTAAGAATCGAATCAGATTGGCAGCTTTTAAAGTTAAACCATTGGAAATGAAACTTGGTTGGTTGCATTTTTCGCGGGACTTGATTTGATTCCTTGTGCTGCTAAACTTTTATTACGTCCTCCAGATGGTGCTGGTCGATCGGCGTCAATGACTACATCGATCAGAAAGGGAACATTTGATGCGATCGCTTGTTCTAATGCTGCTTCAATATCTGACTCTCTAACGACTACGATCGCTTCTGCTCCCATACCACGAGCAATCATGGCGAAGTTTGTTGGTGGGATTGTTGCATCTGCGCCCTTTAATCCCAAGATTTTCATCCCTTGATGGCACATGTTGTAACGCGCATCGTTGAGGACAATCCAGATTGCGGGAATTTTGTATTTCACGGCTGTGCTGATTTCGTTATTCATCAGCATTGCTCCATCGCCGACAATCGCTACAGCCTTACTATTGCTCGCCAGCGCTGCACCCAATACTCCGGTGACGGCGTGACCCATTGCGCCAACTCCGGTGCTGACTCGGTAACGATTGGCTTCGGAAAATTGCAGTAGATGAGTTGACCAAGTAAAGGAGTTACCACACTCCGCCATGACTACCGCATCGCTATCTTCAACAATTATCTTTTGAATTGCTGCCATCAATACTTCTGGCCGCACTGGATAATCTACATCTGGAGCCGGTTCAATTGCTTTTTGTTGTGGACGAGGTAAGGACAAAGTTGTGGAATCAGGAGCATCTGGTAATTGCTGCAATAACTCTTCCACAAAAGCTTTGATATCAGACCGAACCCCGAAAGTTTCAACGTGGGGATAGGCGACACCTGGCACTTCTGGGTCAATATCTACATGGACAAAACCTCGTTCTGGAACTAGCGCCGAACTCCAAAAGGAAGTCGGTTCACCAAGGCGGGTTCCTAATACGAGTGTGCGGAGTGGAGGTTGCTGTTCCATATAAGTTAAGACCGAAGCATGACCCCCTAAACCTGTGACACCCACAAACTGCGGATGATCTTCGGGGAAGATACCTTTACCACGGGGTGAACACATAACCGCTGCTCCAGTTTTTTCTGCGAGTTCAATGATTTCCTCTGCTGCGTCACGCGCACCGAAACCAACCCAGATGGCAAAAGGGCCAGATGATAATAACTCTACAGATTTAGCGATCGCTTGTTTTGAAGCAGTCATCGGAAACGGAGTAACATCTAGTTGAGGTAAGGATATATTCTCAACTAAACTTGTCTGCACTGCGGTGGGAATGCTCAAATGGGCAACAAATCCGCCTGGTTGTGCCATAGCCAAAGCAAGTTTGCGGAAAATCTGCGGTAGTTGAGCCGCAGATTCAATGGTGATTGCATAGTTGAATAACGCTCCTGGGGTAAAAATTCCCCCACTGGGCAATGTGTAAGTGCTAGTTTCTTGAATTGCCCAACGTCCACGCTGCGGTGCTGAGGTACAAGCTGACAACAAAATTACCTTTGCACCTTCACCACGAGCCGCAAATAAGCCGGTGAGGGCGTTAGTGATCCCCGGCCCTGCTGTAGTAAAAACTACAGCAGGGCGATTATTGGCAAAGTAGGCTTCGGTCGCTGCAAATGCTGCTCCTGCTTCATGGCGGAAGTTTAACACGTCGATGCTGCTATTTGACAGCGCCCCCCAAAGGCTTGCCATCGCACCACCTGCTACACCAAAAGCATAGCTTACTCCCAAACTTTCCAACATCTGAGCGATCGCATCGGCAACTGAGAGGGTTGCGGGTGTTTCGTCATTTAAAAAAGGCTCAATTTCCTGATTATTCTCCGATTCATCAACCTGACGAGAACCGTCAGACACAGACTCTACATATCTATTTGCTGCAAATTCCTTGTATGGCTCAGTGGTGATGAGAGGAGAGTTTGAACCAGTATAGTTTTGACTCATTAGTTTCACGCTATTACATAAAATTACACAAATGCTTTCTAGTTTACAATCACAGTGATGGCAATTTTTAATACAAACCACTCTGTTGCTTTTACAGCTATGACCTAGCTTGGTTGTTTGTAGAAACGGTTAATCGCTGCTGATTGATGCTTGTGATAGCACTACCAAAAATTTTTACCAAAAGCATACAGCAATCAATACTGTGCTTCTTGTGACCAGAATAAGGGACATAAAGACTGTTGTGCAATCAAAAATCCTTTGATGAAGATGTCAAATTATTCGTTTTTACTATGATGATTACAGTGTTTAAGTAGGTTGGCGGGGAAAAACTAAACCATATAAAGGTATATAAATTAGCAAATAACCTTAACTGAAGCGTTTCTCATAAACTTTATAAAAATCAATATAGTTAAGTTTAATAACACTGCTTTAATTAATAAGCCACTTGCAGAGGTACTTATCTGGTGATGCCTACTATGAGAAAAAAATATCTGCAATGAAAAATCTTTTGATCGATTTGTCAATTCTTTCGCTTGTATGATGATTGTGACATTTCCAACTTAGTCATTTTGAAAACTGCGTAGGCGTAGCCCGCCGTAGGCATCGCACTCAAGACAAATTACCAAATGTACAATAGAAAATCTTTTTATCTGGTTGTCAATTCTTTTGCTTCTATATTTCCCCTAACCTATGCCACTTTCTCTAACCGGGATAACCTTAAAAGTCCTCTATTAAAAGGGCTTGGGGGATCTCTTGTGCGTAAGTCCTAGTTTTGGAGCCTCACCCCGAAGCAGTCAACAGTCCAGAAAAAAGCTTGATTATTCACTATTTAACTCGCTTTTACAAATTATCCGAATTAAAATCAGCCTAACTACAACAGTTTGGCGGCCTTTATATTGCCACTAACAACTTATTGATGCAATTATTTGTAACGATAAATACATAATTATTTAACTTTTGTCTTTCCTTTGAGAGATGGTTAAATACTAAATAGATAGGTAATCTTTGATAAAATTTATTATTTTTAACCTATAATCTATCCTCAAACCGTACTACATCAACATAAATGTTTGATATGTAACAATAAACTACAAAATACACTGAATATTTCTAATACAAACGTATTTCTAAGGACGGATGACTAAGAATATGCTTTTATAGTTAAATCCCTGAGAGAGTAAGTTAAGATAATTTAAGAAAATAAGTTGATGAGTAAAATTGTTCATTTAAGCCAAGCCCAACACTGCAAATTTATTTATGTTGATAATCAAGCGACTCTACACCAATAGTTCGTCAAAGCGCTTGGTTGGTGAACCATAAACCTAAGTAGGCTCTAGTAGCGCAAGGCAAAAGTCACGAATTCACGCATAATTGTATTCCGAGCTTTTGCGCCATTTGAAGTGGTATGTTTATTTCCGCACCTGCTCTACTAGCTTAAATGTAAAATATTTATTTTTTGTACTTTATAGATTAAGAGTGTTGAACTCTTATCTTATAAAGCTTATTGACTAATCTGGATTTGATTCGTCTATATTTTGTGTTGCAATAAAAAGCTGCTTGGAACAGGAATAAATTTTAAATTAAATATTTAGTTTTTTTTAGGGAACTTTGGTTTAAGAATTCGCTTTTTATTGGTATGATAAGTTTTATTAACAAGATTAGTAATATTTTTTAATTTACTAACTAATCTGATTTTTGAACAGCCTAACGGTGCGCCAAAGATTTTAGTAAGTTATGACTATTAACTCATTAATGGCTATGGTACTGATTGATTACCAGGAGGAAATAGGAATATGAATTCTGGCGATTATACATTAGCTAAATCAAATAATCAATGGGTGCTACAACCAGAAGTAGAGATGAAGTTTGCTCACTTCCTAATAAATCACGCTGTAGATGCAGCCTTCTGTTTAGGAGAAAACGCCCAGTTTCTCTACGTCAACGATGCCACTTGTCGGATGACTGAGTATTCCCGTGAGGAATTACTTTCCATGAGGCTGCATGATATAGATGTAGATTTTTCTCTACACAATTGGTCAGATATTAGCTCACAGAATTCTCTTACCTTTAAATCTCGCTACCGGACAAAAAGAGGTAGGATCTTTCTGGTAGAAATATCTATTAGCCATGTCAAACAACAAAATATAGAATTTGGCTGTGCTTTTGCTCGTGAGATAAGTGACGAAATAGTAGAACTAAGCGTGCAAAAGTGGACTGATGAATTAAGAGATGCCAAAGACAATTTACAACAAGAATTTTCTCAACTCAAAGCCAAAGAAGTAGAACTAGAAACATCTCTTTCTTTGCTTCGTTCTACTCTCGAATCTACTGCCATTGGTATTGTTGCAGTTAACTTTGAGGGAGATATTCTGAGCTTGAATCAGAAATTTGTGGAGATGTGGCAGATCCCACAGTCCCTAATACTATCTAAAAAATGCCCTCAATGCAAAGCCTTTTTTGAGAACCAACTTAAAGATCCCCAAGCCTTTAGTCGGCTGATTTGGGAAGTGTCTAGCCAATCTGATTTCGAGAGCTACGACATTCTGGAGTTGAAGGATGGAAGAGTTTTTGCCCACTATTCTAAGCCTCAGTGGCTCGAAGGCAAAATTATTGGTAGAGTCTGGAGCATTTGGGACATTACTGAATCGAAACAGACTGAAGAAGCATTACGATTGAACGCAGCTAGATTTCGCACTTTAGCAGAGACAACAGATGTTAGCACTTTTCTGATGCAAGGCACGCGACTTTGTTACATAAATCCAGCAGTGGAGAAACTCACTGGTTACACTGAAGAGGAACTGCTTACAGGTTTTGAACTGCGCCGACTGATTAAAAGCAAAAAACGTAGACAGGTACGCAACCAGGCTGAGGCAGGTAATTTTGAATACCAGGAGATAAATATTTTGACAAAAAACGGCACAGAGCGCTGGCTAGCTTGTGCGGTTGCCATGCTGGATGGAGTGCTAGATTTTGGGGGAAAACAAGTCGAACTGATTGCAGGCATCGATATTACTGATTACAAATATGCAGAATTTGGTCTAAACCTTGCTTTAGAACAAGCAAAACAACTTAGCGAACTCAGAGCGCGTTTTCTTTCTATGGTTTGCCATCAATTCCGTACACCACTGAATATTGTTTCATTTTCTAATAGCTTACTAAAGGAAGAAGTAGACAAACGTACACAGAAGAAAATACAACCACTACTAGATCACATTCAAAAAGCTACCGAACAACTCAGTCAGATGTTGGATGATATTTTGTTCTTCTCTAAGGCAGAAGCAGCAAAAATAAACTGTGAACCAAAACCACTGGAGTTAGTTGAGTTTTGTAATGATTTAGTTGCCCAAATGCAGATGAGCGTTAGCCAAATTCCGATTAATTTTGCAAGTCAAGATAACTCTTTAACAGCCTCTATAGATAAAAAACTGTTAGAGCCAATTTTGAAGAATTTACTCGACAATGCAATCAAGTATTCTCCTTCTCACATTGCAATTGAGTTGAAACTTTCTTGTAAAAATGAAAAAGTAATTTTTCAGGTCAAAGATAGGGGGATTGGTATTTCAGTAGCAGATCAAGAACGAATATTTGAGCCATTTTACCGTGGTAGTAATATTGATAGTATACCTGGTACTGGATTAGGGCTATCAATTCTTAAAACCCTTGTAGATTTACATCACGGTCAAGTCTCTGTAGAAAGTCAAATGGGTGTAGGTACTACGTTTACTGTCATTTTGCCATTAATCAAATCAGAGTTTAGTAGTTCCGAGTTATGAATGTTGAAATTAAGAGAATTCTTAATTAACAGCTTAACAATCATAACTCTCGGAGCGAAGTAATTAATCTCATGCGTATTTACATACTTATCAAAGAGTATAGTAAGCAGCTTTTGCAAAAAGTTATGGTAACACAAAATTATGCAAGAATCACCAAAGAAAATTCTCGTTATTGAAGATGATAATGTTACCCGCAATCTTTATTTAATGGGTCTTGAGGCTAAAGGTTTTGATACCATAGGTGCTAACAACGGTCTTGCTGGTATCCAACAAGCACAAGAACATATACCCGATTTAGTAATTTGCGATATCACAATGCCTGATATGGATGGTTATAGCGTTTTAAATACGCTACGCCAAGATCCTGTTACAGCAATTATTCCTTTCATTTTTCTGACTGGTAGTAGTACTAAAGCAGATGTTCGCAAAGCTATGGAATTGGGGGCAGACGACTATCTTACCAAACCCTCTACACTAGACGAATTACTCAGAGCGATCGCTATTCGCTTGCAAAAGCAAGCTACTCTCCAATACTGGTGGGCGATGAAATTGGAAAAAGCTCAACCATCATTATTTGCAGATAATACTACAGCGATCGCTGAAGGTGTTAGCGTTGGCAAAGCCTCTGGTACAGAAGCCCCTGATACAGAAATCATGATGCCTCCTAAGTCAATTTTTCCTTACATTCCCCAATTAAAAGAAGTTTTTGACTTTATCGAAGCCCATTATCATCAAGGAATTACTTTGTGTGACGTGGCTGTTGCTGTTGGTTACTCACCTGCTTACTTAACTAACCGAGTAGCAAAACAGACGGGCGAAACTGTAAACTGCTGGATTGTCAAACGCCGGATGGCAGGAGCACGTTTTCTACTCCAAAATAACGATCAGACAGTCGAGAAGATAGCGAAAGCATTGGGCTATCAAGATGTGTCTCATTTCTCCCGCCAGTTTCGCCAACATCACGGTTTACCTCCCCAAGCTTGGCGCAAAGAGCATCAACTTGTATCGCAAAAACAAGTAAAACTTTGGCAAAATTGCTAAAGCATAAATACAGCAATTTTCAGGTACTTAGATTACGACTGAAAGGGGGAGGGGGGAGAAATCAATTCAAAATTGAAGAACTCCTACCCCCTGCGTCTTCAAATAAATAATTGCGTAAACTCATATATTAAATCCACCCTGCCCTTACGTAACATGGCTGGATCTAATCTTTCAGTAGTGTTGCAAGTCATCAAGACAACTAAGCGTTGCTGTATCTGAATACCAGACTCATCAATTACACTCTGATACAAAGTGCCATCCAGCAAACTCAGAATGTGTTCGGTTTTGTTATTGTATTGCGCTACCTCGGAAGCACGATTTTGCGCTAGATTATCAGCTTCGTTAATAACGATACAGATACGCTCTATGTAAGTCGGTGGGACAAAGTTAGCGATCGCATCATGATCTAAAATAAAAATTACATACCCCAAAGGTACAAGAATTTCTTTTGCTACTGCTTGTGTCCAAACTGTCTTACCTGTGCCTGGTTGCCCATGTACAACAACCGCTAACTGGTTTTGATTTAAAATCGCTTGCTGTACAGAATCAGTAAAATTTTGGATATCTGCTGGAAATGTGCGAATATTAAATTGACTGTGAACCTTGCCTACACGACTTTGATATCCACTCAGCATAACTGCTAAGTCGTAAGTCGCTTTGTTAATTAGTGGCGCGAGATTTTTCGCCATTAAAGTATATTGTCGTCGCCCGCGATCGTAGGGATCAATTTGTAACCAAATGTCATACTTTCCCCAGTAAGCATAAACAGTATTGATAACATCTAAGCGTTCCCAGCTAACAAATTTATCTATAGGAAAATAAAAATCTCTTTCTGAGTAATACTGGGTAATAATGTCAGGATTACCCAACACACCTAAAACTCGCAGTACAGTAATTTCTTGCAGTCGATTAAGAACATAATCAATAGGGATACTACTACGACTGACAAATTGAACTATGGGCGTTTCCGTACTCAAAACGTCTTTGTAGCGATGATCTGGTGATTGCGGATCTGGGGTGATGTAATTCCAAAACTTTTCAACTTCGTAGCGGGTATTTTCAGATACAATATTTAATAAATTAGCCCACCAAGCATAATTATTTCGTCCCAAAACATCAGCAAGATTACTCGCTAAATTTAAACTTTTTTGACTTAATTCGCGGGAGTCACTATACAACAGTTGCCACAAAAACCCCCAGTCTAATTCTCGGTTAAATGGTCGCCAACCGCTAGCAAGCAAACTTTGCCGGTTATTATTTGTAGGAGTGCCTTCATTACTTCTAAAATAGTCAAAATCCATATTTATTAGTTATGCAGCGTTAATCGAGTTATTTTGTGTGAAGTATGATATTTTGAAAAACTTTTCTCGTAAGATTAACTAATTGAGTACAAATGGCAATTTTCTTTTCACCGTGCTGTACTGGCTAGGAAGCCTTTTTAATCTAACTCATTCTTAGTGTAATATAGCATATTACATATTAACTACTTGCGTCAAGTTTTTTGACCAAGCAATTAGTTCTTAATCTAGCTGCACCATTTATCCATCTCTAGATGAGGACTAATATCATCACCGTGCAATTGCCCATAATATAAAGCATATAACTGCACTTTTTACAGATGTCAAAGTTTTCTCATTGCTGGCTGGGCTACTCACACAAGTAGGAAAACCTCATCCAAGCTTGAATCTGGTAGGGTGCGTTAGGGCTAATGTCGATAACGCACCCTCTGAAAAATCGCAACCCCATACAGTTGCAGAGGCTTCGCCCCCCAACCCCTTGGAGGCTAAAATTCTAATTCACCACTTTTTAAGGCTTGTCATTTACCAACATTTTTTAAATCTTGGGCTTCTTTACCATTCCCGCCTCGGAATAAATTCTTCTTACTTGTAGCTAAAGTCCTCTCAAGAGGACTAAACCAAATCTTAGTTGAGAACCGTAGTTTTCACCCTCTCCCTAAATCCCTCTCCCAAATCTGGGAGAGGGAGTTTGAAATTCTGGCTCCCCGAATCCCAGATTTGGGATTCGGAGTTGGGGGATGAGGGCAAATCCTTTTCATCATGGAAGAACTATAGGTTTCAAGATAGACGTGGTTTAAATACAAAATTTTTAGCCATGTATAAGGCTATCTTATATAAAAGGCAAAATTTCAGTCCCCTAAGCGTGAACTTTAGCTATCAGCCCAAAACTTAAGTTCTGGGCGGGATATCGGGTAAGCGCGACACTTTGACTTTTCTAAAATTTTAAAAGAAGCTAAAAACCTATAAATCAGTTAATGTGATACTAAATGTTGTCCATCCGTTACTACTTTCTACTTGAATGTTTCCTTGCAGTTGTTCGACTAATTTCTGTACTATAGATAAACCTAATCCCGAACCACCTTGATTCCAGATGTCTGCATTGGGAACCCGATAAAATTTCTCAAATATTCGTGGTAATTCTGTTACCGGAATTCCTGCGGAATTACTGATAGTAATAATAGTTTTTGCGGGCGCTTCCAAGGAATTGGAACGTACACTTAAGACAATTTCACCACTCGCAGGTGTGTATTTACAGGCATTATTGATCAATTCTACTAAAATTCGTTCCAAGCTAATGCCATCTGAGAACAATGGCGGGAGATTTGAAGGGAGATTTATCTGTAGAGTTTGCTGATGTTCTTGAACACGGATTTGAAACGGCTCAATAACCCAAGATAACCACTGTTGTAAAACCAAGCAATCAGGTGTCATCACTGCATAAGATGAGCTTTCCAGCCGTTGTAAGTCTAGTAGATCGTTAATTAATCGTAGCTCGCGATCGCACTCGCCTTCTATCAGTTCTAGATAGCGTTGAGCTTCCCTAGTACCAGGAGACGTTTGTATCATTTGAATCATTAATTTTATATTACTCAGAGGCGATCGCAGTTCATGGGAAACTAAATTCAAAAAGTCATTTTTGAGTTGATTTATTTCCTCCCATTGCACCACAAGTTGCTCTTGCTCAATTTGCTTTTTACGCGCCTCAATGGCTTGTTTGCGCTCAGTTATATCTCGAAAAACTAACACAGCCCCTCTAATATTATCTTGCTCGTCTTTAATTGGTGCAGCACTGTCATCAATTGGTATTTCTTCACCGTCTTTAGTAATCAGAATAGTTTCTGCTGGTAGACTGACGATAATACCATCTTGAAGGACTTTTACGATAGGACTTTCAATAAAGTTATGAGTTTCTGCATTAGCAATCTTGAATATTTCTGATGAATTTCTGCCCCTAGCTTCTTCTTGTTTCCATCCGGTTAGATTTTCAGCAACCGGATTCATAAAAGTTACCAATTCTTGCATGTCGCTAGCAATCACACCATCACTGATACTTTTTAAAAGTGCATCTAGCCATTTTTTGTTTACCTTTAATTGCCTTTCTAAACTATGTTTAGTCAGAGTTATTTCAATATTTGTTTGTAGCTCTCTTTCTTTAAAAGGTTTAATTAGGTAGGCAAAAGGCTCAGTTATTTTAGCTCGTTCTAATGTATTTTCATCTGCATAAGCAGTCAAATAAATTACTGGAATATCCAAACGCTTATAGATTTCTTCGGCAGCTTCTATCCCGTCCATTGACCCTTTTAGCTTAATATCCATTAGCACTAAATCGGGAGATATTTCTACTGCTTTATTAATTGCTTCTTCTCCCGAAGAAGCGATCGCAGGAACCGTATAACCGAATTTTATTAGTCGATGCTGTAAATCTTTGGCAACAATTGCTTCATCTTCCACAACTAAAATTTTTGCATTGGTCATATTTTAGTCATTTTATATTAATGTAAATTTTATTTGACATTCTACTCCCATAGCACCTTGAATATCGATATTACCTGCTATTTGATTGGTTAAAGCATCTACTAATTGCCAGCCTAAAGATGCCATCTTTTTAAAATTGAAATTTGATGGTAAACCAATTCCATCATCACTAACTATCAGTGTAACTTGAGAGTCAGTATTTTTACTAATTTCGATATACATTGTACCATTTCTACCTGCTGGGAATGCATATTTTAAAGAATTAGATACAAGCTCATGGATAATTAAGCTACAAGGAATTGCTGTATCCAAGCCGAGAAATATTTGCTCATCGATATTTATTCTCAGAGCGATCGCATCTTCTTTCACTTCATAAGCACTAAATAAACTTGCTACCAAATCTCGAATATATTCACCAAAATTAATCCTTGCTAAGTCTTGAGACTCATACAATTTTTCGTGAACTAAAGCCATTGATGCAATTCGCTGTTGGCTTTGTTTGAATATTACCAAATCGTCTGGATCTTTGATATAAGCAGATTGCAAGCTTAACAGACTGGAAATAACCTGTAAATTATTTTTGACCCGATGGTAAATTTCTTTTAATAACACCTCTTTTTCTAAAAGTGATGCTTGGATTTGCTGCTCCCACTGCTTGCTTTCGCGCTGCGCGGCAATTCTTTTGCTAATGTCTTCGACCACAGAAATAAAATACTTTGGCTCCCCACTCGCTTCGCGCATTAAAGATACCGTGAGATTAACCCAAACTATAGAACTATCTTTGCAGAAATAGCGCTTTTCTATCGAATAAGTTTGAATATTATCTGCTAAAATCTGGTCAACATATTTCAGATCGGTGTTAAGATCATCTGGGTGGGTAATATCTTGGAAAGTTAGCAACTCTAGTTCTTCGAGTGTATAACCGACAATATCGCAAAGCCTCTGGTTAACTAACAACCATCTTCCATCTATAGCTACATGGGCGATGCCAACAGCAGCTTGATGGAATGCAGCCCGGAATCGCTGTTCGCTTTCTCGCAATGCTTGTTCTATTCGCTGGCGCTCAGTAATTTCTGCCTGTAGTGATTGATTAATTCTTGTTAACTCTGCTGTGCGTAGCTCAACCTTGCTTTCTAGTTGGTTAAGTAGGCTATTTAGTGCCTCCTCTGCTTGCTTGCGCTCAGTGATGTCAGTATGTGAGCCTACCATCCGCACTGCGTTACCATCTTCATCCCACAGTGCTTGACCTCGATCCAAAATCCATTTGTAAGTGCCATCTTTACATAAAGCTCGATACTCGATAGTGTAAAATAGTGTTTTATGAGCAAAATGGTCTTGAACTGTTTGTCTCACGCTGTCCAGATCATCAGGATGCACTCGTGTCAGGGATTCATCTAAATAGTTAGAAATTTGCTCGTCTTCGTAACCGAGTATTTCCCTCCAGCGAGGCGAGAAGAACACTTGATTGGTTTTAACATTCCAGTCCCAAATTGCATCATTATTGCCGCGCAAAGCTAATTGCCAACGTTGTTCACTTTCCCTCAAAACCTCCTCAGTCCGTATGCGTTCAGCAATTTCCTTTGCTAGTTGGGAGTTTGCAGCCTCTAGTTGAGCATGACTCGGTAGAGCGAGTGCCTGGGGTAGTAATGGCACGAGTTTTATGGCTGTTAATACTGAGACAAAAGCGGTGATAGCTTTAATTAACCCTGATAGCCAATAGGTAGGGTGCCAAAGCGTCCACACATCCATTAAATGAGTTGTGCCACAAGCAATGATGAATGTGCCAAACATTAGGAACATCCAGCCGAAAGGCATATCTCGCCGTTTACGGACAAAATAAACCAACATCATTGGAATTGAATAATAAGCAACTCCAATTAACACATCTGCAACCAGATGCAACCATACCAATTCTGGTTTCCAGAGGTAGCAATGTCCGTGAGGAATAAACTGGCTAGTAGACAAAAAATTATTTAAAAATTCCATCATAAAAACCTATACACTGCACAAGTTTTCACCAAAGTCCGAAGAGTGTATACAGAGGTTTTGAGCCTAAGACCTCTGTATACACACGGGCGTTAAGAAGTGTCCTTTTGTCCTCTAAAGAATAACACCTTCGGCGTTTATCAGAGCTTTTCCATACTAGTAGTCTGTCTATTCAACTTTGACGAGTAGATAAATTTTTCAATTTCCTTCTTTCCTTCTTCCTTCGTGTACTTCGCGTCTTCATGGTTCGTTCCTTTACCGATCAATTTCAACTTGACAGACTACTAGCTTTAGGCTGATACAGAATAGCAGTTAGGGCTTCTACATCCTGAATTTGCCATCCTTTCTAAGCTTTTTAAGCTGATAATGTAAGGTTTATTCAAATAAAACTACGCGATCGCTTTGATTTTTGTTACCGTAGATTCTCTGAAATGAACTTTTTATATATATAAATGAAATGCCTTCAAAAAAACACGGTAATATTTCGCTTATCTAAAATAACTATTATGGTATTTTTAAGTATATTTTCGGATTAGTGTTTTTAAAATCAATACCTAAACACTAAGTAAAAATTATCAAAATTCGGTTCCCGGTGATTCACACCATACGGTGATACCTGCTTTTGACTTAGTGATAGTAGGGACACGGGATTGCCGTATCCTTACCCAGTAGCCATTAGAATGAGAATTGCGAGAACAAACTAACCGATCATAAAAATATTCCTTAAGTCTAATGTAAGACACACCTAGAGTATGAAGTTATAAGCTCTCAGGTGAAATAGAATTGTAGAGTATTGTTAATCTAGTCTCAACCTTTGGCAGCATCTGTCTGCTGAAAATTTCTAGTTTATTGATACCCCAACTAACAAAAAGTGATTTATTGATGTCAAAATTATCTTTAACTTAGCGATCTTTTGTATTTATTGAGTAGTCCGGTGTGAGTAATTAAAAGGTTTGTAGTTTACCCTATGCGTACAAGCTACACATTATGTATTCTATAATATGGCTCTAACCGTTATAAAGAGCTACTTTTATTAGTTATACATTCTTGTGTAACATAGTTTTATTTATTCTTGCCTACTTAGTTAATGCATCTAAATAAGTGACTAAAAAATCCTTAGATTCATTATCATTGGTAGGAAATTTTATGTTTAAAGATTTTGTTTTTTGTCTACAAGAAGCAGTTTTATACTTTAGATTAAAAAACTCTCCAACACAAAAAGATTATTCTGAATGTTTTGTCAATCCTCCCTGTGGATGTAGCAATCCAGGGCAAAATATCCAGTGTGAAGATTGTGCTTATCTTGAAGCCTGCTTATCTAATTGCAAGCTCCAAAAAGTTTAATTATCTTCAGGTTCATACAACTAACTTTAATGCCAACCAAATTAATTCCTGCGATAGAATTAACTTTACTCTTATGGTAGAAGCCCTAGAAAAAACTAGCAGCTATCCTGAATAGGAACAACAAAAGAATTCACAATAAGTAATTAAAAATTATGATACAAGTGAATGTAGTTTTATGAAAAATAAATATTATTATTCCTTGTCGTTGTGAACAAGCACCTTTGTTACTCGATTCACAATTATATCATAAAGTAGTAATTACTGATTATGAATTAGTTTGAATCTGACGAATACTTAAGTTGTTGTGTGTGGGAGCTTAAAATGCTTTCAAATTTCCAAAAGAAACTAGGTTAAAGACTCCTCAATCTCTCTTGTGAAAAATTCCTTAATTTAGCAGTGGATTGAGTAGACAATATCGGTTTTGAAAATCAATCAAAGAAATCTAGAACATAAAAGGAACCATAAGCATGAAACCTTTTGATTTATCTAAAGCTGTTTTGGCTACTGTCTTTGCCATCAGTTTCGCTTCTTTGTCCTTACCTCCTTCTGTTTATGCCCAAAGCTCCGGCTCTGGCAGCGGAGGATCGAGTGCTGGCAGTAGCTCAGGTAGCGGTACAGGTACTGGCACTACAGGCGGTGGTATAGGTAGTGGTACAGGCACTGGCACTACAGGTACTGGTAGTGGTATAGGTAGTGGTAGCACAGGCACTGGAACTACAGGTACTGGTTCAACAGGCGGTGGTATAGGTAGTGGTACAGGTAGTGGTAGCACAGGCACTGGAACTACAGGTACTGGTTCAACAGGCGGTGGTATAGGTAGTGGTACAGCTAGTGGTAGCACAGGCACTGGAACTACAGGTACTGGTTCAACAGGCGGTGGTACAGGTAGTGGTAGCACAGGCACTGGAACTACAGGTACTGGTTCAACAGGCAGTGGTATAGGTAGTGGTAGCACAGGGACTGGAACTACAGGTACTGGTACAGGTAGTGATTCTACAGGTGGCGGCGCAACAGGTAGTGATGCTACAGGCACTGGCACAACAGGTAGTGATGCTACAGGTGGTAGTACAACAGGCACTGGCACAACAGGTAGTGATGCTACAGGTGGTAGTACAACAGGCGCTGGCACAACAGGTAGTGATGCTACAGGTACTAGTAGGAATGCAGGTGTCGCAGCTTCCGAAAGAACTAGCGATCGCGGTTTCGATTGGGGTTGGCTAGGTTTACTTGGTCTAGCAGGTTTAGCAGGTCTGGCTCGTAATCGTGAAAAAGTCCGGGCTTATAGCGATCCTAATGAAGCAACAGGTACTCGTTCTAGATAGTTTCACCAGACTATAAGAGCCGTCAACTGTCGTTTGTTTCAAGTTCAGGCTATTACTAGTCGTTAAACTAAATGTGTAGGGGAGCAATATATTGATATTGCTCCCCTACGATGACAGCTTAGTTTGCTCAAGTCTAGCTACTGCCTTGCCCAACAAAGATTACAGATGAAGCTGGTGTGTAACTGAAAATGTGGCGAGTTGTAAGAATTAAGGCAAAAGACCATGCCCCCAATCTCCAGTTCCCAATCCCTACGGCAGAAAACTAGCAGAATTGACATCCAAAAATAACGTTGCTTGGGGTTGTTGACGGAGAATAGAAGCTGGACAGTCTGTACTTATAGCTCCTTGCAACATCTTTTTTACCACATTCGCTTTACGTTTTTCTGGAGCCAGACAGAGAATTTTTTTAGCTGAACAAATCATCGAGATGGTGACAGTAAAAGCATACTGTGGGACAGTTTCTAGATTCGGAAAGTGACCTGTGCTTACTTGTTGCTGACGGTTGACTGTATCTAGTTTCACTAGTTTCACGCTGTAAGGATCTCGGAAATTTGCTACTGCTGGATCGTTAAAAGCTAAATGTCCATTTTCGCCAACACCAAGACAGCATAAGTCAATTGGTTGTGCAAGGAGTAGTTTAGTGTAGCGATCGCACTCTGCTACTGGTTGCAATGTATCACCTTCTATATAGTGAAATTGCTTAGGAATAACCCGCTTCTCTACACCTTCTCGCATATAGCGCCGGAAACTTGCAGAATGGTCAGCAGTAATTCCCAAATATTCATCTAGATGGAACAGAATAATGCGTGACCAATCTACACTACCCAATGCAATCAAAGCATCGAGAAATTTGAGTTGGGAGTTACCTGTTGCTAACAATACAGCAGCTGTCTCCTGAAGATTAAGAACTTGCTGTAAATGCTTTTGCGCGATTTTGGCAACGTCCTGGGCCATTTCGACTTCAGAGTTGTAAATCTGCACTAGTAAATCATCAAACCGCTTCGTGGAGTCATTAGTCATTAGTTATTAGTCCAAGGAAACCACGTCCCTTGTAGGTGTGGTTTGAATTAGTCCAATATAAGAAAGTTTTTTTCGCCCAAAAGGAGCGAGGTATGTACCAAAAACTCTTTATCAACCCGAAAAGAGTTTGTCGCAGCTAGCATTTGCTTACATAGAAGGTTATCAATTTTACGGCAATTTGTTGATAGTCTCTATCTGTGTGCGCTTATATGCCCTATCCAGTATAGATTTTAGGATTTAGCAGATTAATCTGTGACTTTTTGCCCTGTATTGACCAAAGAACAATCACTCAGAGCAAAAAAACAATGTAAACTATTTAAATTAAGTTAACAATTATTTATATTTTACCCAAAAACCATGCTAGCTGCAATTCTCTTTGACCTAGACGGCACTATTGTCAACACTGACCCCATACACTACCGAGCTTGGCAGGAAATGCTGTTAAATTACAGCATAGAAATTGACGAAACATTTTATAAATCCCGAATAAGTGGGCGGCTAAATCCAGAGATTGTTAAGGACATTCTGCCACAATTATCAACAGCAGAAGGGCAAAAATTTGCAGACGAAAAAGAGGCGCTTTTTCGCAAACTCGCCCCGGATCTAAAACCGTTGAGTGGATTTTGTGAACTACTAGCATGGACAGAAACACATCAGTTAAAACGCGCATTAGTAACTAACGCCCCTAGATTAAATGCAGAATTTATGCTAGAAGTTTTGGGAATCAAAGAAGCTTTTCATACAATTGTTGTAGCGGATGATTGTATTGCAGGTAAACCCGACCCAGCCCCTTACCAAGTCGCGCTGAATAAGTTGGCAATTACAGCAGAGGAAGCGATCGCTTTAGAAGACTCTCCCTCTGGTATTCGGGCGGCGGTGGGCGCAGATATCCGCACCATTGGCATCGCCTCCACCCACGATACCCAAGCTTTGCAGGAAGTCGGCGCATTTATGGCAATTCCAGATTTTACTGATTTGCAGTTGTGGACATTGCTCAACTCACTCATTGAACCAGATTTAAGTGCGATCGCTTCTAACTTGTAAGCGCAAAATCTTAGAACATCAACAGTAGAGACGCGAATTTGCTAACGCGTCTCTACTTATTTTTGGGCCAGAATCGCGTAAATTTCCCGTTTAACTTGCTCTAAAAGCTCACGCACCTGATTTATGCGCTCCATATTGCCACTGCGAGCAACCTGCACCACAACAGCAGCTAATTCTGTTGCAGCATTCCGCAAATCAATAAACTCTTGGGGCTTACCTTTGACAAAACTTTTGAAGGTATCCCAAGGAGAATCTGAAGTTTCTTGTTGGGCGCGTTCTGCCAATAATTGTCTACCTTCGTCGGTAATCGTGTAAATCCGCTTTCCACCTTCCTGTGCGCTCTTGAGATAGCCACCTTCCTCCAACAATTGGAGTGTTGGATATACTGAGCCAGGACTGAGGCGACGGAAACCACCATAGCGAGTTTCCGCATCTTTAATCAAGTCGTAACCATGACTAGGATGCTCGGATAACAATTCCAGTAGGATGAACTTGATATCACCCCGACGAGTCCGATATTCATCTCCCCAACCACGACCAAACATTTCATTGCCAAACTGTTTGTCATGATTACCATGATGCTTGCTATGACCAAACCAAGACCTGACAAGCAATGAATCGTCTTCATTAACTCCTGCCCATGCAGGTGCGCCAAAACGTGACCGAAAGTGTCTAAACATAAATGAATCTCAAATCAACTTTCTCTAATATACGATATATCGGAATATATCGGAATAGAATTTTGATGAAGATTTTTGGAGTAAGCAATTTTGCCAACATTACAAGCGATGCCTGTGGCGGGCTGCGCCAACGCAAACGATCAAGGCTGGGACAGTCTACGCTTAGGCTGTGCGTAAACGTTCAATATCCCTCATCGGCGGCGCACCGAACATGCGGGAATATTCGCGGCTGAACTGTGATTGGCTCTCATAACCCACCTGATAGGCAGCAGTGGCCGCATCGGAGTTTTCGGCAAGCATCAGACGACGTGCTTCTAATAGTCTTAATTGCTTTTGATATTGAAGCGGACTCATTGATGTCACTGACTTAAAATGGTGATGGAAAGATGAAGGAGACATACTTGCTTGACCAGCTAGCTTCTCAACCCGCATCGGCTTTGTAAAATCAGCCTTGATGAGTTTTATCACCTCGGCGATGCGCTGCATGTTGCTGCCAGATGTCGCAATTTGGCGGACAGCTTCGCCCTGTTCACCCATTAAAAGGCGATAATAGATTTCGCGGATAATCATCGGCGCAAGGATCGGGATATCTTGGGGTGTATCCAAAAGCCGTGTCAGTCTCATAGCGCAATCGAGCAACGGTGCATCAACGGTGCTGACAAATAAGCCTCTGACAGAGTTCTTCTTCTCACCCTCAATCACATTGGTTTGAGCAGTAATAATGTCGCAGAGTTGACGTGGATCTAGATTCAGCTTGAATCCTAAATAGGGTTGGTCTGGGGTTGCCTCAACAATAAACGCGCTCAATGGCAAATCAACTGAGACGACCAGATATTGAGCCGCGACATAACGATAAGTTTCCTCACCCAGCAACGCTTCCTTTTTGCCCTGAACAAGGATAGCGAGGATAGGTTCGCAGACACCCTGTAGTGTGGTGGAAACAGAAGATTCTCGCTGAAATTCCAGCTGCTCAATAGCTGTTTTATGAAAACCGTTCCCTTTGCCATCGGTGTGACGAGTGACTAGTGCCGCCAATTCTTGACATTGATGAGCGATCGCACTTTGGTTTATGACTTGGTTGATGATTTTGATCGTCACAATGTTCTTCGGTTAATTTAATCATCCTCTTTTAAGCATTGTAGAACATCGATTTGGAGAATTAGGCAATAAAGCGCGAGGACTGTGTATTCCAAACCTTTGTACTTTACTCATACGATGAACACATCCCAAATTCAAATCAACCTCAACAGAAGAGAAAATAACCATGTTTTACGTAGAAAAAAAAGTCATTGCGATTACTGGAGCCAGTAGCGGTATCGGTGAAGCCACCGCTAAGTTACTCGCTAAAAACGGTGCAAAAGTTGTTCTAGGGGCACGGCGCACCCAAAAGCTAGAAAAGATTATCGAAGAGATCCGTAACCAGGGTTACATAGCGGAATTCAAAGCAGTGGATGTTGCGAATCGTGAGGATATGAAAGCGTTCATTCAGTTCGCCAAAGATAAGTTTGGTCGTGTCGATGTCATCTTTAACAATGCAGGTGTGATGCCCCTATCGCCAATGAATGCCCTGAAAGTCCAGGAATGGGACAACATGATTAATGTGAACATCCACGGCGTATTGAATGGTATTGCTGCTGGTCTACCAATCATGGAAGGGCAAGGCGGTGGACAGTTTATCAATACCGCGTCCATCGCCGCGCATACGGTAGGCCCTACCAGCGCGGTTTATTCCGCGACAAAATATGCTGTTTGGGCGATATCTGATGGATTGCGGCAAGAATCGAAAAATATTCGCGTTACAATAATATCCCCTGGCGTGGTTGAGACTGAACTCGGCTCTGATATCACAGATGAATCAGCAACAGGCTTCTTGAAAGAATTACGTAAAACCGCACTCAACCCGGATGCGATCGCTAGAGCCGTTTTGTATGCTGTGTCCCAGCCGGATGATGTCGATGTCAATGAAATAATTGTCCGCCCGACAGCAAGCGCATTCTAACGCTGGAGAATATCCATAATAAATAGACATATCGCACATTGAAGGAGAAGTGGGTACTGTCAATTGGGCATTGAAAAGAGGCACAGAGGCGCGGTGCTGCTCTTGCTGATGGGAAAACTCTTCTCCCTTGCTCCCTGCCCCCTGCCCCCTCTCTTTTGGTAACGGCGATCGCTGCAATTATCCCAGCCCAGAGGAGCAGTTGGGAAAATACTTGTATTATAAATTGCAGTTTATTAACTTTCATGCCCTAACTTTTTAATGAATATAAAGTGTTTATATTAACAAAAAAATTACTTAGTATAAGCAGCTTCAGCATTTTCCAATCTAGATTTCAATCATTCTTAAAAAATTTCTCCTAAAAATCAATTATCCAGTAAAAATACGTATGCGTGTTTAAGTCTTCTGACTATATGAATAGTAGGATTAGCCTATACAGGAGAAGACAGTGACGCTCTTAAATCAAGCTCAAGTAGAGCAGCTAAAGGAAATAACTACACACTTGCGACAAGTAAGACAACAAAAATCTATATGCATAGAAGAGATAGCTGCAAGAACACTTATTAGAGCAGGTGTTTTGCAAGCTTTAGAAGAAGAACGATTTGAAGAATTGCCTGAACCTATTTTTGTTCAAGGATTCATCCGTCGCTATGGAGATGCTTTAGGACTGGATGGAAATGCTTTATCACATACTCTTATAAGCAATATAGTCTGCCAAGACTCCACGAATGATCGTAAGAATTCAGACAACAAATCAAATACGTATATACCTCTTCTTGTTACCTACATTCTCTTATTAGTAGCTGCATCTGCTGGTCTTTTATATACACTTAACCCAGCACAAATTACATCTGAATCCCCGACTCCAGAAGTTAATAGTCAACAGTCAATGGTTAGTAATCAGTGAGTGGGGAGTGGGGAGTGGGGGGGATCAGGGGGATGAGGGAGGAGGGGGAAATCAATTCACGCATTCAAACATTTTAGAACTCTGCCTCCTGCCTCCTCTTTCCTAATTCCCATTTTTAAGATATTTGCGGTTTACGCAGATGCCAAGTAGTGGATTGCTCATAAGCGTAAGCTACTTGAAACAGTAGCTCTTCTCGCAGGACATTGCTAATTAGCTGTAATCCTATCGGTAGCCCCTGATCGTCAAAACCACATGGCAAACTTAAACTAGGTAAACCAGCAAGATTCACAGGAATAGTCATCAAGTCAGTTAAATACATGCTCAAGGGGTCAGTAGTTTTTTCCCCTGCTTTGAATGCTGTAGTGGGAGATGTGGGACAAACTAACACATCAACTAAGCCAAAAGCCTTTTCAAAGTCTTGCTTAATCAGGGTGCGGACTTTTTGCGCTTTTAGATAGTAAGCGTCATAATAGCCAGCCGAAAGTGCGTAAGTGCCGATCATAATCCGGCGTTTGACTTCTGTACCAAAACCAGTGGCACGGGTACGAGTGTACATCGATAGCAAATTATCGGCATCAGGGGCGCGGTAACCATATTTAACGCCATCGTAACGAGCTAGGTTTGCTGATGCTTCTGATGGGGCGATGATGTAGTAGGTCGGTAAGCCATAACGAAAGGTGGGACAGGAAATTATATGAATTTCCGCTCCCAAACTTTGTAGTTGCTCTACTGCTTTGGTAACAGCTTGTTCCACTACAGGGTCTAAACCTTCACCAAAAGTTTCTTTGATGATCCCAATTCTTAGCTGACCTCTGGGTTTTAAGTCTGGTTTTAAGCTGGCGGCGTAGTTGGGAATGGCAACTTTGAGACTGGTAGAGTCTTTTGGATCGTGACCTGCGATCGCACTTAATAATATAGCCGCATCTTCCACTGTTTTTCCAAATGGCCCAATTTGATCCAAAGACGAAGCGTAAGCCACCAAACCATAACGCGAAACCAAACCATAAGTCGGTTTCATCCCCACCACTCCGCAAAAAGATGCAGGTTGCCGAATCGAACCCCCAGTATCAGAACCGAGAGCAACCACACATTCTTGAGCCGCCACCGCCGCCGCAGAACCCCCGGAAGAACCACCAGGAACTCGTGACAAATCCCAAGGATTAGCCGTGACTTGGTAGGCAGAGTTTTCTGTGGAACTACCCATTGCAAACTCATCTAAGTTGGTTTTGCCTACCATTACCGCCCCGGCATCTGCCAGTTTTTGCGTCGCCGTTGATTCATAAGGCGGCACGAAATTTTCTAAAATCCGGGAGGCGCAGGTGGTAGGAATTCCCTTAGTACATAAATTGTCCTTAATCCCAACAGGAATGCCTGCTAGCAGCCCAATTTCTTCTCCCGCAGCAATTTTAGCATCCACAGCACCCGCTTGCTCTAATGCCCGTTCTGCGGTCACATATAAAAAGCTGTGCAATTTCGGCTCTAACGCTTGAATGCGCTCTAAAGCTTCTTGGGTAATTTCAACGGCAGAACGTTCTTTCTTAACCAGCTGTTGGTGCAACTCGCGGATGGATGCCATGATTGCTCTCTTTGTGACTCAAGTCATTGATTTTAGTACATATTGGCCGATATTGGGTATTGGGTATTGGGTATGAAGAAAAGGCAGACGCGCTCTTAGAAGGATGCAGATGAGAGGAATTTTCCCCCTGCCCCCTGCCCCCCACTCCCCACTCCCACTCACTTTTCTTTCAATACAGACTTCCCTAAAGACTGGCAAATAACATCATTTTGCGGTGTATGAATACGGCTGCACAGAACGTCGCGGTAGTGTCGCTCTAAAGGATTCTTTTTTGACAGACCAGGATTACCGATTAGTTCCAAGGCAATCTCTACAGCACGAATCGAGTTAGCTGTGGTGAGATATTTAACAGCTTGTGCCTGTAATCCTACGGTAGCCTGATACTCGCCCTTATCAATATCTTGAGCCAAGCTATAAATCAATCTATTGTTAGCAAACAGCAGTGCTTCTATCTCACCCACAGCAGTTTGGAAACGTGGCAGAGTTGCCAGTGGCTCTTTTAGATTAGAAGGCGATCGCTCCCAAAGATATTTTACAAGCCAGTCTCGCGCACTAGTAGCAACACCAAGATATAAAGCACTCAATGTCAAACTGTTCCAAGTAGAAATCAGAGGATCAAAGGATGGCGCAGCAGATATGGGATTGATATTCAAAGCATACTCTCTTGGGATTAATACATTCTCCAAAATGAGATCGTGGCTGCCTGTAGCTCTCATCCCCAAGTGATCCCAGGTTTCGACAATTTGCAAACCGGGCAGATCGCGCCGAACCAGAAAACTGCCAACTTGTGGTTCATCCTCAGTTGTCCGCGCCCAAACAATAAAGTAACTGAGGATGGGACTACCTGTGGTATATTTCTTGTGACCCGTTAAACGCCAACCCTCTGTTGTGCGCTCGGCAATTGTGGCAGGCAATCCGCCTCTAGCTGGCGTTCCTAACTCAGGTTCGACACGAGCAGCATTGAGCAGGGCAATACCTTCAATCGATTCACGACACAGCCGTTTATATACTTCTGGATGCCAGCGACGGTTATAGGCCGCATGGGCATGTTGGAGATAGTGCATTGTCAGTACTAGCGCCGTCGAAGCATCGCCACGGGCTATCCCTTCAATCACTCGGCAGATAGTTGACAGCCCTAAACCCTGTCCCCCTAATTCACGGGGAATGGTGAGGCTGAGTAATCCTGCTTCATGCAAAGCTATAAAATTCTCGAAGGGAAAGGAACCGTCTTTGTCATGTACTCCTGCACGGGTGGCAAAATCCCTAGACAAAGCCTCAACCTGGTCGAATATATTATTGGGGAGAGTTTCCTTCGCTTTGGCTACAAAGGTGTCTGGTACTGCTTGCTCCAACTGTGACATAAATACTCCTTTAAAACTCACTTTACTCCCATTCTGCGAAAAATTTATGTTCCTGCAAACTTTAGATGCTTCCATCGGAGTTAAGCGATCGCAACTACTTGTAGCCTAAACCCTACTTTCTTTTCTTCTTCAGCATCTGACCTCAAATTCAGGTCTTTTAGTGATTTTTAAATACTACTTAAAATCTTTCGCAATACAGTAATTAAAAATTATCACACAAACAGCTTTCTAATAGCAAGCCAACCATCCGAATTTACGTTTTATTTTGACTTGGCTTAATTGGATTTAAGTAGGTAGCCAAGATAAAACCAAACTATATATATAACGAAAAGTAAAATCTCTGTATTTGGCTGGTAGTTGCACGCACTTACTTATGCGTTGTTCATTCTTTGACAATCGTTCAAACATTTGTATTAACGATGAATCTCGCGCCCGCTTTTCAAACAAGTTACTCAGTCGCTAATTGAAGCCGTCAAATTACAATTACACCAACTAGAAAACTGGCGGGATAAGGAATCTACAAGAGCCACAATTAAGAGTTTTATTTATGATTACTTGTACAGCGAAGACACAGGTTTACCTCTAAATGCTTATGATGATAGCCATGTAGACAACCTGAGTAATATAGTATTTCTCCATATTTATCAGCAGTATAAAATTGCTAATAAGCATCCTTATGCAGCCTAATAATACTTCATATTACTTGCTAAAGCCTTAATTAACGAACTAATCAAACAATAAAAATGGACGTAACTGGATTCGAACCAGTGACCTCTACGATGTCAACGTAGCGCTCTAACCAACTGAGCTATACGTCCTTAACCACACAGTTATCAATAATAACACATAATTTCTTGATAAAGCAAGATAAAAGTGTAAATCCATCTTATAAGGAAAGTACCATTCGACTAGGGTGTATGATCGATAAGGTTATTCGCTTCTGGTGGGAGTCAACTACTGGAGGTAACTTTAAAGTTCGGTGCAAATCCGGCACTTGGGAGCAATTGTAAACCAATTTGAGATGTAATCTAAAATCCCAAATAGAGTGAGTCAAAATGCCCGCCAAAATAGATTTATCAGTTCCACATATCTGCGAGGTACAGATGACTACTACTGTAAATATTTCCCCGACTAGTCCCTTGGGTGTTGCTGACCATACTTTATTTGTTTGCAAAACTTGTGCTAGCGTTTGGCAAGATGGAAAACGCTTAGGTGAAAGTGGCGGTCAAAAACTTCTATCTCAGCTTCAGCAGCTTGCACAAGATTGGGACTTACGAGATCAATTCTCAATTCAAGAAGTTGAATGCATGAGTGCTTGTAATCGTTCCTGTGTAGTTGCTTTTGCTGCCAAAGGCAAATTAACATATTTATTTGGTGATTTAGCTGTTGATGAGTGTGCATCTGCGGTACTAGAATGTGCTAGTCAATACTATGTCAAAGCAGATGGTTTACTGCCTTGGTCAGAGCGTCCAGAAGCGCTGAAAAAGGGCATTTTGGCAAAAATTCCACCTTTATCTTAATGATGCGCCTTTTGATTCTGGGTGGGACGGGAGATGCCGCAGAACTAGCTGCCAAAGTGGCGACTATTCAAGGGTTAGAAGCAATCACGTCTCTAGCTGGGCGCACCCGTGAACCATCAGTACCGTTAGGCGGTTTACGGGTTGGAGGCTTCGGTGGTGCGGCTGGATTGACTAGCTATTTGCGAGTAATGCAAATCGACTTATTAATTGATGCAACCCATCCTTTTGCGACTCAGATTTCTTTCAATGCGGCTGATGCTGCAACCGAAGTCGGAGTACCCCGTCTGATGTTAATACGCCCCCCTTGGGAAAAAGCAAGTGGCGATCGCTGGATTGAAGTTAACAGTGTTGAAGCCGCCGCCGCATCTTTGGAAAACCAGGCACAGCGAGTATTTTTGACAGTTGGTAGGCAAGAACTCGCCGCCTTTGCTAACTGCGAGAAAATTTGGTTTTTGATGCGGATGATTGACCCTCCTAGTGATGATGCTTTAGTGCCAGCAGGAATGATATTGTGCGATCGCGGGCCTTTTACCCTCAATAATGAAAGGCAAATCCTGATTCATCACAAGATTGATATCATAGTGAGTAAAAATAGCGGTGGCGATGCAACAAAGGCCAAGATTATTGCAGCGCGAGAACTGGGCGTAAACGTTGTTATGGTAAATCGTCCAGCCATACCGCCAGGGGAGCAGGTTACTGATGTTGATAATGCTTTGGAATGGCTATTTGACAAGTTGCACGACTAATTCAAGAACGAAAAAGCCGCCGAGCAGAATCAAAGCTCCTTCTCCCTATCCAGCATCGAAAATTCAAAAAAAAATCCTAGTATTGTGTCAATGAAATAACGAACCGCAGAGGCACAGAGAAGCCAGTGCGCCCTTGCTGGTTCCCCGACTTAAAGCAACTGGCGCGACACAGAGAGAAAGAGAGAAAATTCTAAAACTTGGTTTACTCAGCAAAATTGGGTTGGTCGAGTGTTTAGCAGTGCTAAGATTTACCCTTTGGAATTGACCCTTCAATTCCCTCAACATACCAATCCATCGCCAGTTGTTTTTGATCATCCAAAACCTTACCCTTTGGCACTCGCACCAACCCTTTTTGGTCTTTCACTGGGCCATCAAAAGGATGTGCAGTACCCTGAATAAATTCATCGCGTTTCGCATTCACCAGTTGTTGCACATCTTCTGGAATCGCCTCATTCATCGGGGAAATATCCACCATTCCTTGACCAATACCATCCCAAACCTCTTGAGATTTCCAAGTATTACTCATTAAAGCCTTGGCTTTATCTGTATAGAATTTGCCCCATTTGTTAATAGCTGATGTCAGGTGGGCTTTTTGACCAAATTTACTCATATCAGTGTTGTAGCCAAAAGCATAAATGCCTTTTTCTTGTGCCAATTGGACAACAGCACCAGAGTCGGTATGCTGCGTCAGTACATCCGCACCTAAATTTACCAAAGCTTGAGCCGCTTCTCTTTCTTTAGCTGGATTGTACCAACTTTGTACCCAAAGTACCTTAACTTTTGCTTGGGGATTTGTTAATCTTACTCCTTGAGTGAATGCACTGATTCCCCGAATTACTTCTGGAATTGGGTATGCGCCAATAAAACCAACTACATTTGATTTTGTCATCTTGCCAGCAATCATGCCGGTTAAGTAACGCGGTTCTTCAAAGCGTCCCAAATAAGTGCCGACATTGGCAGCACGTTTGTATCCTCTACAGTTTTCAAAGGCAACATCACCAAAGTCGTTGGCAACTTTAATTGTTGGGTTCATGTACCCGAAGGAAGTCGTAAAAATCAACTTATTACCATCTAATGCGAGTTGGCGAATCACCCTTTGGGCTTCAGCAGCTTCGTTGACATTTTCCACAAAGGTAATTTTTACCTTATCTTGAAGATTGGCTTCCATGTCTCTGCGGCCTAAATCATGGGCATAAGTCCAGCCAAAATCACCCACAAAATCGGCATAAACAAATCCCACCTTGAGAGGTTCATTTACCGCCACAGGCGAGGCCAAGGGAGATACCTTACCCTGTGATTTGGAATTTTTGCCTTGAACACAACTAGTTAAGGTAAAGGTAGATCCTGCTAAAGTGACATACTTTAAAAAATTTCGACGATCCATATTTTATTAATAGGTTTACCTGTTAATAAGATTTTTCTGACTGCTGGTAATGGTAGACACGGTTTAGATTACCTATTTACTTAATTTTAACTTTTTATTTCTGCGGTCAACTTACTTGAGAAAGAAGGCAATTAATGGTAATATTATAGACAATGCCAAAAAGTTTCAAAAAATAGATATTAAAAGCTAGCTTTTTGATAAAAAAATTGCGATCGCAGACCAATAAAGTTTGATTAGCTGGCAAGCAGAAGTGAATATCACAAAAAAAGGCAGAGAGCAGCAATAAACTGACCCAAAGCTTCTCCTGCAAAAAATATAGCAGACCCCCCTGAATGCTTACCCCCAAGTCTTTTTGAAGAGAATTTGTTACAACAAATTTATGTAATATTGTACTTAGGAAGTCTCAGATGTCGGACAAAAAATTTATTTATTGGTGGCAAAAATGCTTACCTTCTATCTTGGTAAGTGTTGCTGTACGTGCAGTAGTAATAATCTGTCTAACAGTAGGGGTATTGGGCATATTGGGAAGCACTGCTTCTATGAGTAATGCTCAACCGGTAAGTACCATTAAGGGTATCCAAGATAAACAGACACCATTAAAATCAACAGCGTTAAATGCCACTGTATATCACAGCCCTGATTGTAATTGTTGTGGTGGGTGGATTGACCACTTAAAAGCACAAGGTTTTCAAATCACAGACTTTTCCACGGCTGACATCGAAACAGTTAAACAAAAGTATAATGTGCCAGATAACTTGTCATCTTGCCACACCGCAATTGTTAATGGATATGTTATCGAAGGACACGTTCCAGCAGACGACATCAAACGTTTGCTTCGAGAAAAGCCAAATGTTGTTGGTTTATCTGTTCCTCAAATGCCCGTAGGCACTCCTGGGATGGAGATGGGGGATCGAAAAGACCCGTTTTATGTGCTTTCTTTTGATCGCAAGGATTCAGTTGCAGTATTCAATAAATATCCATCCTATTGATGTAATCTCGCTGTATTCTGAGCAGGGCTATTTCATTCTAAAATGTCACGTTTTATGCTTACCGGCTAATTTCAGTAAACCAAAAAGTTTTTCCGAAGGGCGATCGCAAAAGGATAGTTGAAAGATTTCGCTTTTAAGCCCTGAAAAGCATATCTGCTATTTGGGCTTTTCTGTCAATAGACATCTCCAGAAATTAAATATGCGTAACCTAAAACCCTTGTAGAGACGCGAAATTTCGCGTCTCTACATTCTTTTTCGGAGATGTCTTTTGCAGTATGGGAATAATCCACGCTTTACTCGCTTGCCTGATGACTTCCAACATACGGGTTTTTTACCATGTTTTGGTAGACTCAATCTAATGTACAGTCTTTCGTAAGTGATATTGAGGAAAAAACGTGGAATTTCAGAAGTTATTGTATATTTTTACTATAGTAAAGATTGCTACGTTCGCTCTGAGTGTACCTGTATTTGCTCAAATCACACAGACTCCCTCCAATTCTTCACAGTCGAGTTGTCGTGCAACTAAAGTAGATACTCCAATTTTCAAAGAACCTTCAACATCATCTAACGCTATCAGAATATTGCCGGCAAAAACAAATATTTTTTTAGCATATATACCAGCTAATGGAGATAGATTTGTCAGAATTAAATCTCCGACTTCAGGGTTTATTCAAACGGCTGTGCTGAAATTTTGTCAGACGAATAACAACGTTCAAAACCTATGGAGTCAACCTACTATTGGTAGTGTATGTCGGCAAATTGTACAACCTGAAACTATCCGTCGCCAACCAAGTACAAAAGGAGCTTTTATTACAACAATTAATCCAAACACAATTGTGTTTGTGAACTTGGTTACAGGTAATATAGTTAATTCATACAAATCTGAAAATTACATTTGGGTAGAAATCGACCTTTCCAGAAGTTTCCCTGGAGAGTTATCCGGTAATGGTTGGATAGCTAATACTGACTTAGTAAATACTCCTACATTAAGCAGCCTGGCTTATTGTAGTTAATAGTTTATTTCGCTCAATATCTCCATCCGCTATGATTTTGTCCATCTTCATCATCGCTGATGATAATCGAACAACATGACAACTATTTACAGTATTTTTTGAGAAGAGATACAGCTAGTTCATAACTATTAGCTTGAGTTCGTACGTAAGCCGGCGCAAATAATTATCACTGGTTTGTAGTTGCGCTTTAGCGCAAAACAGCGCAACTACGAGCTAAATACAGAGATTTTACTTTTCGTTGCATAGGTTGGTTTTTTCTCGCCGACCTACTTACTGCATAGGTTTCTCTTTCTAAATCTTGCCTGCTGTTAGCCACCCTGACAATTCAGGTTATGTGGAAAAGCTAACCATTAACCTAACCCCCTAGCCCCTTCGCTACGCTCTAAGGGGAAAATTCAAAGTCTCTGATGCCACTTGGCTGTCGGGCTTTGCCGCAAGGGCGCAGTGGCTCCTCCTTAAAGGAAGAGAGAAATTTCCAGATGACCTGAATTGTCAGGTTAGCCACCATCCCTCCATAAATTTAGTTCGCCATAAACATGGTTTAATCTCCATTAGCATGTTTGATATCAAATAACTAAAAAGTGTAATGAAAGTAGAAAAAATTTAACTCCCCTTAGTTTTCTGCCAATCCTCAAATGCACTAATGACAAAACTAGCAGCAGGATGATTAAGCAATTGCTCCAAAGCTTGAACGCCATCAGTTTTTAAAGCACTAGTTACCAGTTCTCCTATCATTGAATTATTTTCAATAGCCTTAATGGTTTCAGCCGCTATTTGCATTTTTCCCAAAGTCGTATCAGTAGGATAAGATTGAGCTAAGTGTTCTAAAAGCTTTTGAATTTCAGCAGCAGCTGAGGCAAGGTTTTGTTGTTTACTAGTGGCGTAGTAATTCCCTTGAATGTAATTACCTTCAATACGGTCGTTATAATTGCCACTACCACTCATATTAGATTTTGACTGGTTGTTAAAAAATAGAGTTTTAGAGTTATTTCGGATTTTGATTTTTGGAGTTGAAGACTCTGGTAGACCAAGAATGTCAATATTATTACAGCCAAATTGAAAACTTTCAGCATAACTTCTTCCAGCACCAAGAGCGTCATAAAATGCTAGTGAGAAATTAATTAGAGTCTTATCTGTGACAGCACCTTCCATACCAATTACACAATCAATATGGTGGTGAATGGTTTCAGCTTGTATTTCTGAATAACAGGCATTAAGCAAAACACACTCAACTTTATCTTTAAAAAGTTTAAACAGGTTGGCTAAAGATTCCGTACTAACCAATTGCGACTCGCCAGAGATATTCTCTAACGTTATGCCATCATCTCCTGCACCGTGTCCCGAAAAATGCACAATTTCAGGTTCATAATCCAATAATGCACGACGTAAATCATCGGTACGAACTGCCCATCTAGTAATAATTTCAAAGTTATCTCGGTTTTGAGAACGTTCCAAACCTGCCTGAATTTCTCGCACTTCGTGATCCAGACGTAACCTATCAGTGTTTTTCGGATTAGCTGATAAAATTAAAATATTTTTTTTGATATTCTTAAAATCATACTGAGGCTGTTGGCTGATAAATGCCTGTTGATTATATTTAGATAGTGTTAACTCTGCATTAGTTGAACTTTTGGAGTTAGCTAACTTGAGTGAATCAACAGTAATCTTCTTGTGTTCAGTATTGGGAATGGGATTAGTTCGCACCATCAAACGCACAGCCGGATCTCCAATAATTGCGTAATTACGGCTATCATTTTTCGCTGTCCACAAACTAGCTATCTTCCAATCATCAACAGATGTGTTGGGCTTTATTTGCTCTAACTCCACATTGAGGTCACAAGCGAGTTCTGCATAACGCTGATTAAAAAATTCTACTGCTGAACCCACTGGATGACCTTCCATCAGGCGTTTGAAAGCCGACTGAAAAGTTTCCAGTTGTTCTCCCAACTGCTTCCACACAAAAGAACATCCCCAAGCTCGTTCAATATGCCCAACTACAGCTAAAGCACCTCGACTCAGTAGACGTTTGGGAAGTTGAGCCACGAAAGCATGAGGTGCAATATCTGTCTTTTGAGTCCCATTTTGCACACTAAAGTCATCCACTTTAGGGGTTCCAGCACTATAACAAGCAAAGTGAAACGTAATTAACCCTAGTAAATTTGCATCATTACCAATATCGTCTGCACAAAAGTAATGTGTTTGCGGATGTAGTTCTCCTTTCCATTGGGATGGGCCTGGCCAGTCTTGGCACAGAAGCGCCCCTTGGTGGAGTAACTGAAGTGGATGATTGTTCGGAAAGCCGACACCATGAGTAGCAGTAAACAACAAAGCAGGTGTTTGTACCTCACTCATCAATTGGCTCAATCTTGCTTTAGTTGCTGATTCCCCCACAACCGTCTGCACCGACCAATTTGGCTGGTCATGAGTTATCCATTGTGATAAAGGTTTGATCAGATGCTCGGCACTCAGTTGGGTAGCTTGGTCATCTTGATTCTGTGTTCCAAACAAATAAATCTTTTGGGGTAAAATTATTTCACCAGTTTCAGCTTTGACTACACTGTGTGCATACTGAGCATATTCTTCTAAAGTATCAAAGTAAATTCTGCCAACTGCATACTGCACATCCAACTGATACTGGAAGTGATAAGGAATACTTTGGGGATCACCAACAATCAGTAAATAGTAGGGCATTTTCTCTGGGTTGACAGGCCCTGGGCCGACTCGATGGCGTTCCAAAAACTGCTGCTTTGATTCCTGAGTGCGGTATGCTTTTTGCCCTATGTACTCCTGGTAATAACGGTTGTCTATCTGTGTTGCTTGTTGGCGGCGATGCTTTAGTAATTCACTGAGGGCAACTCTTAGAGCCTCTGCTTGATAACCAGAACTATCTTTATATTCATAGGCGAAAATAATTCCCCAGCCCGTCTGCGCTAAGTTTTTTGGGTCTTTACCTTCTACCAGTCCCCTAGATTTTTCTGGAGATTTCTGATATTGCTGTTGCAGTTGGATTAAATCAGGTGGGTCATTAAACTGTTTACCTTGGGCGATTTGAGCAATTTGTTTAAAACTACGTGGAGACGGGAAGTATTCTCCCGTTGCGCCATTAATTCCATTGAAATATAAAAATTGTTCAGTCATTTATATTTATAAAAACTATATATCTTTACAATATAGCTTTCATCCAAAATTGGTATTACTATTTCTCTATTGAGAACTCTGATTAATAGTAAAGTTCACGATAGCCAAGCGTCTGACTTGGAGGAAATTAAAACGGCTCGCTACTAGAACTTTTTGAAGTTTTCAGTTATAGCAAAGTGCTGAGTGCTGAGTAAAACCCGATTTCTTTCAAGCCTTTGAGCAATCAACACTACCCTAACCTATGTGAGGCTATAATGATGGGCTTGGTCAAAGTAAGCCAAAGTTTGTATAAAAAATACGCATATAAAATTTTACTTAAGTTTTGTAAAAATAGATAAGTAAGTGGGTCAAATTAAATATAAAACCTCACCCTGCCTCCGGCTTCCCTCTTTGATGCTTTGGAGAGGGATTGAGGGTGAGGTTTGATCTTATATTTAATTATGCCTACCTACTTATTAGTATTTGCATGAGTTTTTAAATCTGTATTGATTAAAATATATGAGATTTATAGATTTTGTATTTAATAAAAACTATTTAATATTGAATAGATAAAAAAGTTCACTTGTAAAATTTATGTCTACATAAAATATAGTCTAAAATCCTTGCTATTTCGAGATTTCACGGCTTAATCGGAAAAATCAGATACTTAATGCGGTTACTGCTGAAGTTGAATTTTTGATTTCAGAAGGATAAATTTTCACAGGCGAATATCACTGTTAAGACAGCAAAGGAGTTATGATGCAAACTGTAAAATTGAGTTTCAAAGAGTGCAATCTTCTTCTAGTAAAGAATGCAGTAAAACTGAAACAGTATTGGCACAAACGCCTAGCACAGGAATGCCCAGAGGAAAGTGCAACTACCAGAGAGAGTATTGTTCGTTGGCTTTTGGGAAGAGATTTAAAACGGTTTGAACTACTTGAACCATTAGAGATGAATATTGTCAAGCAACTAATGGAGTATCGCTGGAAAATTTTACGCAAACGCTACTTAGGGAGCGGTAGAGAACGAGCTTATGGCAACTTAATCATCCGATTGGGGAGTTTAGTTTCTTTACGCAGCCAGATTCAAACTTGGGTAGGTTCCAGCCGCGATCGCCAATCCAGTGTTATGGATATATTGCAAGAAGTTATCCAAGAATTACTGCAAAACGATAGTTATATGCAACAGCAAATGGCTTGCATCGCCGAATTTACTAAGGATAGACAACTGCAAGATAAACTACTGTTTGCCAGTATAGAAGAGTATGCTTTGCGACCAGTGGATAATCAACCGTTGGTAATGTATCGTTTTGTCAATTACTTGCATCTAAATCACCGAAGTGACTTAACCCAAGTCTCAGCAGTAAGTGACTTGGTGAAACTACTTTCGCCAGAAATTCTTACCAATGACAGTAATAATTGCACCCAAAGTCGCATTAAAACATGATACACCCACACGTTTTATGAACAGCGATCGCACCCTCACAACCCCTAACTTGCACAAACCAGGAAAGACTGTGCAACCACAAGCCGATCGCTTCGCTACAAGGCGCGATTATTGTCTAGCAAAAGCCAAGTCACTCTCAATTAACTTGGCACCTATTAGGTTAGCTCCACTCAAATTGCATTCGTAAAAATTTGCCCCTCTTAAATCTGCTAGTGCTAGATTGGCTCCTGTTAAATCTGCACCAGTGAGGTTAACTTCAGTTAAGTTAGCACTACTTAGGTTAGCCCCCTGAAGCGAAGCTTGTTGCAGGTCTGCCCCGCTTAGGTTTGCCCTCATTAGGTTTGTCTTGGTTAAGTCAGTTCCACTTAAATTAGCTTGGCTTAGGTCTGCTGCTGTTAAATCAGCATAACTTAGATTGGCTTGACTTAGGTCTGCCCAACTCAGGTTTGCATAACTTAGGTTAATTTCACTCAGCTTCAGTGATGTAAGTACTGCACACCTCAAATTAGCATTAACAAAATTTCTTTCTCTTATTGCATAACGGCGTAAAATTTCATCAGTTGCTACTCTGTCTAAAACAGCTTTGGATGCGCCTTGATAACACCATGTAGCTATCGTAAGTTTGGCAGCAGTATTAACAGCTACCTCATCACATTTAGCCATGATTACACCATTGCAGCCATCCCAGTCACCGTTAAGCATTAAGGCAATCTCGCTAGCGGCAGCAGTTGAGTCAAATAGTAAAACAGATTCTTTGTGCGGTTTTAACCACTTATTCCAAACAATTGAGATAATATTTTTCATTTCTATAAGTTTTGCCACTCTAAAACGATTACGGCTCTAGCTTGCAGATATTAATCAACTCTGCCAGTCACCAGCACAAAAGACTCGGCTTCATTTTTCAAGACTACCTACTTTGTGACAGAGTGCTGCACAAAGACCTACAAAACGCTTTGCAGCCCATGTACAGCCCCCAATCACAAAATAGTTACAATCGGCTTAAGTACAAATGTCTGCAAGAACTAAGTTCTAAACAGCTGAATTTGAGCGTTCTATTTGCTGCCGAATCGTATCAATAGAAGCATTAATGCCAGCCAGTTTGGACTCTAAATCATCTCGCATCCAAATCAAGAATTTTAATTTCCGCTCTAAGCTAGCTTTGTGCGAAATCGGTTCGCTTCCATAACAGACATTACCCCAAAAAGGAAACATAGTTTACCTCTGTATTTAGCTTTTGTAACAGTGCAATAGATTGCACTATTACATTCTGACTAATAACAATCAGACTGGTGTGTGTAACAACCGACCATTATTGGACGTGCTTAACGAACACTTACTAAAAGTTGTTTCTTAAAATGGTGGAGGGATTTGACCAGAAGTAGATTAGGACATCTCTGCTAACCTACATGTGAACAAGCGGTTGATAATTGGATATGTGATGTTTGATGAGAAGCCGCTCTCTATCTACACATCCTCTGGAGATATACTTTTTCAGCAACTTACCCACAATCGAAATACCTTGCTCAATCTCCTCTGGTGAGAGACAGAAAGTCAGACGCATCGCTGGGTAACCCTGCTTATCTGGGAAAAATGCCGAACCACACGCTAGGTAGACATTTTGTGTAAAGGCTTCCTTACGAATTGTCCCAATCGGAATATCATCTGGTAACTGTACCCAGAGAAATAATCCACCCGTGGGAACTGTCCACCGGATCTCTTCAGGAAAATAACGCTCTAAAGCTTGCAGCATAGTATTACGACTTTGCAGATTATCTGTGCGAAGTCGGCTGAGGTGACGGCGGTAATGTCCTGAAGCGAGATATTCGCTAACTATTGTTTGCGAAATACTGGATGTGTGCAAGTCATGGAGCAACTTCCGCTCAATAATTGCTTGATAATGCTTACCTGTAACTACCATATAGCCCACTCGTAAACCAGGCATTAAAGTTTTAGAAAAAGTGCTTAAATAAGTCACCAAATTATTTTTATCTAAAGCTTTAATTGGTGCTGGTACAGCATCAAAATTTATGCCTTCATAAGCATTATCTTCTAAAATGGGGCATTCATATTTTTCGGCTAATGCTAATAATTGTTGACGATGACCTTGTGTTGTCGTCAATTCTGTCGGATTGTGAAAGGTACTAATCGTATAAATTAATTTCGGACGGTGGCTGTGTAGATATTGTTCTAATAAATCTAAATTCATTCCCTCCGCAGTCATGGGAATGCCAATAATCTTAGCTCCCAAGTTTTCTAAGATAGAAATTGCACCATAATAGGTGGGAGCTTCGACAATCACCCAATCACCAGGTTGTACATAATAATTCATCGCTAATGACAACCCTTGCTGAGAGCCATTAGTAATAATTAAATCTTCTGGAAAAACCTCTAATCCTTGATGTACTAGCATCTGGGCAATTTGTCTGCACAAAGTTAGTTGTCCTTGAGGCATTTCATGGGGAAAGAAAATATCAGCATCATCTTGTCTTAATGCTCGTCTGGCAATCAGGTTAATATCTTTTGGTGGACGAGGATAACCGTAGCCAAAATTAATCATTTCTGGCTGTGTCTGTGCTTGCACCAGTGGAGTATACATTTCATAAAAAGAACACTTTCCTGGTTTTGTAATTATGACATTTTGGGCTGGAGCAAATTTAGATTCTAAGTTGGCGCTTTTAAGAGAAATGCTGCTGACAAAATATCCTGAACCTTGACGAGCAGAAACAATTCCATCTGCTTCTAAAACGTTATATGCTTCAATAATCGTGAGTTTGTTAACTTGTAAACTTTCTGCCAAAGAGCGGATAGAAGGAAGGCGATCGCCACTTTTGAGTGCGCCAGATTTAATCAGACGACTGATGCGATCGCGGATCTGCAAATAAATCGGTTTGCTTGACTGCCGTTCTAATAAAATGTTCATTTTGCCGCACTCGTCAATGACTAAATAATCATCAATACTGGCAATATAAACTATTTTTAGCAAGTTTACCTAGTACAGTTGCGAGATTTTTTACTATACCAGTTCAGATAGCCCTTAACTGTACTAGATCAAATCTGCCAAAACTGTACCTTATCAGTTGAAAATTATTACGTGAAAGTAAAAGTAATAGTTCACTATTGATCGGGTGCTTTCACTATGAATAAATTTAATATTTTGTTAAATTTACGAAAATATTGGCAACATTTTACCACCTGGATGGCTAGTAGTTCTGATCTCCAAGTGTGGCAGGAATCAGACTGGCATGGTCACATTTCTTGTTGGCGTGCCTACGATCCAATCACAGGGCGTTCTGCCTGTTTTGGTTCTGAAGAAGAAATGCGAATTTGGATTGATAAATGTTATTACAGATAAAATCTTTTGCCCATCAATCTGAGATATATAGGACTATGATTTGATTTTTTAAAAAACTCCGTACACATCAAAAAGTGTTCTTTACTACTCCCCACTCCCAGCCTACGCAAATAATTTCAGTAATCAAACCGGATTCCTATAGACAGTTCGGAACAATCATCATGAAGATATTTGGTTGTTTGCGAATATCTTTTTCACTTTCAGATAAGTAGGTAGACGTAATTAAACATAAGAAAAAACCTCACCCTCAATCCCTCTTTGATGCTTTGGAGAGGGAAGCCGGAGGCAGGGTGAGGTTTTATATTTAATTTGACCCACTTACTTAGCCAGTAAACGTAACTATCTGAAAGTGGAAAAATCTACGTTCTACTAATTATTTGGTAGGTAGATTGTATTTGAGGCTATGGTGTAAATTTAAACACGGTTCCTTGTGCAGAAGCGCCACCAGTAGAGGTGGTACCGTAAAATGCACCATTAGCAAGTTGAATTAGCGTAGACTCTGGCGTTGCCCCATTCGTGCCATTAAAACTAAATAACAAAGTGATGGTTCCTCCAGTCAACCGATAGATGGCTCCTTTATTATTTGCACCACCTGTAGAAGTCGTACCGTAGAAGTTACCGTCACTTCCTTTTGTGAGTGCAGCTGTGGGGTTAGCCCCATTGGTGCCATTAAAACTGGCAACTAAAACCGGTGTACCGCCACCGAGGGGAACCTTGAATATAGCTCCTTTATTACTGGCTCCACCTAGAGAAGTCGTGCCATAGATAAATTTATCAGATTCAATTAATCCAGCCTGAGGACTTTGCCCATTAGCACCACTAAAGCTATATGAAGTTATTACTCCTGCGGGAGTTAACTTAAATGCCACACCTTTATTACTTGCTCCACCTGCTGAGGCGGTGCCATAGTAGTTTTTGTCACTAGCTAATTGCAACCTTGCTAATGGAGTTGCTCCATTAGTACCGTTAAAGTTAACTACGACAGTGGGGACACCACCAGTTAGCGGAATCTTGAATACAGTTCCTTTATTGTTTACCCCACCGGCAGAAGTTATCCCCACCAAGCTGCCATCGCTACCTGAAATCAATCTACCTGTAGGGTTGGCTCCACCAGTACCATTGAAATTCAAAAGAGTTGTCAAGTTTGTAAAAGTTGTTTTTTTCAACTGAAACAACGTACCTAAGTTATTTGTACCGCCTGTAAAGGTCGCACCATATAGATTGCCATCACTTGCCTGAAATAATCTAGCAACAGGGTTAGTTCCATTGGTTCCAGTGAAGTTAACTAGTGTAGTCAGAGTATTAAAAGTAGAACCAGTTAATTTGAATGCTGTTCCTTTACTTTGCGAACCACCTGCGGAAGTGGTTCCATAAAGATTGCCATCCTTGCCTGCAAGCACACCTGCATTTGGGTTAGCTCCATTAGTACCGTTGAAATTTACAATGGTCGTTAATGTTTCTGCAAAAGCTTGTTGTAAGGGCAATACTAATGGAGACGCCAACACAGCCAGAGAAGTTAAAATCAATACGCTATTTTTGCTTTGACGTTGTTTGTACAGTTTCATCTTGTTCACTTAACTCCTACAAAAATTTACTCAGACACGAACCCGAAATCCCAGCATCCCAAATGTGCCATTCCCTTGATAGCCCTCATCCCCTAACCCCGAATCCGATATGATGGGATTCGGGGAACTAGAATTATGTCTCCCCTCTCCCCATTCCGGGAGAGGGGCTGAGGGAAAAGATTTAAGCCAAAATTGGGATGCTCCCCCCGAAATAAGTCTTCAGCCTACTTTTTAAGAACTGCTCTGCCGAAGGTGGTTTCACTCTGGGCATAGTCGCTGATTCGTTTTAATAAGGCTGGAGATTTATTTTTATGCCTCTCTCTCAGACTGGAGATAGCAATTATTGTATGGATGCAATCCACTATGGGGTGCAAAACTTTGCACTCCTCAACAGATATGTATTCCATACAAGTGAAAACAGCTAGAATGGCTTGAACTAACGGATTTTGTAGTACTTGATATCACAACTAATTTGTGAAATCAGGTACTATAAATTCGTTATTTAAACTAGCTTTTAGTGAAAACTCAGCAGAAACTTTGGTATATCTTGGCCAGGAAGAATTTATAAATTCTCTGGCCGCCTATACCACAATGAGTGTATTCACACTTAAGTTAATTGCTGAAAATGAGAGCATTTATGATGTCGCTCAGTAACATAACATACTGATTATTTTTTAGATGTCGTGATCAACACAAAAAATTTCAATTTAACTTTTACCTCTGCTATCAGCAATCCGATTTTATTTTTGAAAAAAAATAAGGGAGAATACCAGTTTGGGTGATACAATCAATTTTTGGTGTTTTCTAAAAATATTTGTTTTGACTTATAAAACTAACCCTTTCAAGATGGGTAAAAGTTCTTGAAAATAAATACCTCTCTAACCTCTTATCTCTGTGTTGTCTGTGCCTAATAAGGTTAAATAAATTACTTTTAAACCGCAGAGGCACAGAGAGCGCTGAGAAAAAACAATTTTATTTTACGAGTCACCTTGAAAGGGCTACTTATAAAACTTACGCCTTGACAAGAAATACTAAATATGAATAAGTTGAAAAACCACATCTTTCGTAAAGGCACAGCATTGTTAGTTCAGCATGGTGTATTTACGATCGCAGCATAATTAACAAAAGTCTGAAATAACCTATTTTAGTTAATGCACATCACGATACATTTGTATACTGCGTAAGTCCTAACTTAATATAATTTATTTACTAGAGGTCAAGTAAGTATTAATCGGTCAAAATAATACTACTCACAAAGCGGGATGCTGGACGCATGATTACTAAACCTAAGATTTTTATTGATGGGGAATCGGGAACCACAGGCTTACATATTTACTCACGCCTCAATCAACGGGATGATATCGAGTTAGTTAGCATTGAAGCATCTAAACGTAAAGATGCAACTGAGCGAGCTAAACTAATTAATGCCGTCGATGTTGTCATTCTCTGCCTACCTGATGATGCAGCCCGCGAAGCTGTTAGCTTAGTAAGTAGTACTACGGTTAAGATCCTTGATGCTAGTAGCGCCCATCGCACAGCTAATAACTGGGTATATGGTTTTCCTGAACTAAATCCAGGACAGCGAGAGAAAATCGCCCGCGCTCAGTATGTCAGCAATCCCGGCTGTTATCCCACAGGATTTTTAGCCTGTATCCGTCCGTTGATTGCCAAGGGAATTTTAAAGAGTAATTTTCCCATCACCGTTAATGCAGTGTCAGGTTACTCTGGTGGCGGAAAGAATCTGATCAAACAATACCATACCTTTCACGAACAGGAAACTGGAGCAGAGTCGCTTTATCCTTATGGTATCTACGGTTTGCAGTTTGGACATAAGCACGTCAAGGAAATGCATTATTACTCAGAATTAGCATCGCCGCCGCTATTCGTACCCGCAGTAGGAGATTTTGAGCAAGGAATGCTGGTTCAGGTGCCTTTGCCGTTGGGGACTTTGAATAATCCACCATCAGGTGAGGTTATTCATCAAGTAATTGTTAACTATTACAAAAGTGAAAAATTCGTGCAGGTTGCTCCATACCAAGATTCTACACTACTGCGAGACGGAATATTTTTGGATGCGATGTCTACGACGGGCTCCGCCTACGCAATCAACGGCACTAATATTGTTCAAGTTTTTGTATTCGCCAATGACACCACCAAAGAAGCATTGCTAGTTGCTCGTCTCGACAACTTGGGTAAAGGCGCATCGGGAGCCGCAATCCAAAACCTAAACATCATGCTAGGCTTTCCAGAAGAGTTGGGATTGTTATGAAAGAGCGTTAAGCAATAAGGAAAAAAGCAGTAGGGCTTTACTCCATGCTTAATGACTAATGGCTTGTACAAGACAGCAATAACTTATTATGAGTGTGTAAATTGCTCATTTGAAAAAGCAAAAAGGCAAATTGAGAAAGCAATCTGCCTTTTTGCTTGCTGAATCCACCGAAATGAATGCGCGATATACCGAAATGAGAAAGCAATCTGCCTTTTTGCTTGCTAAATCTACCGAAATGAATGCGCGATATACTGAAATGAGAAAGCAATCAAGCATTTTGAGAAAGTAATATGTCTTTTTGCTTGCTGAATCTACCGAAAAGAGAAAGCAATTAGGCATTTTGAGAAAGCAATATGCCTAATTGCTTATTGAAATCGACTTAAGCACAATAGAAGAAAGGCATCAGGAGAAACTGCCGTTAAGAATTCAGCTTAGGAAACCGTCGTCAAATTGTCGTAGGAAAATATGGTGGAGCGATCGCAACTGAGTTTATGATTACCCTGCCAGTCAAAGTTAATTAGCAAATAGTCTGTTATTTGCTTGTTTCCACTTAAACCACTTATTGCCCACTTTGTCAATGTGTAAATCTTAGTACTGTGAGTTTGATTAGCTGCGATTTTGGCAGCATTTTGAAGATATCGCCAGAAGTCCAGTGGATTTTTCCCACTTCAATTTAGCTATCGAACTTTTTTGTAACATCAACTTTATCAGTAAATCAAGATCAGTTGGGCATTGCAGACAGCGATTTGTGTGTAATAAAGCTTGTACAATTGTCAAGGCGGTTTTTCCTGCCAGAATACTTCTCAGGCGTAAAATTTATCGACAGCAAAATTTTTCTACTTTGTGTTTTTCCATGCTTCACTTGTGGCAAAACTGACAATTCAGGTTATATGGAAAAGCCCACGAAAACCTAACCCCCTAACCCCTTCCCTACACGGGAAGGGGGAAAATTCAAAGTCTCTCTCCTAAAAGGAAAAGAGAAATAGAAGTGAGGTTTTCCCGATACCGTGAAAAGTCAGGTAGCAAAAATGCCCCAACTTAGGCGTTCATATCTTGCAATAGATAACTTTTACCCTTATGACTGGAGAGCAAAATCTTGGGAATAGAACTACGCAGTTTCGTATTTCTCGACAGCCTGCAACCTCAACATGCAGCATATATGGGAACAGTAGCTCAAGGCTTCTTACCATTACCAGGGGATACATCACTGTGGATTGAAATCTCTCCTGGTATCGAAATTAATAAAATTACCGATATAGCCCTGAAAGCTGCCTCTGTCCGTCCGGGAGTACAGATAGTTGAACGACTGTACGGACTATTAGAAGTTCATTCTAGCTCCCAAGGGGAAACGCGAGCTGCTGGGCAAGCAATTTTGGCTGCATTGGGAGTCCGAAAAGACGAATGTCTCAAACCGCGTGTTGTTTCTAGCCAAATTATCCGCAACATCGATGCTTACCAAACACAACTTATTAATCGCACACGACGGGGACAGCTATTACTAGCAGGGCAAACGCTGTATGTATTAGAAGTGGAACCTGCTGCTTACGCTGCACTGGCTGCGAATGAAGCTGAGAAAGCAGCATCGATTAACATCCTTGAGGTTCAAGCCGTAGGTAGTTTTGGACGGCTTTACTTAGGTGGACATGAAAGAGATATTCTAGCAGGTGCGGCAGGAGCATTAACGGCAATAGAAAGTGTAGCAGGTCGGGCAAATCCTCTGGGTATGCGTCAGGAGTAAAGGAGAGAAAATGGCAAATCGAGAGCATCTAGCTTTACTCAAAGCAGGTGCAGTTACATGGATTGAGTGGAGAGAGAAAAATCCTCAGATTGAACCAGACCTCAGCGCCGCAAACCTGCAAGGGGATAACCTCAGAGGCGCAAATCTCCAGGGGGTAAATTTGAGCAAGGTAGATTTGCGTAATGCTTTACTTGTGCGAGCAAACCTCAGTGGTGCTGACCTGAGTAGTGCCAACCTCTACAAAGCCTTGCTCATTGAAGCTAACTTGAGTGATGCTAACTTCAGTGTTGCTAACTTGAGTGGTGCTATACTTACGCAGGCAGATTTGAGTCATGCTAATTTTATTGGTGCTGACTTGAGTGAGGCGAATCTTAGAGGCGCTGCGATCGCTCATGCTAATCTAATTGGAACCGACTTAAGAGGCGCTAACTTAATAGATGCCGATTTAGGTGCAGCGAAGCTAATGCGGACTAATCTCTCTTTTGCCAACCTCATTGAAGCTAACTTGATTGCGGCTGACCTGTGCGAGGCGAATTTGTACGAGGCGGAAGTGTTGGGGGCTTATCTTTACAAAACTAAACTCTACAAAGCTAATCTAAATAAGGCTCACCTAAGTGGTGCTTATCTGTTGCGGGCTAACTTAAGTGAAGCTAACTTAAGTGAAGCTGACTTGAGTTGGACTAACCTCAGAGGCGCGAATCTCACAGGAGCAAATCTCAGAGGAGCAAACCTCAGAGGAGCCGACATTAGGGGAGCTAACCTCAACGGCGTAAATCTTCAGGAGGTAATTATGCCTGACGCTTCAAAGCACCATTAATTAACAAAAAAAGTAATTTTGACGTAAGGATTCATTTTTCGGAGTCTAAACTAGTTCGCGGTGAAAAATTACCCAGCACTGCTGAGTTAATTAGGTTCATTAGACATAAGTAAAACGGCGGAAATAATTAAAGGTTTGTAGTAAGGACTTCAGTCCTTATGACGGACTAAAGTCCTTACTACGAACTCGATTACAATAATTTTACATTACTAAAATTTATAACCCTTTTTAACAGTATTAGAAATCTAAAAGATTATATTTTTAATATTTGGTAAATCAGTTGACGTAATTTGTAGTTCATGGTAATTAAATAATTACAGGTAAGTTAAAAAATATGGGAAAAATAATCAAAATAAATTTTGACCCAATTACTTAACCATTTGCATAATCAACTAACCAAATCAATAATTAATATTATCTAAGTAATATTGGTGTTCATTAGGTTAAGAAAAGCATCTGTCTTTATGAGAGTTTTAAGTAATCTATATTGAACTTATAAAAAGTTCTGTGACTGAGGCCGAAGTTAGGCATTATTTAGAAATTCAGGAAAAATAATATGGCAGTTATTTTCGGCACTACAGATCCTGACACCAGAAATGGGACATCGGGAGATGATACGATATATGGTTGGGCTAATGGTGGCAATGGCAATAGTTTGTCTGGTAACGATACCCTGAATGGTGCAGATGGTAATGATAATCTATTTGGCGGGACGGGAAACGACAGTTTAATCGGTGGAGTTGGCAATGACACACTTGATGGCGGCTTAGGTACTGACAGCTTGAATGGGGGAGTAGGCGATGATACTTACGTCATTGACAGCGCTACCGACACCATTACCGAGGCTACTAATTCAGGCATAGATACCGTCCGGTCTTCTGTCCTCTACACACTAGGTGCCAATCTGGAAAATCTGAGACTGAGGGAAGGTAGCGCCATCAACGGGACAGGTAACAGTCTTAATAACATAGTATTTGGTAATACTGCTAACAACACTCTGAATGGGAAAGCAGGCGATGACACGCTAGATGGTAATAATGGCAATGATACCCTCAATGGTGACGACGGCAATGATAGTCTACAGGGCGGACCTGGCAATGACTTACTTAATGGGGGGTCTGGAAATGACATCCTCATCGGTGTTTTCCCTGCTAGTCCCCTTCAACCTGGATTAGGGGAGACTGATACCTTAACTGGCGGCGTTGGGCTAGATAGATTTGTCCTTGGGGACGCGATAAATGTCTACTACGACGATAAAAACACTACGAATGCTGGTTTTGTGGACTTAGCTACTATTACTGACTTCAACCCTAGTGAAGATAGAATAGAACTTAAAGGTTCCCCAAATAACTACCGCTTGCAATCTGTTGGAGCCAATACACAAATATTTTTAGACAAACCTGGAGCAGAACCAGATGAGATCATAGGTATTGTGCAGGGGCTAGTAAATCTTAGACTTGATAGTAACGATTTCCTTTTTTATGAGGGGGAAAATGCTGGAAAAGCTACAAACAATACACTAGCCAGCGCTGAAAGACTAGGTTCTTTATCATCAGGCTCAGACGTTAATCTCTCAGGTGAGTTAGTAACAGTTCAACCGGGGGACAATCCCGATTTCGACTTTTTTACATTTTCTCTAGCAAATCCAGCAACTGCCACTATCACTGCGGCGACAACCGATGATACAGTTATCGGACTGTTTAACAATGCTGGGACTTTACTGCAAAGTGATGACGATAGTGGGACTGACTTTGGGTCATTAATCACCGGTTCATTGGGTGCTGGAACCTACTCAATTTCAGTGAGTAAATATGCTTTCTTCCCCCAAGATGGCGGAACTTTCTCTGGCTCTAGTGATAGCAACCCTGCTCCTTATACGCTAAAAGTAAGTTTGGCATAAAAACGTAAGTTTTTTGGCGCTAACCCAAGCGTATTGATTTATAACCTAGTACCCATTGCTGATTTCAACCCAGAATCTCTAAAATTGTTTCCTTTCTCAAGAAGATTTAGCAACAAAATCATCTGATTATTTTATGAACGCAATAATGAATAGCATTAACTCATCCAACCAAAAGCAACACAGATTTATTGGTAAGTTCGCTCTCAAAAGCTACTTTGTCGCCGCTAAAACGCTGTTATTTACAATAGCTCTATTAAATTATGGCCCTACTGGAGTAAATGCTGCGCCTATTGCCCTGCGTCCTGGTATTCAGATTCGCAATATTACGAATACCTTATCAGTCTCTCCTTCTGTTCGGATTGTAAAAGATCCACGAAACAATACCCTTTATTACCTCAAAGAAAATGGTGATATTTATCAAGTTAATTTAAGCTTGTCTAATAGTAAACTTGTATACACCTCTAGCGATCATAATCTAGGTGAGACTCAAGGTATGGCCATTGGCCCTAACGGCACAATTTATTTGGTTGGTAATGCAGACCTTGTGAATAACCAGACCAAAGGAATTATTGTTAAAGGCGAAATTAACTCGGTTACCCAACAGCGCGTCTGGTCTATCTTAGCTAAGAGTGCAGGCTATCCCAAAAGTAAAACAGCCTATGACCATCGCTTCAACGGCGTAGTTGTTAGCCCGGATGGTAACTTTATCTATGTAAATAGCGGTTCTCGTACCGATCATGGTGAAGTTCAGTCTGTTAATGGGCTATATCCTAATACTCGTGAAGTAGGATTAACCGCTTGTATACTCCGTCTTCCTACTAATGGCAAAAATCTTTTTCTTGCAAACAATCGAGCAGCTTTAAAGACAGCTGGCTATATTTTTGCAGAAGGAACACGTAATACTTTCGATATGGCCTTTGCGCCCAATGGGGATTTATTTGGTACAGAAAATGGCCCAGATCGCGACATGTCAGAAGAATTAAATTGGCTCCGTCCAGGTGGTAATTACGGCTTTCCCTGGCGGATTGGCGGGGCAGACAATCCACAACAATTTCCTAATTACGATCCGGCCAAAGACCTTTTGTTAAACCCCAAATTTAACGCCGTTCAAAGGGGCTACTTTCGTAACGATCCAACCTTTCCTGCTCGGCCTGAAAACTTAATTGAACCAATTCCTAATTTTGGCCCAGACGCCGACAATTTCCGCGATCCTCAAGATGGAAAAGTCAAAGATGCCAGTGTTATTGGGCAAAGTTTGAGTACTTTTACAGCACACCGTTCTCCTTTGGGCTTAGTTTTTGATACACAAGGAGTAATGAGTGCAGAATTCAACAGAGATGGATTCATGCTGAGTTTTACAACAGGCGATCCCACTGGCGAAACACTACCAGGGCCTTTTAAAGATTCCGGCCAAGACCTACTGCATTTAAAGTTAACTAAAGTAGGAAATACCAGCTATAAATTGAATGCTACCCGCATTGTTGAAGGTTTTACTAATCCCATTGACGCTGCGATTATCGGCAATAAAATTTATGTTATAGAATATGGTGGAAATCAAGGAATTTGGGAAATCACTATGCCAACTAAATAAATCATGCTGAGTATTACAGTCTTACTTTTCTAGTTCCACCCGAACGTTGTTGAGGCAGAAAATCCTTAGAAATGGGAGATAACAAGTAGATGCCTTGGTTTGTAAAAATTGAAGAAGGGAAAGTCGATAAACCTACTTTTGACGAATATGTACCTGCCCACAAAGCCTACATTCAAGACTTGATTGCTAAAGGACACAAAGCGCGAACAGGCTATTGGGCAGAAGAAAGAGGCGGGATGTTGCTGTTTGAGGCAGCCTCAAAGGAAGAAGCAGAAGCAATTGTAGCTGATGACCCCTTGGTGCAACACGGCTGCGTCAACTATCAGCTTTATGAATGGCGGATTGTTATGGAATAACACACACATTACTGACTTTTAATGTTATGCTTATAGAAGACCTGGATCTATGCGATCGCAACACCCAAATCTTGTCAGAACCGGAAGGTAGCAGCAACACGGGAGGCTTGTGGTAGGCGTAGTCTCCGGGTCGCCCTATTTGTAGGAGCGGTCAGGGAAAATGGCTGGTTTTGGAGATATTGTTCAAAAAGCTTTTTACCTCGGTGTTGGATTAGCTTCTTACGCAGGTGAGAAAGCAGGGGGAAAATTAGCCGAAGTGCGATCGCAAGTCCAAAAACTGGCAGATGAAATGGTCGCAAAGGGCGAAATGAACACAGAAGAAGCCCGCCGCTTCGTTGAAGAGATGATGAAGCAAGCCCAACAGCCCCAAGCATCTGGTGAAACCTCTGAAAAAACACCTCCTTCGGAACCTCGGCGCATTGAAATTTTAGAGGAAGATGAAGAACCAACTGTGAAAGAAGGATCAAATGATCAGAACACAGAAAAATTACGCCAAGAAGTGCTAGAACTGCAAAACGAGTTAAAAAGATTGCAACGCGATCAATAAAAAGCATTCTTGGAACGAAATATTAGTAAGAAGTGGCAGTTGGACATGGCACTTCAGATAGAAACTTGATAAGATACATTGCTTAGTGTGTATTCTAGTATTTTAAGCCAGATAACACAAAGCGTCCTGTTTATAGCCTGCAAAGGTGTCAAGTTTATGGAACAGTGGCAAAAAGATTTAGTAGAAATCGCTGAAACAGTGGCTGACGAAGTAGAGCGTTTCTTCCTGGGAATGAGTGAAATGGTAGACGCTTTTTTTGAGCTAACGGAAGAAATCACCGAGCAAGTCCCTAACATTGCCCTTGAAGTCGATCACTATTTACAGGATTTGACTGAACCAATGTTTGAAGCTTACTGGGAACTGGAAGACATTGTAGCAGATGTAGATCCAGGTTTTCCTTATTCAGTTGAACCCACAGCCGAAAAAAATCCCGCCTGTATCGGTTGTACTCACTACCACGGTCAAGTTTATAGTGGTAATTTGTTAGTTTGTGCCATGCATCCCCACGGTTGTGAAGATGAGAATTGTCCAGATTGGGAGAAGGAAGAGTATTGAGTTGGGAGTTAGGAGTATTGAGTTAGGAGTTAGGAGTTAGGAGTTAGGAATAAAATTACTAAAAGGACGCAAAGATAAGTAAAATGACAAATGACAAATGACAACTGAGAAATTACCTGAAAGTGTAACCCCGGCAAGCCAAGAAATGAAGTATGGCGAACGCGACATTGCCGAAGGTAAACTAATTACCTTTCCGAATCCGCGTGTAGGGAGGCGATATGACATTAATATTACTTTACCGGAATTTACCTGTAAATGTCCATTTTCTGGCTATCCTGATTTTGCGACAATTTACGTTAGCTATGTGCCTGATGAGCGAGTAGTGGAATTAAAGGCACTTAAACTTTATATTAATAGTTACCGCGATCGCTACATTTCTCACGAAGAATCTGCTAATCAAATTTTGGATGATTTTGTAGCTGCTTGCAATCCGTTAGAAGTCACTGTAAAAGCAGATTTCACGCCTCGCGGTAATGTACATACCGTGGTTGAAGTACGTCATCAAAAGTAGGGCTACACTCTGCATAATCTGATTGCTAATAGAAAAAAACGGCATAACTGAAGCCAATAGACCTCTTGCACGAATGCAAAACTAGCCCTCATCCCCCAACCCCTTCTGCCAGTTTTGGGAGAAGGGAGACAATTTTAAAGTACCTCTCCCAAGCTTGCTAGGGTGTACACACAAGTCCTAAAAACCTTCCTTGATAAAAAAAAAACTAAGCAAGGTTTTAAAAGCGGCATCCAATAACGGCAGTCGCTACAACTCTTGGAACCCCCGCAACGTGCCGCCTCGCCAATGTAATGAGTTTTCTATTCCCTAATGGCTACGAATAGAATTGGCGATCTCTTCAACATTTCTTTCAAGGCTACTGATAAAATAACGAGTTCCAACTGTTGTTTTACCATTTAATTAACTTCAGGCAACAATTGTAAAGTCAGCCGTTGTCAAGGTGGGAATATTAAGCAGATTGATAAATTCGGCTCCAGTTCCTAAGCCTGCTGCATTGCCATTTTGGTTATAGTACAGACTGCCACTACTGCGACTGTAAACCAGGAAAGCATTACTGGTTGCAGCTAAATCATCATCGTCTACAGTCGTAAAATTAGAAGCTTGACTCAACCCATTACCCACAATACTACTCAAAGCAGTAAAAGTCTTTTTACTCAACACCAACTTATCGCTTCCAGAGGTAAAATCAGTCAGCATATCGCTACCGAAATCGCTACTAATAAAAGCTCGTCCGCTACTATACAAAAAGCGATCGCTATCTGCTCCACCTGTAAGAATATCATTTCCAGACCCACCAATTAAAGTATCAGCCCCACTTCCACCTGTCAAGACATCATTATCAGTCCCCCCATTCAGGGTATTATTGAGGCTATTGCCAATCAAGCGATCGCTACCATTACCACCAACCACATTTTCAATTACATTATTAGCTGATAGGGTCAATTTCAAGTTACTATTGACTGTCTGGGTGGTAATAATGCCTAAATTCATTTGTATATCTGTACTAGTACCAATAAAACTTAACGAATCATTCCCACCTGTGGTAGTTTCTTGAATGCGATCGCTACCTAATGGGGTGGAAGCATTGAATGCGTAAGTATCATTCCCCACGCCACCAGCGAGGATATTATTGCCACTATTACCTGTCAATATATTATTGCCACTATTGCCAGTGCCGTTAATATTGCTGGTTCCAGTCAGAGTTAAATTTTCGACACCAGCAGCTAAGGTTGTTGTGGTACTAGCTTGTAAGGTGTTAGTGATGGGGACAGTTCCAGTGGCTGATTGTACTTCAAATGCGCCAATATCAACTTTAGCGCCAACAAGCCGCGTCAAGCCGCGTTGGTCGTAGGGAATGGGTTCTAAAGTGTTGCCATCGCCGTCAAGGTCTTCTGTATCAGCAGGAATCAAGTTGTTGTTGCCGGCGTTAATGGCTCGACTACCAGGAAGCAGCGCATGAGTAAGGGTGAGTCCGCCATTATTTTGTAAGGGGCCTAATTTGGCGTTAGGGTTGACAATATCTGTAGCAGTTCCTACAGTACCTTTAGCACCAGTTAAGCTACCAATTAGGTTGTTATTGTTACCATTAAATATTGCTGAACTCAAAAAAGAAGAGAGAAGATCGGGAGCATTACTATTTATATTCCCAGCCACAATCGTGTTTTTGAGGTTAACTGTGCCACTAAGACTATAAATGCCGCCGCCACCCTCGCCGAATTCGGTGCTTAGGGCAGTATTATTAGTAACAGTGCTGTTGATCAAATTGAATACTCCATCAGTGGAAGCATATATGCCCCCACCCTTAGAATTTGCACTATTGCCACTAACTGTAGTATTGAGTAAAGCAACTGAAGTGCCATTACTTTTTATGCCGCCACCATATCCCGCGCTATTGCCACTAACAGTAGTATTGATCAGAGTCACCGATCCGTTGATGGTGGAGATACCGCCACCGTAAACTCCCTCTGCTTTGTTGTTACTAATTGTAGAATTAGTTGCAATCAGTGTACCGTTGGAGTAGATGCCGCCGCCTTCAGAACCAGCGATATTATTACTAACTGTGCTGCCGTTGCGTAAGTTGACGACACCACTGTTGTAGATGCCGCCTCCATTATCAGAACCGGACGCTTTGTTGCCTGTAACTGTCGAATTATACAAATCGAGATAGCCATTATCATCAACCCTAATACCTCCACCATCATTAGAGATATTGCCGCCTGTAACCACTACATTCTGTAAGCTTAATTTTCCTCCGGTTAATTCTTCTCCAGTTGGTTTAAGTACATCAAAGACGCGATCGCTGTTTAATAAATTTGAAGCATCAATAGTTGCTTTTTGTCCACCAACTGCCCTAATATAAAGTACATTACTACGACTTGTAATATCTAAATCTCCGGTGAGGGCATTATCTTCATTAATCCCGTTCGATGTGAGGTTGTAAGTTGCTCCTCCTGTTAACTGAATTTCATAGTCAGTCTTCGTGTTTTTATTGGCAATTATGATCGCATCCCGCAGAGATAAACCATTACCACGAAGGCCATCATTTTGATCGGCTGTGGTATTGACTGTCAAAATTGTACGAGCCATTTTACATTTCCTTGATTTATTATAAAAATTATCTCATCCAGATTACATTCTTGAAGAAGAATTCAGGAGTCAGAATCAAGACGCGACGCTCCTTCTCTGCGAGACGCTGCGCGAACGTCGCTAACACTCCGCTATCCGCTTTTTCGGTCAAAATTCATTCTGAATTCTGACTCCTGAATTCTGTTTGATAAAATCCTTTTGTTGACATGATGCGTTTGCCCTGCCTGCGTTTAAACTTCAATTGCCGTCTCTTTCTCCTCACCTTTTGGCTGTGAAGTCAGCCGATCTAAAATCTCTAAAACCTCTTGTTCAAAAGCAACTTGGGCGCGATTAGTTTTGCCACCAACATACAAGCGATCGCCTTTTTGTAATGCCCATATTTGTGAATGAGAAAAGTAACTCATCACCACACCCAGCATTAGTAAACCAAACCCTGAGTAAACAATTGGTATACCTGGATCGGCTTTAATTTGTAAGCCAGTGCTACCAATGACATCCAGAATTTTCAGCTTCACGCCATTAACTTGAGTAGACATCCCAGCGCGGACAGTATCAACGAGTTTGCCTGTAGGATCATAAATTAATACCATCCCTTGCAAATCTTTGGCTAGCAAAGAGACACCCTCACTCAAATCCGGTTTTGTAGGAACCCACGTTCCCCAAATACGCCCTTGTCCCTTGGTGTTCAATAGCGCCATTGGTAGCTGAAAAATCGGGCTGTTGTTAAATTGGACGCGAACACCTGCAATTCCCCAATCAGTTTGATAGAAAGTGATGCCATGATAGCGCAGAGGCTCGTTGACAAAAATCTTTTTGTGGTCAATTTCCTCCCCTTGCTTATTCAAGACAGACATATCAGAATAAAATTGATCAATGCCGCCAGATGGTGTGTAGTCAATCCAAAAACGATTGACGCGCACAGACCAATCTTTCGAGATTTTGGCGGCTATTGGGCCAGCATCGACAATATTTGTCACTTGAAATGTATCGCCACTAGCAACTATTTCCTGAGCCAAAAAACCAGTCATCGCCCCCCAAATTCCCCCGAGCAGAATAGCGACGATGCCAATATGAACGATAATTGGGCCGATGCGTCCGACTATTCCTTTACGGGCGTAAAGAAGATTTTCTTTTTCTGGATCTGGAAAGATTTTATAGCGGCGTTTCTGTAATATTTGGCTGAGAGAATTTAAGGAACCACTATCTAGTTCTGCACTTAAAGCTAACTTTTGAAATTGCCGTGGTTCGTCGTAATATTTCCAACGCTGGGCAGTTTTTAAGGCTGGTAACTGTCGGGTAAATGAACAAGCAGTTAAGCTAGTGCCAAATAAAATTAGTAATGCTAAAAACCACCAAGTACGATATACGTGGTCTAATCCAACTACCTGAATTACCTTCCAAGTTAAGAAACCAAATAAAGCTGGATGTTCTGGATAGTTGGCTTGGTAAAATGCAGGTGACTGGCCTTGCTCAATTACAGTACCAGTGGAGCTAAAGATTGCAATCAATAGCAGTAGTGCGATCGCTAGTCGTAAGTTAGTTAGTACTGGCAAAAGCTCTTGGCGTAAGAACTGCCCAGGTACTGCCCACCATTTTAATTCTTTCGACGCTGAATCTTCTAAAGTCATTATCTGTAAAATATTACAAAAGTATTGATATTAAAAACTGCCAAGGGGAATTCGAGAAATTAAGGAAAATACACCGAATCCTACTAACAGCGCCCCGCTAACTGGATTAATCCAACCAGACCAGCGACGCAATTCTAGTAACTTTTTAATTGAAGCTGTAAAAGTACCCGCCAAAATCAATGGTGCTACATAACCTGCTGTGTAAGAAAGTAGCAAAACTGCCCCTAAAATTAAGTCTTGTGTATTGGCAATCCAACCCAACAAACTAGCTAAGACAGGTGTGCTACAAGGGGATGCGACTAAGCCGAAAGTCAGCCCCAGCAAATAAGAACGCAATCCGGCTGGTAAATCTGGCGATATCCAATTGGTTTCGCCCAAGGATGGAAATTGCAGAGGTAGTGCTTCTAATAAGTTCAGCCCCATGAGAATGGCGATAATGCTGACGATAATCGGCAAACCAATTCCTACTTGACCGTAGACTTTTCCGACAATACCTGCTATAATACCTAGCCCTGCTAATGTAGTTGCTAATCCTAAAGCAAACCAAGTTGATTGGGTAGCTGCTTGTAAGCGGCTTTTAGCTTCGTAACCGCCGATGTAACCAATGGTAATTGGCAGCATAGAAAGCATACAGGGTGTAAGACTGGTAAGCAACCCAGCAGCAAAAATGATACCAACACTCACCACGTTAAGGTGTGTCAGTTGGTTAGAAACAAGGCTGTTGGCAAATTGTTCTAGTTGGTAAACTTGGGTTTGCAGGTTATCAAGCATGAGGAGTTTCTGAGCGGGAAATGCTTACTCTGCTTGAATTTTAGCTTATTTTTTGTTTGTGAGTCAGTAAAAGTAATTATCTGAACCTGATATCATCTAAATTTCATCTGCCGAAGGAAATGTATTTAAAATATAATTAAGCTCGAATTATATTTGAAGAAGCACGGCTGGAGTGTTTGGCATGATGATTCCATTACCCAGATTTCAAATTGTCACTTTATTAAAAGCAGGGGTAAAAGCAGTCATATACTGTGGAATTAGGGTTAAAGATCAGTGTCCGGTAATTATTAAAGGGCTGCGTCCAGAACAGTGTACACCGAATAATATTGAACAACTCAAACATGAGTATGCGATCGCTGGCAGGTTAAACACCGCAGTAGCAGTTAAAGCTTATGCCTTAGAGATGCACCAGGGAATCCCTTATTTAATTATGGAGGATTTTCAGGCGCGATCGCTCGTGTTTGGGGTGACATTCCCTGATACAAATGAGGAAGTACCTCGAAGAATCTTACCCTCAGCTATTGCCACAACAACAGATGATCTCTAACGGAACGTTTTTCAGCACAGGTGAACACCTAGACTATATATCGGTTGTTAAAGCGTCTCAAACCATATCTAGTGAAATTTTGTTTTCGCGGTTGTTGAAAACATTAATGCAGATTGTCATTGAGCAAGCAGGAGCAGAAATTGGTTATTTGTTGCTTGAATACGAGCAAAATTTGGTAATCGAAGTAGAAGCGAAATTTAATCACCAAGCCGAAAAATTCAATCTTTATCAGCCTGTATTAGAAGGTGAAATTTCACAGGTTATTCCGCAATCAATACTGAATTATGTTCAGCGAACTCAAGAAATAGTGATTTTGCACAACGCCACTGAGCAAAATCTGTTTTCGGGAGATGAGTATGTAATTCAAAAACAACCTAAATCTGTACTTTGTTTACCGATTGCGCTTCAGTCGAAATTACTTGGTATTTTATATTTAGAAAATAATCTAATCTCCAGTGCCTTTACACAAGACAAACTTTCGGTACTAAAAATATTGACAGTTAAAATTGCCATTTCTCTGGAAAATGCTCGTCTTTATCAAGGTTTAGAAGACAGCCAAGCACAACTTAATTTAGCGTTAAAATCTGCCCAAATCGGTGTTTGGAGTTGGGATATTGCCAACGAGCGCTTTGACTGGGATGAACAGATTTATCAATTATTTGGGTTAACACCTGAAACCTTTGCTAGCACTCCTGAAGCAATTTTAACTCGTCTGCATCCAGATGATCGAGCATTGCTGGCTCAATCGTTGAGTCGAGCGATTAACGAAGGCGTGGAGCATGATTTAGAATATCGAATTATTCGAGATGACAGCAGTATTCGCTACGTAGCTTGCCGAGGAAAAGCCTTTTTCAACGAAGCAGGTAAAGCAACACACATGAGTGGTGTTGTGCTTGATATTACAGATCGCAAACAATCTGAAGCCGAACGTATGCAACTGATTCAAGAGCAAACCGCCCGACAAGAAGCAGAAGCCGATCAACAACGGGCAGCGTTTTTGGCTCAAATCAGTGCAATACTCGCCTCTTCCCTCGATTACCAAAGGACGCTAACAAGTGTGGCAAACCTGGCTGTGCCTTACTTTGCCGATTGGTGTGGCGTTGATCTGCTACAAGATAACCAATCAATTAATCGGGTAGCAGTTGCTCACCGCGATCCAGAGAAAGTTAGGCTCGGTTGGGAACTTCATCAGCGTTATCCCAGAGGGTTGGATGCAGATGAAGGTGTGCCGAAAGTGGTACGTACAGGAGTTGCAGAAATGGTAACAGAAATTTCAGATGCAGCCCTAGCAGCAGCTATCCAAGATCCAGAACATCTGCGTATTCTGCGTGAACTTGGCTTAAATTCATGTATAATATTGCCCTTGATGGCACGCGAAAGAATTTTTGGTGCAATTTCCTTTGTGACTGCTGAATCAGAACGTCGTTACAGCACGGCTGACTTGTCATTAGCAAAAGATGTTGCTCATCGAGCCGCGATCGCCATCGATAATGCCCGTCTTTACCAAGAAGCGCAGCAAGCCCAAAAAATAGCAGAACGAGCATTGGAGCGCATTGCCCGTCTTCAATCCATCACAGCTGCCCTTTCCGAATCCTTGACACCAGCCCAAGTATCTGAAGTCATTGTAGAGCAAAGCATGGCTGCCTTGGGAGCCAGTTCTGCTCTTGTCGCTTTAGTGAATGAAAGTAAAACTGAACTAGAAATTGTGCGTGCGGTTGGCTATAACCAAGATTTACTAGACACTTGGCGGCATTTTTCTATTGATTTACCCTCTGCCTTAGCAGAAGCTGTGCGGACTGGACAACCTATTTGGGCTGAATCGAGACAAAATAGAATAGCTCGTTACCCTCATCTAGCTGAAGCTTACGCCCAGTATGATATTGATGCCTGGATTTCTATTCCATTGATGGTAGAAGGTTGGGCAGTTGGCGGTATAACTTTAGGATTTGCCCAGCCTCAAGAACTGAGTGGAGAAGATCAAGCGTTTTTGTTGGCCATTGCTCAACAATGCGCCCAAGCGATCGCTCGCGCCCATCTTTACGAAGCCGAACTAATGGCGCGAAACGCTGCAGAATCAGCAAACCGCATCAAAGATGAATTTTTAGCTGTCCTCTCCCATGAATTGAGAACACCGCTTAACCCGATTCTGGGTTGGACAAAATTGATGCGAACCCGCAAACTCGATCAAGTAACAAGCGATCGCGCCCTCGAAACCATTGAGCGCAACGCCAAGTTACAAACCCAATTGATTGAAGATTTACTTGATGTTTCCCGCATCCTTCAGGGTAAACTTAGCCTCAACTTCAGCCCGATTAATTTGATATCAGTCATTGAAGCTGCGATCGAGACAGTGCGTTTATCAGCACAGGCTAAGTCCATCGAGATTCAGACAATTATTGAATCTAGTCTGGGGCCAGTTTTAGGCGATCCCAATCGATTGCAACAAGTTTTTTGGAATATCCTTTCTAATGCCATTAAGTTTACTCCCACTGGGGGAGAAGTAAAAATTAAATTAGAGCAAATTGGCTCACAGGTACAAATCTCCGTCACTGACACAGGGAAGGGGATTCTACCTGAGTTTTTACCTTATGTCTTTGATTATTTCCGTCAAGCAGATAGTGCTACAACTCGAAAATTTGGCGGTTTAGGTTTAGGATTAGCGATCGTCCGCCATCTTGTAGAACTTCACGGGGGAACTGTTCAAGCACAAAGCCTGGGCGAAGAACAAGGAGCAACTTTCACCGTCAAAATTCCATGCTTACAGCAAGAAAGCAAAGGAATCAAGGATGTAAAAGATAACTCCTCACTTGTGGAACAGCCCTTACCCTTATCTGGCTTAGATATTCTTGTGGTGGATGATGACGCAGATATGCGAGAATTTTTGCCTTTCATGCTGGAGCAATATGGTGCAACTGTGACTGCTGTAGCCTCAGGCATTGAAGCTTTAACTGCACTGAGTCAATCCCAGCCAAATTTGCTCATTAGCGATATCGGGATGCCAGAAATGGATGGTTATATGCTGATGCGACAAATAAGGAGTTTGCAACCAGAGCAAGGCGGGACAATTACCGCGATCGCTTTAACTGCTTATGCTGGTGAGATAGATCATCAGCAAGCGATCGCTGTGGGATTTCAACGGCATATTTCCAAACCTGTAGATCCAGAAGAATTGGTGAAGGCGATCGCATTATTAGACTTATTGAAACAGAATAAAGGCGTCAGTTGTCACAATTGAGCATAAATTCTCTACGAGTCGGGGATCTGAATCCCCCACGAAGACTAATTCTCAGGGCTATTTCGTTCTAAACAGAAACCGCCCAGAACTTCAGTTGTGCGGCTCATAACTAAGAGGATGAATGAACAAGTTTTGGGCGAATATAATAGAGCCTCCGGCACGCTGACACGAACCGGAGGCTCTATTATAATCGCCAGGACTGTGGTATTAAATTAGACTTGTTCATTTAACCTCTAAAGTCCATTTTAACGGACTATAACCTTTTCTTAGTCGCTATAAGAGAGGTGAATTCATTCTGAGGCGGACTAGAAGAGAATGAAATAGCCCTACTTGATTCTGACTTCTTGAATACAAAATTGACGATCCCCAGAAGACTTTGTAAACAGTAGCAAGGGTTCTGAGTATTACTGCATCTGTACTGTAGTCATAAGTAATTGACTTCCACCTTGCTTCCCAGGATGACGCTAGCCAAACAAGCGATTAAACTATGGATAACATTAAGCAATTGTTGTTTTTAGCACCACTTACATAAATTTAATTGCATTGTTACATCTAAAATCTCATCCTGTTATATAAAAAACCTATTATGTCAGTGTATCAAGATTGTGGGGAGACCACCGATTTGATTATTGGTGTTCACAACCAAGAAAACCTCGAATTACAAGCAAATTCTGCTCCTGTGGGTGCTCTTGCCACAAGACAAGGAAATTTTTCTACGTTTCTTGCTCCCCTAACTCAGGATACTTTTAAGCAAGTCGTTCAGGATGTCGAGCAAAAATTACAGATTGTTCATCAAACCCTGTCAATGCTGGATTCTCAGGGATTTGAAACTCTTCTGCAAGAAATGTTGCATTCGATTACCTTGAAAACCGGGGAATTACTGGGGGCAGACCGGACGACAATATTTTTATTGGATCAAGAAAAGCAGGAACTCTGGTCAATTCTAGCTGAGGGGGAGGGAGATCGCTCTTTAGAAATTCGCATCCCCGCCGATAAAGGCATTGCTGGGGAAGTCGCCACTTTCAAGCGAGTTATTAATATTCCCTTTGATTTTTATAACGATCCGCGATCGCATTTTGCCCAAGAACAAGAAAAAAGAACTGGCTACCGCACCTACACCATGCTGGCTTTGCCATTATTGAATGAACATGGACATTTAGTTGCAGTAGCGCAATTATTGAATAAATTAAAATCTGGGAATAATCCCGATGCTCGACTAGCAGAGCGCATTGATACCAAAGGTTTTATCCGGGCTGACGAACAATTATTTCAAGAATTTGCCCCTTCGATTAGCCTGATTTTAGAATCTTCGCGCTCTTTTTATGTAGCCACTCAAAAACAAAGAGCATTGGCGGCGCTGATGAAGGCGATCAAGTCTCTATCTCAAAGCAGTCTCGACTTAGAAGATACCCTAAAGCGGGTGATGGATGAAGCCAAGGAACTGATGAATGCCGATCGCAGTACACTATGGTTAATAGACCGCGATCGCCATGAATTGTGGACGAAAATCACCCAGGATGATGGTTCAACTAAGGAGTTACGAGTCCCCGTAGGTAAAGGCTTCGCTGGTCTAGTAGCAGTTTCTGGTAAGAAATTGAATATTGCCTTTGATTTGTATTACCATCCTGACTCTGATACTGCCAAAAAACTCGATCAGCAAAATGGCTATCGCACCTGTAGCTTGCTTTGTATGCCAGTATTTAACGCCGATCAACAACTGATTGGCGTTACCCAACTAGTAAATAAAAAGAAAAATGGTGATTTTCCACCTTATAATCCAGCTGATTGGCCCAAAGCTCCCGACTGCTTCCAAGCTAGCTTTGACCGCAACGATGAAGAGTTCATGGAAGCTTTTAATATTCAAGCGGGAGTAGCGCTGCAAAATGCTCAGTTGTTTGCCACAGTTAAACAACAAGAACAAATGCAACGGGATATTTTGCGTAGTCTTTCTAATGGAGTAGTTTCCACTGATAAAACTGGGTTAATTATCGCTGCCAATGAAAGTGCCAAACGTTTGCTAGGACTGGGGCCAGAAGACCGTTTAGAAGGTAAATTAGTGACTGATGCGATCGCCATCAAAGAAGGTGACTTTAGCAAGTGGTATCAGGATGCTTTACATGCAGTTGACTTAAAAGGCCGCCAGCAATATTACCCCGATCGCACTCTTTTAACTACTGGTACAGAACAGCATAGTATCAATTTATCGATTAACACAATAGCTGATGCTAGCGACCAAGAGCAAGTCCGGGGGGCGCTGGTAGTCATGGAAGATATCAGTGATGAAAAGCGGCTCAAGAGTACGATGTACCGCTACATGACTCAGGAATTAGCCGAAGAATTGCTGAAATTAGATGACGCTAAACTAGGAGGCGATCGTAAAGAAGTTTCGATTTTATTTTCAGATATTCGCGGCTACACCACTTTAACGGAAAACTTACAAGCAGAAGAAGTGGTGAGTATGCTCAATGAATATTTTGAATCAATGGTGGAGGCAGTCTTTAAACATAAAGGCACTCTTGATAAATACATCGGCGATGCCATCATGGCTGTCTTTGGTTCTCCCCTACCATTGCAAGAACACGCTTGGATGGCAGTGCAAACATCCTTAGAAATGCGCGAACGTCTCCACGAATTTAATCAACGTCGTTATGCAGATGATAAGCCTAGAATCAAGATCGGCATTGGTATCAATTCTGATACCGTAATTAGTGGGAATATCGGCTCTAGTAAACGGATGGAATTTACCGCCATTGGCGATGGCGTTAATCTTGGCTCTCGATTAGAAAGTGTCAGTAAGCAATATGGTTGCGACATTATTATTAGCCATAACACTTTTAAACCATGCCAAGATCAGATTTGGGCTAGGGAACTAGATTACATTCGTGTCAAGGGCAGAAACGAACCAGTAGCCATATACGAATTGCTGGGTTTGCGTTCCAATCCTATTGAAAGCGAAAAATTGCAAGTGATTGAGCATTATCACAAAGGGCGCGAGTATTACCTCAAGCGCCAGTTTTCCCTTGCTAGAGCCGAGTTTGCCAAAGTTTTGGCAGCAGATAGCCATGATAAAGCTGCTATGTTGCATCTGTTGCGTTGTCAGCATTGGTTACAGTCACCCCCAACAGAATCAGATTGGGATGAAGGAGTCTGGACGTTTCAGGAAAAATAAGTGCGATTTCTGACGCTCCATTCTTGTGAAAGAATCGCCCTCAACAACAGTGAGTGCTATTGCCAAAAATAACTTAAATGTAGCGGATGCACCAGAGGGCTTCAGCCCTCACCAGAAACCTTTAATTATTATTTTTTAGTTGAAGTATCTGTTTTAACATCCGATATTACTTGAGTAGTTACTTTCTATCTAAAAAAATTGAGTATTTTTAAGAGATAAAATCTATGTAAATTAATTTTTAAAAATCTTAATATTTCTCAATTAAGTTTAAAAAATCTTGGGATTTAGTTAATAATTTAAGAGCGATCGCTTTGTAAAGCTTAGTTGATATCTCTTGTCAAACTGCTGGTAAAGTTACAAACTAAGAAATACAACCCACGCAATTATTTTATGACTGCTATTTCTAACTTTGAATTCAAGCGACCAATTTGGCAAACCAGCATCATCTTGACTTTGGGCTTTTGGCTCAGTGCTAGTCTAGTTTTAGACTGGGTAATTATGCCTAGCCTTTATCTTTCTGGCATGATGAGTCAAGCTGGTTTTACGACAGCAGGCTATACGATTTTTTGGAACTTCAATCGGATGGAATTATTATCTGCTGCTGTAGTTCTGACTGGAGCGCTAGCTTTGAGCAAAACCCGATATCACTGGAGTATTGGCAGTATTGTTTTATCTGTGCTGCTCCTAACTATAGCCATGCTTGACACCTATTTCTTAACTCCGCAAATGTGCGCCATCGGAGTTCAACTCAACCTATTTGAAGCTGCGGCTGCTATTCCATCGACAATGAATATACTGCACGGCAGTTATTGGATATTAGAAATAGTTAAGCTGGTGGCTGGTGGCACACTTTTAAGCTGGTGCTGGCGGGAGCAATTTTAAGTAGATGGAGAACTATAACGGTGAGAATTTCCACTTCTAAATCTCACACCAAAGACGCAAAGAAATTCTTTGCGTCTTTTTGATAATACAGGCTGCAAAGTTTACTTAATAATATAGCCTTTTTGGAGCTAATCTTGCCACGCCGTGGTCTCTTAATACTTAGCTCAATACCTTCGCCAAAATATGAGGGGTAAAAATGCTTTCAACCTTCTTATTTAGTCTCCCACAATTTGGGTATGTTTATTTACGCCGACCTGGACTTTAAAGCGTGTCATCTAGCCATTCTAGCTATAGTTATATGGATAGATAAGTGTTTGTGGCTGTTCACAGCAGAAGCCTGTTTTTGTTACTACCGCTAAGGTTACAGCATTTACGGCTGTTGTGAGGTACAGTAGCAGCAACTAGGAAACCAGTTTCTTAAATGTTGAGGATTTATTAAGTCGAGTGCAACTGAGATTAGTTTATCAACCATTTCTGTTGTAGTTGGAGTGAAACTGCGTAAAAAAGATTTAAGTTGCGACCACCATAATTCAATTGGATTAAAATCGGGAGAGTATGAGGATAAACAAATAACTTTTGCACCTACCGCTTCAATCATTGGCACAATTGAATCTAGTTTATGTGCGGATAAATTATCAATTCATGTCCACTGCTCCTGACCATATATAGATAGCTTTACCAAGTTTTTTCAAGCTTCAAACTTCCATACAAAATAGTAATTTGAAAAATATCTGTATGAAAGAGTGCAGGTTGCAAGTAATTTTCATTACCTAATAAAAAATCAATTATATCTGCTTCTGCGTCACAGGCATCTTCGGGAAAGTGTACAATCCATTTAATTTCTTGGCAATCGGAAAAAACAAAACGATAAGACAACCGATCATCAGGGTCATACACACAATCAATAAATACTTCCTTGCCCCATAAGGTAACTTGCACATTTGTAATCAAAGAAGTAGAATTTCCTAAGCCGAGTAAAGCTAAGTCATCCATAACGTAACTCTTTATTTGACACGTTTACTATAAATTAAAAAGCATTATATTTTAATCTAGTGTACCTCATAACAGACGCAAGTGCTGTATAATCCGAACGCTTGCACCTACTCACTCGATAACCACTATAAACATATAAAATTATCTTCAACTGTACATTCTCAGCCTTCCCGGACATCCGATAAAATAAATACTAAAAAATAATATTAAATTAGTTTTCATGTTTCCTTTACGGATTTATCATGAAGTTTATATATTTCTGATAACTTTTTTTGAAAATTATAGTAATCTTAATTTTAGTGGTTACTTACTTGTTATCTACCATCTAGCTAAAAAGAGCTATTTTGCAGGTATGTACTACCAATCAAGAATTTCGCTGCAAGTTCTTGAATTTGTCACTTCAAATCATGCAGGGTGACTATTTAGCCCCACACAACATTAGAAACCGTTTCCAGTAATTATGAAGAGATTCCCTTCTGCTGATTTGGTTGCCTGTTGCATCTCACCACACACCATCATGGCGGCAATTACCAGCTAACTCATTTTGGTTGGAGGTTTACCATTCTTGTTGTGCAAGTGATAATTTTGCCCAATCCCAACTTTAAGGGCTGCTCTACAATCACAAATCTAAGTAAGGCATCTAATTTTTTGGAATGCTTAGTTTCTAATAATACGTTTTCTCTTGAAGAAGTTATCCTCAAGAATAAACTTCTAGCAAAAGTATCCGATGACTTTCGTCACGACTACAAAAACATAGTTCGTCAACGCGGATTTAATGCTCAAAAGCCTTGACGGAGAGATGTTTTCATCTACATTACAGTAAGTTTTGGTCGCTTTCGACTTTAGCATCAGGGGCAAAAAACTTTGGCACAAGAACTAAAGTATCGACAATTTTAGGCTGCTAAATACGGATAACAATGATGTTTTTGTGACTGATGGGCGAGAGCCAATGGTCTATGCGTTGAACTTGAGTTACTGTTAGATTGGCTAGATTAGCGAAAGATACAGAAAACCAATCTAATTTTTGAAATACTATATTCTGGCAACCAGTCAAGCCCTTTTGCTATTGGGCAATAACATAGATTGGTTTATTTGTAACTCGTGCTTTATAGCTTAACAGAGATTGGTGAATTAAGAGTTGGGGGGTGTGGAATCTCTGTACTAACTCAAATGTTACCGCTATATTTATCTCAACAGTGCTTCCAACAAAGTCGCGGTGAATTCTGAAAAGGTAATTCACTAATTTTACCTGCAAACAAATGTTAATTTTATTCCAGAGCCATTCCAATGAAGACACTTCCGATTAGTAGATACAGATTTTTCCAAAAGCTCCAGCCTTTATCTTTGTTGAAAAAAATCACTGGTAAGTCGGTTACTGGTTGTTTGCAGGTATTTAGCACATCAGGCTCTTGGTTAATATACGTAGACGAAGGTAAACTAATTTATGCCTGCTACTCAGAGAAAATGTTTGAGCCGCTTTACAGAAATTTGCAACGCTTGAGTCAGCAGATTTCTACTCTCCCTCGTGAAATTCACGAACAGTTGCGGGCGATATTTGAGACTGGAATTGAAAATCAGGCAATACCGAACCCAGATTATTTGGCTATTTGCTGGTTAGTCAATCAGAAATATATCACTCCCTCTCAAGCGGCGATACTGATAGAGCAATTGGCGTTAGAAGTTATCGAGTCATTTCTGAACTTAGACGAGGGGAGTTATGAATTTATTCCTGAAAGCTTTCTAGATGACATGCCAAAGTTTTGTCATCTGAATCTCCGCTTACTAGTTGAACGATGTCAAACACCCCAAAGGGAAGCGGCTTATCATCAGACATGGCCAACTTCTCAATCAAACCCTTCAGAATTGTTCAAAATAAATGAGCTAAAATCTAAAAGCAAAAGTACACCAAACTCGTCTAGAACAAACAGCTATAAACCACCGACCTACTCTATTAATACTAATGAACATAGGGGTCAGCGAATTACCCAACCGCCTGCTGACAAAAAAATCTACACAATCTTTTGTATTGATGATAGTCCTACGGTATTGAATACTATTAAAAGTTATTTAGATGAGCAAATATTTTCTTTTGTGGGAGTCACTGATTCTTTAAAGGCTTTAATGCAGATTGTTCACACTAAACCCGATATCATTTTGTTGGATATTTCAATGCCTAATTTAGATGGATATGAACTCTACTCTTTGCTGCGTAAACACTCAAATTTTAAAAACACACCTGTGATTATGGTATCAGAAAAATTAGGGTTTCTAGATAGAGCTAAAGCTAAAATATTAAGAGCATCAGGTTATTTAACTAAGCCTTTTACACAAGGTGATTTATTAAAAGTAATTTTTCAACATATTGTTTAATTTACTAAGCTAAAAAATAACTTTACAAAAACTAACATATTTTTTGGAAATTTCATTAGTAGCTTTGAGGAAGTGGTATCTCCCTTAAAATTTCTAAAAGCGATCGCTCGATAATTTCACTGACAAATTGATTACCTTGTAAGTTAAGGTGAATGTGGTCGTGATACAAAGCTTGCGGGTTGGTAATTGAATTGAATATCGGTAAAAAGTCTATATAGTTAATTTGTTGGGCTTTAGTATAATCGTTCAAGCGCTGGCGTGCAATAATTTCGTAATCGCGGGGGCCTGGTTCACCAATTTCTCGCAGTAAGGGAGTCATGACTAGGAGAAATTGGCTGTTGGTTGGGCTAGTCAGGGCTTGAATTTTGCCGATCGCCTCCAAATTAATCGCCACGCGATCGCCTGGTTCATTTTGCACTGCATTAATTTCGGGAATTGGCTGTTGCTTAACGATATAACGTTGCCACACTTCCACCAATGCTAAGGGAGGTTTACTATTAGGATAGTTGCGATCGCGTCCTACTGGTAAAGAAGTGGGAGCAGTAGCAAACAAATCATCGGTATTAATTAATAACACTACTCCTTGCGCGTTGAAAATGCTAAACTTCTCTAAATAAGCTAGCTCGTTCCTTGGCCCCCAAGAGTTAGCTGAAGCATTCAGCACTTCTACTTCCTGATAATTACTATTAGTGGATGATGCCAAAGAACGCATCATCATCGTGGATATTGTATTAGTTTGATCTGTCCACCAGCCACCATTAGCAATAGAATCCCCTAACAGTAAAATTCGCAGCCCAAAAGGTGCAGGTGTCTTCTTGAGTGGACTACCTCGCATAGAATACTCATTAATTTCAATGCGATTACCAAAACGACGGGTACGCTGGTTAGGAGCCAATAAATAACCAATCTGCTCATCGCTAATGTAAATCAGGGGATTACCAAAGCCAAAGAGCGATCGCAGTCCGACCTCGATTATCACAAACAATCCCACAACCACCACCAAAAGTACGATCAAGGCCACTTTCACCTACCTACACCCTCTTATACTGAGTTGCTTTTAAACGATAGTAACCGACGCATTGGGCATTGGATAGAGGCTCTTGAGGAAAGAGGGTTAATGTTGAGCAATTGTTTTCTCAAGAACAGCTTCTATTCTCACCCTACCCCCTGCCTCAACCAAGAAATTCCTTAACCGAACGGTATTGGAATGTACAAGCTAAAACTTTTCTTCCCAGCTAAGATATCCCCTCCTTCTTTAGGCATCTGAGTAAGCGCATTAATATGTATTGGAACGGTTTAATAAGCTTTAAAACAGCTATTGTATAGCTGTTAACTGTCTATTTAATGCTTTACCAAAAGTTTGATATATTTAGGGTATTTTTATGTAAGAGTATAGCAGTGTTTTATAGTGATATAATTTTTTGTTATGGTATTACAATAATTACAATTGTCATCATTTTATCAATTTGGCAAAAACTTTTTCCGGGGTAGGGTAGGATGATTAAAATAGTCACACGGAAATATTTAGGCACACAAAATGTCTATGATATTGGGGTTGAGCATGACCATAATTTTGCGATAAAAAATGGGTTAGTAGCTTCCAATTGTTTCAATAAATCCCATTCGACTGCCTATGGTTACGTAACTTATCAAACAGCATATTTAAAAGCTAATTACCCATTAGAATATATGGCCGCGCTGTTAACGGCTAACAGTGGCGATACCGATAAGGTACAGAGATATATTACTAACTGTACAAATATGGGTATTTCCATAGATCCACCAGATATTAATCGTTCTGGTGTTGATTTTACGCCAACGGCAGGAAAGATTCTGTTTGGATTTTCAGCTGTGCGGAACGTAGGACAGAGTGCGATCGCTTGTATTTTGGAGGCGAGAAATGAAACAGGATTTAAATCCCTCGCTGATTTTTGCGATCGCGTGGATTTACGTGCTGTTAACCGCCGGACTATGGAATCGCTGATTTACTGTGGAGCCTTTGACAAAATTGAACCCAACCGTCAACAGTTAATTAACGACCTAGAATTAGTGTATGATTGGGCGCAATCTCGCGCTAAAGATAGAGCTAGTGGTCAAGGAAATCTCTTAGATTTATTAGGCGACGGATTTTCTTCTACTTTGAATAAAAGAGCAAAGAATGCCTTTGAAAGTGCTCCTAAATCTAAACCTGTGATGGATTTACCCCCGCAGAAAAAGTTACAGATGGAGAAAGAATTATTAGGATTTTATGTATCAGATCATCCACTTAAATCCTTACGGCAAATAGCACCACTTTTGACTCCGATTAATCTTTCACAACTGGGAGAGCAAAGGGAAGAAACAAGAGTTTGTGCAGTTGTAATGTTGAATAACGTCAAAAAAGTGGTTACTAAAAAAGGCGAACAAATGGCAATTTTGCAAATAGAAGACCTCACTATACAATCAGAAGCTGTAGTCTTTCCCAAAACCTATGAACGCATTAGTACCCTACTCCAAGTTGACACTAGATTGATTATTTGGGGAAAAGTAGATCGGCGCGACGAGCAAACTCAATTTATTCTTGAAGATGCAGAACCAGTGGAAACAGTACAAATGGTAATGGTGGAGTTAAATCCCCAGCAAGCAGGTAATATGGATTACCTACATCGCTTGAAAACAATTTTGCAAGACCACTCAGTAGACAAAGAAAAAGCAAAAATGCCAGTGATCGGAATTATACAAACTGAAAATTCTCGGAAACTTGTTCGCTTGGGTTGGCAATATTGCGTACAAGATTCTAGAATAACCGTTCAAGCTTTGCAAAATGCCAGTTTTCCTGCTCATATCAAATCGCTGACTGGTATCTGAAGCCAGAAGTGAAAAGTCCACCAATACTGAAAAGCAGCTTAATAATGAGTTTTACTGAACTGTCAACAGTAAATTGGCTTAACTATTCAGTGTTTTAATCGTTTTTTTAGTTACTTATGCGGATGATGATTTCCTTAGGACGATGGTATATTTTTATGCTAAGACCTTAAGGCTGCGACCGGGGGAAGGAGTTAGAACTTGATGATCGTAAACGAGCTACATAAATTTGTTTCATACTGTAAAATCATTCAACCGCAAACTCAGGAGGATATTAAAAAATTTTTTGAAGGAGTTATCTTGTTTCCTTATGATAAGGAACTTTTATTGCAAGCTTATTTATTTCTGAATATTAAAGACTTGTTTCCCTCGTGCGCTGAATTACTGTTATTTGAAAAATCTCCAATTTCAGATTATACAGATTTAGGAAAGTGTGATTTTGTCTACCAGACTTTTAAAGGGAGCCTGTTTTTAATAGAAACTAAGTTTATTGATACAGAAGCAACAGGAGCTACTGAAAGAAAAAGAAGAAATAAACACAGAAATAAGGTATTTGAGCAAGTTATCACTTTGAAAGGCCGATTTAGTGAATATTGGAATATAAGGCTAGATCAATTAGAATGCGGGGTTTTCACAACAGATGCAGAAGTTGCTTGGCGAGGAAATGGCCTGAACGTCATATCTAAATCAATATCTATAGAGCATCTGGAAAAATGGCGAAGAAGCTATCACACTAGTGAAAAATTTTTATCTCGTCAAGATGGGTCAAAGCTTGAGGGGAAGGTGAATTTGAAAGGTTGAGCCAAAACCCAGGTATACTTTTTACGGTGATTTGCCCCCCGTAACCTTGTACAATTTGGGGAGCTATACCTGCGGTTTTTGCTAAACTGTTGCAAGTCACAGTCTACCGCCCCTTCAGGCGAGATCGAATAGTATCTACACGCCCATCCCCGATGGAGGAACGGTTAAATTGGGTGGGCTATGGATTAAATTCGCTAGTATTTTCGTCGGGTGCTTCAAACTTATAACCATAGCCCCGCACAGTTTTAATAAACTCCGGTATGCTAGCATCGACTTCCATCTTCTTGCGAAGCTGACCAATATGCACATCAACCACTCGGCCATCTCCCACGTAGTCGCAACCCCAGATTTTTTGGATTAGCTGTGGGCGACTCCAAGCCTGATTAGGATGACTTGCCAAAAAATGTAAGATATTAAATTCCAGCGCTGTTAAAGCAAGAGGTTTATCGTTGAGTGTTACCTCCCGACCCTCTGGGTTAATTGCTAACTGCTTAAAAATGACCCGTTGTGTTGGGGAGGGGTTGATGTAGCGTATCCGTCTCAAAAGAGCTTCCACTCTAACTTCAACTTCTGCAAGACTAAATGGTTTAGTCATGAAATCATCAGCACCTGCGCTTAAAATTTTAATTTTATCAGCCTCGTCAGTCCTACTAGTCAGTATCAGCACTAAAACATTAGTACGGCTCTGCATTTCTTGGCAGAGGCTATAACCATTAAGATCCGGCAGATTCCAATCCAGAATCACTAAAGCTGGGTTGAATTGCTCAAACAACGATAACGCAGTCTTACCATCTGCTGCGGATTCTATTTGATATTTCCGGCTTAAAAAACGATAGATGAGATTTCTAACACTGAAGTCGTCATCGACGATCAGAATTTTGGGAGTAGTAGCGGGAACCATAACCATAATGCTGCCTATTGTAGATTGGGCGATTCGCTCTTGCGCCAGTTTTGCAATACGTGTTTCTGTTGATAGTGTATTCACATGCGTCTCTACTGAGTACGATCGCTACTGTAGTACTTGTTTACAATCAATCTTCAATGAATATCAAAACTTTAGCCATTGTAATGCTAATAAATTGTATAAATATTGTATGAAGTTTCTATAATTTTGGATTTTTATTGTATAATTATATAATTTTATACTCAAAATCAGTATAATTTAAGACCATTTCTATAACCACAAATATTTTAGAGAGACATAAGACGCCACGGCAGTAGTTTATTTAACCGCAGAGGCACAGAGAAAAGAGAAAGAAGAGGTTAGTGTCTGAGCCTCTTATTCTTAGCGATCGCAGATATCTAAAATGGACGTAATTCCTGTACTACTAGCTAAATATTTGAAATTATTTCCAATCTGTTTTAATAATTAAATTTAACAAAGATAAACTTAAAATATATTTAATAAAATTAATAAAACATCTTTTTTAATAGTCTAATCTGACTACATTTGCAATGGATTAAATGGTAGAAAATATTACAATTAGCTACTCTATCTCAGGAGAGATTTTAAGTAAATTCAGCCCATAGAAAGAGTAATTTAATATATTTAGTCCGTTAAATTGCTATTACTATCGTCAACTCAAGGATATTTATGGTTAACAATTTAGTCGGCGGCATCATTCCCCCACAACCACCAATAGAAGCACAATCTGATGTTCATACATTGAAGTCTCGTCTAGAATGGGGCGAACCAGCTTTTACAATACTGGATGTGCGCGATCGCAACACCTACAACGAAGGTCACATTATGGGAGCTATGCCAATGCCAATAGATGAATTGGTACAGCGTGCAGTAGCTTCTTTAGATAAAAGCCGTGATATTTACATTTACGGTGCTAACGAACAAGAAGCTGCCCAAGCCTCACAACAGCTGCGTTCTAATGGATTTGAGCATGTCTCGCAACTCAAAGGTGGTCTTGGTGCATGGAAGGCTATCGGTGGCCCAACAGAAGGCATTATTGAATCAACAACTCCCCCAGGTGCAGATGAGTACAATGTTGTAGATCGGCTAAAAACTCACCAAGAAAATCTGCCAAAGGGAGGCCCTACCGCGACGGAAGCCATTAAACAAGGAGCTAGTAACCTCAAGGAAAGTATTCAAGAAGGAGCCAGCAATCTCAAAGAAGGTATTCAAGAGGGAGCCAGTAATCTCAAAGAAGGTATTCAAGAGGGAGCCAGCAATGTCAAAGAAGGTATTCAAGAGGGAGCCAGCAATGTCAAGGAAGGCATTCGTGAATCTAATACTCCTAAAGGGGAATGATGATTCCAATGTTGGCTCTTAGGTGAAAAATAACTTAGAAAATTAGCAATAGACCTCTTGGATAAATTAATCATAAAACCCACGCTCTAACTTTGGCTTACATTAAAGTCTGTTCTCTTTGCTTGCGAGGATAGGTTAGGGGTGTTAGGGAATTTTTCAAGAGGTCTAATCTTAATTTATCATGCATTTATCATGCCAGAGAAATCAGCCCCAACTCTTGGAGACTGGAGACGCACTCGCGTTCGGGTAAGTCACGCATTCACGCATTCACGCATTCAAAAATTTATTAAGCTTATACTTCGACTACGCTCAGTAAGCATAAATAAATTTAGTTGCTCTGTACCTTTTTAATTCTGGTGACAATTGAGAAATCAAAAGATAGAATATCTCCTCAAGTAATGCTTATACTCCAGAGCAAAAACTTTTGCAAGAGGTTTATTCTTGGATCAATGTTCAAACAAATCTTTAAACTGCAATAAATCCAAGGAAACTATTGTTGGCAGAAATTCAAAACAATCTTGAGCAATTTGCCAACGTTCTTCTCGTTTAAGCATTTCTGTTAGCTTGTGCTGCACACTAAGTAAGTAGCGCACATCATTGGCTGCATAACTGAGTTGAGCTTCAGATAAACTAGCGGCGTTACCCCAATCAGAACTTTGAGAGCTTTTATCAAGTTCTACTTTTTCTAACTCTTGCACCACATCTTTAAGTCCGTGGCGATTTGTGTAAGTACGGGCTAATTTACTAGCAATTTTGGTGCAAAAAACAGGTGTAACCTGAATCCCTAGATTAGCTCGCAAAGTGGCAAGGTCAAAGCGAGCAAAGTGAAACACTTTTACGACATTCGCCGCTTCCAAGAGTTTTTTTAAGTTTGGCGCATCAGCTTGTCCTTTGGCTATGCGGATTGCAGTCACTTTACCGAGTTGGTTGCACAATTGGACAAGACACAACCTATCGCGCTGTGGCAATAATCCCATCGTTTCTGTATCCACTGCGATAGCTGTAGATTCTAAATACTCTACTAGGGCTGCGTCGCCCAGATCGCGATCGCTCACCTGAAAATCTTCTAATATCATGAATTGTTCAAAAATAATATGAGTGTCCAGCAGATAAAAGTCTTGTCAGACACTACATTATTATTGTGCAAAATAATCAAAAATAAAATCTACCTAGTGCGAACTAGTGCGAAAGAAAAGCTGTGTCAGGTAGACTTCGCCTTGATTATTAGTAGCAACGCCAATTCCAGTGAGGTTGTAATTTCCTTTAAGGTTCCTTAGATGTCCGGGGCTGTTGATCCAACCAGTAACAGCTTCATCCACAGGGTTACTATATCCCCGATTGAAAGCAACATTTTCCGCCGCACTGCTGTAGCGAATAGGGATAGCATTGACTCGCCGTTCAAATCCCTGATGGCTAAATGGTATTTTACCTTTAGCCATATTCTGACTATGAATTCTAGCCTGTCGAGTGATACTTGCATTTAGGGTCAACTTTGGCAGTCCTTTAGAAGCCCTATATCGATTAATTTTGTCAAAAACGGATTTTTCTAGTTCCGTAGTCTTAAAAGTAGGAGTCGATATTGCAACCTGACTGGAAAAAAGCGACAACAGCTTATTACGGGTGGATGTATTCGTAGAAGGATTATTTGGTATCGGAACAGTCGTTAACCCACTAGCAAGGACAAGCGCACTTAAAGCGATGCCAAAAGCAGTTTGTCGGAACATGGAGAATTACGTAATTATGTAGAGATATAAGACTTATACTCTACCCTATTGTTCCAACGATATATACCACGATACTATTAAGGATTGATGAATTTTGGCAATCTGGCTACATCCTTGTATAGGAAGTACAAAAAATCATTTCCAATTGTCAATACTTGAATGGGTCAGCATCATAAAATCAGGGTTATTTTTGCTGAAAATTTAGGATTTTCATGAATTAGTAAAAAATAATGTAGTATTCAGCAGATAAAGGTCATTGAAACTACATTATTCAGCTTGCTAGCAGGCTCAACTCTGGGGAATTTCAGAAAAAACCCAAATTCTACCACATCTATCAGCGAAGGAAAATTTGTGTGAAGTAGATTTCGCCTCTACTGTTGCTAACGACACCAATCCCCGTTTTATTAAAATTACCTCTGATATTGGCTAGATGCCCTGGACTTTTGAGCCAGCCTTGAACAGCTATCGTCGCAGGATCGCTATATCCCTGGTTGTAAGCGACATTTTCACCAGCTGATCTGTAAGGAATACCGATTGCCTTAACACGTTCTGGAAATCCAGTATGTCCAAAGGGAACTTTACCATTAGCCATATTCTGACTGTGAATCCTGGCTTGATTATCCATCGCAGAATTACTAGTCAGCTTTGCTAGCCCTTGGGAAGCTCTGTAATCATTAATTTTGTTAAAAACCGACTGTTCTAGAGCAGCAGTATTGATGCTAGCTGCAATATAACCAGTATCAGTTAATACATGCGAAGATTCTGGCATAGAAGCTGGATTTGTTACAGGAGTAGCGATCGCTCCACTACTGATAATTAGAGTGCCTAAAGCAACGCTGTAAAATATTGATTTAATCATTTGCCTAAAGTAAACTTTTAGACAATGTAACTAACTAATATCAATGTGACAAATGGCTTATAGGTCTATATAGCTCTATTTATACGCTTCTATGTTCAAAAACTACCAGTAAACGTTTAAACTCACAATCTTACAAACAAATAGTCCTGTTTAATGGCTAATTGCCTTCTACCATTAGTATGATTGTTTTTATATAACTACGTACCACACTTACGCTCTTTTTCAGTGTAATTACTACTATAATTATTTTTTTAGTTCTAAATTATGCTTATTTTTCTTCAAAGTACAGCTATTCTACTGTTTTTAAGTATATTCAATAGCTTTTTTTCTGTTTAAAAAGTAGTAAAAACCGCTTATAACAGTTGAGGGTGTAGAATGTAAGATATAAATTGCACGGATTTATTCAGTAAAATCTCTGCGTTATTTCAACTAGCCTTGGTTAAGGGTTTGTAACTTTTGCTGCACCAGGCGCAACACCGGTGCATATCAATTCTCCCAAAATAAGACTACACACAAAAAAAGTAAACCCAGATATAGCGGTTATCAGTTGAGTAGGTACTGAACCCCATCCCCAACTCCCTCTCCGCAAGCGAGGAGGGAGATATGATCTACTCATTTGATTAGGAAAAGCTATAAAGTCTGACTTTCTCAATTACAAATTACGAATTACGTTAGCGAATATGTTTACGCATCATTTAAGAACTTGGCTACTGTTTGTACATCCTTATCGCCACGTCCAGAGCAGTTAATTACAATCCGGGGACTGTCGGTTAGTTGGGGACATAGGGTTTCGAGGTAGGCGATCGCATGGGCTGTTTCTAATGCTGGGATAATCCCTTCCAATTTTGACAATCGCTGAAATGCTGCTAAAGCTTCTGCATCCGTCACACTATAGTATTCAGCGCGACCGATATCTTTCAAATAGCTATGTTCTGGCCCCACACCGGGATAATCTAAACCTGCACTAATTGAGTGTGCCTCAATGATTTGCCCATCCTCATCTTGCAAAAGATAGCTCATTGCTCCGTGCAATACACCAACTCGTCCTTTTGTCAAGGTTGCCGCGTGTTTTTCGGTATTGACACCTTCTCCTGCTGCCTCAATCCCAATGAACCGTATAGAAGACTCATTCATAAACTCATAGAATAGTCCCATAGCATTGGAACCACCACCCACGCAAGCCAAGAGAATATCAGGCAATACACCCCACTTTTCGATTGCTTGGGCGCGAGTTTCTTGGCCGATTACTGCATGAAAATCACGTACCATCATCGGGTAAGGATGAGGCCCTGCTACCGAACCGAGAATGTAGTGAGTTGTTTCTACATTTGTCACCCAATCGCGGATTGCTTCAGAAGTGGCATCTTTCAGGGTTCCAGTTCCCGCTTCCACCGGACGCACTTCTGCCCCCATCAACCGCATTCTGAACACATTTAAAGATTGGCGTTCCATGTCATGAACGCCCATGTAAATTATGCATTCCAGCCCAAAACGAGCGCAAACTGTAGCTGTGGCAACTCCGTGTTGTCCAGCGCCTGTTTCGGCAATAATCCGTTGTTTACCCATGCGCTTTGCCAATAATACCTGACCAAGGGCATTATTAATTTTGTGAGCGCCAGTATGATTTAAATCTTCGCGTTTTAAGTAAATTTGCGGACCGGTGCGATCGGGTCGGGCATAATGAGCAGTCAGACGTTCAGCGAAATATAATGGTGTGGCACGTCCTACATAGTCCCGTAACAACTGCTGTAGTTCTGCTTGAAAATCAGGGTCATTGCGGTATTGCTGATAAGCTGTTTCTAGTTCAGTAAGAGCAGGCATCAGTGTTTCAGGTACATACTTACCGCCGAAGCGTCCAAAGCGACCTAGCGTATCTGGAACCTGAGCAGTTGAATTTGGAGATAAGGGAGTAGTAGTCACGGGCTGTTTTTAATGACGGGAATGACTTAATTATTATAGAAAGTTTGGGGCATATCCAGGTTATATCTGAGGACTGGAAACTAAATTTTTCATCGATACTCAATGCCCCTCAAGAGTCCTGAGTAATGAGTGCTGTTAGCGGATAGCTATGGTTTAGCCCTTGCTGAGTGGGGAGAATCTCACTTATTTACTCGGAACTCGCAAAAGAGGAACTGTTTTGCCCTACGCCCAATTAGTTTGAATCCCTCGCAATGGATTTGTGATGTTAGCCTAGAAATTGATATCCCAGCAGAATGGTTGCGTAGAAGTTTCCACTGCCTTTGAAATTTTCTTAAATATTGATTTTATGTCTTCTTCAAATCCCAAATCTTCCGATAAAGGCTTTGTCTACCGCGAATTTGGCAACGACAACTTTGCCGCCACAGAAAGACCAATTCCAGAACTCCCTGCACAACAACAAAATCTCAAAGTACAAGCTTCGCGCAAAGGACGCAAAGGCAAAACTGTTACAGTCATTAGCGGTTTTCAAGCTAAACCAGAAACCTTGGCTGATTTGGTGAAGCAGTTGAAAACCCAGTGCGGCACAGGTGGGACACTTAAAGATAACGAAATTGAAATTCAAGGCGAACACAAGCAGAAAATTGTCGAGATTTTGACCAAACTAGGTTACAAAGCTAAAGTTAGCGGTGGCTAATCTTGAGTGCGGTTTACCGCATCTTAACCGTGACCTAGATTGAGAGAGGAAATGTTATCTTTGAAAGGTACAAATATGCTTGAACAGTGGTAAATCAGTTTGCCAACAAGCTGTTTTTTGTGAGATAAATAGGAGGTTTAAATGGATTTAGTTCGGATTTTGTGTGCCATTTTCGTGCCGCCTTTGGGAGTTTTTTTGCAAGTAGGTTTTGGTATAGATTTTTGGATTAATATAGTTTTGACACTTTTTGGTTACATTCCTGGGATTATTCACGCAGTATGGATAATTGCTAAGAAATAATTCTTTGTAGGGGTAGGTTTGAGGCTCTGCATAAGTAAAACGGCGTAAAAAATTAAAGGTTTGTAGTGAGTTAGTCGCTCAGAGGGGTTTATCCCATGAGCGACTAACAAACCCGTTGGGTAAGAACTTTAGTCTGAAAAGAAGGGCTGAAGTCCTTACTAGGAACTCGATTATAATGATTTTACATTAGAAAACACATAGTTCGATTTATTCGCACCGACTTACTTACAGTGATAAATTGAGTCAGAGCCTCAATGAATACATTTCTATGCAGGGTATGAAAAGAGGAAAATAAATTACCTGCAAGGTGACTACCTTGGGTAAAAGTTTGTAATTTAAAGATGTTGGCTTTTGTTTGTCGATAATACCGAATTAAGTCTCATTTTTTAACATAGCATAGAGTCTAAACTCTAGAAGCAAGGGGCAAATGTGCAATTGCCATTGCACAGTTGAGACGTTCAAATCTTTGATTAAGCCAGTGCTGATATCTAGTACCCAGCCATGAACCATAGGCGCTTTTCGCTCATAGAGTACCTGACGCATGATGGAAGTTTGGTAAAGATTTTTTACTTGCGCTACAACGTTCATTTCTGCCAAACGATTCAAACGTTCTTCTCTTGTTGGCAAGGCATCAATTTCTTCTTGTTTTTGTAAATACAGTTCCCGAATCGGATTTACCCAGTTATCAAGAATTCCGATGGTTCTCCCCTCTAAAGCCGCTTTAATTCCTCCGCAATCGTAGTGACCACAAACGATAATGTGTTCCACTTGAAGATGTAAAATTGCGTATTCTAAAACCGCTAAAAAGTTTATATCCGTTAGAGAAATCTGATTGGCAATATTACGGTGTACAAATAACTCTCCTGGTTCTGTACGAGTAAAGCTTGTTAATGCGAGACGACTATCAGAACACCCAATGTATAGAAAAGGTGGTGTTTGTCCGCCTGATAAGTCTTGAAAGTAAGTTGGGTCTATAGCTAGTTTTTCGGCAACCCAAGCCTGATTATTTCTGAATAGTTCATCAATGCTGTTATATTTCATCTTTCGTCAAATTCGAGAGAGAATCTCATAAATATTTTAGCTGATCTACAGTTTCTTATAAATCAATATGAACTTTTCCCGTTCTAAAATTTTTATAAAGCTGACATTTTTTATCCGGTATTAATAAAATTATTGTATAAATTGTAAGCAATTGAGTGAAATGTTAGAGGCAAAATAACTATAGCAGTTCTCATTTACATGAAGTAAATTTTTAAACCTCACCCCCAACCCCTCTCCGATGCTTTGGAGAGGGGAGTATTTGCGTAAGCAGATACCGGGTGAGGTTCAGATTGTATTACACCTAAGTTAAAACTGTTATATGTATAACTTTAGAAAAGTAGCTAAATAAAGTAAAATTTTTATCAAATATAATCTAAGCATTCAGACTGACTACCGATTTCAAATCCTCATCTAGCATTTCTAGATATTTTTACAAAGCAGAATTATTTTAAATCACACCCCAAACTGTGCATTTGAGTCAAGTAAGCGCGGCGAAAGTTTTGAATACTGATTCTTTCAATAGACATCTCCGACAATGAATGTAGAGACGCGAAATTTCGCGTCTCTACAAGGGTTAGGGTTTCAGGTTACGCATATTTAATTTCTGGAGATGTCTAATACACAGAGACACTTTCTGATGGTGGTAAGCTAACTTAACAAAGATGCGAAATTTGAGGTTGAGATATTAAGTTATCAGCTTCAATCGGGGGCAACAATTTTATTATCGTGATGATGGTTGATTGACCAACGGTGATCGACAGTCATAGAGGAAAACTCGCAAATTTCTTCTAGGCGTTTTTGCTGGACGGCAGCTTTACGCAGAGTAATAATTAGTTGATTTACCTGATGCCGTAAATCTGGGTTATCATTTACAGCTAACATAGTTTGTCTTTCTAAAAGTTGAAGTATAAGTTCGTAGTGAATCGGAGAAGGTAGAGGAATTTGCTCCATGAAGTTAACTTTTGATTTCATATTTGAGATTTTGTATGAGTCAGAGTTTGGCTTTTGTCAACAGATTGTTACATAAGAAATAACTAGTTGCTTATGGCTTTGATTTGATTAGCAATGAAGATTTGGCAAAGATATGATGATATTTGATGGCAATGTGCTGCGTGTCCACGCATAGTGTACCCAATTGACCGACTATTGTATGCAGTTAGTTGCCCCATGCTAAGAGGCATAGGGGAGGTGTTTATTTCAGAAATTTCTCGGCAATATATGGGCGATCGCAGCGCCGGGATCTGGTTGTTTTACTAAAGATTCTCCAATGAGTACAGCAGATGCACCTGCTGTCAGCACCAAGCTCAAATCATCTGGGTTGTATAGTCCTGACTCGCTGACAACAAGGATGTTTTTCTCCTGCAATTGGCTACCCCTTGCAGCTAAAAGTTGGCAAGTAGTTTGCAGGTCAACAGAGAAATCTTCCAAATTGCGATTATTGATTCCTACTAAGGAAACGCCATCTAAGGCTAACACACGGTCAAGTTCTGCCAAACTATGGATTTCAACCAAGGTTGCCATTTTTAGGTTGTTAGCAATTTTAAGGAAGTATTTCAAATCTTGATCGCTCAAAATAGCCGCAATCAACAAAATCGCATCTGCACCCTGAACCCGCGCCAAGTATATCTGGTAAGCATAAACGATAAACTCTTTGCACAGTAGGGGCAAATCTACGGCAGCCCGAATTTTGGCTAAGTTCTCAAAACTACCTTGAAAGAACTTGACATCCGTTAGCACAGAAAGACAACTAGCGCCACCTTGCTGATAAGACAGGGCGATCGCTACTGGGTCAAAATCTTCTCGGAAAACGCCTTTGCTAGGTGAAGCTTTTTTAACTTCGGCAATCAATGCTGGCTTTGTCTTACCTTGACGCAAAGCGGCAACAAAATCACGGGTTGGCGGTGCAGTCAGTACCCGCTTCCGTAATTCTTGCAAAGGAACTTTTTCCCGCATTTGGTCATATTCTACTTCTTTCTGCCAGACAATTTCCTCCAAAATGTTGTTTGGCGCTGCATCAGGTACGACAGCCTGATAACGCAATATCGATACATCAATAGCTGGGTTAGGGGAACGGCGACGGATTTGCATAATTAGTGCTGAGTTAGGAGTTAGGAGTTAGGAGTTGGGAGTTAGGAGTTAGGAGTTAGGAGTTATTAATTCGTCACTCCTAACTTTTCACTTCTAACTTTTAGATGGCGATCGCTCGTTTATAAGCTTCGTCCAGCACTTCTGAAAGTGTCGGGTGGGCATGAACTAGATGTGCGAGATTTTGGACAGATTGACGGTTTGCGATCGCAGCTGAGGCTTCATGAATTAAGTCTGAGGCGTGCAGTCCGAAAATGTGAACGCCCAAGACTTCTCCGGTGTCTTTCCGATATATCACTTTGGCAATACCGTCGGCTTCATTTTCTGCCAACGCTTTGGAATTCCCTTTGTAGTAACTCCGACTTGTGGCAATTTCAAACCCTTCGGTTTGTCCTAACTCTTTAGCTGCGGTTTCTGTTAAACCCACATAGCTAACTTCTGGGTGGGTAAACGCCGCCGCCGGGATGCTGCGATAGTCTACTATTCTTTCCCTCCCAACTATATTTTCTACGGCGATGATGCCTTGAGCAGAAGCCGCATGTGCCAACATCATCTTTCCATTAGCGTCGCCAATTGCCCACAAATGCGGTACTACTTCACCGGCTGATAGCACTGCCATGCGATCGTCAACTGGGATAAAATTCCGCCGATCCAATTCTACGCCCACAGATTCCAAACCAAGATTTTTGGTCGCTGGGATGCGTCCTGTAGCCACCAAGCAAGCATCTACTTCGATGACTTCTACATCTTCTTTGGTTTTGAAATCTGCTAACTCAATCACCACTGGTGAACCAGGGATGACTTTTTTAGCGTATATCCCCACTTTCGTTTCAATATCGCGGGGAGTAATCAGTACCCGTTCGGCAAGTTTGGCAATATCTCGGTCAAATCCTGGCATTAACTCATCTAAGGCTTCAATCAAGGTGATTTCGCAACCTAAAGCTGAGTAAATATCAGAAAATTCTAAGCCGATGTAACCACTGCCAATAATTGCCACCCAATCTGGTAGCGACTCCAATTTAACGCCTTGATCGCTGGTAAAGACAGTTTTTCCGTCTACTTCAATCCCTGGAGGCACAAAAGGAATTGAACCAGGGGAAAGGATGATGTCTTTGGCTGTGATGGTTTTTTCGCCACCGTCTCCGGTAATAGAGACTTTTTGCGCCCCAGCGATTTTTCCCCAACCGTTGATAATATCGACTTTTAGACGTTTGAGGCTGTTGGTTAAGTCGCCTTGAATTTTCGAGACGAGATTATTAGCATGATTAGCGATCGCTTGGCGATCGAATTCCACGCTACCAATTTGAATTCCCAATGACTTCAGGTGGTGGGCATTACGTAACTCGCGCACACGTCCAGATGCTGCCAGCAACGCCTTAGAAGGAATACAGCCCCGATTAACACAGGTTCCTCCCATATCAGCAGCTTCAATAATCGCTGTTTTCAAACCGCAACTTACGGCGTGTAAGGCTGCGCCATGTCCGCCTACACCAGCGCCGATAATTACTAAATCGTAATCAAATCCTTGACTCACGTTAGTTTCCCCGTGTGCTTCGCCTATTTATTCTCAACTTGACCGACAATCAGCGCAACCCTTTTAACAGTTATCAGTTATCAGTTATCAGTTATCAGTTTTCTTGCTTGACTTTAAATCCCTCACCATAGACGATCAAAACTGTTCACTGTTGACTGTTTACTAATTTCAGGTTGGGGGTTGCTTCAAATTATGATTCACTCGCTTTTGACGAAGATATGGATGTTTCCAGTAATTATAGTCAAATCTATATAGCTACAGTTCTGTATAGTCAAATGAAGTTCAAGTGCCGATTTTCGTTGAAACTTCAGATTCTAATTCTCCCCTGCCCAATGCCCTGTTTGGCCAATGCTCATAACTTTGAATTTCTTTACAGCGCGTTAGCCTAACACTAAGCTGGATTTAGGATTCATCCAAAAGATTTACGCAGGCGATCGCTCGATGTCCATTCCCCAAATTAGCGAATTTACTATCCGCCGTCATGCCAACGCCAAATCTTTCCAACGGGGCGAGGCATACTATGAGGCTGGTGCTGTCAATACAGTTACCCAACGTGGCGATCTGCTTCAGGCAGATGTTGTCGGCAGTGAAGCCAAAGTTTATCATGTCAATCTGAGTTTCGATAGCAGTGGGTTAACCTCAGCAAACTGTACCTGTGCCTATAATTTTGACGGGTGGTGCAAACACATTGTAGCGACGATGCTTGTCTGTGCGCGTCACCCAGAAAACATTGAGCAGCGCCCCACCCTAGAAGAACTACTTAATCGCCTGGACTATATCGAAACTCAAAGACTGCTGCAAGAGTTGGTAACAGAACATCCACCACTAATTGAGGCGATTGATCGCCATGTAAGTTGGATGACTAATCCTGCTACCCAGCAAACAACCACAAAACCCTTGCTCTACATTACTATTGATCCGGCTCCCTTTCGGCGGCAAGTGCGGCAGATTCTCAAAGATACCGTGCGCTACTTTGAGGAAGGGTGCGAAGAAGACCCAATTGGTGAAGAATTGTTGAGTGTAGTCCAAACTGCGGTAGATTTTAGCGAACGGGGAGAGGGTGAAAATGCGATCGCTATTTTAGAAGCGATTACCTCTACCTGTGTGGAAAATTGGGATGATGTTGCAGAATACGGTGCCGAAAACGATCAACTTATCGAAGAATTAAATAATGCTTGGTGTGAAGCAATTCTCAGTGCAGAACTCACCCCAGAAGAAAAAGTTGATATTCAAATAAATTTAGAAGCTTGGCAAGATGAGTGGAATGTTGATTTTGGCATGATTATGGAGGCTTTACGCCAAGGTTGGGATTATCCCCCACTGGTACAAGTTCTCCAAGGTAATATTACCGAAAGGGGAGCTTGGGAAGAAGACGTGCCAGATTATGCGGATGATTTGGCACTAATTCGGCTAAAAATCCTCGAACGTCAAGAACGTTACCAAGAATACTTATATTTAGCAGAAGCGGAAGGCCAAACCCAGCATTATCTGACAATGCTAGGGCGTTTAGGCAGGGTAGAAGAAGCAATTGATGCTGCTCAAACCCAGATGAACTCAATGGAAGAGGCTTTTGCCCTAGCGAAAACACTAAGCTCTCAAGGGGCATTACAGCAAGCATTAGATATAGCCCAGAGTGGATTAAATTTACCGGGTAATTGTCAGTACGAATTGGGAATTTGGACAAGTGATTTGGCTATTGAGTTGGGTAATAGTGAAGCTGCTTTATTAGCAATCAAGGCGGCTTTTCAAGTGAAACCCTCTTTTGTTGACTACCAAAAGATGGCAGAATTGGCTGGGGAAAATTGGCAAAGTGTGAAAACAGACTTGCTGAGAATTATTCGTAGTGAGAGTGGTGGGGGAACAGAATCAGCCAAGGTGGATATATTCTTGCATGAGGGGCTAATTGATGATGCAATTGCGATCGCTAGTGAACTCAGTTCTGATAATTCAGAATTGATTCACCGAGTCATGGATGCTGCTATCCCTTACAATCCTAGTTGGGTGATTGCTAATGCTCGTCGCCGTGCCGAAAAGATTATGGATGCAGGTAAAGCCGAATACTATTACTACGCAGTTGAATGGTTGAAAAAGGTACGTAACGCCTACTTGGAATCGGGAAATAAAGCTGACTGGTTAAGTTATCGCCAAAACTTGATGCAAACCCACGCTCGAAAACGTAAATTGATGGGAATGTTTCAGCAAAGGGATATGCAGTAACCCTAAACCATAACAAAACGCAAGTTTACCTACTTTTAACAAAGGGATTTTGCCCTAAGTCTTGTTAGTTGAGATAGTAGGTAGATTTATGCTGTACTCCCGCAGCAACAGATAATTCTAATAGACATCTCCACAAATTAATTATGCGTTACCTGAAACCCTTGTAGAGACGTTGCAATGTAACGTCTCTATATATCTGCTTACTTATGCAGATCGAACACCATCAATGCTTTTAAGTCTGCAATAACCAGTTGATTTAACTTTTAAATTGAGATTTGCCCAAGATATCAACTTTAGTGACAAAAGATGAAGTAAGATTCACATCTGAAACAATCCCCGAATAATCCCATAGGTTCTAACAAAAAATAGCCCAGTACGATGATTGATAAATATCCTCAAAATCTTATAGTGTGCTGCTTACCACTGAGTATACTTCTATTACTTGGCAGCATAACTTCTAGTCCACTGAAAGCTCAGGCTGTTGATAATAGACAATTACCAACTAGTAATTTCATCCTGTCACAACGACAACTCCCACCACCACAGGATGTCCAACCACCCTTACCTTCGCCAGTTCCCTCACCTGAACTGCCACAACCACTCCCCCCACCAGCAGAACTATTTCCACCCTCTATCCCAACTCCCACACCTGATCAACCACCCCCTGGCAACTTTCCTCAAACTATTGTTGTTCAACGGTTTGAAGTTGTTGGTAGTACAGTATTCAGTCCCGAAGAGTTGGCTCTCGCCACTGCTGAATTTACCAAACGACCGATATCACTGACTCAAGTGTATCAAGCACGTTCTAAAATTACTGATTTATACATCCAAAATGGTTACATTACTTCTGGTGCTTATATCCCGCCCCAAACAATGCAATCCGGTGTTATAAAAATTCAGGTGGTCGAAGGTAAATTAGAAGATATCCAGGTAACTGGAACTCGGCGGTTGAATCCGAATTATGTCCGCAGCCGACTAGCAATAGCGACATCAGCGCCTCTGAATCGGCAACGTATACTAGAGGCACTGCAAGTTTTGCAACTTAATCCTTTGATTAAAAACGTTTCTGCTGAACTCACCGCAGGATCGCACACTGGTACAAGTTTGTTGCAAGTGAATATCAGCGAGGCAAAAACCTTTAGTAGCCCAATAATTCTTGATAATGGGCGATCGCCTAGTGTTGGCACTTTCCGCCGGGGATTACGATTGAATGAAGCCAACTTACTCGGATTTGGAGATGGTCTAAGTTTAGGATACACCAATACTGATGGTAGCAACTCCTTTGACGCTAGTTATACATTGCCTCTCAATCCCCGCAACGGGACACTTAGCTTGAACTATGGCACTACGTCGAGTAATGTCATTGAACCTGCTTTCAAATTTTTAGATATCGAATCGGCTTCTCGCTACTACGAATTGACATTCCGTCAGCCTATAGTCCAAACTCCCACACAAGAATTCGCTCTTGGGTTAACAGCTTCCCGACGCGAAAGTGATATCTCCTGGATACTACAGAGACAGAACCCACCAACTCCCCCCTCTGTACTTTCGCCTGGTGCTGATGAACAAGGACGCACCAAGGTATCTGCCTTGCGATTTTTTCAAGAATGGACGAGCCGTAACAGTCGTGAAGTCATCGCCCTACGCTCTCAATTTAGTTTGGGTATAGATGTGTTGAATCCCACGATTAATCAAAATCCTCCCGATAGCCGTTTTTTTGCTTGGCAAGGACAAGCGCAGTTGGCACGCCTTTTAGCTCCTGAAACTTTACTTTTACTTCGTTTAAATACGCAACTAGCATCCAGAACACTCTTACCTATAGAGCAAATTGGCTTAGGTGGACAGGATAGCGTTCGGGGTTACCGTCAAGATTATTTGCTGACAGATAATGGCACTTTTGTTTCTGCCGAAGTTCAAGTACCGATTCTGCGCTTACCCCAGATAGATAGCAGGTTACAGGTTATCCCGTTTGTGGATTTTGGTGTTGGCTGGAACAGTTCTGGTAGAGAGAACCCCGATCCTAATACTTTAGCTGCTGTTGGTCTGGGGTTGCGTTGGTCACAAGGCGATCGCTTCACCGTTCGTCTTGACTGGGGCATTCCTTTAGTATCTATTAACTCGAATGATAGAACATTGCAAGAAAACGGACTGTATTTTAGTTTATTCTATAATCCTTTTTAAATAGGGGTTCATTCTCCTTCCCTTCTCTACCATAGCCTTGTCCTGAGCCTGTCCTGAGCGTAGCCGAAAGGAGTCGAAGTATTACGAATTATTTAATTCAGAGTCTCCCCACCGCTCAGAATGAAAAACCGCAAATATACCATGTCTTCTATTCAGTGTTTGATTTTATTTTGGGTATCCTAAGAAAGACAAGGTTAGATGATATGGACAAAGGGGGAAAGTTTATAACTTATGTATGAGTAGAGAAAACAGCTATAACTTCTACCGCAAAACTAATTGAACAATTAGGCATCTCATTCCAAAAGGTCAATTATGAAAAGAAGGGCTGGTTTGAACTCTCATACCAATTTTGGAATCACAGACGGTAACAACTTTGATTGAGCAAATTTCCCCATAAATGTAGCCTGAAAATCTGAAGTTATCGCAATACCTTGGTGTTAGTGATATTTTGCCCCGGAAGATCCCCCCTACCCACGCCAGGTGCTCCTTTGTGGAAACCAAAAAGACCTTTCCGGTTGAGCAGTTGTTCATGGGGAAAACCGCCAAAACCACACTGCTTCGCCGCGCCCGCTCCCATTAAAAAGGGAGACTTAATTCCCTGCTTTTTAAGAAAGGTTAGCGAGGATAAAGCCTTAACCCAAAGGGATTAAAACTTTTGGGAATAGGGTTTTTCAGACTAAGACATAAAAATATGAGAATTTGAGGAACAGCCATGCTAGGAAACGAGCGGGAAAAAATACGCCATCTGTTGGTCATCCAAGACCTGCAAGGCCAGCGAACTGTCCACTTGCAAGAGACTACTTATTCTCTGGGGCGGCATCCCGCAAACACTATTATTTTATCTTCCCGGTCAGTATCAATGCAACATGCAATTTTATTGCGAGTAACTGTTCCAGAGACTGATCAATACGGCTTTCAGATTATTGATGGCAACTATAAGGGGAAAGGGAGTACTAATGGCTTATTTGTCAATGGCACTAAAAGCTTTTCCCATAATCTCAGAAATGGAGATGTCATTGCCTTTGGCAGTAATCAAGCTCAAGCTAAATATTATGCTATTTCTAACATTTCAGAAAAAGCATTTTCTGAATCTTTTGATGTTGAAGACTTATCTGCTTTCCTCTCAGAGCAAGGCAGTCCTGCCAATCCTTTTCAAACCTTAGCGATCGATCCCAGCGTTGAATTAGCTAGTGAGTCTGCCCTCGCTCGCCTAGCATCCTTCCCTGAACTCATCCCCAATCCAATCATTGAGATGGATTTCGAGGGAACAGTTACTTATCTCAATCCAGCCGCAGCTTTGAAGTTTCCCAAACTTAGGGAAATTGGAACAAAACACCCGATTTTAACAGGACTCCTGAGTACAGTTAAGAATCTAGAAAAAAATTCTTTTGTGCGGGAGGTTGAAGTAGGTACAGAAGTTTTTGAACAATCCGTTCTCTACCTTCCTGAAAGTGATTTAATTAGAACATTTATTATTAGGGATATTACAGAGCAAAAACAAGCCACAGCCGAACTACGTCAGCGCGATCGCTTGCTACAGGCAGTCGCAGAAGCTACCAATTATTTGCTAGGGGAAATGAATTATGAAACTGGTATTGATCTAGCTCTAGCTGTATTGGGTGAAGCTGCCAAAGCAGATCGTGCCTATCTCTTTCAGAACCATCCCCATCCTGCTACAGGAGAAATAGTAGTTAGCCTACGGTTTGAATGGACACATCCTTCTATTGAATCTACTTATCAATATTGGCAGAATCAGCCTTATCAAAGTTGTGGATTAGCTCGTTGGTATGCTGTTCTCTCTAGCGGCAAGTCGATTAGTGGACTTACCCAAGAATTTCCTGCCACCGAACAAGAATTCCTGATTAGAGATGGCATTCAATCTCTTCTCCTGGTACCTCTTTGCTTGGAAAAAGAGTTCTGGGGTTACCTTGGCTTGGCAGACTGCACCTTTGAGCGTCATTGGTCAAAGCACGAAGAATCTACCCTTTTGACGATGGCCGCCAGTATCATTGGTGCACGGCAGCGTCAGCAAGTAGAAGAAAAGATTCGCTATCAAGCCCTACATGACATGCTGACAGGGTTGCCTAATCGCTTCCTATTTAATGAACTGCTTAATAAAACTCTCCCCAACGCCACTCGCAATCGTGAAAGTTTAGCTGTGATCTTTCTCGACCTGGATCGCTTCAAGGTGATTAATGACACTTTGGGACACACTCTGGGAGACCAATTGTTACAAAACGTCGCTCAAAGATTACAAGACTCACTCAGAGGCGGAGACACTATAGCCCGTTGGGGAGGTGATGAATTCACTATCTTACTCCCGCGAGTCAATGATATTGAAGAGGTAACACTGGTGGCATATAGAATATTACAAGCATTGGAGGAGGCTTTCCATCTCCAAGGGCATGAACTTTATGTGACTGCCAGCCTTGGTATTGCCTTGCTTGATAACAACAGTCCTGACGCTGAAACATTAATCCAGCACGCAGATGCAGCTTTGTACTACGCCAAGGACAAAGGGCGGAATAACTACCAATTCTACAGTGTTTCCCTGAGTGCTAAAAATCCTGAACTCCTGACTTTAGAAAAGAGCTTGCGCTATGCCCTAGAACGCAATGAATTTACGCTGTACTATCAACCTCGCGTAAATATTGCTACAGAAGAAATTAATAGTATGGAGGCTCTATTGCGTTGGCAGCACCCAGAGATGGGATTGGTCGCACCCAGTGTTTTCATTCCCCTAGTCGAAGAAAGTGGCTTAATTGTCCCCATCGGCGAATGGGTGCTGCGGACAGCCTGTATTCAAAATAAAATCTGGCAAGATGCAGGATTACCACCTATAACGATCGCTGTTAATCTTTCTCTTAAGCAGTTCCGCCAACCCAAATTGCTGGAGACTATAGCTACAGTTTTAGAAGAAACGGGTCTGGAGCCGCACTTTTTAGAATTAGAAATTATGGAAACCACAGCTATTGAGGATTTAGATTTTGCCAGAACGGTGTTAAAGGATCTACAGCAGATGGGTGTTTATCTCTCCATTGATGATTTTGGTACGGGTCATTCCTCGCTCTCGCGTTTACAGCTTTTGCCACTGCACAATCTGAAAATAGATAAATCTTTTATTCAATATTTAACGCAAGATGTTAAAGTAGCTCATATTATCAAGGCGATAGTTACCTTGGGACACAGCTTGGGATTGAGGTTGATAGCCGAAGGGGTAGAAAAAGAAGAGGAACTGGAGTTCTTGAAATCTATTAATTGTGATGATGTACAAGGCTATTTATTCTACCGACCACTTTCTGCCCAGAAAGCAACAGAAATCCTCGAAAGTAAACGACCAACGCTTTAGTACGGTTTCTGGCGGACTAATATTATTGTTACAGTCGATCAATTATCTTGGCATTTTCTGGCAACTTGGCGTCTCGTTGCCCAGCAGCACGCGCCCTAGCAGTGAACAAACCAATGGGAGTATTTAATAAATCTACAAGAGTGGCTTTACCTGCGATGCCTGCTCTAGGCTGCGCCAACGCCTTTTTCATATCCCTTGGTATTTCCTTGACTAACCAACGTGCCAAACGATAGCCGCATTCTTTGAGTGTAATATCTCGCATCAAATCTACACCGTGTAGTTCGTGTAGATAGCGATTTGAGCGTCCATAGCGCCGCCATTGACTTCGCAGTTCTTGAAGTGTGGCGCGGTGGCGGTGCTTAACTATCGCATTTGGGGCAAATTCCAAACGCCCGATGTTTTGGGCTAAAATCCGCCAGCAAATATCGGCGTCGCCACCAGTGGTAAGATAGGGACGAAATAAACCCGCTTTTTCTAAGGCAATGCGTCGAATCGCTAAATTAGCGGTTTGACCATAGGGACGAAAGGAATGGTTAAGGGTATGCTTTTGCGACAAAGTTTCTTGACGCTCTGCGTGCTGTTCTAGCAGAGTTGTACCTGGTAGTGCCAAAATTTCACCAGCGACAATTACCACTTGTTTGTTGATAAAAGGCTGAATTAATGCTTTTAACCATTGTGGTTGTGGGCGACAATCAGCATCGGTAAAAACGATAATTTCACCCGTAGCGGCGCGAATCCCAGTATTACGAGCAGCGTAAGAGCTTTGAATTTGGTTTTCGCTCAACGAGCGGATTGTGATGGGGCAATTTTCGCCAGATGTTTTGAGGATGGTGAGAGTGCGATCGCTACTATTATTGTCCACCAACAAGTACTCTACCCGGTCTTTCGGGTAAGTTTGCGACGACAAACAATTAATTAACTCTGGTAAATCCGCCTCACCGTTATAAATAGGAACAACCACCGACACCATTGGTAAAAAACTGGTGACGGTGGTTGCATCAACTGGCTGATGATTCATAAATCTGAGATTTTAGAGATTGGATTACTAGCTAGTATTCCCAATCCAAAATCCTAGAAGGGTAATATAGCTTTTCCTACTTTTCCTAATCAAAGGAGGTACATCATAGCCCCCTCCCTGCTTGCGGGGAGGGGGTTGGGGGTGGGGTTCTTGATTGTTTGCGTAAATCTAAAATTTTAGGTTATCGGCGCGGCTCATGGGTCGAGTGGGCTGATTTGCTGGGGGTTGGGCAAAGTTGTGATTTGATAAAATTGCGATCGCCCGGGCATATTGCGGATCGCTCTTAGTTCCGATTAAATCTGGATTAGAAGCCAACTGCCGCTCTTGTGCCTCTGTCAAGTCTAGCTTGATATCTGGGGCAATCCCTTTATGGTTAATATCCGTTCCTGCCGGTGTGTAGTAATGGGCAATGGTAACTGCCAAGCCTGAACCATCTGCAAGTTCATGAACTGACTGCACTAAGGCTTTACCAAAAGTTTGACCGCCTACGACTACCGCCCGCTTATTATCCTTGAGTGCGCCTGTGAGGATTTCGCTAGCACTCGCTGAATTACCATCCACTAACACCGCCAAGGGACGATTTGTTAGAGCAGTGCGATTGGCTTTAGTTTCTTCAGTGCCGCCCACACGGTCTACTGTCTTGACAATTCCGCCGTCATTATACCACATCCGGGCAATTTCAATGCTCGCCTGTAACAACCCGCCAGGATTTCCCCGCAAATCCAAGACATAAGAATCAACTTTCTTAGTGTTCAAATCGCGGATGGCTCGTTGCATTTGGTCTGCGGCGTGAGCGCTAAATTCGCGCAAACGGATGTAGCCAACGCGGCGATTCCCTTCTTGTCTAAGGGTATAACGTACCGTTGGCACTTCAATACTTGCCCTTGTCAGCTTCAAATCAAAGGCACTTAGCCCCGCCCGTCCCAGCTTTAGCTTGATGGGAGTACCCGCTTTGCCACGAATTAGCTTAGAAGCATCATCCACTTTCATTTTGAGAGTGGGTTTGCCATCTATTGCCAAAATTTCATCGCCTGCTTTGATCCCGGCTTTCAGCGCTGGAGAATTTTCTATGGCTTCGACAACAGTGAGGCGCTGAGTTTTTTCGTTCACTTCCATGCGAATACCAATACCAGAGACTTCCCCAGATGTTTGGCTAGTCAGGGCTTCAAACTGTTTGGGGTCCATGAATCGAGTGTAAGGATCTCCCAACTTTTGTAAAGCTTCGCGGATGGCAGTGTATGCTTCTTCCCGAGAAGAATAGTCTTTGCTCAACAGGCTTTGCCTGGTTGCTTGCCAATCTTGTTGATTAAATTTGCCATCAACATATTCATGATTCACCAGTTGCCATACTTGGTCAACTATCACTTTCGGGCTGTCTTGTAGGGCTAGAGCGGCCCGGACACCACGAGTCCAAGCGGGGCCGAACACGGATATAGTAGCAGTAGTGGCGATCGCTCCACCAATCAAGGCTACTTGGAGCGGTGAGTAACTTTTCGCAGATTGGTTCATGTATATTAGCTGGAACAATTGTGTTATTGACAGTTTAGCAATCAGCCTTTCAAGAAACTTTTAAGTTTTTATACCCCAAACTAAGCTCTGCTCCCTTCATCATTTTTCTCGTTGAATGATGCCGAAAATACTGCATTATTAACAACCATTTCTCAGTTTGTTAGTCTTCTTGGGAAGGCTATACTGATCATGTGACACTTTAATCAGTGTCATTTTTGTACTTATTCATTACTTTTATAAGATAGCACTTTGATCACTGAATTGCAGTACTGTTAGACAGCCCTTAAATCAGCTTTTCTTACCTAAGTCATGAAACGTAAATTTACCATCAAATCGTTAATTTCTATTAAAAAATTTTTTACTAATCTGTGGCAATCGTTACGAAAACTAACTAGTGGATTGTACTTTGTTTTGGGCGCTTGGCTGATTTTTACCACTATAACCTTAGTTTTTGCTTCTTCGCAGCCAGTAGATGCCTTCTTTGTGCTTGGTGGCAGTATTCGTCGAGAAACTTATGTTGCAGGGCAAGCAAAACAATACCCGCAAACCCCAATTTTAATTTCTCATGGTTCCCCAGACCCCTGTATATGGTTAATTTTTCAGGCGGAATTAGCAAGGTTACAAAACGTTTGGTTAGAAAACTGCGCGAATTCTACCTTTGAAAATTTTTATTATGGTATTCCAATTTTGCGACGTTGGGGAGTGCATAAAGTCATGTTGATTACCTCGCCAAGCCATTTACCCAGAGCCAAATGGATGGCACAGATTCTCTTAGGCGCTCATGGTATTTGGGTAGAGACAGAGATTGTTGAGGAGTTGGGTGTTCCTGGTAATAATGAATCTTGGTCAAAAACTGGATTAGATGTAACACGCAGCTTATTTTGGGCGATTTTAAGTCAAATTATTCAACCGCAATGCTCAAATGTAACAAGGCTTACCGAAGTAAATATGCAAGCTTGGGAGAATCGAGGTTTTCATTGTGAACACCAAGGGGGGTTGGGGAGATAACTTACAAAAAAAGGGAACAGGGAGCAGGGAACAGATAAGAAACTAAAGTTTCAGAGTTGAAAGCTCAGTCAAAAAAAACAGTGTCATTATTTCAATCTCATGTTTTTAAACATGAGTTTTTTTTGTTAAGAGTTGCCCGTTAAGAGTTCCCTCTGAATCGTAATGCGTTCACATGCGAATTATTTTAACTACTTGCTCGGATTCGATGACCTCATATACCAACCGATGCTGTATATTTATCCTACGAGAATAAGCACCTGATAAGTCACCAACCAGCTTTTCATAAGGTGGAGGATTTTGAAAACGATTGTCTTCAAGGACTGCAAGTAATTCCTCGGCCTTTTCCTTTAAGTTACTAAAAGCTAATTTATTCGCGTCTTTTTGTGCTTGTTTTGTCTAAATCAAGCTCCAACTTGCACCTTCGGGCTTTGGAAGTGGCTCCTCAGACGTTGGCTGAGGAGCCAATCCAACTCTGCATCACATTCTTGAATCGGGGTTGCTAGTCCTTCTTTTATAGATTCTCGCATTCCAGGGATAGCTAATAAGTAAAGAGTCTCCTGAATTGCAGACCAATCTTTTTCCGCAAGCGGACTAAAAGGCGCTCGGAAAGGTCAGCATGGCATTCGGATTAATGACCTTAATCTAAAAATTCCCAATCTTGCAGCATCAAAATAGCATCTTTATACAAAGACAAATCCACCTGATGAACTTCTATTCCTTGCCCGATTCCTTGTAGAAGAGTGATTGTCAGTTTCCCTCCTAAGTGTTCACGGAACTCGGTAAGCCCCCTAAATAGACAATCTGGATGGTCTAGCTGATCTAATTGTTCTGTTAATGCTGATACATACAAGGTAAAGCCTAATTTCTTGAGTGTAGTTAGAACCCTTTGCCACTCAGATTGTAAGAGTTGCCCTGTTAAATATGAATAGGTGCTATCTAAAGCAATACCGATCGCTACAGATTCACCATGACGTAGGCTGTAATTAGTTAAATGCTCTAGTTTGTGAGCAGCCCAGTGTCCAAAGTCCAAAGGACGCGATGAACCCATTTCAAAGGGATCGCCGCTACCTGCAATATGCTCTAAGTGCAACTGGGAACAGCGATAAATCAGCCTTTCCATTATGTCCATGTCTCGATTAGCCAATTTATCGGCATTAGTCATAATGAAATCAAAGAAATCTGCATCTTTAATCAGCGCTACTTTCACCGCTTCTGCAATACCCGATCGCCAATCTCGATCGTTAAGGCTAGTAAGAAAATCAAAGTCATTCAAGACAGCATAAGGTGGCATGAATGTACCCAAAAAGTTTTTTTTGCCGAAGGCATTGATTCCGTTCTTTACCCCTACACCCGAATCGTTCTGCCCTAATACTGTTGTCGGGACTCGTAGCAGCCGAATTCCTCGGTGAGCCGTTGTTGCTGCGTATCCTGCCATGTCTAGCACGGCTCCACCTCCAATTGCTAAGACGTAGGAGTGACGGCACAATCCAGATACATTTATCTGCTGATGAATTTGCTCTATAAATCTAGAATCATTTTTGACTGTTTCTCCACCTGGAACTACTATCGGCTCACCAGTCAGTGTTAGTATATCTCCATAATATTGAGCATAGGCTGATAATTTTTTTAGCAACCCATCTTGATACTGTAAAAATCCTGCATCTACCACTGCTAGCACTTGTTTTGGGGCTGTCTCTCCATCTGCGGCGATCGCTTGTGCGAGTAAAGGATTCTCTAACTCAAACAGACCTCTAGTAAAGTGAACATCATAGTTAAAGGTCACGCGAATAAATTGGTTAATTGGTTGCAAATTAAGAGCGGTTTTTTGTTGGATAACCATTGGGTATTACTTATTAAGTAACTGTAAATATATGTAAGATCGCAATTAAATATTAAAGAAAAAAACCGAATTTAAAAGCTAAAAACAAAATAAATAACTATAAAAAGTTATCTAATAAACCCATCCTAATTATGAACTAATTATCGATAATTTAGAAGTTAAAAATAATATGATTTTACCATTTTATCGATGCCTAGACTTTATATTTATGATTGCCTATAAATATCATTATTACATTAAATTTTAATTTTATTCCGTAAGAGAATTATCTGATTTATCTAATTTAAATGATATCTTTACAGTATCTTATTGAAAGTCGGGAGATTATTATAGATTCAATGAAGTTACGATCTCAGTAGTATATTTTCTAGCTGCTTGAATTCCAAAGTATCAAGTTTAGTGCTAGATTTTATACTTAGTTGTCATAAAAAAGTTGGGCAACTTCTCCTGAAATTCATCATGAGTAAAGTAAACAAGTTACTGCATCACTGGCTGTTAAAATCTGTTTCAGAGAAAGCTTTTGCTTGGCTGGAACAGAAGCAAGTACAGATTGCTAGCGGGGCTGCTGAGAGAGTGTTTTTTACAGCTTTTAGTGCTGTGCCGCGTTATCTAGGTAAACAGGATTTGCAGCTAACATTCCAGGAATTGGAAGCAGCACAGGATGTGATTCCCGGTTGGTATCCTGGTAATTGGAGTGTAGATCAAGCAGGTCGCACACTCTTGGTTCTAGCTTTGCCCGATAATGATGTTGAGGGCTATGTGCGAGTCTCCTCTGGAGAGGCTGCGCCAACGCTTGATAAATTGTTCTCCACTGCCGATATGGGGGAGTTAGTTGTCCTTTATCAAAGTTTGCCGTTGTTACCACATCCAGAGTTACATCGCCATCGTGCTGCTGAGGGAATTCGCAGCAATATGAGTAATGTATTCCAAGCGATCGCACTACGAAACCCTTATCCAGCAAATTATTTAGATAATGCTGCTTGGAATCAGATGGTGCTGAAGGCTGTATTTGTCGGCAGTCCGTTGCATCTAATTTGGGGACTCGATCGGCGTGCTAACCCAGAATTGGCGAGGATGTTGGCAGACTATGCCCATGAACGTTGGGCAGCTAAACGCTCAGTTACCCCAGAACTTTGGCGAGCGGTAGGGCGGTTTGCGGATAGCGCAATCATCACAGATTTGGAAAAAGTACTAGCTAATGGGGATATACACGAGCAAGAAGCAGCAGCGTTAGCTTGTGGTGAGTCTCCTTTACCCCAAGCACAAGAATTACTTTCCCGTTACCCAGATTTACAGTCATCCATTCAAAAAGGTAATCTGACTTGGAGCAGTTTTAGCCGCGATCGCCTCTTTGTTTACAAATAGGACTTACGCATCAAGTACGAAATGTAGGGGCAATTCATGAATTGCCCCTACGATAAATCAAGGCTTTCAGTGCCTTGAAAGCGTAAGTCCTAACAAATAAAAAAGAGTGTGTGAGTGGGGGATAAGGGGACAAAAAGTGTTTGCCCAATTCCCAATTCCCAATTCCCAATTCCCAATCATTAAAACCATGATGTTTATCGACCCTCACATTCACATGTGTTCCCGTACTACATACGATTATTTAGTAATGCGGGAATATGGTATTGTTGCCGTTATTGAACCAGCCTTTTGGTTAGGACAACCGCGAACGAATGCTGGCACATTTAAAGACTATTTCAGTAGTCTCGTGGGCTGGGAACGGTTTCGTGCTAGTCAATTTGGCATCCAACATTACTGCACAATTGGACTCAATCCGAAAGAAGCTAACAATGAAGCACTAGCAGCAGAAGTTATAGAACTGCTACCACTTTATGCCTGTAAAGAAGGTGTTGTTGCCATTGGCGAAATTGGCTACGACGATATGACAGAAGCAGAAGATAAGTACTTTTGTCAACAGTTAGCATTAGCCAAAGAACTCGATATGTTGGTGCTAATTCATACGCCTCATCGCAATAAAAAGGCGGGTGCTAGTCGGAGTATGGATCGCTGTATTGAATATGGCTTAGATCCCTCACAAGTAATTATTGACCACAACAACGAGGAAACGGTTGAGGAAGTATTAGGACGGGGCTTTTGGGCAGCTTTTACGATTTACCCACAGACGAAGATGGGTAACGCCAGGATGGTAGAAGTTGTCCGTAAGTATGGACGCGATCGCATCATTGTAGATAGTAGTGCTGATTGGGGTATTAGCGATCCTTTGGCAGTCCCAAAAACGGCTCAGTTGATGTTAGATAGGGGCATTCCTGAAGAACATGTGCGAGCAGTTTGTTATGAAAACGCTTTAGCTGCTTACAGTCAAACTGGACAGATGAAAGCATCAGACTGGCTCAATCTGCAATCTGTTGATCAGCGTCAGTTGTTCAGTGGTAATTCTGTGTTGCGGGGACAAGAGCCAGGAATCAAATCAGTTTCAGATTATGTGTTGATTGAGTAAAAAATGGGGAGTGGGGAGTGGGGAATATCCCAATTTTGGCTTAAATCTTTTTCCTCACCCCCAGCCCCTCTCCCAAATATGGGAGAGGGGAGGCATAATTCTAGTTCCCCGAATCCCAGATGACGGGATTCGGGGTTAGGGGATGAGGGCTATCAAGGGAATGGCACATTTGGAATGTTCCCGTGGGGAGTGGGGAAGAGGGATTGCATAAATATCTGATTCATCTGTAATATGCAATTTATTTTGAGAAATTATTAGGAACGGAGGCAGATAAGTGAATATTGCAAGCTTAAATTTTCAAAGCTGGCGGGGTTATCTAGAATTGATGCGTCCTGCTAATATTGTTACTGCTTGGGCGGATATTCTTGTTGGTTTTGCTGCTTCCGGCTCTGGGATTATTTTTGCTCAATTAATCAATGGAGAAGCAAGTTTTACTATACTAATTCCATTAGCTTGCTTGTTGTTAGCTACAACTGGTTTATACGGCGGCGGTATAGTTTTTAACGATGTTTTTGATGCTGAATTAGATGCAAAAGAGCGACCAAATAGAGCAATTCCCAGTGGTCGCGTATCTCGTGAAAATGCTACTTTATTAGGGAGTATATTGTTTGCGATCGGGATTATCGCTGCTTTTCAAGTATCGTTGTTGAGTGGTGCGATCGCTATATTTATTACTGTTTCATGCCTTTTATATAACTCCCTTGCCAAACATCATCCTTTTTTTGGCCCTTTAAATATGGGTTTGTGTCGTGGCAGTAACTTATTATTAGGTGTAAGTGCTGTTCCAGCAATAGTAGGAGAACGTTGGTATTTAGCGCTGATTCCTATTTTTTACATTGCTGCTATCACCGCAATTAGTCAGGGTGAAGTTCACGGAGGTAAGAAGATTACAGGAGTCCTCGCATTACTGCTGATTGCAATAGTTTTGACGGCAGTTTTAGCTTTAGGATTATTAGGAAACTATACAGCGATCGCAGCATTACCATTTGCTGTTTTATTAGCTATCAGAGTTTTGCCTAATTTTATCAAAGCTACGCAAGAACCAGTAGCCGAAAACATCCGAAATGCTGTGAAAATAGGCGTGTTATCTCTAATAGTTTTAGATGCGACTGTTGCATCTGGGTTTGCTGGTTTGTATTACGGTTTATTCGTTCTAATTTTGCTACCATTTTCGATGAAGTTAGCAAAAGTATTTGCTGTTACTTAAATTTGAATGGATACAGCCAGTAATACATGAATTGGCTGTATGGGCGCATAGATGTGCGCCCATACCAATGAATATATGACATCACGGGTAGCATTTTAATCATTAAAAACCCGCTCCAGACGCAGAAGAGAGGAAAGAGCAATAATTTCTATACAAAGGGATTTTATATGACAGATATTTTGTGAAATAGTATAAGCCAAAGAAAATAGATTGCATATACAAGGGATAAATCTAGAAAATGAAAATTACAAAAGACAGCAACTTTCATTTAACTTATTGCAGCAATATTCATCCTGGCGAAAGTTGGCTAGAGGTTTTCGCCAATTTAGAAAAATATGTTCTCAATCTGAAGTCACGTTTATCACCGACAGCACCTTTTGGTATTGGTTTGAGGTTAGCAGATGCAGCTGCTAAAGAACTCTTACAAAATAATAACTTGGCTCAATTCCAAGCGTGGCTTAGTCAAAAAGATTTATACGTTTTTACCTTAAATGGATTTCCTTATGGCGGATTCCATCGACAGGTAGTGAAAGACCAAGTTTATGCACCAGATTGGTCTACACAAGAACGAGTAGATTATACATTAAATTTGGCACAAATTTTAGCTACTCTATTACCAGAAGGACTTGATGGCGGAATTTCTACACTGCCATTATCTTATAAACCTTGGTGGCAAAAAGGCCAAGCAAGTTTCGAGACAGTTCTGAAAAAAAGTTGTTTAAACATAGCGTCAGTAGTTGGAGAAATGATTCGGATCTGCGAAGAAACAGGAAAGATATTGCATATCGATTTAGAACCTGAGCCTGATGGTTTAATTGAAAATACTTCAGAAGTAATTGATTTTTATCAAAATTGGTTATTGCCAATTGGCGGTAATTACTTATCAGAAAAATTAAATATTGAACATACTTTAGCAGAAAATAAATTGCTAGAACACGTTCGAGTTTGCTATGATACCTGCCATTTTTCTGTTGAATATGAGGAACCGCAATCTGTATTTGGGCGTTTAGAATCCGCAGGAATTAAGATTGGCAAAGTCCAAATCAGCGCCGCAATTAAAGTAAAAATCCCTGCTGATGTTGAAAAACGTAGCTTGATAGTTGAACGCTTACGTCCTTTTGCTGAATCTACTTATCTTCACCAAGTAATAGAACGTCGCAGTGATGGTACACTCCATCACTATCCTGATTTAATAACTGCATTACCGCATTTAGAACAATCTCTAGCCCAAGAATGGCGCACCCATTTTCATGTGCCAATTTTTATTCATGATTATCAAATTTTGCAGTCTACCCAAGATGATATTGCTACTGTTTTACATCTACTTCAAACAAACAATGCTTGCTCAAATTTAGAAATTGAGACTTACACTTGGGATGTATTACCAGCAGAAATGAAGATAGATTTACTAACTTCTATTCAACGGGAATATCAGTGGGTATTAAAAGAATTTGCGGCAAATTAAAAGGAGATTAATTTATGCAGAAAACTGTTGTTCTAAATGTCGTGGGATTAACCCCTAGTTTACTAGGAGAAAACACACCGTTTTTATCTTCTTGGGCGGCTATTGGGCAAGTAGTCCCGATAGCAACAGTTTTACCTGCTGTAACCTGTTCTGTTCAGGCTACTTATTTAACAGGAAAATTGCCTGATGAACATGGAATTGTCGCTAATGGTTGGTACTTCCGCGATGAATGTGAAGTGAAGTTTTGGCGACAATCTAATAAATTAGTACAGGCTCCCAAAGTTTGGGAAATAGCTAAATCAATTGATCCAAACTTCACTTGTGCCAACCTTTTTTGGTGGTACAACATGTATTCTTCGGTCGATTATGCCATTACGCCGCGCCCGATGTATCCCGCAGATGGCAGAAAATTACCTGATATTTATACCCATCCTAGTGATGTGCGATCGCAAATTCAATCTGATTTAGGTAACTTCCCTCTGTTCGATTTTTGGGGGCCAAAAACTTCTATTAGTTCTAGTCAATGGATTGCCAATTCAGCAAAATGGATTGAGGAACGTTACAGCCCTACATTATCACTAGTTTATCTACCACATTTAGATTACTGTCTGCAACGATTTGGTCACGATGAAACACACATCCAAACAGATTTGAGAGAAATTGATGCTGTTTGTGGCGATTTAATTAAATATTATCAAGCACGTAATACTCAGGTAATTATTCTTTCTGAGTATGGCATTACCCCAGTCTCTAAAGCAGTGGATATCAACCGCGTACTACGGGAAAACGGTTTAATTGCTGTGCGGGAAGAATTGGGGCGAGAACTGCTCGATTTTGGTGCTAGCATTGCCTTTGCTGTGGCCGATCATCAAATTGCTCATGTGTATGTAAATGATCCAGCATACATCCCGAAAGTGCGATCGCTTTTAGAAGCGACTGAAGGCGTAGCACAGGTATTGGATGAAGAGGGTAAGCAAGCCTACCATATTGCTCATCCTAGATCGGGAGAGTTGGTAGCGATCGCCGCGCCTGACGCTTGGTTTACCTATTATTATTGGCTCGATGATGCAAAAGCGCCTGATTTTGCTAGAACTGTAGATATCCACCGCAAACCTGGTTACGATCCTGTAGAACTTTTCCTAGATCCGCAAATAAAATTTCCTCAAGGAAAAATTGCTCTGAAGCTACTTAAGAAACAACTCGGTTTTCGCTACTTAATGGATGTGATTCCTCTTGATGCTTCCCTTGTACGCGGTTCTCACGGTAACATTAGCACTTCTGTTGATGAAGGGCCTCTATTTATCACCCATCAAACTCACCTAGTTGGTGAAAATCGCATTCAGGCGACAGATGTTTGTTCGTTGATTCTCAAACATTTAAATCAGTAAAAAGGGCGGTTATACCAATTCTGTATGAAGGTGCGCCGAACTATATGAGGAACGAACCGCAAAGGACACCAAGAAAGAAAGAACAAGCAAAGGAAATTTGGCGCAGCTTCACAAATAAATGGTATGAGAAACCGCGTCTACACGAAACTTTACCCATCTCCGTGGGTTAAATCGGTTGCTTAAGCCCTTTGCTCTATGTAGGGTGACTTTAGTTTGTCTAGCCGCGAATGAACTTTGCCCTAGCTTTAGGTTGACATTAATGCATGAATGTGCATATTTAAACATTTCCAAAATACAAAACAATCTTCTTGTAATTCATAGTCATATCGAGTATGATTTATATGTAAATTCGTTATGACTATGAATTAATTAGCTTTATCAGTGGGCAACCATTTATCTACTGACTAAAATTTACTTTTTCAATTTCAGTAACTTAACAGAGAACTTCTTGACCATGACTGAAACCCGAAATTTAACAACTGCTGACGGTATTCCTGTTGCGGATAACCAGAACTCACTTACAGCTGGATCGCGTGGTCCTGTATTAATCCAGGATTTTCACCTCTTAGAAAAGCTGGCTCATTTCAACAGAGAACGTATTCCTGAGCGTGTTGTCCACGCTAAAGGTGCTGCTGCTCAGGCACTTTGACTATTACTAATGACATTACCCGCTACAGTAAAGCCAAACTTTTTTCTGAAATTGGCAAGAAAACAGAACTTCTTCTGCGCTTTTCTACAGTCGGAGGAGAAAAAGGTTCAGCAGATGCCGAGCGCGACCCTAGAGGTTTTTCCCTCAAGTTTTATACTGAGGAGGGTAACTGGGATCTTGTAGGTAACAATACCCCTATTTTCTTCATCCGCGACCCTTTGAAGTTTCCTGATTTTATTCATACCCAAAAGCGCAATCCCCAAACCAATTGCAAAGACCATAATGCAAGGTGGGATTTTTGGTCACTCAGCCCAGAATCGCTTCATCAGGTGACGATCCTGTTTTCAGATCGGGGAATACCCAAAACCTATCGAAACATGGACGGCTTTGGTAGCCACACCTTCAGTTTAATTAATGCTGAAGGTCATCGCGTTTGGTGCAAATTTCACTTTAAGACTCTGCAAGGGCATCAAACTTTGACAGAGGAAGAATCAGCTAAAATTAAGGGCGAAGATCCAGATCATGCGACTCATGATTTGTTTGAAGCGATCGCTCAAGGAGACTATCCCAAGTGGCGGATGTGTATTCAGGTGATGACAGAGGAGCAAGCATCAAAACATCCAGATAACCCCTTTGATTTGACCAAAGTTTGGAAGCACTCTGAGTATCCTTTAATTGAAGTCGGGATATTAGAGCTAAATCGTAACCCTGAGAATTATTTTGCCGAAGTAGAGCAAGCTGCTTTTAGCCCTAGCGCCGTGGTTCCTGGCGTTAGTTTTTCTCCAGACAAAATGCTTCAAGCTCGCATCTTTTCTTACGCAGATGCTCAACGGTATCGCTTGGGTGGTAACTATCAGCAACTACCCGTCAACCAGCCCAAATGTCCAGTGATGCATAATCAGCGAGATGGCTTTATGGCATCGGGGAACAACGGCGGTAGTACTCCTAACTATGAACCGAATAGTGTTGAGGGTACGCCTAAAGAAAGCCCAGCTTATGCAGAAGCACCTACCCATCTGGGCGATGTCACCGTTGATCGTTACAATCATCGTGATGGAAACGACGATTACACACAAGCAGGTAATCTGTATCGGTTAATGACTCCTGAACAGCAAGAGCGTCTTGCTAAAAATATTGTCGGTAGTCTCTCTCAAGCAACGCAAGACATCCAAATGCGCCAACTTTGCCACTTTTTTAGGGCAGATGTTTCCTATGGTAGTCGTGTAGCTGAGGGGTTAGGCATTTCAATTGATCCCTCAATATTTTCTCATAATGCTCAACCTGTAGGTAACTGGTAGCCTTATCTAATTTTGTTGGGTGGGCATCTTGCCCGCCTTAAAGCAAATTGATTTGATTAACTTACAAAATAAATCGAGGTAATTAAACATGAAATTAACAGGAACAGAAAAAGGCTGATTAATCCCTAAAGAACTATTAGGAGAAAACCAAGAGTTTGAGATTATTCAAGAAAAGGGAAAAATTATTATTACTAGCATCAAAGAAACATATTCTATTTGGGATTTAGGTTCAAATCCTGTGGAATGTGATGTAACAGATGGTGCAATTAACCACGCTCGCTATCTCTATAACCCATGAGAAGTATCTACTTTTTAGATACCAGCTATATTTTAGCTATAGAAATCAAAAATTAAGTATAAATCCGACTTTCCGCACTTCATCGTGTAATATGCGTAGATTTCCCATAGGTGGAAAAAAATGGTTAAATCAACAACATAAATCGCCAATGGTATTCAATATTAATACTTAATAATTTGAACATTATTAGGAATTTTTATTGAAAAGATAGATAATACATTTTGAAGTGCGGAATGTGGGATAAATAACAAAGATATAGCCGTCCTAAATGATTCGTGAACAATAAGATTCCCGACAACTTTTACGAAGTCGGGGATCTGAGTCTCTCGATTTTCACAACTCATTTAGGATTGCTATAGATAAACAAAAATATTTACAGTTATTGCGATCGCACCCATCACAAAGCATATCGTAGAGAAGTAGTTCTAGGCGTTGCGATCGCAATATTGGCTTTGGTGCGATCGCAATGATATTGTGTAATTAATTATCTTACCTACTTATTAGACTGAGATTTGAATCCCAGGCGGGTAATGCAGCTGATGCAGATTACCTAAATTACTGAAACCAACGGAAGACAAAAGCAACCCCTCCCCGATGCTTTGGGCAAAATACCTAAGAAGACAATCAACCGCAAAGCCTAACACCCCACCCCCAACCCAATACTGCTCGGATAAGACTAAAAACCTTGTGTAGAGACGCGAAATTTCGCGTCTCTACAGGTCTAAAACACTATCGAAAAATCCAAAAACCGAGCAGTATTGACCCCCAACCCCTCCCCAAAGCATAGCTTTGGCGCGGTGGGGTTCAAATTGTTTGATTTAATGCAAGAGGTCTATTGACTTGGTTTATTGAAAACTTCTAAAATCTGTCGGCAAATCTGTTTGAGCTTATCCTGAATTTCACCAGAAGGCGAAGATGCGCCGACAATACTCCAGTTTTCTACCGTCGAAAGTCGCCACGCCTCACCGCGATGATCAAATCCAGCTACCTCCACGCCGATCGCACGGCGGGAATTATTGATGGGATCTTGATAAAATCGGATTTGAATTAAAATACTACGACTTCGCCAAGATTTGCTGATACCAGGAAAGTGAAAGCCAATATCTATAGAGTCTGGATCGACTAACTCCCTAGTCTCCGGGTCATTTTTCCAGGGTTTGAGATCAGATTTGGCATCAGGAAACTCGAATTTGAACAAATTAACCACCGTAGCAATGTTGCTGGCGAGTTCAAGGTTCGTTGCCTGTTCAGCTGCGTTCACTAAAAAATACTCCTATTTTGCGTCGGCATCTTCCGAGATGTGAAAACAGAAAAACCGCCAGAAGGCTTATAATATCGGTGTTTTAGCTTATCAAGACCTTTGATATTTAGCAACTCTAAATCATACTTCCCTAACAATTTTGGTTACTAGACAGATACCAAAAATCGCTTCTTCTTGGGACTGGATAACACCTTTTAAGTAATTATACTTAAAAAGCAGATGAAACTCTGCCGTTTGGAAAAAATATCGAGATTTTCTGTAAAATCCTTGGCTGATAAGAACGATAAATTACGCTAGCGATCTAAAATGACACTGTTAATCGGCATAAAAACAGTAATCAAGTTCAATATATGGCGCGTCAACGCTCGATTTTTTCCTTTTTCCTAGTATTATTGGCCACATTCCTAATTAGTTGTGGCGGACCTGGTGTTGCGGTAGCACCTCCGACTTATACAGCAACGCAACTTGAAAGAATTCAGGCTTATGTTCCTGACATTCAGGCTGTGCGCGATCGCTCACAAGAGTTGAAAACTCTGATCCAAAAAGGTGATTGGATCAATGTGCGTAATTTTATACATGGTCCCATAACAGAAGCAAGGCTGAACCTGACTTATGTCACTCCCAACCTTCTGCCCAAAGACCAACCCGCAGCCCGTCAGATAACGCGAGATTTGTTTAACGACCTGGTTAAACTTGATAAAGCTACTAGTGCTAGCAAAGCTCAACCTGCCTTGACTAGCTCCGAGGCTGCTTTTGCAGATATTGACAAATTCCTCGATCTACTTCCTAAGAAACAAGAGGGTTAAAAGTTAAGAGTTAGGAGTTAGGAGTTAGGAGTTAGGAGTTAGGAGTTAGGAGTTAGGAGTTAGGAGTTAGGAGTTAGGAGTTAGGAGTTAGGAGTTAGGAGTTAGGAGTTTGCAGTTAGGAGTTTGCAGTTAGGAGTTTGCAGTTAAGAATTTTTAGCTCCTCACTTCTAACTCTTAGGGACTTCCAAATAAAAAAATGTTCCAAAACTGACGCAAAAACTCTCTCTATTTCTTCTCTCTGCGTTCTCTGTGGCTTTGTGGTTCGTTTATTGTAGGATTTACGCATAATCAGGATAAAACGAACCGCAAAGTCCGCAAAGGACACAAAGGAATAAAAGTTTTAGAGGGTTCTTGCGTAAGTCCTGTATTGGAATAATTTATTTCTTGGAAGTCCCTTAAGTTCTCGTTTAAAGCACAAGTCATGAATGTAGTTATTATCGGTTGTGGTGTGGTTGGGGCTGCGATCGCATACCAACTCAGTCTAGTTAAAAGGCTGAAAATCACGGTTTGCGATCGGCAAGCACCAGCACAAGCCTCTACGGGGGCTGCACTTGGCGTTTTGATGGGCGCAATCAGCCAAAAAATTAAGGGCAAAGCTTGGCAGATGCGACAAACAAGCATCCAACGCTATGAAACTTTGATTCCTGAATTAGAAGCTTTAACAGGTCGCAAAATCCCCTTTAACCGCCAGGGAATTCTTAGTCTTGGTTTGGAAGAGGAGAATTTAGCAGCATGGGAAAAACTTGTAGAAGTTCGCCACTCTCAAGGCTGGCATTTAGAAATATGGGATACGGCTAAACTCAAAAATATCTGTCCCCAAGTTGATTGCGAAAAAATTACTGGTGCTGTATATTCTCCCCAAGATCGTCAACTTGATCCAACTGCTTTGACATTAGCTTTAGTTGAGGCTGCCCAGCAAAATGGTGTAACTTTCAAATTTGGTGTGGCTGTTTTAGATGCCCAAACCTCGCCACCTGATTCTTCTCCCCAATTTTGCAATCAACTTGAAACTACAGAAGGAAAAATAGCCGCAGATTGGTTTGTAATCGCAGCAGGGCTAGGTTCAACACCACTGACAGCAAAATTAAATCAGATAATTGATATCCGCCCCGTACTTGGGCAAGCATTGCAAATGCACGTAGGGCATCCGTTAGGTAATCCAGACTTCCAGCCAGCGATAACGGGTAACGATGTGCATATTGTTCCTGTGGGCGGTGGAGATTATTGGGTGGGTGCAACAGTAGAATTTCCCAGCAATGGCGATGAGATACCGCCAAATCAAGAACTGCTGGAATCTGTTAGAAAACAAGCGATCGCATTTTGCCCAGAATTAGCCACAGCAACTATTCTCCGCACTTGGTCGGGGTTACGTCCCCGTCCTGAAGGTCGTCCAGCCCCAGTTATTGGTAAGTTACCAGGGTTTAGTAATGTCCTCCTAGCTACCGGACACTATCGCAACGGCGTTTTACTAGCGCCCGCCACAGCTTATGCAATTCGTGAGATGATTATTTCTCAAGGAGTGGGAAAGGATAACCAATGACAAATGACAAATATAGGAATATAGCGTGTCAATAACAGAACATAAAATCAATGTAGATTCACTGGAATGGTTTTATCGGGAATCTTTACCAATCGGTAGAACTGACTTAGCGCCTGTGTTGTTGCTACACGGCTTAGTCTCACAAAGTTACAGTTGGCGTAATATTATACCTGCGTTGGCGAGTCAGGGTACAAGAGCGATCGCACCAGATTGGATTGGTTACGGCAATTCTTTAAAACCAGAAAAACGAGATTTTGCTTACACTCCCGATGCTTTTATCACAGCTTTAGAAGGATTTGTTAAAGCGCTAGAACTTAAATATTTTTCTTTAGTTGTCCAAGGTTTTTTAGGTTCTGTAGGACTACAATATGCCTTGCGTCATCCAGAACAAATTGCTAATTTAGCTATTTTAAATACACCAATTTCAACTGCTGCTAGATTACCTTGGAAAATTAAACAAATGGGTTTACCTTTGGCAGGTGAAGTCATGACCCAAGACCCACTTTTAGTTGACCGGACGCTAGAAGGTGGAAGCCGTTATCGGATCGGAGATAAGGAATTAGATGTTTATCGAAAACCATTTTTAAAAAGTTCTTCATCTGGGCGGAGTCTTTTATCAAGTATTCGCAATTTACAGCTTGATTCAGCAATGAAAGAAATCGAATCTGGCTTTAAAGAATGGCAACAGCCAATTCTGATTCAATGGGGTATAATTGACCCTTGGCTACCCGTAGACATTGCCGAAAATTTTGCTAATTCCGTACCCAATACTGAATTAATAAAACTTAATAACGTCGGACATTATCCTCAAGAACACTACCACGAAGCGATTTTAGAAGACCTTTTACCCTTTGTGCGTCGTAAAGATGCTCATTGATAATATACTTTTGGCAAAAATCGATAGTAAAGAAATTAATTCTGGATTTTTGCCAGACTTATAATGTTATTCCAGCCTGCATTTGTGAAATTTTTATTACCATTAAAAATGGATCGCAACTACAAGTAAAGGAGATTAGTATTCATGGCTTATTCATGGTTTAAAGCCTTTCATATTGTCGGATTTGTAGTTTGGTTCGCTGGTTTGTTCTACTTAGTTCGTCTTTTTATCTATCATGTTGAAGCGAACCTTGAACCTGAACCAGCACGGACGATACTGAAAAATCAGTATCAAATTATGGAAAAGCGTCTCTACTATATCATCACTAACCCAGGAATGTTTGTGACGATCGCAATGGCTATCGGTTTATTAACCACTGAACCGGACATTTTAAAAGAGGGTTGGTTGCATATAAAACTACTGTTTGTTGCTATTTTAATTGGCTATCATCATTACTGCGCTCGGCTGATGAAAAAGTTAGCAGTAGATGAATGTGGCTGGAGTGGTCAGCAATTACGTGCTTTAAATGAAGCACCCACAGTTATGTTAGTAGCGATCGTTTTGCTGGCTGTGTTTAAGAATAATCTACCTACAGATATCGCTGCTTGGGCTATTTTCGCCATGATTATTTTGATGGCAGTCACTATTCAACTTTACGCCAAAAAACGCAGGCAAGATAAAGAGAAGTTGACGGCACAAATAGGGCAACCACAAGAACAAAGTTAGATAACTAATTACTTGATTTGCGGATGTCCATCTTGTCCATCCCAACAGATGAGGGCAGTCTTGAGGGTTCACAGTAAGGACTTTAGTCCTTACTGTGAAATTATTTACCCCTAAATTCAAAGTTGACACACTAGTGGTCTGTCCCATTGATTTTGGGGGCTGCTAGATCCCCGACTTCTTAAAGAAGTCGGAGATATGAACATCACTAACCTCTCAAAACTTTTGGGACAGACTACTAGTAGGTGTAAGTACAGTTTTAGTCTGGTAAGCGTTTTTGACACCAACCCAGTTACTAGCAATTGGCATTCGCCAACCAGTTCCGAAGGCGCGATCGGTTATTTTTAAGCCGGGGGGTGCTTGCCGACGTTTAAATTCAGCCCGCGCCACCATTTGGATTATTTTGTCTACAATTACCGGATCGTGACCGGCTGCAACAATTTGGGCTGCTGATTGGTGATCGTTAATCAGGCGTTGCAAAATATCGTCCAAAATTTCGTAGGGCGGTAGAGAGTCTTGATCGACTTGACCTGGCTTGAGTTCAGCGCTGGGTGCTTTAGTCAAGACGTTTTGTGGGATGATTTCATTATTGCGATTTAACCATTGGCAAAGTGAATAAATGCGGGTTTTAGGAACATCTGCAATTACAGCCAATCCGCCATTCATATCGCCGTAGAGAGTACAGTAACCAACAGCCATTTCTGATTTATTACCAGTAGATAAAAGCAGATAGCCAAATTTATTAGCGATCGCCATTAATAAATTACCGCGAATCCGCGATTGGATGTTCTCTTCTGCCAATCCAAACTCGGTATCTGCAAACAAATCACCTAATGTTTGATCAAAGCCTTGCATTAACTCGCCAATTGGTAAAAGATTAGTCTTAATCCCCAAATTTTCGGCTAATGCTAAAGCATCGCTAATGGAATGCTCGGAACTGTACGGGGAAGGCATGAGAACACCGAGGACATTTTCATTACCAAGTGCAGCAGTGGCGATCGCTGCTACTATTGCAGAGTCAATCCCACCACTTAAACCCAAAACTACTTTAGAAAAGCGACACTTGCGAGCATAATCTCGCACTCCCAAAACCAAAGCTTGCCAAATTTCTTCATCTTCCGATTCATAGACAGCTGCTATAAAACCTAATTGAAAATCCCGTTGGGCTTCATCAAATTCAACTATTACTAAATCGGTATCAAAGCCACGGGCGCGACAGATAATTTCACCTTGACGATTCAAGGCAAAACTCCGCCCATCAAAAATTAGGTCATCATTTCCGCCAACCTGATTAACGTAAATCATCGGTTGTTGAAAACGTATTGCACTATGCCTGAGTATTGTTTCTCGAAACTGGTGTTTGCTGGCAGTGTAGGGGGAAGCAGACAAATTTACAATTAAATCTACACCCAAAATTGCTAAGTCAGCAATCGGATTGACTGTATAACTACGTTTACCCCAAAATTCCTCATCGTTCCATAAATCTTCGCAAATAGTTACGCCAATATGGATATTATCTAAAGTGAAATAATTGGCTTGCAAACCTGGTTCAAAATAGCGACGTTCGTCAAATACATCGTAAGTAGGCAAAAGTCGCTTGTGAAAAACTTGCTTTATCTGGCCATTCTCTAACAAAGCTACGCTGTTAAATAAGCTTTTACCGCCACTAATATGTGCTTTGAGGTTATGTTCTACAGTTCCTACCAACACAGCTAAATTTGGCGGTAAATCCTGAGCTAACTTTTGTAAAGTAATGCCGATCGCTTCTACAAAACTAGGATTTAGTAATAAATCTCTTGGGGGATAGCCACACAAAGAAAGTTCTGGTGTCAACAATAAACGCACACCGCTAGATGCTGCTTGTTGTGCCGCCTCCAGGATTTTTTGAGCATTTAAAAGCAAATCACCAATTGTCGGATTAATTTGAGCGATCGCTATTTTCATATTATTTGTCATTTGTCATTGGTCATTTGTCATTGGTCATTGGGCATCCCCCGGATTTCTCACGTAGCGGTTCATTAGACATCTCCAGAAATTAAATATGCGTAACCTGAAACCCTTGTAGAGACGCGAAATTGGACTTCGTCCCGCTACGAAGAAAGCGTCTCTACATTCATTGTCGGAGATGTTTATTAAATAAACACCAATGGTTTATCTTTTAAGGGAGCAAAAGCTTCGGCGTCAAACTTATACAAACTAGCTGGACGACCAGCACCTCGTGATACTTTGATTCCGGTATCGCCTAAAAAACCTAATTTGAGTAGACGCGCCCGAAAATTAGAATAATCGGAAAAATTATCACCTAAAACTGTGGTGTATAACTGATATAAATCATTCAAAGTAAACATTTCTGGCAAGACTTCAAAAGCTACCGGACTATACTCTAATTTATTTCGTAATCGCCTGTGTCCATAGGTGAGAATTTGATTATGGTCAAAAGCTAATTTTGGCACTTCTTTAACTGGATACCAAGCTATACCAGTCATGCGATCGGCAATCAATTCGGCTTCTTCAAATCGCACTAGGGCAAAGTAACTAACTGATAGATAACGCACACCATAACTATCAGCTGCTTCCCGTGGATCGCGATTGGGTCCGCCAAAGGTATACAGTTGTTCTAAATAGAGATTGTTGACCTTAATTTTCTCCGCCATAATGCGATAGGCGGCATCTTCTAAAGACTCTCCAGGACGTACCAAAGTACCGGGAAGACTCCAATGATTTAAAAATGGTTCTTGCTGTCGCATTACTAGTAGAACTAACAGCCGATTTTGTACAGTATCTACAGAAAAAATTACATTATCAACACCAACCTTGAAATCAGCCAAAGGTTGTTGGTTTAACGGAGTTGGTATCTTTTTTTGTGAACGTTCTGGCATTCGTACAAATGCTCTCGATTAATATAGGCAACTACAGGGGCTGTGAGGGCTTGAGAATCTCCACGTTCGCGGTATCCTGTTGAGGAAACATCTAGACCGATCAGACTAGCGATCGCAATTTTCCCTCCCAGCTTTTGCACTACCTCTGAACTAGATTCATCTATTGCATATCCCGGTCGCGGGACGATCAGTAGTTGCACTTCCTGTAACAAATCTTCAATGCGATACCAACGCGGTAGCTGACTCAATAAATCTGAACCAATAATCAACGTCAATTCAGCATCTTCACCCCAAGTAAGCTTTGCTTTTTTCACTGTTTCCAGTGTTCTGAAGCTACTCAATTCTTGTTCCAAAGTAATATTGTGCCGTGGCGCGTCTATATTCGCAATCAACAGTTGCAGCATTGCGGCCCGATGTTCTAAGGGTGTTTGATGAGACTTAAATGGATTATCTGCTGCCCAAACCGCTACCCAATCATAACGCTCAGACAACCAATTCAGAATTTCTTGATGTCCAGCAGTTGGTGGATCGGCACTAGTACCAAACAAAGCAACTCTCATAATAATTCGTAATTCGTAATTCGTAATTCAGACATACTGAAACAGTAATTTTACCTCTGTGTTCTCTGTGCCTCTGCGGTTCGTTTCTTAGTTTCCTCAGTCAACACCCGTAACCCCTCAGAAATCTCCACTTCTATAGCCACCGGATGATCCAAACGCCGTGTCTGTTGTGGCAAACTGGCAACTGATGCGGCGGTACGCTGACGAATTGTTGCCAACGACTCCAACGGCTGCACCCGTTCACCTTCTTGCATTACCAACTGCAACAAAGCTTCTTCTTCCAAAGCAATTTCACCTAAAAGCCCCAACCTGTCTGCTTTTACCTTCCCTCCCGTAAACGAGCGAAAAATCTGCTTACGCCCTGGATAAGTAACTTTACCACTCGATTGCTTCATCACTGGGATGCCATCAATGTCCACAAGTTTATAAACTCCATTTACAGGCGAACCTGTAACTAGTCGCGTTCCCAGTCCGTAACCATCAATTTGCGCCCCAGCAGCTTTTAATTTGGCAATTTCCCACTCGTCCAAGTCGCCACTGACAAAAATTGGCACACCGGGAAGGAGCGATCGCACCTGTTTTGATAAGGTAACTAAATCTCCTGAGTCTAATCTCACTCCTGTTAATTGCATTTCCCCGGAATTTACTTTTTCGGCCAAGCGCTGGGCAGCTGCAATGGTATCGTAAGTATCAATCAGCAATGGCGCACCCGGAAAATATCGATGAAATGCACTAAAAGCTTGTTCTTCAGTGCCTTCTATTGCTGACAACGCCATGACTAAAGCGTGTGCCATTGTACCACTTGGTTTTTGTCCCAGTTGTAGCGCTGCTAACACATTGGATGTGGAATCTAACCCACCAGCTAACGCCGCCCGCGCCGCCCACAAAGAGCCTTGAGGACTAAATGCTCGTCTTGTGCCAAATTCTAAAAGTGTTGCTGATTCCCCCGCTATATCCCGCGATCGCGCTGCTTTTGTGGCAATCAAAGTCTGGTAATTAATCGTATTCAGCAGGTAAGTTTCTACTAGTTGTGCTTGCCAAAGTGGTGCTTCTATTCGCAACAATGGTTGATTGGCAAACACAGCCGTCCCTTCTGGTACTGCCCAAACATCACCTGTAAACTTTCCCTGGGCTAAAAGTGACCAAAAGCGATCGCCTGCTTGAGCAAAAATTCCCGTTGCCTGTAATGCCGCAATTTGCGCCAAACTAAAGCGGAATTTGGCCAAATATTCCAATGCCTGCGTTAGCCCCATTGCAATTAAATAACCAAAACCCTCTGGCAATCGCCTAACAGTCAACTCAAAGCTTGCCCGTCGTTGTTCTATACCTTCGCCTGTGTAACAAGCTGCCATTGTTAACTGGTAAAGGTCGGTCAGTAAGCTGTAATCATCCGCAGAGAGGTTTAGTTCCTCGTTCTGCTGGCTTTGCTGTTTATATACATAGTCCAAATCTGGCAAAGTTGTCATGCAAGAGCTTCCTTACAAGATGCTTCTGCTATTTATGGTAATATTTACCATAAATAATGTCAACTATCGGCAAGTATATTTTCTGAGATTGCCGTACAACAGTAGATTCATCGGCAAATTAATACTAACTTCATAAAATACTTAATATTTTTTAATAGTAATATCTAGCAATAATGTTAATGGATAAGGTGGCTAATGAATGGAACAATATCCTTTGTTTTTCTTCGCTCTTTTCCCAACTGGGGTTGGAGAAACAACTATGTTACAATTAGAATCAAAGAGAAAGCTTTGAGTTTTTAACAACCTAAAGTATTGCGAAGTTATCTGAATAAACATTGCATATAGTCTCAATATATTGAGAATAAGAGCCAGCCTTGAATATCAGTATTAGAGTATAGGTAGCACAATTAAAGCGGCTCGAAAAAAGGAGTCCAATATTATGGCTATTTCCAACATCATTGCGAATATAACCAAGTATATTTCTGAAGCTGCAATGCGGATTTTTGGGCCTAATGATGACGCTTATCCTGCTACAGGCGTACAACCTTTTACAGGTGAACCTTACGATAAGCGTAAAGATGAGAATAATTAGGTGCTGAATATAAAAATCTTTGCTGATAGTAGCGGGCAAGATGCCCACCCCACAAGAAGTAGTTGAGTATTTTTTTATTTGGAAGTGACTAAGAGCGAATTTAATTAGTGTTACATTGCGTAACATAATTGTTATTTATCGCTCTTTTATATCTCTGAAAAGATAAAAATAAGATGCTGACCTTGAATCTTTTTCAAAGCCGGAGAAACAAGGTTTTAAATATTCTCTAGTGAGAGTAATAAGATAGCGTTATATAGCAATCCTATTTGATTTGTGAAAATCGCAAGACTCAGATCCCCGACTTATCTAAGAAGTCGGGGATCTCGTTGTTCACTAATAGATATAAATTTTACGAATTTTATTAACTTGACTTATCAGCGACAAAAGATTAACATAATTTGGTTATGAATTTCAGATGATGTTTGTAAAGTCTAATTTATTATTAGTGGACTGGCTCTCTAGGAATTATTGATTAGCAGAACGTTCAAACACTACTGAAAGATTATTTGCTGGCATTTGGTAAGTCTGTTTCAAGGTAAGATTTTGGGCGCTAGCTACTGCGACAACATCATCCAAGTTACGTACACCCCACTCTGGGTTTTGGGCGCGTAAAGATTCGTCAAAAGCTGCATTACTCGCTGCTGTATGTTCTCCACCTTGTTTAAAAGGCCCATATAAATAGAGGATACCTCCTGTTGGTAAGATCCGCCCTGCCCCTGCCATTAGTCCTAGACAGGCTGACCAGGGTGAAATGTGAATCATATTGATGTTGACGATCGCAACAAGTGGCTCCTTATTAAGCCAATCAAATGCAGGATTCTCCACACCCCAAACTGATTCTCTGACATCAAGCTCAAGCGGTGGATAAAGATTAGAACAGCCAAAGTGTTCAGCCCATGCAGTAATGCTGGCTCGTAATTGTGGATTTGCATCTGTTGGCAACCACGCACGAGGACTAAGCTTGGGGGCAAAAAATACTGCATGTTCGCCAGTACCACTTGCTATTTCCAATATCGTGCCACTCTTTGGCAACACTTGCAAAAGTACTTCTATAATTGGTTCGCTATTGCGCTGGGTTGCTGGTGCGTATTGTCGTGCGTCTTGTGGTGTCATCCGTATCCGTTATATTATAAAATCTGACCGCATCTTATAAATTTTACTCAATAGACATCTCCAGAAAATATGCGTAACCTAAAACCCTTGTAGAGACGCGAAATTTCGCGTTTCTATATTCTTTTTCGGAGATGTCTAACCGCGTGGTCTATTTACCTGATAATAGCTGTAAGATAAAGGCGTGAGGAAAAAACTCACGCCTTTATATTTAAACTTTTTTCCCACCACCTGCTAAGAGTTCCAGGATGACTCCATTTGTCCAGCCGAAACCAACTTCGTTAGAACTATATCCAAAGGAGATTTCGTCAGAAACGTTGGCAGAACAGCGTTCAACATCATATTTTTCAACTAGGGTATTGTGACGCTCGAATTCTTTAATTACCATAGCTAAAAATTTGTTAGCAATGCGATCGCCTTCTGTATGAAACCCATAACGGTGAAGTCCCAGGACAGCAATGAACGTCAATGGTGCCCAACCGAAGGGAGCATCCCACTGGTTCCCGGTGATATGAGTACTGGTAAAAATTCCGCCTGGAGCTTCAAACAAAGAGAGATTTTCTACAACGCGCTGGGCTTGGGCTTGAGAAGAAATTCCTAGCCATAGGGGATAAAATGTGGTAGCAAATTCGTAGCGGCGGGCTTTTCCACTCTGGAAGTGATAGTCGAAATAGAGTCCTCGTTCTTCATCCCAAAGAAATTGATCGATGCGATCGCGGCGGATATCTGCACGATCGCGCCATTGTTTTTCCAGTTGTTCGTTCCCCAAAATATTGTTAATTTGCGCCAAGTCTTGTTCTACCTGATACAGCAAACTGTTGAGGCACACAGGAGCGTAGTGGAGGATATCAGCACTGAAGGGGCCAAATCGGTTGGTGATATCAAAACCGGACTCGCGCATAGTGCGATCGCCCTTATAAAATAGGTTGGTTAATTGGTCATTTTCCCGATTGTAGTAAAGATTGACATCATAATCTTCAACCTCATAGGTTTGGTAATATTCCTTGACGCGATCGTAGTGGCTTTTTCCCTCTTCATCGCGCTCGGAGAACACAACTTCTGGCGCTGGGCCTTCCCCAAAGGCATAAAATCTGGATAAGCCGGTTCCGGGATTCAAATGGGGCGGTACTACCCAGTAATAGTAAAATTGTTCTAAAAGCGGTACGGTTGTCCTCAACCACTCTTCATCCTGGGTGTGCTGGAATAGTGCCAAAACCATCATGCTGAGGACTGGCGGCTGCGATCGCGACAGCATATAAGTCCGGTTGGCATTGAGAATAGTGCCGTAATGCTTCACCTGGTACAATAATTGATCTACCTGGCTTTGTGCTAGCTCCAATTCTTCATCGTGCAAAAGTCCCAGTAATATAAAGTAGCTATCCCAGCCATACATTTCGTTAAATCGACCGCCTGGTACGACATAAGGCCCTGGTAAGTACAGTAAGCCATGCTCTTTTATCGCTTCGACTTCTGAGGGTAAAGTGCGAATTTGAATTCTTTGCATATCCTTTGGGGATAGCGATCGCTCTAATACTGTCTGAATGTTAGGACAATCTTCTAAGGGGGAAATGTAGACAATCCAGGGAGTGTCGGTTTTGTGGTCGAGTTTGGTATCTTTGGCAGATTGTAATAAGTGTTCGTGCGATCGCGTTAAGGTTTTCCAGGTTTTTTTAATATGCGATCGCACGGTGTCAATCTGCGTCGTGGTAAGTGCTGGTATGGTCATAATTTCATTTGACGGGGTGTGAGGAGTTTGGAAGAATTTTTTAACGCAGAGGGACGCAAAGGGAATCGCAGAGGTACGCAGAGGTTTTAGGAGTTTTCTCTGCGTAAGAGGGATTTATCTATTTACTCGGCACTATTAACTAATAGGGCGACTGGGAAATGGGCGAGGGCTGCTCCGATAGATAGGGTTTGTGTAGCCTGTAAAGGTTGTTGAGTAATGACGTTTTTCCAGGTGGAGGGAGTTCCAGGGGGTAATAACAGGTGCGTATCTTGCCATACTAACTCTCCCAAGGGGTTTTCTCCTGGCTGGATGAGGTTTGTTAAGAAGCGAGGGGCGATCGCAATCGCTGTTTGATTCCCTTCCCGTCGTGCAAAGGCGATTATGTGATTGGCGTGGGTTCCCTGAACTTCTAAGGGGAGATAGTCGCCGTCCTGGAATAATGAGACATAGTTTGTTCTGGCTTGGAGTAATTGAGCCGTTAAAAACAGTTTGATTCTGCCGTCGGTTTTATCACTCAGCAATTCTTGAATTAAACCTAGAATGTCGGTTTTCACTTGTTCGCGGATGGCGCTTAAGTAGGTGCGTCGCTGTTCAAAATCCACGGGACGGCGATTGTCTGGATCGACTAGGCTTAGTTCCCAAAGTTCTGTTCCTTGGTATAAATCGGGTACGCCGGGAGCAGTAATCTTTAGTAGTGTTTGGGAAAGGGAATTGAAGATACCATACTCTGCAATTCGCGCTTGAAAGGGACGAAAGGCTTCTAGGAATTCCCCGGAGAGGGAAGGATCGAGTACTTTCTCAATGAAGGAGGTACAAGCTTCTTCATACTCACTATCAGGTCGCAACCATGCTGTATGCACTTTCGCTTCTCTAATTGCCTTAATTATATAGTCTTTCACCCGTTCCACGAAGGACGCATGTTCGTGTTCTGCAAAAGGAAACGCCCCTACCAAGGTTTGATAGAGAAAATACTCGTCGTTGCGATCGGGCATAGCGAACCCCTGGCGATGGCTACGATGTCCTCGATTCATAGCACTCCAGGTATTTACCTGCTGATCCCAATCATCGGGGATTTCTGAGAGGATATTCAATCTGGCGCGAACATCTTCGCCGCGTTTGGTGTCGTGGGTGGCTGTGGTGTTCATTGTGTGAGGCCAGGTTTCTTGGTGCTGTTTGTTAAAGGCATGAAATTTGCCTAAGTCGATGCCAAAATGTCCAGGATTTCCCCCGACTTCATTCAGCGACAGCAACCGATTGTAAACATATAATGTGGTGTCTTCTACGCCTTTTGCCATTAACGGCCCACTGTATTGCTGCATCCGCAAAACAAAATATATCCACTGTTCGCGTTCTGTTTGAGTCAGAGAATTATCAAACTCTAGCAGCATTAACTTCTCAATAAAGGTCAGTTCGTTCTGCAACAGGGGCGTTTGTTCTTTGGCTTGATCGATTACTTTCTGAATGGTAGCGCGATCGCTTTCTCCAATTCCATCGGGTGTAATGTAGGTACGGTAAATCGGGAACAGTGTCAAAACTTCCGCGATCGCTCTTTTTAATCCATTCAGTGTAAAATCATTGCCATAGCGATATTTGCTGGAAACATTCTTTAACAAAAGTGCCAGATTGTCAATATCACCTGCTAAATTCTTTTCCAATATCAGGTGCTTTTTATCTTTCACTACCGAGGCATAATCTACTCTAGAACTAATAAAGTTCTGGTAAATTTTATCGAAGGATGATTCATTTTCAACTTGACAAAATATGCCATTTACATAGTTGAGAAAGTCATATCCAGATGTTCCTTCAATCGCCCAGTTTTCCGGCAAATCTTCAGTCAGTTCTAAAATCTTTTCAACGGTGATATAAACATCTCCCGTCTTTTCTCGCAGCCTTTCGAGATACTGGATTGGGTTATAAAGCCCATCAATATGGTCAATCCGTAAACCAGTAAATTTGCCTTCTTCAACCAGCTTCTGAATTAAGCTGTGGGTATTATTAAAAACCCGCACTTCTTCAACTTTAACAGAAATTAGTTCATTAACAGTAAAGAAACGACGGTAATTCATTTCCTCCGCGCCAACTTTCCAGAATGCGAGGCGGTAAAACTGGTCATTTAGTAATTCATCTAGGAGGTTAAAGCTTTCTGAGTTTCCGGGTTCTCCGTTGAATGTTTGGATATTTTCGTCAATGAACTCGTGGATTGCATCGTTTGTATTATAGAGTTCCCAAACCAATCCTTTAATAAATGCGATTTGGTCTTGTCGCTGTTTTCCTGCAACTTCTGAGGGGACACTTTTGAGAATGTAGAGAATCCCCAATAGCTTAATAAAATCGGGATGATTGCGTCCCAGTGTCCGGGTGAGCTTACCCAGATTAGAGGTGATAAATTTTGTGTAAGATTCTAACCGCAGTGGTAGTTTCAAGCTGTAATAGTTGACGGTTAAACCGTTTTGTTCGTATTGCAGTTGAATGTGTCCGTTTTCCAGGGATGTACCATAGAAATCTCCCAGTAACGGCGCGAGAATTCGCTGTTGGCGATCGCCAAACGGAGCATTCCAAGAAAGATCGAAGTAGTCGGTATAGCTGGAATCTGGGCCGTGTTCCAATACGTCCATCAAGTAATCGTTTTCGCTGCTATAGGCCATGTGGTTTGGCACAATATCTTGTAACCAGCCCATACCAAGCGATTGAACTTCAGCAACTAATTCATCAAAGGATTCATTAGTTCCCAGTTCGGGGTTAAGTTGATTGGCATCTACTATATCGTAGCCGTGGGTACTCCCGGATCTTGCTTTGAAAATCGGGGAAGCATATAAATCAGAAATACCTAAATCTGCTAGATAAGCTGCGATCGCTTTGGCGTTGTCAAAGCCAAACTGAGGTGTAAACTGAATTCGATAAGTTGCGGTGGGAATTCGCATAGTTTTTTTGAATGGGGTGTGGAAAGTAAGGGAGATGAGGGAGGTTGAGCTTGAACGTTAAGCCTTTTAGGGACTTCCAAATAAAAAAATGTTCCAAAACTGACGCAAAAACTCTCTCTATTTCTTCTCTCTGCGTTCTCTGTGTCTAATAAGGTTCGTTTATTGAAATAATTTATTTCTTGTCAGTCCCTTAGAGGATGTTTGAAAAGTCCTCTTCACGGTAGCAAAACATTTTAGATCCTCCTAAATTCCTGGATAAATTGGGGGACTTTGATCCCATTTTTAAGGCTACGGTGGTGTACACAAGTCTCAAATAGCTGATTAACCAAGGTTTTACCCCACCATAACCCTTCCCGATATAAAGGTGAGGGAATTAGATTTATTGTTTCCCTCCTATCGGGGCGATTAAGGGGGGGTAATTTGACTTGTGTGTACACCGTAGCTTTTTAAGGGGGGTTAGGGGGGATCAAAAAGTACCTAAAATCACAGTCAACCACTTTTAAACAACCTCTTGGGAGCATCTTAATGAGTGCTTAAGTCTTTTCCCTCACCCCCAGCCCCTCTCCCATATTTGGGAGAGGGGAGACATAATTCTAGTTCCCCTTCTTCCATCTTTGGGAGAAGGGGTTAGGGAATGAGGGCTATCAAGGTTTTTGCACCTGACGGGATGCTCCCCAACCTTTTAGCTCGAACGTTAAGCCTTTTAGCTTGAAGGTTAAGCCTTTTAGCTTGAACATTAAGCCTTTTAACTCAAACGTTAAGCCTTTTAACTCAAACATTAAGCCTTTTAACTCAAACGTTAAGCCTTTTAACTCAAACGTTGAGGTTATAAGGCTGAAACTTTTAGTTCTAAGAGACTTCCAAGTAATAAAATACCCCACAAGATTGGATAATTTAGTTGTTGGAGTTCGCTAACTCTCCCCCTTATCCTTTTTCATAAAGTACTAAACTAGTAGCTTGCAATTTTACTTCTTGGCCTACAGACAGATGTTCAGGAGCTTCAGAACCATGCCCAGACCATGAGGTATCAGCAGAGTCTAACAATTTATTAGCATTTTGCTCAAACGGCAGAGTCACTTTCACTGAAGACGAATTGAAGTTCATCACAAATATTAGTTCACTTGATTCGGACCAACGACGCACAATCACCAAGTCCTTCTCTTTATCGCTAGTCGCTTTGATAGAGTTGCGATCTTGATTCAAAAGTGCTGGATGCGTCTTGCGTAAATTAATTAACTGACGATACCAATCCCAGAGAACTTTGTGCTTACCGTTATTACGTAATTCCCAATTGAGTTTAGACTTTAGGAAAGTTTCTGACGATTCCGGATCTGGGGGATCATCTGCGAAGTGAAATGCTTCAAACTCTTGTTTACGTCCGGCTCGAACTAATTGAATTAAATCTGGATCGGAGTGACTGACAAAGTAAATGAAGGGTGCTGTTTCGCCGTATTCTTCTCCCATGAACAACAGGGGTAAATTTGGCGATAGTAGCACAGCGCCAGCAGCTAACTTTAATCCCTCAAAAGAGATTTTCTGGCTGAGGCGTTCTCCTTTCATTTGATTGCCGATTTGATCGTGATTCTGAATGCAGATTGTAAATTGTGATAGCGGGCGATCGCGGCAAGATACGCCATGAAATCGCTTGCGGTGTGGTGCGTACTTCCAATCGTAGACAAAAGTATCTTCATAAGCTTTTGCCAAATCAGCACATTGCCCAAAATCTTGATAATATCCTTGGCGATCGCCTGTCAACAGTGCGTGTAATGAATGGTGAAAATCATCACTCCACTGGGCATCAAGACCATATCCGCCCAATTCTGCTGGACGAATTATTTGCGGATTATTCAAGTCACTTTCGGCAATTAGATGGCGTTTCCATTTTTGCCCTTGTTGTGAGAAATGATGAACTGCTTCCGCCAATTCCCACAGAAAATGTTTCGCCCCCAAGTCGTAAATTGCTTGAACGGCATCCAGCCGCAATGCATCTATGTGGAAATCGCGCAACCAGTAAAGCGCATTTTGGATAAAATAATTTCGCACACCCTGACTATGGGCATCGTCGAAATTCAGCGCTTCGCCCCAAGGCGTTTTATAGGTTTTAGTAAAATAAGGCGCGAACTGACTCATATAGTTGCCTTCTGGGCCAAAGTGGTTATACACCACATCCAGCACTACGGCAATTCCGTGTTGGTGACAAGCATTTACCAGTTGCTTCAGTTCGGCTGGGCTACCGTAAGAATTTTGCACAGCATAAGGGTAAACGCCGTCATAACCCCAGTTGCGGTATGCAAGAGAAGCTTCAATATGGGTATCTCCCGGAAACTGGGAGATGGGCATGATTTCAATGGCGTTAATTCCCAGTTCTTTTAAATCCGGTAAGCGGGGAATAATAGCGGTGAAACTTCCTTCAGGCGTGAAAGTCCCAACGTGAACTTCATAAAAAATCATCGACTCCACAGGAATTCCAGCCCACCCTTCATCAGTCCACTCAAAGTGTTGATCGACAATTTCAGACGGCCCATGCACCCCTTCCGGTTGATACTGCGACGCGGGATCGGCAAAAGCGTCTTGCCCATTTAAGACATACCGATAAAGCGTGCCTGGATACACATCGTTGACTTTCGTTTGCCAGTATCCCTCAGACTGAGGCTTGAGCGGAATTAACTGCTGTTCTGGCGTCAAAATTTGTACCGTGACGCTCTCTAATAGTGGAGACCAAACTGTAAATTCACACTCTCCGTTACCCAAGTAGTTAGCACCAATTCTCACGCAGTATCCTCCCATCAGTTCCAGTTCAGTTTGTTGTGTCTTGTGGCGCGATGGCGTACCCGCCCTTTCTGGTGGCGATCGCAAATGTCATTGATTGCACAATATTTACAAACACGCCAGATAGCATAATGGTTGGTCTACTAGAGTCTTTGCTAGCACCTGAAGGCGGATTTTTGACCAGAACGAATTCTGTCTAATGATAAATAAGGAGGCAGAGGGTAGGGGGCAGGGGGCAGCAGGGTGCTTTCATACCAAGAAAGAAAAAACTTTATGCAGTTGCTTAGAGAGGGCGCTTATTCTTCCAACAGATGACAAATGACCAATGACAAAGATGCAACTTGAATGCTGATTAGCTTATTCTTTTGTTATCCAAATATTAAAGATACTTTAGATGGTTGCCCAAATTCAAGAACTTGAAGCGCAGTACTGGGTTAAAACTCGTTCTTCCCTCGACCCTAACGAATCCACTTTTTTAATCTGGAAAGGTAAAATTTACGCTTTTATCCCCGGTGAGAAAAAACAACTCCTGTTTAAGATGCTGGGATTGAGTGTTAGCAGATGTATTCCCACAGCAGAGGGTAGCTGGGATTTTACTTCCAGGGAATTAACTTACTACCTCAACCCACAAACAGATGAAGTCTTAGCCAAATGGGATAATCCTTGGACAGGCGAAACAGTTCCGGTGATCCACGTTGCGAATAATCCAGTACAGGGGAAGTTTAAGGGGAATTTTCCCGCCCAAGTAGATGGTGACAGTACAACCTTTGTTTTTGATATATTTCCCTATTACCCTAATCCCCTAGCAGACGATCCAAAATTTGCCGAATACAGCCCAAATCCAATTTATCAGGCAGCAGAATTGTTTAAATTAACAGTGCCAACCGCAGATTTATTTAACACAGCCCTCTCGTCAGTTTCTCAACTCAAACTGAGTTGGGATCGGATTGGTCAATGGCTCCCCTGGATGAAAATGGGCGATCGCCCCGGTCAACTTATCTACAGTGCTGTTGGCAGCAAAATCAATGGTTTAATAGAACTGCCCCCACTCCTGCAAGACGAAATTAATAACCGTATTCCTCTATATAAAAAAGCCCCAAAAGCATTGATAGATGGGGAAGATATGACTTCATGGTTGTACTTCCAAAAGCACTTTCAAGCTTACTTATCAGGTGAAATATTCCCGCTTCCCCAAGCAGAAGAATTTTGATCGAAGAGGGAGGGGGCAGGGGACAGGGGAGAAAGATACTGGAATTAGCCTAAAAAAAGGGTTTCAGCAACCCTAAATTTATTTATGCCCAAAAGCAAAAGTATTTATTTCGAGCGGAAAGTGCTACAAGAAATAATGCGTCCAAGTTTTCAGCAGCCCTAAATTTATGTATGGGCTTCTCCCCCCTGCCCCCCCAAGACGAGACGCACTCGCGTTCGCTAATGCAAAACAAAATTCACGAATTAGGTTGCCAAGCGTTGCCGAGGTACGAACTTGTACTAAGCGAAGTCGAAGTATTACGAATTATTTAAGCTGGCGGCTCTATCTTTTGAAATTCTTTCATTGCTTCGATATGAACTTGATTTACCTTTATATGCTCCTTTACTGTTTCTGAAAATAAATCTGTTGAAGGATCTTCTGTTAGTCTGTGCGCCAATTCTTGAAATTTCTGCGTGTGTTCGTGCATGGTTTCTCCATAGGCTTGGATACGTTCTTTTTGTTCCGGCTCGATTTGGTCATCTGTTTGTAAACTCTTACCCAACTCTTGTATTTCTTTGCTATGCTCAATTGATTTTTGAGCATGTTTTTGTGCTGTCTCTATAGTCTGCTTTGAAACTTCATGCATAATGTTAATCCCGACTATCGCTTTCAAATAACTCTTCTAATTTACTCAAATTTAGCCTCTTCACCTGAACAGTCAAATAAATGTAACCCTAACCTTTGGGAAAGTTCTTCACACACCTTTACCCCCCGCACACTATTACCACGCACATCTAGCAGGGGCGAAAAAACTCCAATGCCCATCTTATTGGGTACAACGGCGATAATTCCACCACAAATTCCACTTTTCGCCGGAATCCCAATTTTATAAGCCCACTCACCAGCAAAGTTGTACATTCCGCAGGTATACATCACACTCAAAATATCTTTGATGTAACGCTTATCCACCGCCCGTTCTTTGCTAATGGGGTTAATACCTCTGTTAGCAAGGGTAGCCGCCATCACTGCTAAGTCTTGGCAATTCACCATCACAGCACACTGCTGAAAATAAAGATCCAGCGACTCTTCAATATTCCGGTCAATCATGCCAAAGTTGAGCATCAGATGCGCCATTGCGCGGTTACGATGCCCTGTACTGCGTTCTGAGGTAAAAACTGAAATGTCAACGAACACATCGCGGCTAATATATCGCCGAAACATATCCAGCATTCGGTTGAGGCGTTCGGTGGGGCCGGAACCTTTAATTAAGCTGGTAGTTGCGATCGCACCTGCATTTACCATTGGATTATAAGGTCGCTTTGATTGCTCATCCAAAATAATCGCGTTAAATGCATCCCCCGTTGGTTCTACGCCAACTCTAGTCAAAACGTAATCCAGTCCATGATCTTCTAAAGCAAGTCCATAAGCAAACACCTTGGAAATTGACTGAATTGTAAAGAGGTGATCGTAGTCGCCAACTTTGTAAACCTGACCATCTACTGTCACAATGCAAATGCTAAACAAATCCGGGTTTGCCTTTGCCAGTTCTGGAATATATTTCGTTACTGCACCCTCTTCGACTGACTTGTACTGAGAATGCAACTCATTGAGAAAAGCTTTTAATGGCGATGGATTTATTTCTAAATCTCCTTGATGTGCTTGGTCTGTCATCAGGCTGATACGATTTCCCAAAATACCTACTATATATAGAACCCATTTGACATCTAAGAAGGTGCAGCAAGCCTCTTAACCATCAACCGAATAAAACAAAGATTAACCTTGGCAGTCGCATTAGCTA
>NZ_JBALCW010000111.1:0-21348 GCF_036917635.1 Nostoc sp.
TAACTCCTAACTCCTAACTCCTAACTCCTAACTCCTAACTCCTAACTCCTAACTCCTAACTCCTAACTCCTAACTCCTAACTCCTAACTCCTAACAACTGACCAAACCATGTTAAGATATTTCTCAATTATGAAAGCTGTGTTGGATAGTTGGATTTAAACAAACATGGAAGCAGCACTTTTATTAGCAAAACTGCCTGAAGCATACCAAATCTTTGATCCTTTGGTGGACGTTCTCCCAGTCATCCCCGTATTCTTCTTGTTGCTTGCTTTCGTTTGGCAAGCAGCCGTGGGATTTAGGTAAGTTAATCTATTTTTCAATTTATAGGACAGGTACTATACCTGTTCTATTTTTTTAACGCTATATATTAAAAAATTAACATTTATTAATATTTTGTAATAATTTAATATAATAAATAAGATATGAATCAAGTCATGTCAATATGAAGCCTTGAAAGCCAAGCTTAGAATCAAGGAGGAATCAGTTATGGGTAACATCAAATTCGTTAAAGAGAATAAAGAAGTCGTGGCGGCAGATGGTGCAAATCTCCGGCTCAAAGCGATGCAAAATGACATTGATATATATAAATTTATTGGCAAGATGACCAATTGTGGTGGTAGTGGTCAGTGTGGTACTTGCATTGTCGAGATAGTCGAAGGACTAGAAAATCTTTCCCCCCGCACAGACGTAGAAAACCGCAAATTCAAAAAAAAGCCGGAAAATTACCGCCTTGCTTGTCAAACTTTAGTGAATGGCTCAGTTAGTGTAGTCACCAAGCCTTAAGCTGTTAAATCTGTTATTGCTTCAATTTGTATCCAGTCAGTAGTCAAAATACTTACCAAAATTGAGTTTCCTAATTTTGAATTTTGAATTTTGAATTTTGAATTTTGATTTGGTATAACTCTGTCGTCGATGATGCTATCCTAAATGTTGTTGACTGGAAATTTAAGAGAGGTTTTCTTGCCATGCAAGTTAATGACCTGGGGTTCGTAGCGAGCATTTTGTTCGTACTAGTCCCCACTGTGTTTTTACTAATTCTTTACATCCAAACTGCTAGCCGCGAAGGTGGAAAAGATAATTAAGAGTTTGTGTATCAAATAAAGAACCCCTGCATCAGTAGTGTAGGGGTTTTTATTTATCAACCACTTACTAATCATTTGACTTTAAGCGATCGTCCGCGCCAACAGTACTGGACAAGTGGCATTGACTCGAACATAGTCAGACAACGAAGATCCGATGAGTCGGTCTATATCAACAAAACTTTTAGCGATGGATGGACGACGATCTGGAGAACCGAGCAATAATAAGTCTATATTCAACTCATCTGCCAACCGACAAATTTCTTCACCAGGTTTGCCACTGCTGATATAAGACCGAGATTGGATGCCCTGTTTTTTAGCTTCTGCAACTGCGGCGGCTAAAACAGGATTTTTATCTGAGTTAATCTCGGTTATTTCCGATTTTTTCCCGCCTAAATCTGTGGTAACATTTGCCAAAATCAACTCGCCGCCTTGAATATCTCGCAGTAAAAACAATGCCAATTTCAAGCAGTTTTTTGCGGAATCAGAGTTGTCTATTGCCACCATAATGCGCTTAATTCTTTTGACATAAATATCATCTTTTACCAGCAACATGGGGCGAGAAGATAGCTGGAAAACATACTGACTGACTGAGTTCGATAAAATGGATTGCAGCCGCTTAAGTCCGCGTGAACCCATAATAATCAAGTCAGCGTCGATTTCATCAGCTACTTGGCAAACTACATCTTTGGGGTCGCCTTCGCGCAAAATTGAAGAAACCTGGCTAGGATCTAAGTTCAAAGTTTGAATGGCATTAGCTAAAATTTTACCGCCATTTTCCCATTTAGCTGTCATGGTAGCAGCAGTATTTTGTGCCTGAACAACATGCAAAATTGTCACTTTTGCAGATTGAATTGAAGGAATTTCTTTCAGGGTTTTGAGCATTTCTTCTGCGTGTCCCAATCCCGATACAGCCAGCAAAATTTTTTCTATCATTTTACGTGATTGTTGTTAAGTTTAATTTAGTTGTCGCTGTTATTACTTGGCTTAGGTCAGATTTTTACTGCCTTGCTCAACAACCTAGTCAGTAACTTGGCACAAATAAACTTTGTTTTTTAGTATTTAACACTCAAACAAATGACAAAGTACAAAAAGCTCAACAAATGTTTAAGTTGATTTGCACCTATTTACTTAAGATTATCAACTAGACTGCAATTATTAAGCATAGTCTCAATTTAGCTTGGATAACTTCATAAATTATGATGTTAGTTATCATTTTTTATCTATATTCACTTTTTTTAATTAGAAGTTAGTTAAGTATTGCAAAGGAATGCCAAAATAACTCTTCAAAAAGATTTATTCACTGTAGAATTTACCAGGCGATCGCTTCCGGCTTGAATAGTCATTATTCCCTATTCTGTGCCTTTTTTAATAGTCGAAGTCATATTTAATACTATAAAGACCTCTAAGACAGGGCTATTTCATTCTCATCTAGCCCGCCTCAGAATGAATTCTGAGTCTAATAGCGAAACTCGTCTAAAGACGACTGAGACTCATGTTATAGTCCCTTTTAACGGACTTTAGCTAAAAGCCAAAGAACTAAAGTTCTGGGCGGTTTATGTCTAGAACAAAATAGCCCTACCTCTAAGAAGGTTTTACTAAGCTAAACCGTCCCTCTGCGAGTCGGAGAGGGAGAGACTTCAACTTTAGTTATCGAACTCAACACTCGCGTTAGAAACTATTTATTTGGAGTGGAGACAGCACCGTTGAGGTGTGGGGAATTTAATTATTGACGGTGATTTGAGATACTTTTATATCAAGTTCGCATAATTAGTTATGATTCCCACAGTCATTGTACCCCACACGCCAGATGCTCCACTTGGGGAGACCCCAAGACCGCCAAAGCTCCCCTTAATCCCCTCCCGAAAAGCGGGGAGGGGAGATAAAGCGCAGCTTTGGCTCTTTGGGGAACTCCTGGTTTAATAAGCAATCAAGCGAACATGATAGGCTAATCGGCATTTAAGTTGCATGAAGGTAGGGCTGAAGCCCTTACTACAAGCGAATAATTCTGGAAAAATGAATGACGATTAGCTTATTACTTCAGAATTCTAGTTTATAAATTACGAATTATTTAAAATCTGCCATTTCCCTGAACAATGTGCTTAACGGTGGTCAAGGTTTCTAAGCTGATAAATCCCCGGCGATGACCTTTTTGGTTAGACATGCCGAGAAACACTGAATCTCCCCGCGAGGGGTTGCGGGAAAAACGCGGGGAAGTGTTGATGTAGGTAGAGGCACTGGTAACTCCTAAAGCAAACTGCCGACTTTCCTGGTAGGATTCAGTAACGATAGAGTCAGCATGACCACTGCTGTATTCATTAATCCAGGCGATCGCAGCTTCTAAACTATCCACCAATTTAAAAGCTACTGTTCTAGTTAAATAAGGGTTTCCCCATTCGCCTTCTTTCACCAACTGCAACTGGGGAAAGGCTTTTACTAGTTCTGTATCCCCTTTAATTTTAAAGCCTTTTTCCATCAAGCTGTTCCAGAGAACGGCTATTGATGATGGCAAGGCTTGCCGATGAATGAGTACCTTTTCAATGGCATTAACTTGATCTGGTTCGCTCTGATGGCTATTAAGAATCATTAAGCGCACCATTTCTAAACTGCTATTTAGCGACCAGTATAGATAACAGTTACCCATCGCGGACTTTAAGACTGGGCAAGTTGACTGTCGGACTACCTGCTGTACCAAACTAGAACGTCCGTAGGGAATCACTAAATTTACGTACTGGTCTTGGGTGACTAAATCCCGAACCGAAGCACCATGTTCTGCTGCGATTAGTTCTATACAGCCCGGAGGTAGACCAACTTGGGCGATCGCACTTTGCAGTACTTCAGCAATGACGGCGTTGGAATGGCTAGCTTCAGTACTGCCTTTGAGAATTATACTATTGCCAGTTTTGATACAAAAACCTGCTGCGATCGCTCCTAAATCTGGAAACGCCTCATAAATAAATCCAATCACTCCCAAGGGCATTAACTGGGTATAACTTTGGGAATCTTCCAGCTGATAATCAGCCGTTCTGACGCGCCGCAGTGGATCTGATAATTCCCCCAACCGTTGTAAAATGTCCACGGTCATCTCTAGCCTTGTGGGAGTCAGCTTCAGCCAGTCTAGTATCAACTCAGGCACTGCCATTTCCCGACTGGCTTCTAAATCCAAGGTGTTGGCTTCTAGAATGTCGTCAAATGAGCGCTCAAGGGCTTGTGCCATCGCCAGTACTGCACGACTCCGATCTGCTCCTTTTGTGATCCCCAACTTTAGGGAAGCATGATAGGCGCGTTGGGCACTAGTAATTGGTTCGGGGTAATCATCCAAAACTTCAACAGTCATTGAGTTAACGTCTGTAGGTAAGCCAAGCCATTAGTGCTGGCAGAATAGCCAATAGCACCGCCACCATTGCCCAAGCAATTATGCTGGAACTATTTGCCAATCGCAGTGCTAATGGCAGCCATATAATCACTAGCACGAAAATAATCCCAAGTGCTATAGGCAGGTAGCTTTCTCCCAAGCGGGGATGGACAACATGCCAACTATTTCCCATCCAACGCCAAGCCCGCTTGTAGGGATAGGTGGTAGAAAGCTGTTCTAGGACATTACCATTATCTTCTACTACAAAGATTTGCTGACAGCGATCGCAACCAAATGCTTCTGTCAGCGTAATCGGAATTAACTGACCCCGGCGACGACAGGGACAGGGATATTCGGTATTGAAGTCTATTTTTTCGGGTTTTTGAGATTGCACAAGCGTTATAGTAACTTGAGCGTGTTTTACACGAACTGCGAGAATACGATCCTTTTAGTAAATGCCTGATAAGGCTTCTCTCTTTATAAAGAGAAACAGGCGATGTTTAAATCGCTATGATTGCAAACAGTAGATACAGCAGACTCTAAATATCCTAATTGCCATATCAATACGAGGTTTTCTGTTTCTAGTCTTTCCTCGGAAATGGCAATCTTATTTAAAAATTTCCTTCTCTTCATTTGTTGCTTTCAAGGTAATGTGTTTGCGTTTTTGGGCATTTATTATCCTGACACACCTGGTACAATTTTAATGATTTGGGGCGACCACTCCTAAAACAAATCGTTTGGGAAGGCTGCGCTCATAAACAACAGATACTAATAAACCCGCTCATTTTCCTTTGACTCACTATATATTACTATGCACTTATCAAGGTTAGGTCGGCATTAGGTGTAACCTCTATTCCTTGCAGTTTACAAGCATTTCAAGAGCGACAATTGCCAAAACATCCAGAGCGTGTGTGACTTTTTGCCCAAATAGATTGTGGCTAACTTCACTGCCAAAAGACGCTTTGCACCTGACAACACTATTATTTAACTATCCACCTTTAATTAAGTGTAATACACCCTACATAAAACGAATTAATTACACCTCTAAAGATTGTAGCCAAGCTAATGTATATCTACACCAGTCTAAAGCTGGGTTTTATATTTCTTAGCAAGTGGGTAACGCTTCTTTTTGTGGGCGATATTAAAATTGAGACAGTAGAGGATTTGTTTGCTCAATCTGTCTACATTGGGAGAGATTCACAAGAGTGTAGTCTGAATCGCGGAAGACTTCAATGCACCTTAAAAATACTAAACCTCTTGGAGTTAAAAACTGCAAGAGGTTTTAGTTGGAAGCGGGTAACGCGATTCGAACGCGCGACATTCACCTTGGCAAGGTGACGCTCTACCACTGAGCTATACCCGCAATCGATAACCATACATTAATATCTCAGATTTATTCCTAATTGTCAACCCCTTAATTAGTCATTGGTCATTGGTCATTGGTCATTAGTCACTTGTACTGAGCGAACGCGAGTGCGTCTCTAAGAGTTGCCGAAGTATTGGACAAAGGACAAAGGACTAATGACTAATGACTCATTTAGCCCAGTTCTTCTGACTCCGCAGTTAAATTGCCGATGCTGGCACTTTGAAAAGAGGCTGGCAAAGACTGGCTATTACGAGAATATGGCTCTGCTAGGTTAGAACGGAGTTGCCGCATCAGGCTTGCCATTTCTAGGGCATTCAGGGCATAATCCCAACCATGATTACCTTTGATGCCTGCCCGTTCTAGGGCTTGCTGCATAGTGTCTACCGTCAAAATGCCAAAAATTACTGGCACTCCAGTTTGAAAGCTAGCGGCGGCGATGCCTTTAGAAACTTCGGCGGATACATAATCAAAATGTGGTGTTTGCCCTCGAATGACTGCGCCAAGACAAATTACAGCATCATAACGATGGGAAAGTGCTAGTTGGCGAGCTACTAAAGGTACCTCAAAACTTCCTGGAACCCAAACATAGTCCACCTGATGACCTTGGGGGTCAGGATCTACACCGTGGCGTTTCAAGCAATCTTGACATCCCTCTAGCAGCTTTCCGGTAACTAGGTCATTGAATCGACCAATCACCACTGCAAACCGCAAAGGCTCCGTTTGGGTAAAAGTTCCCTCGAAAACTGCCATGACTGCCTCTTAATCAACTATAGTTCTGGCCAATATAGCGGTTCTCGTTTATGTGAGGTACATCAGTAGGGGCATGGCACTGCCCATGTACCACCCTACGGCGATATAATGTTGTACCGCATCTGAATGGGAACCGCTATATACATACATTTCTTATTTAAATGTAGAGGAGCAGGAAAGCACGGTGAGAAAAAAGGAAATCGGAAAAAATCTCTCCTTTTCTCTTTGACCTTGGCTTTTCTGCCCCTCTAGTTCTTATATTATGTGGCTGCGCCAGAGCAAAGTCGTCGTCTACACGACAAAAAAGTTTAACAAACCAACTAAAAATACCAAAGCAATCCAGACACCAGAGCCAACCCAGAGGAGTTTTTTAGATTCAACCCAATTTTGGGGAGTGGCATAAGCAACCGGGACGCCAACAACCAGGACAAAAGACAATACAACTAGGCTTATCAAAGCGAATTGGAATATTATGGTCATTTTTGCTTCTCCCAATACAGCGAAATAGTGATATGTCTTACACTAACAGTAAGGTGTACAGTGTAGGCAACGAGTGTGACTCCTGCTATTGCATAGGACATTTCCAGAAGCTCTGGTTTCATGTCCTCGCGATCTCCCACTGCCGACAGATTGATTTTTTCTTCCTTTCGTACCCCACAAATTTTACGACACAGGATGAATTGCTTATGACTTTTGCACTGATGTGTCAACCAATGGTAAATTTGCATTTTTTAAAAGGATACCTCCTCTTTTCCCTTTGTCCAACGTTTCACGTAGGTTTCCCAGAGGGTAGTAAGCGAGGTGTATCAACGACCGTGGTGGCGAGTAACCACTTAAATCATACAACGCCCCGATCATCTATTTCAGAATATTTGACAATTAGGGCGCTGATTCTGAGGGTTAACGGGTGAGGCTTCTGCCCATTTTATCTCAAGGGCAACACTGATACTTTTTTCTTATTTTTCAGTTACCAAAAATTACAATACTTTAGTCGTTCGTCCTTTGTCTAAGCACTGATGACCAATAGTTCTCTTCTTAGGCTGCGCCAACGGCAAGGCTCAGTACAAGTGACCAATGCCCAATGACTCTTAATTATGGATTTAATTCTTTGCCACACAACAGCAGATTTTGACGCACTAGGGGCTGCGGTAGGGTTAACGCGCCTACTACCGGGAAGTAAGATTGTGCTGAGTGGCGGTTCTCACCCTCCTGTACGGGATTTTTTGGCATTGCATCGGGATGAATATCCTCTGATTGAACGCCGTTCGGTGAATCCAGAAAAAATTCGTTCTCTGACTGTGGTAGATACGCAACAGCGCGATCACTTGGGTAAAGCTGCTGAATGGTTAGATTTAGCCGATATTAAAGAGATTATAATTTACGATCATCACTTAGGACAAGAATCAGATATTTCTGCCACGCGATCGCATATTTCCTCAGTCGGAGCCACCACAACTTTAATCGTTGAGCAATTGCAACAACAGGAAATTTCCTTAACTCCTGCCGAAGCAACGGTGATGGCTTTGGGTATTCACGTTGACACTGGCTCTTTGACTTATGACCAGTCTACACCACGGGATGCTCTAGCTTTGGCTTGGTTGATGCAACAAGGTGCGAGTTTATCAGTAATTTCCACCTACCGCGATCCCGGATTATCACCGCAATTGCAGCAGTTATTAACTGAATCGCTGGAAAATTTAGAATATCTTTGCTTACGCGGATATACGGTTGGTTGGGTAACTCTGAAAACAGATGGTTTTGTGCCTGGGTTATCGAGTTTGGCATCGCAGCTCGTGGAATTAACCGAAATTGATGCCCTACTGTTGGCTAATGAATATGCTTTGGGTGAAGAGGATTCACGGTTAACTGTAATTGGGCGATCGCAAATTCCCAAAACAAATCTTAACGTATTATTTCAACTTCTAGGTGGCGGGGGTCATTCACAAGCCGCATCCCTAAACTTAAGGGGAGTTGATTCACAAACAATATTAAAACAACTCGTTGATGGGCTAAAAGCACAAATTCCCCATCCACCGACTGCTAGAGATTTGATGTCTTCTCCTGTTCGCACAATTTTGCCTGAAACCACAATTACCGATGCCCAGCGCATTTTATTACGTTATGGACACTCTGGTTTATCTGTAGTTGATGCCTACGGACAACTAGTAGGTATTATTTCGCGCCGGGATCTTGATGTTGCACTGCATCACGGATTTAGTCATGCGCCAGTTAAAGGCTACATGACCAAAAATCTTAAAACGATCGCACCAGATACAACACTGCCACAAATTGAGTCGCTGATGGTGACTTATGATATCGGACGCTTACCAGTATTGGAGAATGAACAGTTAGTTGGTCTGGTCAGTCGTACTGATGTATTGAGGGAATTACATCAGGAAAGGGATAAAGACGAAGGGGGACAAAAATTCAAAATTCAAAGTGACGCTAGCGGACTCGCTCTAAGCGAAGCCATCCCGAAGGCTTACGCGGCGCTAACAAAATTCAAAATTCCTCTCAGCACTGAGTTGCAAAATCGCCTTGCTCCGCAATGGCAATTACTTACGATAGCATCGCAAGAGGCAGAAAAACGGGGTTGGCATCTTTATCTTGTCGGGGGTGCGGTGCGGGATTTACTGTTAGCGCAAGCAACATCAGGCACTTTAATGATTAAAGATATTGATCTTGTGGTTGATGGCTTTCACAAATCAGCAGATGTTGGTGCTGGTGTAGAATTAGCAAAGGCACTCCAACAACTTTACCCTGCTGCCCGCTTAGAAATCCACGGGGCTTTTCAAACTGCGGCTTTGTTGTGGCACAAAGATCCAGAATTAGATTCTCTATGGGTAGATATTGCCACCGCTAGAACGGAATTTTATCCTTATCCAGCAGCAAATCCAGAAGTTGAGGCGAGTTCTATTCGTCAAGACTTGTATCGTCGAGATTTTACCATAAATGCGATCGCCTTGCGCCTCACTACTCCCCGTGCTGGTGAATTACTCGATTTCTTTGGTGGATTACTAGATTTACAAGCCAAGCAAATTCGAGTTTTACATCCCAACAGTTTTATCGAAGACCCCACCCGGATTTATCGTGGCGTGCGCTTTGCTGTGCGCTTCGGATTTCAAATTGAACCGCAAACTGAAGAGTTTATCCGCTATGCCATCAACAGTGGCGTTTACGATCGCACTGCTCAAGAGAATAGCAAAACTCCAGCCCTGCAAACTAGACTAAAAACAGAATTAAAACACATCCTAGAAGCCCCCTACTGGAAATCGGCTTTGCAGTTACTCGATAATTTAGGGGCATTGCAATGTATCCATCCTACCCTGAAGCTAGACGCAGAACTGCTGCGACAATTACGTTTGCTAGAACGCTGCTTGCGGCGATTTGATGCTGAACAAACTCTCATTCATTGGGAAATGCGCTTAGAAGCGTTAATCACCCAACTAGCGCCACAATATCGGGCGAAAGTGGCAAAAAATCTGCAATTGCAAGAGGATAGCATTAAACGCTTGCAAAATTTGGCTTCTGCCCAAACTCAGGTGATGGAATCTTTGCCTAAGTGTGAAAGTCCTAGTCAAGTAGTGCAGTTGCTGCGAAAATACGATTTACCAATGCTGATTTTAATTGCTTTGCAAAGTCCGCGATCGCTTAGACATCAAATTTGGGAATATTTAACTGTTTGGGCGAATGTGCAGCCACTATTGAATGGGAATGATTTAAAGAAACTTGGTTACAAACCAGGGCCGCAGTATCGGCAAATATTAGATGATGTAGTTGCTGCTACCTTAGATGGAGTGATTAAAGATAGGGCTGAGGCTGAAGAGTTTTTAGCACAACACTATCCTAAATGAATTAGTGAAGCGATCGCTCATATACCAATCCGATTTTATTCCTGAATTACTCGTAGAGACTCAATACTTGGGACTGGGGACTGGGAAGAATGAATAAAGGTGTACTGAGTTTTTTTCAAAAATAAAATATGAGTCCTATATATTTGTGGAGTGTTGAGCAATAGATTATAAATTTAGGTTTCATCATCAGGTGGATCATTTTCATCAGATTTTATAGCTTGTATAACCTGTTTAACTATCTTCGGGTGTAATACTTTTTCAGAATGAAAAGGAATGACAACCCTGATATTTTCTAGGCGATAGACTCTGTGACTGCCTTTACTTCTAATCTGGATAAAGCCAGCATCCAATAATAGTTTTTCCGCTTCCTTGGCATTTAGGCGCGGTAGTTTAGGCAACCTTAACCTCCAAAGTCATAGTCAGGATTTCCTTCTTTGAAAGTTCTTGTTTCTCTGACTCTGATAGAGTTTCTAGGTAAAGTTCAACAGCTTCTTTGATATTTGAGCTTACTTCTTCCAAAGAATCACCTTGACTTTGACAGCCTGGAAGCTCTGGAGAATAAGCGTAATAGCCATCTTCATCTTTTTCGATAATAATGTTTACTTTGTAAAACATAAAATAATCAACTATCTGATGATAATTAAATCTTAACATTAATATATATAGCGATCGCCTATGAAATTATATGCGTTCGCGTACCGGAGGTAATCGCTTATTTTTAAGGTAAGGGTAAATAAACTATTAGGTCTTGATATTCATCTTCTTCTAAAGCCAAAGCAACTATTATTAATTCTTCTATATTTTCACCAATACTTAAATTTGTATTGAGGATAAAAATTCCTGGTACGTGACGATTAACAGCGATATGGTCAGCTAAATGTACTGGCATAGAAGTTCGGTTATTTGTCACTAATATAAAATTATTATCCTCACACCAACACAGAATTTCTGGATCGAGTGTACTTTTTGGTGGAGTTCCTGATTCTCCTACCACTTTAATCGTAATACCAGGTTCTCTTAGCCTAATTTGATTTGGATATACAGGATTGACATTTTCATCAATCAGATATTGCAGTGTCATGCTTGCTGTTTAGCTTGTCTTTCAATTCGGAGTTGGCGCAGTTTTTCTGACACTGGCGGGGGATTAAGCCTCTGTTGTTCTCGCATTCTATGACCGTGTTCTATCCAGTTTTTCATGTAAGCACTGACAGTTTCTTTGTTTTGTAGATAATAAAGAATTGTTGCATATACTTCCTCTAAAGAGATTGATTTATAAGTCTGGGCAATTTCTTCTGGAGAACGTCCACAATCAATGTATTCATAAAGAATTGTTTCAATCCCAATTCTTGAGTCTTTGAGTCTAATGTCACTGGGAGAAAGAAAGTTAAAATATTCTGCAATATGCTTGGTAGTCATAGATTGACCTATATCCCTAGTTATTATATATGGTAATCTTTTTCTAATTGAGGATTTGTAAAAACAGGCGATCGCATTCTTAAATTAGATAGAAAAAAAGAGACTTTAGTCTTATGTTCCTCACAAACAAGACCAGATCCCCGACTTCTTTAAGAAGTCGGGGATCTGTTTAATTACGGTTTGATTAAAGATTCTTCAGACTGGCGATATTTAGTAATTAACTTACGTGTTTTTAGGGGTGAATAAAGCAACATGGAAAGTGCGGGTAAACTGGTTACGGTTAGTGGTAACAAAATAAATGGATTTAGAAAGCCCGCTATTATCCCAGTTCCTACACTAGCCCCAAATCCTAATGTTACTAGTATTAGTACAATTGTAAATGAGTCTTCAGCCAAATTTATAACCCAATCCCTAGCCCCACCCACAACCAAACCCACAACCAAACCCACAACCAAACCCACAACCAAACCCACAAACGAACCCACAGCCGAACCCACAGCCGAACCCACAGAATTTCCTCTCTTTAATGCGAAATAACCCACCAAAGACACAAGTATAAATAAGTAAATACCCATAAATAGAATCTCCCCATATCTATAAGTAGTAAACCAAGTCGTAGCCATACCTATCAGCACAGCCACTAAAAACAGCCAAATTAAACCACCAGAGGGTATCTTTCGCTTTTCAATCGGTAAAGCAGCCGTCTGCACCTTCATCGTTAAAGTGTGATTCGCTGGATAAGCATTACTGTGCAGTATGAGTTGACGTTTATACTGCTTATCTGCCATCAATTTACTCGTATCCACTTGAACCTGACAGCGAATATGATTCCCACTAAACTGAGCAGGTGTATAGTTATTTATTCTTGTGGGATGGGCGTCTCGCCCGTCCTGGGGCAGGCAAGATGCCCACCCCACAAGATAAGATGTATTTAAGACAGAATAAAACTGCTGTAAGTCTTTCTAGTAGGGCTGGGGAGTGTGGAAATAAAAAAAGCGATCGCCTCCTAGCTTCCGAAATTCCTTCGTGCTACACTGTAGTCAATATCAAACCTCATCACAACTCCAACGAGATAGCACAAATGAAGTAGTACCAAACACCTGTTGCGCCCAAGCAACAAATGTCAACAAAGAATAAACGCAACTAGTTTGACAGGGTTACTTCACATAGTCATGCACTAAAAATATTGTCATCATTCCTATCTATATAAAACCGTTTGACGAGTGTCTGCGGCTGACTTTTTTTTTGTCTAATCTACCCGTAATTTTTGGAGATACGCGGGTGGAAGTTTGCGAATTGAGGTTTGAGAAGAATGCCGCAAAAATCAATATTGTTAGCTGAGAATTTAGCCTATGACCTCAGCGTAGATAGAACTTTGTTTCAAAAAATTCAGGTGAGTATCGAAGCAGGCGATCGCATCGCTTTAGTAGGTCGCAACGGTATAGGAAAATCAACCCTACTCAAGATACTTGCAGGTCAAATTACCCCAAAAGCAGGTTCCGTTTGCTGTAATAGTGTTGTTTACTATTTGCCACAAATCAGCACTATTAGGCAAGAAATCACAGCAGATACAGTACTAAATTTTTTGGTTTCTATTTCTGATGATTGGTGGAATATTGAGGATATTTTACAAACACAATTCCACACAAAACTTGACTTCTCTTTGCCAATTGCTAACTTGAGTGGTGGAGAACTCACAAAACTATTTCTGGCGATTGGTTTATCTCAACAGCCCAACTTGTTATTGCTGGATGAGCCAACTAACCACATGGATTTGCAAGCGTTAGAAAGCTTAAGACAGTTTGTTTTAAATTTTAATGGTGCGTATGTAATTGTCTCGCATAAACCTTTTTTCTTAGACGAAGTAACATCTGTAACTTGGGAACTTACATCTGTTGGTTTGAAAGTATATGGAGGCAATTTTTCTCAGTATCGAGAACAGAAAAAAATCGAGTTAGAGGTAGCATTGCGATCGCACGAAGTCGCTAGAAAGGAGCTAAAACGTACCCAAGCCACAGCTATACAAGAACAGCAACGTGCAGCCCAATCTAGCCGCAACGGTCGCGCTAAGTTTCTGAACGGTAGTATTGATAGGATAGCAGCAGGGCTGATTAAAACCAAAGCTGAGGTGTCTACCGGAACTGCAAAAAAGAAACATGAGGTAGCAGTAGCCAAGGCTAATCAAAAGGTTGCAGAGACGAAGGTCAAAACTACCAAAGTAACGAGTATTCAGCTAGAAGAAAAAAATCAAAAGCGCCGAAATCTAATTAATATCCAAGGTGCAAATCTTAGGATATCAGAACGTCTATTGATTCAAAATGTTCAATTGCATGTATCATCTGGCGATCGCATAGCCATTATCGGCGCAAACGGTTCTGGTAAATCGAGTCTGGTAAAGGCAATTTTAGGAATCGAAAACCAAACAGCAGTTTTGGACTCAGGTGAGGTTTTGCTAGCACCAGCCATGAAAGCTGTATATCTCGATCAAACTTACGAATTGGTAAATCGCCAATACACACTTTTGGAAAATATGCAAGCTGCCAATCTTCATCTCAGTTATCAGCTTTTGCGTCAACAACTAGGACACTTTCTGTTTAAATATGATGACGTTCAGAAAAACGCCTCTGTATTGAGTGGGGGTGAGTTGGCAAGATTAGCGATCGCTATGATCAGTATCTCAGAAATCGATCTGCTGATTCTCGATGAGCCAACTAATAACCTGGATATTGAAACTGTTGAACAAATGGTAGTAGGTATCAATGACTATCAAGGCGCACTTTGGGTAATTTCCCACGATCTAGACTTCCTCAGCCGAACTAACATTACTCAAAGTTTTAAGTTGAGAGAGCAAGCCTTGCAAATGACAACCTATTTACCCAGTACACCAGAGCAATATTATCGAGAGTTGCTGGAATGTCACGATATATCTTACCCCAGGTCGGTGTAGCCCTTGTTTGTATGCCCGCAAACTCCGCCAATTCTATTCGCCAGGGCTGACGCGAGCACATCGCGTCACATAAATCTCTAACTCCTCAGCAGAAGCCGTAAAGCATACAGGCAAGTTATAATTCTCTTGCGGATCAACGTAACAAAAATTTATGAGTAACCCCCTCGTACAAGCCTTTTTCGTAGGCAGAGCAGTAGCTGAAGTAGTTAATGAGCGTTTAGAGGTCGTCTTGACCGATGCTTTGAGCGATCTGGGCAAATTTGATGCCGAAGCTAGAGAGCAGTTGCGCCAGTTTACAGACGAAGTTTTAGAGCGAGCAAATCGGGCAGCAGAAGCTGCTAATGGTGGTCAAGCTACTACAGGTAGTGGGCAAGCCAGTTCTGAATCAGGTGACTTGCAAGCAGATATTGATGAATTACGAGCAGAAATTGCCCTGTTACGAACAGAATTGCAGCATTATCGCAGAACTTCTGCATAAATTTTAGTCATTGGTCATTGGTCATTAGTCATTCGTCAAAAATTTTGCACAAATGACAAAGGACACTTAAAAAAACAGTTTAGGAATCAGAGTGTCTTTTCTTTCAAGGGATTCGCTTGCAAACCAACGGTAAAAAAAGTATATGGAACAAGGTTATTCAGATAAAGCATACCGTTGGAATCGGGAAAAATACTCTAGCAGACGGCGTTTTGTGGACATTTGGTCTTTTGTCTTGACCTTATTGTTAAGACTTTGGCTATACAACAAATCTTGGAGTTATCCGGGCGGTGTGACTGAGGCAAAGCAAGCCACAAGACGCAAAACCCAAGCGGTGTGGATTCGCAATACCCTACTGGATTTAGGCCCAACCTTCATCAAAGTAGGGCAATTGTTTTCTACCCGTGCTGATATATTCCCAGTTGAATATGTTGAAGAACTAGCCAAGTTACAAGACAAAGTACCGGCATTTAGCTATGAGCAAGTAGAAGCGACCATTGAGAAAGAACTAGGCAAGAAAATTCCTGAACTATTCCATAATTTTGAACCGATTCCCTTAGCTGCTGCTAGCTTGGGGCAAGTACACAAAGCTGTGCTACATAGTGGCGAATCTGTTGTCGTCAAGGTGCAACGTCCTGGACTAAAAAAATTATTTGAAATAGATTTACAAATTCTTAAGGGAATTACCCGCTATTTTCAAAACCATCCCAAATGGGGACGGGGACGAGATTGGTTAGGTATTTATGAAGAATGTTGTCGTATTCTTTGGGAAGAAATTGATTATCTCAACGAAGGTCGTAATGCTGATACTTTTCGCCGGAACTTTCGCGGCTACGATTGGGTGAATGTACCAAAAGTATACTGGCGTTATGCCTCGTCTAGAGTGTTGACTTTAGAATATCTCCCTGGAATTAAAATTAGCCAATACGAAGCTTTAGAAGCAGCAGGTTTAGATCGAAAGTTGATCGCTCGTCAAGGCGCTCAAGCCTACTTACTACAATTGCTCAATAGTGGCTTTTTCCACGCCGATCCTCACCCAGGCAATATTGCCATTAGTGCAACTGGTGCTTTGATATTCTACGATTTCGGCATGATGGGGCGGATTAAGTCAAACGTCCGTGAAGGACTGATGCAAACACTGTTTGGTATTGCCCAAAAAGATGGCGATCGCGTTGTGCAGTCTCTGATCGATTTAGGCGCGATCGCTCCAACCGATGACATGGGACCAGTGCGGCGTTCCGTGCAGTACATGCTGGATCATTTCATGGATAAGCCTTTTGAAAACCAATCAGTAGCAGGAATCAGTGACGATCTTTACGAAATCGCTTATAATCAGCCATTTAGATTTCCAGCAACCTTCACTTTTGTGATGCGAGCCTTTTCTACCCTAGAAGGGGTAGGCAAAGGTTTAGATCCAGAGTTTAACTTTATGGAAGTTGCCAAACCTTATGCAATGCAGCTTATGACCGATATGAATGGTTCTGAGGGGAATAGCTTTATTAACGAATTAAGTCGTCAAGCAGCTCAGGTAAGTAGTACCGCGTTTGGTCTACCACGTAGATTAGAAGATACCCTAGAGAAGCTAGAACGGGGAGACATGCGCTTGCGTGTTCGGTCTATTGAAACTGAACGCCTATTGCGCCGACAGAGCAGTATTCAGCTGTCAATAAGCTATGCTCTGTTAATCAGTGGTTTCACCCTTTCAGCTACAATCTTAGTCGTTACTAATTATGTATGGTGGGCATTAGGGCCTGGTTTAATTGCAGCAGGGCTTTCAGTGATCCTGATCAGACTAATTTTACGCCTTGACCGTTACGATCGTATGTATTAATTTTTGCAAAAATAATTTATGAAACTTAATTTCACGGGTTTTAGCGATCCGGGACTTATTCGTTCTAATAATCAGGATGCTTACTATATGGACCCAGAGGGACGGTTTTTCGTTGTAGCCGATGGTATGGGGGGTCATGCAGGGGGTGAGGAAGCAAGCCGCATTGCCACTAAGGTAATTCAGGGGTATTTGGTAGCAAATTGGCAATCTTCAAAATCTTCCCAAGAATTGCTAGAGCAAGCTTTGTGGGGTGCCAATGAAGCGATTTTGCACGATCAGCAGAATCATCCAGAACGCGCCGACATGGGTACAACGGTTGTAGCGGTAATTTTTCGCGCCCCAGAGTCGCCCTGGTGCGGTCATGTTGGCGATTCGCGGCTGTATCGCTTCCGAGAATCGCACTTAGAACAAGTAACAGAAGACCACACTTGGGTAGCACGGGCAATCAAAATTGGTGATATCACCTTAGATGAAGCACGATCGCATCCGTTTCGTCATGTATTATCGCGCTGTTTGGGGCGTGAAGACTTGCATCAAATTGATGTGCAACCACTGGATGTAAAAGCTGGCGATCGCTTACTGTTATGTAGTGATGGTCTAACAGAAGAACTTGTCGAACAAAAGATTGCTAGCTGCCTCCAAAACACTCCTTGGCTTGATAAAGCCGCCATCTCCCTAGTTGAGGCTGCCAAAGACCACGGAGGACACGATAACATCACAGTTGTCATCGTCTCACTCGACTAAATAGTTATTGGTCATTGGTCATTGGTCATTGGTCAAAAGTTACTAGCTATTGGACAAAGGACAAAAGACAAACGACAAATCCGGTAGATATACTCAGCAATTTGTTCAGCATGAGCATTTTTACTTTTTACAATTTGATACAAATATTTTTAGCCTTCAAAGTCACCTAAAAGAGGCTAAATTTGCATAATATTGGTAGATTTACATCTTGCACGTCATAAGGTTAAGCGACTATAATTCTCGCTTATTACCATCCATTCTCCAACCTCCTGAAAGTCCCAACCCTCCGAAGCTTTTTCCATATTGGCAGGAGACAGCATCTTAGCTTTTCTCCAACGGGGAAACTATGTAGGATTCAGGACAAAATTTGCTCATCTCCTCAAAGGAGAGTTATCCAAAGCAAAAAGGAGTCAAGAGGTAGTTATATCTATCCAAGACCAAACAGAGAATATTTTCCGGAATATGGCTCGGCTAACTTGGGTGGTATATCAGTAGGATTAGGTGCAAGATATCAGAGCAGAAAAAGTCCACATTTGGGATGTGGGCAATGTGTCAAACAATTGTTATCTTTCTTAATACGGAGGAACAAATGTTGGACAGATATCAGTTCAATTTTATCCAATTTGGACTTCTGTAAGCGATATCACCTTTACTCGTTGTTTTTTCGGAGTTAATTATGAACCAACCAATGAAACTATCCTTGGAACAGCAATTCAGTATCTGCTCATTTGCTACTCAGGTGCAAAATATGAGCCACGATCAAGCTAAAGACTTTTTAGTAAAGCTCTATGAACAAATGGTCGTGCGCGAGGCAACTTATCAAGAGCTTCTTAAGCACCAGTGGGGCTTAGATTCCGGTTCCACTATGGCATAGAGTCGTTCTACTGTCGCAGTGGGCGACCTCCTTCTCTTGCTTGGTTCCAAGGAGGAAAAGAGCTGGGGATGTCGGGGCGTCAACTTCGATAACCAATTTTGCAAAGGTTGGACAAAAATTAAATTCAAAAAACTAACAATGAGTAAACTTTTCGACGATACATCTGCTAGAGTCTAAATTTACTTTGATTTTGTAGTAAACATCTACTTTTGGCTTTAGCTAGACTTCCTTTAGATTCGTCTAATGTGCGAATTAACCTGCGTAAATTTACAACAATCCCCCGCAATATATACATAGGAAGATTGAGAGGAAATTTAGATAGCCGTGATTTGGCAGCTACTTTTTTCACTCTTTATACATATAACTAGAACTTACATCTTTATATATATTTTGTTTATAAAAGTTTACATTCTTCCATAAACCACCCATTAGTTACATATAAGACATGTAACATGAAGAAATTATTCCTAGCTGCAAAGATCGTATGGAGAATCTGTATTAATACTTTCCAGTTTTGCGATAATTTGGGGCTTAATCTTTTCATACTCCCTTTTGAGTAAGCTTTTACTCATTTGCGGGTCAACAGAGGACATCAATGTGTTGCTCATTGCGACCCACTCTTGCAGTCGTTGGCGCTGGGCAGAAGCGATGCTAGAAAGTAAGATATGGGTACACCGATTTGGTGTTTCTCGTGCAAAGAACAACAGGCGGTAGTAACCTGTATGCTGTAGTAACCGGACAATTTCTTGACCAAGACTGGTTTTGAGATCAAGGTAGTAAGGTAACCATTTAGCACCATGTTTGCGGTTATAGATGACAGTAATCCATAGCAGCATGGGATGGGGAACAGAGATGAACAGAAATTGGTTATAGCGGGTACAGAGTAAGCGCTTTTGAATTTCCTCTTGTGGTAGCATCACCCAAAGGGCTGGTAAAAGCTCTCCATTGCTATTAATAGGCTGAGGAAACACAATATCGGCAACTGGTTTATTTTGGGGCCAGGAAATGCCACGAGCGATTTCATCGTTTGACGAGGATACCCGCGAATCGCCTTTTGTCTTTTGTTCAAGCTCATTGCTCACTGTAGTAGCAGGAACTAGCGCTTGGCTGTCTTGCTTAATTTTGCGTGAATGCTCAGGCTTTTCTAGAGATGCTAAAACTTTGAGGATTTCAGTGATGCTTTGGGGGCGATCGCGTGGTAGTTTAGCTAGACAACTCATAACCAAATTTTCGATTTCTTTTGGTAATTCTAATCCGGGCGCAATCTCAGCAAAAGAATGTGGTTTTTGATAATGATGTGTTTTATACCATGCTCCAAAAGAATGAATTGGTGGCACCAGTGGCATTTTGGCTGTGAGCATCTCAAACATCATGACGCCCAAACTATAAATATCAGCACGATTGTCTAATTCTTTACCCTCCATCTGTTCGGGAGAAGAATAAGCCAATGTCCCCAAATAGAATTTTGTATGGTCGCCATCTGACTGTAATAATTTAGCAATACCAAAATCTAGAACCTTGACCAATTCTCCAAAACTGGGATCTTGAATCACCAGCATATTGCTTGGCTTGATATCGCGGTGGATAATTGGGCAAATATTGCCCTCAACTGGGATACCATCATGGGCGCACTGTAACCCCAGGCTGAGTTGACGCACCATACTCAAAAATCTTGGTAAAGGCAGTCCTTGCTTGCGAATAATATTGTTCAGGCTTTGTCCTTGTAGGTATTCCATGACGTAGAACGGGGTGTTATTGTCATCTACGCCATAGTCCATGACTCGGACAATGTGAATGCTTTTTTGCCCTAGTAAAGCACAGGTTTTTGCTTCTCGCTCAAAGCGGTCTTGCAATCGCATCTTTTCATTTTGGATTGATAGCGCCAGAAACTTAACCGCAACCGGTACACCTCCCAACAAAGTATCTTTGGCACGATAAACCCGACCCATCGCTCCAGTACCGATTAATTCCTGGAGTTGGTAGCGTTTGCTGAGTAAGCGACCAATATTAGGGTCTGACATAGAGAATTTGAATCCAAAAGCAGGTTGTAAGTGTTTAGGAGGAAAAGTACATTGAAACTGATATCTGAAAGGAGAGAGGCTTTGAATCTTACTCGCCTCCCCTTTTAGGGAAGGGGTTGGGGGTTAGGTCTATATTGCAATACGGTTCAGTTAAGGCTACCACTCTTTGTCAAAGTCGTTTTTTTAACGAACCACAGAGGCGCAGAGGACACAGAGAGAAGGAAAAAATTGCTTAACTGAACTGTATTGGTCTATATTGCACTCAACTGCAAACTGCTATAATGACGTTTTTTACCATTTTGCACTTTCATTGTGGTGTAATTTTAGTTTGCCCAATTTTGACTAAATAGATAACTATAGAATCTGCCAAAAACTTTAATTAGGTATTACCACACTTACCACAGAGTTCTAATAACTGAGTATTGAGTGCGGAGTTTTGAATATCAACAAAGCCAGAGGAGGCGACCTAAAGTCGTGCGGGGCAGATTTTTTAAGTCCCAAGCCATTATGCCTCGGAAATAATGCTTTAGCTTAGAGACCATTTATAGAACCCATTTGACATCTTTTACTGTGTTGAAGTAAAGTGAGCGCAAAAGTTGTATAAAGTAGTAATGCCATACTCTAGCAGCCTCACAG
>NZ_JBALCW010000112.1:0-36180 GCF_036917635.1 Nostoc sp.
GTCATACAATAAAGCTGCTGGGATTGTTTTGCAATATACATTTTGGCAGTTTTTGACCCCTCTTTTTTAAGGTCTTGTGAGAAATCCGGGTATAGCGTTCTCAGTTGGGTGCAATATAGTAACAACAGTGAGTGTTCAAGCAGGAACCGCTATAATTTCAGTCAGCTTTAGATGACTTTTGCTATGAGCCGCAGAATTTATTCTGAGGCGGACGTGTGGTCAATGCCAACATTCTACAATGGTGGAAATACCTAACAGAATCTTACATTTGAACCCATCACCCGCCATAGGTTAGAAACCTCTGACAATTCAGGTCATCTGGAAAACCTCACTTCTATTTCTCTCTTCCTTTAAGGAGGAGCCACTGCGCCCTTGCGGCAAAGCCCGACAGCCAAGCACGTGGCGTCAGAGACTTTGAATTTTCCCCCTTAGAGCGTCGGAAAGGGCGTTAGGGGGTTAGGTGTTTCGCGGTTTTTCCACATAAGGGACCTCCAACAAATAAATTACCCCACAAGAAGTAGTTGAGTATTTTTTTATTTGGAAGTCCCTAACCTGAATTGTCAGACGGCTAATAGCGAAAGTCCTCGCTTAGTGGACTAAACAAGAATTAATCCGCCCCTAGCGTGTCCCTACGAGTATCTGCGTTCATCTGTGGTTAATTATTTTTTGTACCTTATACCGTTTCTTTGTGAAGCTGCGCCAAATTTCCTTTACTTCTTATTTCTTTCTTTCTTTGTGCTCTTTGCGACGGCAGTCGCTACAACGGGGGGAACCCCCTTTCGGGTTCACCAGTCACCTACGGCGATGAAAGGGAACAGGGAACGGGCAACTCTTAACTGGGAAATTAAGCCCGACACTAGGGGTGGGGTTTCAACCTACCTTGAGATACAAGGATCTTGTCGCCCACAAGGAGCGAGGCTTTAAACCTTACTTCGGGGCTAATTTCTTCATCACAGTTAAGAGTTTCCTCTTAAGAGTTCCCGCCCCGAAGGGGACTTGTAAACCCGCCTACAGCGCTGGATTCACCGCAACGCGCTGCCTCTTTTTTGCGGTTCGTTCCTCATATAGTTCGGCGCACCTTCATACAGAACTGGTATTACCCATCTGGGAACCGCTATATTCATGACTATAAAATACACAATTGTTATCTTTCACTAGGAAGACGCGATCGCACAACAGCTTCCGTAGGATGGTAAAAGTTGAAAGCTTGTAATCGCATTGCTCCCGTTTGCAGTCAGCGATCGCAAGTAAGCATTAAGCAGTTGATATGTATAGGAAGTTTTGAAGATTATGAATCAGACATTAACCCGTCCCCTGGCCGTTGTAACAGGTGCCTCTAGTGGTATCGGCTATGAACTCGCTAAACAGTTTGCTCAAAATGGCTTTGATCTGGTTGTTACAGCCACCGGATCTAGCATCAACGAAGCGGCTGGTGCTTTTGAAGAACTAGGTGCTGTTGTTGAAACCGTGCAGGCGGATCTTAGCACATACAATGGAGTCGAAACCCTAATTAGCCAAATTCAAGCCATTGGAAGACCAGTAGAAGCGATCGCCATTAATGCCGGAGTTGGGGTTGGTGGCAAGTTCACTGAGACTGACTTGCAGGAGGAACTGAATCTGATCAACCTGAATGTGGTGTCATCGGTTCATCTCGCCAAACGAATAGTCAAAGATATGGTTGATCGCGGTAAGGGCAAAATTCTTTTTACATCGTCAATTGCCGCCCTCATGCCTGGGCCATTTGAGGTGGTGTATTCAGCCTCGAAAGCCTTTATTCACTCATTTTCAGAAGGACTTCGCAACGAATTAAAAGACACGGGTGTAACAGTCACAGCCCTCATGCCTGGGCCAACGGATACAAACTTCTTTCACCGAGCTGGAATGGATGATACTAAGGTGGGTGCGGACAAGAAGGATGACCCAGCTATTGTTGCTAAACAAGCCTTTGAGGCTCTGATGGCAGGTAAGGATGACCTCGTTGCAGGCTCATTAAAAACCAAAGTTCAGGGCAATATCAGCAAGGTTTTGCCGGATACCGTTAATGCAGAACAGCACCGCCAACTGACTGAGCCAGGATCGGCTAACAATTAATCCAATCCAGGAAAATATCACGCTCAGTTAGCGATTGAACGCTTTGTGTAGGGCGTAGAGTCAATGAAAGAATTACTCAGCACACTTACAAGTGACTGGAAATAGGTAGTAAGGAAAAAACAGATGGATATCAAAAGACGAAATTTTCTCAAAGCGGCTTCGGGTTTAGGCGCAGGTTTAGCGGCTAGCGAAGTTTTACTCAAACCTGTTGTAGCTGGAAACGAATCCATTCAAGCGCAGTTACCAGCAACAACTACTCCCTTACCAACCCCAGAGACAACTAAAAGCGGTGAAATGCTTTACCGAACACTAGGACACACAGGAGAAAAAGTCTCCATCATCGGGGTAGGTGGCTCTCACATTGGGCAACAAAAAGATGAGCAAGAGAGTATCAAAATTATCCGCAGTGCCATAGATCGCGGCATCACTTTTATGGATAATAGTTGGGATTATAACAACGGAGTCAGTGAAATCCGTATGGGGAAGGCACTGCGTAACGGTTATCGTCAAAAGGTGTTTCTGATGACTAAAGTTGATGGTCGCACTAAGGATGCTGCGGCTAAACAAATTGACGAGTCTCTGAGGCGCTTACAGACAGATCATGTAGATTTAATGCAATTCCATGAAGTTATTCGTATGGAAGACCCAGATCGAATCTTTGCTCCTGGTGGGGCATTGTCAGCAATGCTAGCGGCACAAAAAGCTGGGAAAGTTCGTTACATCGGTTTTACCGGACACAAAGATCCTTTAGTTCATCTTCGGATGTTGGAAATTGCAGCCCAAAACAACTTTCATTTCGATACACTGCTAATGCCACTAAACGTTATGGACGCGCATTTTCGGAGTTTTCAACACTTAGTTCTACCTGTAGCGTTAAAGGAGAAAATTGGTGTTTTAAGCATGAAGCCAATGGGCGGGAAATTTATTCTTAAGAGTAACACTGTTAATCCAATCGAGTGTCTTCACTATGTTATGAACTTACCAACTTCAGTGGTAATTACAGGTATTGATAGTCTACCAATTCTCGACCAAGCATTAGAAGCTGTACGTACCTTTCAACCGATGAGTCAACAACAGATGGCCGCACTCCTAGCACGAACTGCCCAAGCTGCTGCTCAAGGACAGTATGAATTGTTTAAAACGAGTAGCCATTTTGACAGTACAGCTAAGAATCCGCAATGGCTCGGATAATGAGACCAATTCGCTTTCCCTCACCTCCAGCCCCTCTCCCATCCTATGGGAGAGGGGAGAGATAATTTTAGTTCCCCGAATCCCAGATGATGGGGTTAGGGGATGAGGGCTATCAAGGTTTTTACACCTGACGGGATGCTCTCCTGTAATTGAGGAAAAAGTTGCAGCTATCGGTTGTTATGAATCAGCTCTAAATAAAGCATTTATGCAACTTGAGTCCATACTAGTTTTATCTTATTTTTGGGCAAGAGAAGTTAGGACAAAAAGATGTTTATCTTGAAGGTTTTTAAGTTTCTCGGCAATGTGTGAATGGTAGGTTTTTTACTGCAATAGCAAATAATAGCTACCAAGCAATCAAATATAGCTAATTGCATAAGTAAGTGTGTGCAAATAATCATCACTGGCTCGTAGCGTTTTAGCGAATACAGCGCAACTACGAGCCAAATACAGAGATTTTGCTTTTCGTTACATAGTTTGGTTTTATCTTGTCTAGCTACTTATAAAGCAATACGGTTCAGTTAAGGCTAGGACTCTTTTTTTTAACGAACCACAGAGGCGCAGAGGACACAGAGAGAAGAGAGAAGAGAGAGAAGGAAAAATTGCTTAACTGAACTGTATTGACTTATAAAGCACAAAAGTATTGCTTTATCTATTGCCGTTTGCTTAGGTCGATGCCAAAATATACATAATCTTAAGCCACATAATAGGAAGAAACCATGAATATGAGTGTAAGCGTGCTAGAATTATCTGGAATTTTAGATGGGATTAGAGGTAATGAACTGCGTCGGGAAATTAGCGGCGTTCTAGCAAATGGAGCCGATATTTTGTTAATTGATATGAAAGAAGTAAAGTTTATCGATAGTTCTGGTTTAGGTGCTTTAGTATCAGCAATGCAAATGGTGCGAACTGCTAATAAAAAATTTTTTGTCTGTTCTATAAGCGAGCAAGTCAGGATGTTATTTGAACTGACTAAAATGGATAGAATCTTTCAAACCTTTGCTGACCAAGATGAATTCAATCGTCAAGTATTGGCAAGACAGTAATCAGCTAGACAATACAAAATTTGAAGATGCACATTTGACTGTTTTAGCCAAAGTTAACTTTTACCACAGATAAGTCATCATCAAGATTATCGTGAGCATTTAAGGTGAGAATATTTGCTAATAGTTCATTTAGGTTACAGGTATCTTTTTGGCTATATTTCGTTAGGAAGTCAATAAAAGCATCAATACCCCAAATTTTACCGTCTGACTGATTAATTTCATAAACACCATCACTAAAGATGTATAAAGTGCTATTTTCTTCGATATCAAAAACAGCATCCTCAAATTTGACATCAGGTAAAAAGCCAATTGGTAAATCTAAAGAACTTAGCTGTTTAACTTTGATGCTTATTGTAGAGGTATTAGATAACAATAAAGCTGGTGGATGTCCGGCGTTAGCATAAATGAGTTGACGTTTAAGGCGGTGATAAACTCCATACCAGATTGTGAAATACTTATCACCGTGCTTCGTCATTTGGAAGGCGTGATTGAGCGCTTTTAAGACTTCACTGGGTTGACAAAAATTAGTATTCGGTAGAGATTGCGATCGCAAAACATTCAGCACAGATACAGATAGGAGGGCTGAACCCACCCCATGACCTGATACATCTAACAAATAAATTACCAAATTATCCTCGTCGATCCAATGATGGTCAAAGCAATCACCCCCTAGCTGTGCTGAGGGAATAAACAGATTTTCTGTAGTTACTGCTCCTACAAGTGGTAAGGGTAGAAGCGATCGCACATAATCAGCGGCCTCAGCTAATTCTGCTTCTAAAATTTGCTTTTGGGTTTGTAAATCTTGATTTAGTATCTCCAAAGCTTCTTTTTGACTTTGTAAATCCTGATTTAGCTGGTGTAATCTTAACCCTGCTCTTACCCGTGCTTTCAATTCATTCATATCTATTGGTTTAGAGATAAACTCATCTGCTCCAGCATCAAGTCCCTTAACTCTATCTTCCACCTCTCCTTGAGCGGCTCCTTTAGCAGTCAATAGAATAAAAAAAGTAGTTGCTAATTCTCGATCTGTCCTAATTCGACGACACACTTCTAACCCATCTAGCTGAGACATCATCCAGTCACAGATAATCAGAGCCGGACGTAGTAATTGTGCTTGTATAATTCCTTCCTTGCCATTTTTGGCGACACTGATATCATAACCCTGATTTTGGAGTGTTTTTTTCAATACTGTTCGCACTATCGGGTCATCATCAATCACCAGAATTTTAAACATAAATTAAATTTTGCTAAGTAAAATGAAAGCTCAGAAATTGCTTTAATTAAAGTTATATGCAATTTAGTTTGGAATGTATAGTAAAATTACTCAAATTAAATTAATTACCGAATATGATAATTTTAAAATATTTTATTGGTTAACAAGTGAAAAATAAAATTTCTCTAAAAGTCAACACAGACCTTACAGCGTCACCTCAAGTATTTTCTTGGTTCGAGCAGATTAATCAACCACCTATCCTCGATAAAAAAATTTGGTGGGAATGTCAAACCTTGATGATGGAAGGGTTTACTAACATAGTGGAACATGCTCACAGAAACTTACCTATTGAAACTCCTATCGAAATAGAAGCTGTGCGATTAAATGAATACATAGAAATTCGCATTTGGTGTCAAGGTGAACCCTTTGACTTAGAGCAGCAACTGCAACATACATCTGAATTTGAGAAGAATGAGCAAGAGCGCGGTCGTGGTTTAAAAATCATGTCCGCGATTGCTGACAAGTTGAGTTATGAGCGGACAGTAAATCATCGTTACTGTTTATTTATTAGTAAATATTATTAAAGTGACAACAGGAGTTAGCAGCCAAGAGTTAAGAATTAAGAGTTGCGATTAAAAATTCCTGGATGCGTTGAACAAACTCTTCTAACTCTGAGATGAAGTTAGTACTACCTCGGCGCTCTTGATTGATCGCTAGTTGTTCTAGTTTTTCTGCTGCTAGATGCATGGTTGTAGCTCCAATATTAGCACTAGTACCTTTAATTTGATGGGTTTCGAGCGCTAATTGCTCAAAGTCATGGGTTGCGATCGCTATTTTAATGACCTCTAAACGAGGTTGAATATCGTCAACAAATATTTGTAATAGTTCCAATTCAAATTCTGGGTTGTTTTCTGAGAGTTGATGCAAGCATTTCCAATCAATTGGGAGGTCAACTAAACCTACATCTGTTGTACAAACCGTCTGCTCCAAAACATCTGTTTCTTTTGCCTTGACTATCAGAACTCCCCAACGCTCTAGCGCCGCAGCCAATTTTTCTTTGATTACCGGCTTGCTGAGATAATCGTCCATTCCGGCATCTAGGCACATTTGTTGATCTTCTTTCATGGCATTAGCGGTCATCGCAATTACTACAGGACGACGACCACCGACAAAGCTACTTTCTTGCCAACGATGAATTTCTTTTGTGGCTTCTAAACCGTCGAGAACTGGCATTTGGCAATCCATCAGAATTAAATCGTAAGGAATTCTTTCTAATAGCTGCAAGGCTTCTTTGCCATTACCAGCGACATCAGCGCTATAACCCAGGCTTTGGAGTTGCTTGAGGGCAACTTTCTGATTTACCAAATTATCTTCAGCTAAGAGAATTCTAAGTTTAGGAAAGTCAGGGAGACGACAATAATAATTCCTATTATTATCGTAATTTTTGACTTTTAACTCCTGACTCCTGAATTCTGACTCCTCTTGTTCCATCTGCTTTCCTAAAATAGTCATGATGGTATCGAGGAGTCGGGAAGCTTTAATAGGTTTAACCAAATAAGCCGCAAATCCTATTTCTAGCGCTCGTTGGATTTCATCCCTTTGATTACTAGAAGTAAGCATAATCAAAGGTAGACTAGCGATCGCTGAATTTGCCTTAATTTGTTCTCCTAAACTCATGCCATCTATTTCTGGCATCTGCATATTAATTACAGCAACATCATATAAATTCTTCTCTTTGGCAGCCTTCTGAATAGCTTCGAGGGCAGTAGAAGCCGAAGCAGCCTCATCTACCTGCATTCCCCAACGAGTCGCTTGATGGTAGATGATTTTGCGATTAGTAGTATTATCATCCACTACTAACAAGCGCCGATTAGTCGCAAGCCCGCGTTCGCTTTGTGAGGAAATAGGGTGAAGTTGTTTGGCAAAAGTTACTTCAAACCAAAACTTAGATCCTTTGCCCAACTGGCTTTCCACACCAATATCTCCTCCCATTAAGCTTACCAGTTGCTTGCAGATGGCTAATCCCAAACCTGTGCCGCCATATTTACGGGTAGTGGAAGCATCTACTTGGGTAAATGGCGTAAACAGTTTGCATTGATCTTCAGAGCTAATACCAAGACCAGTATCTGTGATGGCAAAATAAATAGTGGCTGTAGTCGAGTTTTGCGATCGCAATTCTGCTCTTAATACTACCTCTCCATTACTAGTGAACTTGATCGCATTGCTGATCAGATTCATGAGAATTTGCCGCAAGCGGCCAGCATCACCTTGTAGATAGGTGGGGACATTGGGATAGATTAACGCGGCAATTTCTAATCCTTTACTATGGGCTGGGTGAGCCAATAATTCCAACACCTCTTCCACACAGGTAGATAAGTCAAAATCTAAAGTTTCTAGTGCCATTTCTCCAGCCTCAAGTTTGGATAGATCCAAAATTTCGTTGATTAGGCTTAAGAGAGCGTCTCCACTAATGCGAATTGTTTCAATAAAATCCAGTTGTTCCGAGTTTAAAGGAGTTTCTAACATTAAGCCTGTCATGCCCAACACAGCATTCATTGGAGTTCGGATTTCATGGCTCATGTTCGCCAAAAAAGCACTTTTGGTTTTAGAAGCTAATTCAGCTTGATGACGGGCAATTTCGAGTTCTCGTCGCTGTTGAGTTTCTGCGTTTAACATTTGGGCTTGGGCTAAGGCAATACCTACTTGATCGGCTATTTGGCGTAAAAGATGAGTTTCAAAGCTAGACCATTGGCGAGAACTGCCGCACTGATGGACAATCAGCAAACCGCAGAGTTCTTCTTTGACAAGAATCGGTATCACCAAATTGGACTTTACCCCAAATTGTTGCAGTAATTCCATCTGGCTTTTTTGGACTTCGGCTAGATCCAAATCAGCAAGCTCCAGATTCCGTTTTTGACGATATTGCTGTAGATAATATTGCTGTGTATATTCTGCTTGAAAGTAAGCATCGACTAGCTCTTTATCTTTGATTGCCAGCCACCCAGAAACTACTGCCTCAACGATAGTGGCTCCAAAGCCATCTGCCAAAGGTTGATAAATCAAAACTCGATCGCTATGGAGAATTTTTTGTACTTCGGTAACAGTGATTTGGAGAATTTCTTTGATTTGCAAAGATTGACGAATCTTGAGGGTGATTTCAGTAAATAGTCGCGATCGCAAATTTTGGCGTTGAAGTTCTTCTTCTGCTTGCTTGCGTTCAATAAACTGCCCTACTTGCTCACCAATAGAATTCATGACTGTGGCGAAATCTAAATCAGGTTGCTGGATTTCATGGCTAAAGCAGGTAATGACACCGAGAATTTTTTTCCTACTACGGATCGGAAAACCGAAAGCTCCGTGCAGTTCTGCTTGAGCAGCGATTTCAGAGCGGACGAAATATCCATCTTTAACGACATCAGCGATCCAAACAGGTTCAACACCAGCCCAGACACGACCAGGCAGCCCAATTCCTGGTGCAAACGTAGTCTGCCGACTTAAGATGTCAAATTCTTGCATCTTATCAGAAAATTTATACCATGTGTTTAGCAAAAACAGTAGATTTACTTGCTGATCTACTATCCAAAATTCACTCAAATCCCATCCCAAACTTTCGCAAATTCCTTGCAGAATTTGGGGCATAGCTTCGTTGATTGAAGTTGACTCTGCTAAGACGCGGGTTGTAGCATACTCTGCTTTGAGATGTTGTTCGGTTAGCTTACGTAAACGAAGTTCTTCGGAAACATCGCTGATGTCAATACCTGTGGCAACAATGTATTCAACCTCGCCCTTATAGTCTTGCAAGGTAGTGTTTGTCCAGGCAATCAGCCGCCGGCTCCCATCCTTAGTTAGCCAATAGTTTTCGTATTCTTTAGGACTTTCACCAAATCCTAATTGCTGAAAAAATGCTTTAACCGGCTCCATCTCTTCAGGAAGTAGAAACAGGTTCCAGAAATGCCTTCCTTTTACCTCATCAAATGAGTAACCTGTTGTTTGTTCACAAGCTTGATTGAAGCGAACGATTTGCCCTTTAGAGTCAAGAACTATTACCAAAGCGCTGGTTGTATCAAGAACTGCTGAGATAAAATTGCGTTCTTGTTTTAGTGTTTCCTCTGTTAATTTCCGCTCTTTTCCCTCACGATAAATAAAGTAGTAGACTGTAGTCAAAATCAGAAAACTTAGGCAAATAGCGATCGCCTGTCTCACAATCGTATTGTGAGTACTTATTTCTGTGATTTTTAACTGCTGCTCAAGCTTCTTTCTCTCTTTGTTTTCCATCTCACGAATGATATTGCGGATATCACTCATTAAGTTATTTCCCTGATTTGTCTTTATGACCTCCAATGCCGCATCTAACCCTATATTCTGGCGCAAGTCGATAGTCTTTTTCAGTTCGTCCAGTTTTTCTCTAATCAGGGGTTCAAGGGTATTGAGTTGATGCAGTTGCTTAGAATCATCTGCTGTTAATTTTCTTAGAGTCTTAATTTCTGGAGCAAGTTTCGCAAGTGCTATTTGATATGGTTTTAGATACACATCCTGTTTAGTGAGTATATAACCGCGTTGTCCCGTTTCAGCATCTTTTATGGTAGACAGTAGTTCTTGCAAGCTGTTGATTGTAACTTGGGTGTTAAGCAAATTTTTACTTGTATGAATCAACACTGCCGTACTCTGATACGAGAGCGTGCCAATCAGGACTAAAATTGCCAACGCCAACCCAAACCCTCCAGCAATCTTTTTTAAAAATTGTTTGCTTCTTGCCTTCTGTGCCTGTTTGCGTGTATCACTCGCCAATACCATACTTGCTAAAGTGCGCCGCATTTCTAGTTGCTTGATTACCTGGCGACCTAGAATTCGTAATGCTTCAACTTGTTCTGGAGAGAGATTTCTTGGTACACGGTCAATTACACAAAGTGTTCCTAGCGCATATCCTTCAGGGTTAGTCAGGGGTACACCAGCATAAAACCGAATATTCGGGTCAGAGGTGACTAGAGGGTTTGCAGCAAACCTTTCGTCAACTGTTGCATCATGGACAACAAAAACCTCAGGTTGCATAATAGCATGGGCGCAGAATGCCACATTTCGGGGTGTTTGTAGCGCACCCAAACCAACTTTTGACTTGAACCACTGGCGATCGCTATCAATTAAACTGATTAAGGCAATGGGAGTTTTACAAATATATGAGGCTAAACGGGTAAGGTCGTCAAAGGCAGCTTCTTTTGGAGTATCAAGGATTTTATACTCCAAAAGAGATTCGATTCGCTGTGTTTCGTTATCGGGTAATGGTACTTTCATTTTTAAGCCTTATGAGTAACTACTAAAATTTGACCCGCAACTGCCCTATCAAGGAATTACCACTATAGGCATTTTTTCCGGTTTTTTGATTTTGGATATTACTGAAGCTATAGCCTAATGCCTCTATATTTGATGAAACCTTTAGCGTACAACGCGTTTGATAGGTATAGGCGTTGTCAAATTGCTGTAAGTCGCTCTCGTCCTAAGTTAGCAGCAAGGCGACAGCGGAAGAAATTAGCAATATCTCCTTCCCAAGCTACCTCAGCGTTGTAAACTAGGAAATCTGGTGGAAAAAATAGCCACTTGTGCGTTCTGAATTGCGATCGCTCTCCACAGACGTTTGGAAACATTGGCAAGTCAAGCGCCTGACCAAAAAAAAATGGAAAAATGTACGGTACTGCCGTTATTAAAGGCAAATAACAGTGGTATAAGGCTTTTATGAGTCTCTGCGTCAGCCGAATAAAACTCTTACAGCCAACAATAATGGTGTGATTTTAGAAAGCTTGCTCTATAAACAGGTCGGGCAACCAGTTACCGTTGGGGCAGGAGTTATAGCGATCGCTCCATTACCTCATTAGCTTAGAACCTCCATTCCGCACCCTTTTTTCTGTGAGAAGATTATTAGTAAAAGGCAGGTAGACCCTGCCTTCATTCTGTAGATTACTAAACTCAATATTGCATCTCACATTGACAAATCTATTACAATGTGATGTCAAGTGTGTGTTTGTATTACTTACTTGGATAGAAAAAACGTTAGTTGGTTTATTCGGCTTATATGGACTGCTGAGTTATGTGGTTTTACCAGCACCTGAATCGAGTTTTCAATTTAAAAAGCCCTGGATTTTACCAGGGCTTTGTTTTATATGCGGTTTAATACCAGCTAAAAATCTTTGCCAGCCTTTTGTATACGCATAATTATCGCTGAATCGCTTTGAGCTATTACTAGTGTTGAATTTGGTCTTAGCAGTAGCTTTTTTAAAAATGCGTTGGTAACTGGAGTATAAGCATTAATACCAACACAACGAAGATCGATTCACTTAGCATTTGATGAATTGCTAATTGGCATTTTGTGTTTCTTCAGTTGGCACAGAGCGAATTAATTCCCGAATTACATCAGTTGCTGGTCTGCCAGTCATTGAGCAGTATTTTTCCAGTCTCTCTGCTTCACTAGATGTGAGATTGATTGTAAGTCGTTTAACAGCCCATTTTTTATTCATAATATTAGACAAGTTCGATTGAGCAACTACTTCTCTAATATCAATCACTTAATCTGTTAATACATGAGTAGGAACAAGGATTTTTAATTTAAGAGATGATGAAGCAAACTTATATTTTTTTCCAAATAATAATGAAGACGTAAAGTCTATTTTATAGTATGAAGTTCCAGTCCTTTAAAAACAAGAATTATTAAGACAGTATGAAAAAAGTATAAAATAGCCTCAAAAAAAGTAAGTACTTTGGTAAGGTAAGTTTTTACCGTTTATTAAAAAAACATCGGCAGCAATCTGCTGTATATCAACAGCCATTCGCCACAGCACTTTTGTTGGAGATATTAAGGCGATTAAGGAGGCGATGGACTACGCCGCCCATAAGAGAGCGATCGCTAGCCTTGAATTTCTGCGGTAGAAGGTTTGTAGTCAGGACTTTAATCTTCTTATGAGCGGCTCGATCCGCTAACTAAGACCTAATCTCAAGATTTTTTACATTACTTAACCTAGTTTGATTTATTCTCACCGACTTACTTAGGAACTTCCAGTAAATAAATTATTCAATCTTGTGGGGTGGGCAACATGAGCGCCTTTGGCTATGGGCTCTCGTGTCGCCCACCCCACAAGAGTAATTGAGTATTTTTTAAATTGGAAGTCGCTTACCAGATTTGATATGATTAACCGGATTTGATATTACACTAGTACAACGCGGCGTAAATCAACTTACCATTTTAATAAATTATCGCACAAATGAGCGAAATACTTCTTGCAATAGATATGCAAAACGGGTTTATGTCGGAGAAATGCAGACATATTATTCCTACTGTAATTAAACTAATTGAGCATTTTTTAGCGGCTGGTAAACTAGTTGAATTCACAAGATTTATCAATACTGCTGATAGTAATTATGTCAAACTAATTAATTGGTCAAGGTTGATGCATGAACCAGAAACGAGCATTATTGATGAACTTCAGCCATATATAAATAATAATATTTTTGATAAACCTTATTACTCTGCATTTACAGAGAACTTTTCGAGTTTTATTTATCTTAATAAAATCAGCAAAATATATCTTTGTGGAGTTGAAACTGATAGCTGTATTTTTAAGATAGCAATTGACTCTTTTGAGCGTGGTATTGAACCAGTCATTATTGAGGATGCTTGCTTTAGTGATGGTGGTCAACAAGCACATGATGCGGGTATTTTTTTACTGAAACGTAATATAGGAAAAAATCAAATTAAGATGACTGATAAGGTTCTTGAAAAGATGTCATAAGCGCTAAAACTCAACATTCTTATTTTTCAATTAGCTAGCTTTTAAAAAGGAACGCACTATTTCAAGTACTTGAGTAAGTTGATACAGGACTGGCTGAACAATTGGTGATATAGCGTTTTCCAGTCTGGTGAGATACAAGAACCCCACCCTCAACCCCCTAAGAGCAAGCTCCTTGCTTGCTATGATGTACCTCATTTGATCGCAAAAAGCTATAGTGATGATAGATAGCAGCATCTTTAAGTCCAAGCCTTAAATAGCATCTTTAAGATGGTTTAGTCCCCATTGATAAAGCGATCGCATCAGCAGTTGATCAAAATTGGGAGGTGTAATAATTTCTTTGAATACATCTATCATCAAGTTGTTAATGATTTCTGGTGTTTCTGGCATTTTCACAGGAAAGTCATTATTAGCCCAGATATAACTAATGTTTTTCAAGGTGATAGATTCGCTTTCATGAATAATTTTATTACGCTTTTTTTTAATGTTAAATACTAACTTTGACCATTTGTTATCTCTGTTTAAATTTTTATACAAACACCAACCTTTAATTAATTCATCCAGTGTTGGCTCATCATTTCTTCTATTTACTATCCAACCTTTAGCAATCCAATCTTGTGCTGTTGATTTAATATATAATAACTTTTCTAAAAGTTGTACAAACTGAATAAATGCAGTAGTGTAGTTCTCTCGTTTCAGGGATAGTTCTAAAATAATTGCTGATTCCCATAGGTTAATGATTTTATCATCTTGCATTTTTTGTAGTTGGGTTTTCCAAATTTCGATTTGTGCAGAATCAATTACCTTAATAACATCATCATTATCTAGCCATTTTACTAATTTGCGGAAAAAATCATCATTAGATTCCCAATTACTGTATTTTGCTAAAAACCCAGCTAATTTATATAAAACTGGATGACGGTGTTGATGAACTACTAACCAAATTTGTGCTTCTGAAAAATCGCCTCTTTCCCAAGCAGACTTAATGCGTAGACGTTCTAATGACCAGAAATATTCTGCCATTGAAATTAGTTTAAAACTTTGGGAATGATTAGCAGTTAATAACCCATTTTCTAATTTAGTAAAAAATTCTGGTGGTTCATCAGGACTAGCATTAAATACTTGATATTGACGCACTAAAGCCGCCGCACAAATTTCTACATTTGATGCTATTACAGGAGTACAACCTTTAGTTTGTATCCATAGTACAAATTGTTCATTTTTAATAGGGTAAAAGGCATTTACAGCTTCTTTTAAAACTAACTGTTCTAATTCTTGACGAATAGCATCACTATCATTAGCATTAATTTTAGGTGCATGAATATCAACTCTAACATCAGGAAACAAACTTTTAATTTTACCTGCCATTAATTCGGCTATCCATAGAGTATCAAGACGACGATAAGACCAAGAAACCGCTTCTGGTTGGTCAGTTACCCAGAGAATGATATGTTTTAATCCTTGTTTAATACCTGCTTCAATGACGGTTTTATCTAACAGTAATTCAACTTGATTAAAATCACCACCTAGCCATTCTTTGCAGTATTCATAATAGCGTTTCCCTAAATCTTTACCACTCCAAGGATAGGTTTTATCTCCATCTTTGTATATACCCCGTTCTATCCCTAGTTCTTGATAAAGTTGGTTGACATGAAGAGGATAACCAATATTGCCATCTGCACCAAAAGAGCGAATTATACCATCTTTGGAACGCCAACCTATTTGTCGAGTACCGACAGTGATAATTAACGTATCTACGCGATTAGATTCAGTTGATATGATTTTCATAGGGGGAAGATTTGAGTTTAGTTTTGGCTATGATTGCGATCGCACGACTAATTTTCAGATGCAGACTGGACACCAAATAGATGCACAGCACCAGTCATCTTGTTTAAATCACGAAGAAAATGCGATCGCAGATGGTTAGAATTTGGTGTTTGTCCTCCCATAAATAGACAAATAATCTCTTGACAGTCTGTTTCTTCCTGTTTATTGGGAATATTCACCCGTTTGATACTTACCCAAGAGCAATGAGCATTACCTGCACCTGCATTTCCACCAATATCAGGATTACGCTTATAATTTCGTGGTGACTTCTCTTGATAAATTAAATACATCCCGTCACCGCGACTTGCTTCTGCATTTTGCATCCTTTGCCAGCAAGGTTCACGGCGTTCTATCGGTTCTTTATCTGGGCCAGGAACAGCATAGATTGCACAGGTACTAGGTGAAAAAACCTCTGCACTGATGTTATGGTTTTCTGCTGTGACTCTATCAGACCATTGGCTTTGAACTGCTGACAGCCAATTATCATAAGCTTTTGTCCATGCTGCGGCATCTAGAGGTAAACTATAGAGTTTGGTTTCCCATTGCTGTGTGGTTTGATTTCTCAATTTGTGAGTTAAAGTCAAAAGCGTTCCGCGTGCAGCTGCGTTACCATTGTTCATGTGGAATATGTGCAATGGTCTGCGCCAACCACGCCCTACACCGCCAACCATAACTGCAAATCGGATAATCGGCAGAATAATTTTATTTAAGATGTCGTTGGGGGCGCTAATTTGTACTTTGCCTTTCCAGGCGTAGAAGTTTGGTTGATCGGTAGAGCGATCGCCCCAAGCTGAACCCTTCAACATCTGCAAGCGCACAAAACCTTTACGGCTTTCTGGTTCCAAGGTTCCTAGCAGTTCACCAACTGTTTTTTCAGCATCTTTTTGAGACATTACTCCCAGCAAAAACCGTAAAATCCAAGACCTGAGCCAACCTCGCCAATGGGAAGGGCGCAATTCCATTGTTCGGATATTTGGCCCAGCGTTACCTTGACTGTAAAGACTGAAATCAAATTGCTTAACTCCATAATTAGGGTCAGAAGTGAGCTTGAAGGAATTGGAAAACTTAAGCGTTCCATATCCAGAAGCGGTTCGACTACCAACACCATATAAACTCAGTGCTTGCTGCACCCATTCCCAAACTTCACTAACTTCAGCATCGGTAGCACGGCCAGGAATGCCACGAATGGCTACTGTTACAGGAATATCATCTTCACCATCGCCTAGAGTGTACAAAGACAAAGGCTTGCTTTGCCCTTGATGATAAACTTGAAATTCTTGCTGAGGATTGACAATATCTAAAGTTAGTTTTGTTGGTTCATCAGGCCAAGCATCCAGAAATTCAATTTTACCAGCAGTGATTGTGTCGTTGTTTTGATACCCCAAAAGTTCATACATTCTGGGTAAAATTTCAGGGCGTTTTTTTGCCCAGGCTCTCACCAATCCTCGTATAGAAGCTCCGGGAATATAGCCATTGAGGGGTAAAACTCGCAAACGTTCCCAATTTTCATTAACATTACGTTTATCTTCAGGTCGTCCTTGTTTAGGTTGCCATGCGCCACAAGGTTCGCCAGCAGAGACAATAGTTTCTACGTCTGGGTGAGGAAAAGAACCAACTTTAGCACGCCACTGGATGGTAAAAGTATCTTTTTTAAATAAACCAGATTGCGATCGCTGTTGATGTTGTAACTCCAACAATTCAATCAATCGATTACCACTATACATTAATCCTCCTGATAGGCTCTTGCCCAGAAATTCCAGTGATTGGCTAATATCAAAGACCTACGCCAAGTAGCCATATATAGTTGTGGCTGGTTTCTGGTCATTTGTACTACTTGTTCCATCAGCTGTTCCCGTTGTGGAGGGTTGGCTTGATTTATCATCTGACCTAGTAGCGATTCCCAAACTGGAACAGTACGCTCTCGCACTTCACCACCTTGAGCGTTGGATTGGTTGACATAGCCAACCGCAGACAACAACCCAAATACTCGCAGATGTTGCGACAAACGCAAGACGGCGGTCATGTCGTTTTTATCCAACTTTTGTTGATGTTGATTTTCTAAGTAGGTCTGAATATGTTTATGAGCCACCAAACTCATTTGTTCTGGTAATACTTGGGTGCTGCTAAAAACACTATCAACATTGGCTGGTTGATTGGCTGGTCGAGTTGGTGGCGTAATTGAATTTACCGTTGTTATCGATTTTTTAAGATTGGGTTTTCTTAATTCATCAGGCATAATTTTATCCTCTATACTCTAACTTTTATTTGAGAAGGTGATTCAGCATTATTTGTCCAGCCTTGAACCCAACCACGCCCTACATTCGCTTGACCGCCAACTTGAAAAAGTCCTTGTAAAACGTTCATTAATAAGTCATGTTGTTCTGACGTTACAGGTTTTTCTTTCAACAGACTGTAACCCCAAGAGAAATAGAAAATCGTATCTCTAGGAATGCACACATCCGTCCAAAAAACTTCAGCCGAACCTGCTTGATTAACTCCCTTGGTTTCATCTTGAATTTTGTTACGAATTTGAGTCCATAACGAGTGTTCCATCAATACCTGAAAATCAGCATCGGGTAAAATAATCCGATTATTTTCCCAAGTTGGTTTAACAGAACTTTTGAGAGAATTTGGCCAAGTTCCAGCTAATGCTGTGGCTTGTTTTTGCTCATCAGACATTTTAGCAACCTGAATTTGAGCATCAGCGACAAGATATGTACCCGCAGAAGTACCAACAGCTTGGTTAGGGAAAATTACAGAATTTTGTTGTGCAATTATTGCATGGTCACGAATCAATGAGTGACAACTAACCCAGCTAAATACATCTCTACCATCGTTCATCGACATAGTTCGCATTGGTACCCACAGCAATCGTGCGTCTCCAAACCATACTTGATGCACTCCCATTTGACCTTCTTTGTCTAATTCTTTACCGAACAAAGTATTAACTGCTATTTCATCCATTAGTTTAAGTTCATCTCGGAGAGTGCCTCGTAAAGATGAACCAGGAACATAAGGAAAATTTGTATGCACTTCGCGGGCTATTTCTAAGATGTTGCCTAAGTCCCCTTCACCACCGCAGTGAATTGGAGCAAGACTATAAATATAACCCACTCTAAAATCAGACATTGTTGTTCTCGCTTACTTTAAATAGTTAATCCACAATAATTCTGAATAACCAAGTTTTCTCCAAGTGTTTACCTTGGTTTGTTCATTATATTGAAATAAAATTTGTGGTTTATTGAGGTAATATAAAGTACCAGGAGGTGCAGCAAAAACTTGCGGCGCAGGTATACTTTTACTCTCCTGTACTTTTTCTCGAAAACGGCAACTAATAGCCACTGGTTTTTCAGTTGCAACACTAACTAAACATCCTGGTGTTTGATTAGCGTTAACACTATGAGCTAATTTCCATTCCCAAGGATAAGCACGACAAATAGCCTTTTCTTTCCCTTGAGATTTATCTGTGCGTTCAAAAGCACCTGGTGTCACCAAGTAAGCTATCGATTTACCTCCACGCGCAAAATTAGCTTGTGATTGTTGTTGCAAACTTGCCCAGTGTTCGCCTAATTCATCACAACGCTCTAAAATTATCCGATGTCCTTCTCCTCCTAGTCGTAAGCTGGTTGGAGTATCGATATTTGTGTCTATACCAACTGCTAAACTCCACCCAGGATGAAGGCGAATTGCATTTTCGACAAAGTAACCATCGGCATCTTTAACTTGTCTTGTTCCTTGTTCAATGGCATTGTGCGATCGCGTCTCTATTGTCCAAGGTTGATCTTCATGACTTCCATCTGTCATAATCCAATCTTCTTGGGCTATTTCTCCAGTTTGCAAATACTCTTGAATCACTTCATAAGGCAGATATTGACGATATTTATATTTGATACCAGCATCAGCAGAATCTTCGTCATCATCATTTGATTGATTTACAGGTTTTACCAAGGGACACGGTTGATGTTGATCCCGCAAAGCTTGTTGTAAATGAGAATTAGTGTCCCAATCTAAAGGTATTAGGGGCGTTGATTTGACAAATCCCAACGGACGAGGCAAGTAAAGTTTTGTACCTGTGTCAGTCTGACGACACAGAAACGGCCCAAGTAAACGGAAGTGTTGCTTGGCTGATAATAAGCCTCGCAATGCCCCTGCGATCGCATGACCATTAGGAGGAAATATACTACCCGCCCAAGCCCTTTCTCCTGGTGTAAAGGGTTTAGCATCTCGCAATAACAGCACATCTAATGGAGTTAAACTATACCAAAACATTACACACCACCCCCCAGCTTGATTTGACGGTTACGAATTGTAAAAGCTGCGAGTTTTAGCCAGTTTTGCACTTCCAAGTCTCTATTTAACTGTGGGGTGTCTTGCCACACAGCAGCCAAAAATGCGGCTAAGTTTTGCTGAAACTGTGTTTTTGCTAGTTCGTCACCTTGAAATTGATCGCGGCGATCGCAAAATGCTTTTGTCCAAGGTGCGATCGCCTCAACAATTGGTATCGGATGTTGATTCCAAAGTGTAGCGGCTTGTTCAAAAATGGCGCTATCTCCCACATTTATAGAGATGAGTTTTCGCCACTTATCAAAGACTTGAAACTTTGTTGTTGCTTGTAAGGTGTTGCCATTACCATATAACACCCGCACTTGTACCGCATCCTTCGGTGTCCCGTCAGATGATTTGTGTTCCTTCGCCTTTTTTTCAGCTTCCCAGAGGTTTTCTAAAGCGATCGCTAGTGGTACTGAATGATGCACAATAACTATACCAAAACTAATACTTGCATTTTTCCCCATCGTAAATAATGGTCTTTTCGCTATTTTTGTATGTGTTTCTAAAGCAGTCCAATAATCGCCATTGTTATCAAATTCCCCTTGAGGATCTTTATCTCCTTTAAAACATTCGCGGATATCCCATAACCAGTTATCCCATTCCCAAAGATTGGTGTAGGCTAAAACATCATCTCCACCTGCATAAATCAAGCGTCCAGCATAACGCTGTTCTGTCAAAAAAGGTACTAATTGATTAGAAAAATCTAACAAAGCACGACTGAGGGCATTATGTGTTGATGGCCCCATACGTTTTTTAACATCTAAAAAGTTCTGAAAGCTTTCTAAAGATACTGATAATTTTGAAGGAATATAATCTCGATATTTTTCTAATTTTATCCCCTGCAACCATTCACTCATCCCATCACCATCACCCGCCGCTAATACATACCAATCAGCAGGGTTATTGCTAGGATAATATTTATTAATAATTTTTGCAATATCTTGCCGATAATCATTGATTAATTCGGGTGCTATTTCTAAATCTTCAACTAGCCACCCTAAATTTAATAATCGGGGATGAAATTGTTTAAATTCAATATTTTTATTTTGTTCAATCCAAGGTATACCCCATTTTTCATGAACAAAAGTTAATTTGTGTCCTCGATCATCCAGACAAGTTTTTACTGCGGCACAACTTTTATTAAATATTTTTAATTCTTCAGAACCAGCATTTTTTAAATAACCTGCTACTCCTGATGTCAAATCTGGATAAGAAACAGCAATTTTATCTTCTGAGAGTTTGAGTAATTTCGGGAGGATTTTATGCAAACATCGCTTAACTGTCTCTGTAGCATTTAGTTGTTCCCTACCATCAAACAAACCTATGCGTTGTTGCCAATACTTTTTGGTTTCCCCTTCACTTATCCAATCGTCGCCGGGATGCACCACTGGGCCAATACCAGAAATGGTAGAACGCGGGCCAAAAGCTGTAGGTAGTTCCCAATTACGGGCGTTTTTAACTGCTGCCAAACTATGTCTATTAGCGTCAAAAATCGATGCCCACCAAGAACCAACGTTTACGCTAAATTTTTGTTTTTCCCAACTTTTTTGATATGCTTCTCGGAGAAAATTTATTTCATTGTCTTGAAATAGGTTTTGCTTTTGGTTAGTTATATAAGCTTTATTTTGAGCATTTAGCCACTCTAAAAATTCTATCTCTCGTTCTTTAGGAATAGCCGCGTTTTTGAGAAGTTTTCCTTCAGTGCCTATGGGTAAAGCTGTCCAATAAAATTGCCATTGAGATTCTAACCAACCTTTCCAAGTGCTGCTGTTTGCTTGCAAATCTGGCATCCAATGACGCTGAGTTTGTAATTCATCAAAAACCAAATCACCAATTTTTGCCCACTCTTGTAAAAGTGTTTGTTTGGCTAGTTGCATCGCAGCTTGGACTTTATCTTTTGGCAGCACTAACACCAATACGTTAGGAAATCCCGCCGTTAAAAGTGAATTAGCTTCAGGTTTTTTTATCCATTTATCATTATCAAATTCAGGAAATTCTTTTAATAACCAATAGTCAATTAATGGTTGTTGGTAGAGGCTGGGATAAAGAAAGCAGTCGGGGCCGTATTTTTGGGCAAGTTGCCAACAGACTTTAGCAGAGAGATAGTGCAATAACCAAGAACCTGCCCAAAAGTCTCGCATTTTGCGGCTAGCTTTGATGAGTTCTTGTACAGGCGTAAACGTGAAGCTGGCTAAATAAGGATGAGATAAAGTTTTGTTAGCTGGCCAGTTTTTAATCTCTGTGCTTGTTAGGTCATATCCGGCTAAAGCGCCAGCCAATGCTGATGTAATACTACCATGACTCCAAATAGAACTATCTGGTAAGCGGGTTTCAGCCGGCATCAGCATCAAAGATTCATCACCAAATTCACTACAAGTAGCTGCTGGTAAACAACGCCACAGCCACCAAAATAAACCCTTAATTTTTTCTGGGTTAGTTCTCAACTCTTGTGGTATGGCTTCTAGTAACTTTTGTTCTATTGAGGTTAAGTAATTTTTCCGATTTGTCGCCAGCATTTCTGAATGCTGCTTAATTTTAAAATTACGTTTTTCTCCAGATAGCAGGTGAGATATTTCTAGACCTTGTTCTCGGTTGTTACCCGGAGCATAATTGATACTTGCGGTTACACTACCAATAGCACCGCGATCGCTTGCTGAGGCAATATAATCAGCTTGGTGGATGTGTTCTAAAATTTTGCGTCCAGATGTCTCTGGATTAGAATTCTTGTCCCGCCAGTCTTGCATTACTTCTAATTCTTGCCAGAAGCTATTTTCACCACGTCCACTATTGTTGTGTAGCGCTTTTAGCACAGGGTCATGAAGTAATCCCCAGATTTTTGCTTGCCAATATGCTTCCGACACAGGTTTGTTTCCTTTTATAGTGTCCGGTTTAGATTGTATAAAGTTATATTGGCGATCGTCCAGTAAAATTTGATATTGATGATTGGCAACAATTTTTAGCTTAATTCTCTCCTGGTAAGGCTTTGAGTAAGTTAGGTCGTAGTTATTTAAATATTTTTTTGTTTATTAAACTTTATCTAAGTTGAGAACCGTAGTTTTCACCCTCTCCCTAAATCCCTCTCCCAAATCTGGGAGAGGGAGTTTGAAATTCTGGCTCCCCGAATCCCAGATTTGGGATTCAGGGTTGGGGATGATATCATGTCCGCTTGATTACTTACTAAACTCCAAGAACCTCACCCCGCCAAAGCTACGCTTCGTCTCCCCTCCCCTTAGTAAGGGGAGGGGCTGGGGGTGGGGTGCAATGACTGTGGGAATCATAACTATTAGACCTCTCCAATAATAGACATCTACGACAATGAATGTAGAGACGCGAAATTTCGCGTCTCTACAAGGGTTTCAGGTAACGCATATTTAATTTCTGGAGATGTCTATTTATTGGGACATGATATTATTTATATTTTTTCTCTAGCGAGTGGAAACGGATTGGCTGCTGAAGCTAAAAACTCGCTTGGTAGTGAGCGGCTGATTTAACTTAGAATAATTTAAAAATCGGCTGTTTTTGCAAGGGAACCAAGGTTTCCATTCAATTAGTTTCTCCAGCGAGTGGAGACTTTTACAGTTCTCAAGGATATGTTTAAATTAATAGAGTTTCCATTCAATTAGTTTCTCCAGCGAGTGGAGACAGGTTAAAAAACCAGAGTCAAAATTACAATTACTAAAGTTTCCATTCAATTAGTTTCTCCAGCGAGTGGAGACCCTTGTCATTGACCTCATAATGTACCAGGTTAGTCCCTTGGGAGTTTCCATTCAATTAGTTTCTCCAGCGAGTGGAGACTTGGCATTGAACTTGAGACTCAATCAGAGTCAGGGTATCTAAGGTTTCCATTCAATTAGTTTCTCCAGCGAGTGGAGACATGCTTGTCATGCAAGTGGATCTTTGATTAGAAGATTGTTTCCATTCAATTAGTTTCTCCAGCGAGTGGAGACTTACCCTTTCATTAAATGTTCCAGGTGTATTAAATTACGTTTCCATTCAATTAGTTTCTCCAGCGAGTGGAGACACTCATTCTGTATTGGCTAGCTAAAAAAGATATCAGTACCTTTGCCGCTAGGTTTCCATTCAATTAGTTTCTCCAGCGAGTGGAGACGGTAATGTCAAGACTATATCCTGAATATTTATTACGTTTCCATTCAATTAGTTTCTCCAGCGAGTGGAGACTTGTCTGATTTAAACGGAAAAGTCAGCAGCGCTTTGTTTCCATTCAATTAGTTTCTCCAGCGAGTGGAGACCTACTACAAGAATAAAAATTGGCGGGTTTTGAGCGAGTTTCCATTCAATTAGTTTCTCCAGCGAGTGGAGACTAAGACTTGATTCTGTTTAACCTTCTCTGCTTCGAGGTCATGTTTCCATTCAATTAGTTTCTCCAGCGAGTGGAGACTCAAATGGTTTTGAATTTGAACGTTATGAATATAGTTTCCATTCAATTAGTTTCTCCAGCGAGTGGAGACTACTCTTCTTAAAGCCAACTGTCCGGGTAAAGTTTCCATTCAATTAGTTTCTCCAGCGAGTGGAGACCTCGTGAGTACTTGCTTGAAAAGTGGGACAGGGAATGTTTCCATTCAATTAGTTTCTCCAGCGAGTGGAGACTTTTATCAACTGAAGTTATAGATAAAATATTAGGATTAGGTTTCCATTCAATTAGTTTCTCCAGCGAGTGGAGACTTATCAAACTTGGATTTGAATTTAGGGAACTTAGGTTTCCATTCAATTAGTTTCTCCAGCGAGTGGAGACCTGGTGCTGCTACCCAGGCTACTGTCGGTTTTGGTACTCCTTTGTTTCCATTCAATTAGTTTCTCCAGCGAGTGGAGACACTACCACTAGGAAGGTCTTCAGGTAATGTTAAATAGTTTCCATTCAATTAGTTTCTCCAGCGAGTGGAGACTCCTAAATTTTAAACCCTTATCCAGCAAAGAGTCCAGAGGCGGTTTGCGAGGGGGTCAGAATTTGAGACAGCAAAATCAAAAACATCAGTAAAAAAAATCCTTGAAACCCTTACAATATAAGGCGGCGAGGGGGTTAACGATCCAATCAGCATTTCCGCGATTTCCAGACCCCCTCGCAAACAAGCTAAATAATTAGCGAACCTGGAAGTTCTGTAACAGGCGGCCCCACCCCCCAACATTCCACCTGTTCTAAAGTATGACGTGAGAGAGGATAAAATCTTAAACTATCTTCAGCCAACTTGACTATTTTCTTAAGCCGACGACGCAGTTCGTTATATTTATCAGTAGACAAACGACATTCAAACACCGAATATTGAACTCGTTGACCATAACCTTCTAATAAATTCGATACTTTTTTACGGCGTTTGTCACAAGGAATATCATAAGCCACCACGTACAAAAACATATAAACTAACGAATATGATAAGGCTGATAAACTAAGCTAGGGTTATAAACAAACTGCTTATAGGCTTTAACCTGCTGCGTCAACAAATCCCATTTGGGTTGTTTCTCTCCAGAATCAGTTTGAATTTCTTCCTCCATCCTTTGTAAAAAAGCTTGAAGATACTTTCGCCGTCCAGAATCATTTAAATAACATCCCCCATCACGATAATCAAAATCTTTTTCAGCATTCACCACCTTACTATTAACTAGCCACAACACCAAAGAATCTACAATTGGGGCGCGAAATTCTTCAATTAAATCAGAAGCTAGCGCCGCATGACCATCATGTGCTTGATGCAAACAAGCATAATAAGGGTCAAGTCCTTGAATTTCAATCAATGCTAATAAATGGTTCCAAAGAACCTGATAGCCAAAACTCAACATTGCATTTACCGGATTTCCTGGAGGACGACGGCTACGCGCAGTAAACACAAAATCTTTATTAGTCAAACACTCAGCAAAAGCAGAAAAATATTGTGCAGCACCAGCACCTTCAAACCCCATCAATCTCTCAACACAATCAGCCTCCGCCGCTTGGTTAGCCAAATAATCAAGACTTTGCAGCACTTTTTCTATAATCTGAGATTCTAGCCTTTTTCGCTGTCGTCGCATCAACACCCGACTATTTTTTAACTTTGCTTGCACAATCGCACGGGCAGAAATTAACTTTTCTACAGGTGATAATTGCTGCTGATAGCGAGATAATTGGCGATATCCCCTAGCGATGGGTAAAATTCTGCCATAGCAGAAACCCATACGCGATAAATAAGTAATGGGAATATCTCGCCATAGACAAGCACGAATTGCTTGGGTGCTAACTTGCGACTTACCAAAAATCAGAACTTGTTCTAATAAAGGTAACTGCACTTCACCATAAATAGTGTCTCCTTGTTTAACAACCAAAGTCTCTTGTTGCAAACATACATAACAATTTTGCCCAGAAACGTAGAGAGTCCGCATAGAATTATGAATTACAAATTTGTTGTTATATTATTAGGCGAATAGTATTAGACGAGTAATTAATTAGACTTTTAAAACAACCTTTTAGAGCGTCTAAGTTAGGCTATTTCATTCTCATCTAGCCCGCCTCAGAATGAATTCTGAGTCTAATAGCACTCATTCATCTTTAGATGACTGAGACTCATGTTATAAGTAGGTAGGCAAGATAAAACCAAACTATGTAACGAAAAGTAAAATCTCTGTATTTGGCTCGTAGTTGCGCCCTCTTGCGCTTTAGCGCAACTACGAGCCAGTGATGATTATTTGCGCCCACTTACTTAGTCCGTTTTAACGGACTTTAGCTAAAAGCCAGTGAACTTTAGTTCTGGGCGGTTTATGTATAGAATAAAATAGCCCTAAGTAAGTCGGTGAGAATAATTCAACTATATTAATTAATGTAAAAAATCTTGAAGTTAGTTCGTAGTGAGCGGCTCCAGCCCTCATTTGTTCGCGTAGCGTCTCTAAGTGAGGACTAAAGTCATCACTACAAACCTTATTTACGCTCACCTACTTAAGGTGTACACATAAGTCTTTTTAAATTTTCCCACAGGCTTTTAATCGGGAGCATCCCACTTTTTTAAGGGGGGCAAAAACCTCTCAAAGTCTCCCAATTTATCGAGGGATTTAGAAAGTCAGGTTGTTACCGCCACCATCGTTGGAGAGCAGATTTCCCTAAATGACGATTTTTTTCCCTAGACGAACCTGTTAACTCTGCGTTCTGTTCAGGTTCCAGCGCTGTAATTACTCTATCTGCGACATTAGAAACAACATAAGTACCCAAAGTTACTAATACAGTATTAATAATAACTGCCATTAAACCCAAAGGAGCAATTAGCAAAATCACGAGCGTAACGCTTCCATTAAAAATAGATACCAAAGCATTACGTAATTTAGCACCGCGACGAGAAATATACATAGTTAAAAATATGACTTATTCAGAGATAAATATGCCGTATCATTACTAACTACCTTATCCCCTAAATAAGCAAGAAGCCAGCAAAAGAAAATAATTTATTCTGCAACAAAAATCAGGCTATAACTGTTGTATATAAAGGTATTAGGCTATATTGTTACTCCCACTATTAATATTTTCTAATTTTTCATGCCCAAAAAATCCATATCTCACCCATACACAGAACGCCTATCCTTTGAACGCCTGATGTTGCTAATTACAACTTTGTTGAATAATCCAGGTATAGGTAGTCCCGATTTAATCAACACCAATCATGACAAACAACACGATGCACTTACTCAAGTACAAATATCCCTACAACAATTAGCTCTCAAGTCTAGAATAGAATTACCAGAAGATTATCCTGCTATACCCACCCTGCGAAAAGACTTAGAAACTTTGCGCCGCTATGGTATTCTAGAACGCCGAATGTATCGTTGGGGATATTATTTGGGTACTGGTGCCATGTCTCAGACAGAATTAAAAGTAGCCTTTAATGCTTTGGCATCCCAAGCCAAATTTCAAGGAGATCCGCAGTTAAGGCGAATTTGTGAAACACTTAGCAAAAGATTGCGAGGATTAGACATGGAACTACAGGGTAAGTTTTTTTACCCTGTCAGACAGCATCTCAACCGCGCCATAGTTTATACAGACCCAGAAGAAATGGCTGCACAAGGAGAGAACCGTAATACATTATTTCACCTGTTACCACTACTAGAAACAGCCATTAGTCAAGGACAGACGATAGAAATTTCTCGTGCTACTGACCTTTATGGCAATAGTCGGATTGGACTTTTACAGGTAGTTCCTTTGCAGTTAATTTATCATGATATTGCTTGGTATCTGCTTTATGAACACTCCGAAAATGGACATTTAGCAATTGGACGGCTAAACCGCTTTAAAAATTACTGCCAACTCTTGAATAATGGATTAGGTAGAGGTTTAGAAGCACAAAAAAATAGCCTCAACAAGGCTTATCAACTGCTAGAAAATGGCTGGGGTTTGTATTTAGGTCAACCTCCAGAGCAGCAGTTAGAGCTACAAGGACAGTTAGAATTTTTGACAGTAAAAGTGCGTTTTTTTCCTCCAGTTACAGCTTTCATTCAAGAAGGAGAAGTACGTCACCTCAAGCAAAAAATTATTCCTGGTTCAAAAAATGAAACTACTGGTAATCTTAACTATGTAGATTATCAAATTACCCTGCCGCCTCGCTCTATTGATGAGTTTAGTCTTTGGGTTTATCGGTATATGCACAGCGCCCAAGTTATTTCTCCGCCTCATTTGGTAGAAAAACATCGTCAAGCCGCTCATGCTTTACTATCTCAATATGCAATTCCTCTTCAGGATGCTTAAGCCTAATTTTGTAAAACTACAGCAGCTGCAACTGAATTTTGCTTGCACTTACTATTTCTGGATAACTACTGATGTCCCTACCGATGCCCACTCAAATAGCCATTTAGCATGTTTAGGTGCGAGATTTACACAGCCGTGGCTAACTGGAGTGCCAAACCTTTTATGCCAGTAAGCACCGTGAATACCGTAACTACCTTGATAAAACATCACATAAGGAACGTTGGGAACATCGTAGTTTTCTCCCTGCATCCGCGTAGTTTTGAACTTGGATTGAATTTTAAAAGTACCAATAAGAGTGGGAGTACCTTTTTTGCCAGAGGAAATAGCACTGCCATAAACTACTCTGTCACCTTCCCAAGCTATTAATCGTTGCTTTGAAAGATCAATTTGAATCCACCGCTGATCTGATTGTTGTAATGTCTGGATTGTTTGGGCAATCACTTGCTCTTTAGTATTCGCCCAAACTTCACTAGTTCCAGTAGTAGTAAAAACACTTAAGGACAGTGCTGCACCAGTAAGGAGTATTTTTAAGTGACGCACCCAGTCAGGATACAGTTTTTTCATTTTAGATACACTCACACTCAAATCATGGGGTTTTGAGAAACTTATCAGTTTTCACTTTTGTTTCCCTATCTATTACTTTAATAGACGTGAATTTTTGATACTTGATTCTAAATTAACTTAACTGTTGTATCAGCTTTCTTGCCCCAGATGCGATCGCTTGCCAATTCCCGTCTGTGACAAGCTTTTTGGGAAATAATTCCCCGCTCAAACCGACAGCGATCGCTCCGGCTTGTAAAAACTCTTTGGCATTTTCTAAAGTCACGCCGCCAGTCGGAATTAAGGGAATCTCACCTAGTGGACCTTGCAAACTTTTAATATAATCTACCCCTCCCACTGCTTGCACGGGAAATACTTTTACACAACTAGCGCCCTGACTCCAGGCGGTAACAATTTCTGTAGGAGTCATAGCTCCTGGGATGATCGGCACATTTTTTTCTTGTGCTGCTTGAATCATTGCTGGATTAACGTGGGGTGTAAAAAGGAATTGCGCCCCAGATGCGATCGCTTCTTCTAACTGTTGGACGTTGAATAGCGTACCAGTGCCAATAGTACAGTCTGGTAATTCTGAACGTAGTCGAGTAATTAATTCTCCAGCCCGCGAGCTATTCCAGGTAATCTCAATTAACTGCATTCCCCCAGATGCTACAGCCATTGCCATTTGGCCTCCCACTTCGATTTTAGAGGCGCGGATGACTGCGATCGCCCGATGTTTTTGCAATTGTGATAACCAAATTTGATTAGGCATTTTGACTGGGAATTAGGGATGGGGGATTAGGTTATGGATTATGGATTGGGCTAATACAAGCAAATTTTCCCACTCACCAGTCCCTATTCCCCAATACAAGCGTGACATAGTAACAGCGATCGGCTCTTAAACTTGCTTCTTATATCAAGTTATGAGATATTATAAACAACACTAATCTTATCGGTTTACCGTAATTTAAACTAAATACCTCAGTTTTTGAAACTAAAGGAGTAATTAAAATGACAATTGCACGACAAAATACAGCAGGATATTTACCAATTACCATTGATGATTCCAAAAGCATGGAAATAGGTAGCCTGTGGAAGCTTGTCCTGCTAGGTGCAGTACAAATAAACGGATTTTGGTGGCGGACTAAGGCATACGGAACGATTTTAGGGGTTATGTTGCTAACTTTAGTGAGTCTAATTTTTCTAAGTATGCATTGGTTTTATCGCCGACTGGTTCCATTTTTCAGCCATCGAGTTATTGACTAAGTAAGTCGGCGCAAATAATAGACATCTCCGGAAATTAAATATCTGCAAAATGAAACCCTTGTAGAGACTCGAAATTTCGCGTCTCTACATTCTTTTTCGGAGATGTCTAATCATCACTGGTTTGTAGTTGCGCTAAGGCGAAGACAGCGCAACTACGAGCCAAATACAGAGATTTTACTTTTAGTTACATAGTTTGGTTTTTCTCGCCGAGCTACTTACGCTCTATACATCGCCTAATTTTGCTTCTTTTACATTACTTTAGAGACAGTCTTTAAAAACTCAGCTTAATTCTTCTAGTAGAGGAGAGAGCTAATTAAAAACGCATATACTGCAATTATCAAGCAATAGTTTAATAAGCTCCTAGTTGAAGACCTGCTAGGAGTTTTTTTTAATTGATTATCTAGCTCAATGGTGGTACATATTAATAAAAATAGTTGTAATTCAACTCTTCCTTATGGTTATTAAAAATTAGTTCTGATGGTAGATGGAACGAAAAATCAAGGTTGTTAATATATATTTGTGAGTAAAAAACGTTTACCGAATTAATAACAATGAATATTCTTGCTTGGATTGTTTTAGGTCTAATTGCTGGTGCGATCGCTAAGGCTATCTACCCCGGACATCAAGGTGGCGGATTTCTAGGAACAATCTTACTAGGAATCATCGGTGCTTTTATTGGCGGTAGCTTAGGCGTCTTCTTCAGTACAGGAACGTTAACTTTAGCAGCCCCTACTCTTAGTATTCCTGGTATTGGGTTAGCAGTTCTTGGTGCAATTATTGCAGTTTTCCTGTGGAACTTATTAAATCGTCGCAGTGCTGTATAAAAGCAAGTTGCGTAGCCTAGAATGAGGGGAATTTACAAAATACATCTAACTATTGTGAATGAAAGGGAGCATCCCAAATGTGCAAGTTTATTTTTATAGAATATTTGTACTAAGGTGGAGAATGAAATAACGAACCGCAAAGGACGCAAACAAAAGAGGTTTGTACAGAGTTTTTGTATAAATCCTGTGTCTTTTGGCAAAAATGGGATGCTCCTAAATTAAATCCGAAAAATAGCGCCACCTTAATCATAGGCTGGCGCTATTTTTTTGATAATTGAGAAATAAAATAAGTAGGTAGACAAGATAAAACCAAACTATGTAACGAAAAGTAAAATCTCTGTATTTTGCTCGTAGTTGCGCCCTCTTGCGCTTTAGGGCAATTACGAGCCAGTGATGATTATTTGCGCCCACTTACTTAATTGTTTAGTTAACCTGACAATTCAAGTCATCTGGAAAATCTCACTTCTATTTCTCTCTCCTTGTAGGCTACGGTGTACACATAAGTCTTTCTCAAGGTAATTGTCAGTTTATCGGAGTAGCACAAAAGGCTCACCCTGGTTCTGCTACGCTTTCACCTGTCCCTCTCCAAAGCATCGGAGAGGGATGTCCGCCAGGACAGGGTGAGGTTTTGGAGGACTTTTAGGTAATCGGATCACTTGTGTGTACACCGTAGCTCCTTATAGGAGAGAGAGTTTGAATTTCCCCCTTAGAGCATCGGGAAAGGGATTAGGGGGGTTAGGTTAATGGTTAGCTTTTCCACATAACCAGAATTTTGCCTGAATTGTCAGTTTAGTTTACAGCAGCACTGACTAAACCATTGTGCCTGAGCAAAGCGATCGTACTTGGTTGACGCCCCCGGAAAGTTTTAAACACCTCCATTGGATGCTGACCACCACCAAGTGCTAGCACCGTATCTCGATAACGCCGACCTGTAGCTTTTATAGCCTCTTCATCTTCTAGCCCAGCTTCTTCAAAAGCGGCAAAAGCATCAGCACTTAGTACCTCAGCCCACTTGTAACTGTAATAGCCGGCTGCATAACCACCTTCAAAAATATGTCCAAAAGCACATAAAATTGCATCTTCTGGAAGTGGCGGTAAAACGCTAGTAGTCTTGGCTATCCGATGACGCACATCTGAGGGAGTTTCATTACTACCAGGGCGATAGCGGTAGTGTAGTTCTAAATCAAGACTGCTCAGGTGAATTTGCCGCAACGTGGCAGTACCACTCATATAATTACGTGCCGCTAGCAGCTTTTGATAGTAATGCTCAGGTAGGGCTTCACCAGTTTCGTAATGCTTCGCCATTCCAAAGAAAGTGGGTCGTTCATAACACCAGTTTTCCATAAACTGACTAGGTAATTCCACTGCATCCCACTCCACGTTATTGATGCCTGCGGCTCCGGTATAGTCAACCTTAGTGAGCATGTGGTGCAATCCATGACCAAACTCGTGGAACAAAGTTTCTACTTCATAGAAAGTCATCAAACTAGGTTTACCATCTACAGGAGGACTTTGATTACACACCAAATAAGCTACAGGTAAGCGGATGGTAGTAACACCATTTTCAGTGATTTTGGCTCGATTGATGCACACATCCATCCAAGCACCACCGCGTTTCTCGGCTGGACGGCTGTAAGGGTCTAAGTAGAAGTAAGCTATAGGAGAACCAGTTTCGTCAGCAATTTGGAAATAACGGACATCCTCATGCCATACTGGCGCTTGACCATCGGCAGAGGTAACAGTGACGCCAAATAGCCGCTTGACTAGTCCAAATAAGCCGTCTAACACTTGGGGAAGAGGAAAGTAGGGACGCAATTCTTCAGAGGTAAAGGCAAATTTTGCTTCTCGTTGGCGTTCTGCCCAAAAGCTAATATCCCAATGTTGTAAATCTTCAGCTTCTGCTGCTTTCTGTGCTGCTGCAAAAGCTTTGAGTTCTGCCAAGTCTTTGACAGCAGCATCATAACTAGCGCGGCGTAGTTCTTCTAATAGGGCGTTGACTGCCTCAACGCCCTGAGCCATTTTACTCGCTAGGCTCAATTGGGCAAAACTTTTAAAGCCTAGTATATCTGCGAGTTCTTGGCGCAACTTTAAAATGCGCTCAATTAAGGGGCTGTTATCCAAATCGCCAACAGAAGCGCGGGTAATATGAGCTTTGTAGAGCTTTTCGCGCAAATCTCGACGGGTGCTGTGCTGCATGAAAGGGCCATAGCTGGGGAAGTCTAAAGTAATCCGCCAGGGGCCATTTTCTGGTGTGGCACTGGTTTCACCAGCAGCACGAGCAGCTTGGGCTGCTAAACTCACTAAGCTTGGTGGTAAACCGTCAATTTCCGCTTGTGTTGTTAGGGTTAAGCTGAAGGCTTTAGTGGCATCAAGTACATGGTTAGAGAATTTGGTAGAAAGTTCTGCTAACTCCATTTGTATGGCGTTGAAACGCTCTCTAGCCTCTCCTTCTAAGCCAACACCAGAAAGTTCTGCATCTCGAATGGCGGCTTCTACAATGCGCTGTTGGGCTAATTCTAAAGTTGCCCAACTATCACTGGCACGGAGTGCTTTAAAAGCATTATAGATAGGTTTGCTTTGACCGAGCTTGTTGATAAACTGTACTACTAGTGGCTGGACGATTTCATGAGCTTCGCGCAGTTTTGGGCTATTTTTAACACCCATTAAATGATTCACTACCCCCCAACTCCAGGTTAGCCGTTCTGTCAACTTTTCTAAGGGTTCTACTAAACCACTCCAAGTAGGCTCTACATTAGCCTCTAAGGTGGCTAGTTGCTGATCGAGTTCTGCCAACAACTGATTGAAGGCTGGTACTACTCGTTCTGGTTTAATCTCTGCAAAGGCAGGTAAACCAGTGCCTTGGAGTAAGGGATTGTCGGAAATAATGGTACTTGCACTCATGGTTTTGTATGAACTGCGAACGGATAAAAATCAACAATGATTTTGATTTATATATCTTCTAATGTAGCGATCGCAGTGCTAGTTAGTGTTGCCATTATGACAAAAAGGCAAAAAAACCGATAATTCCTCACAAAAGTCTCCCGATACAGCAATTTTGTTTAGTTTGTGAACAATATTTGACGGCGTGACACGCCATTTACGTAGTAGAGGCACCATTCACCTACCTAAACCTGATAAAGGCGATGCCTGCTTTGGGCTACGCCAACGCAAAAAGACATCATTAATGTACTATGTCAAACAGGTAGCGCGTCCGCCAGCATGGGCGTTATCCTGAAAGGGCAGTTTAATTTCAACAATCCCACGCTATCAAGGCGTGAGAGCATCCAAGTGAGTTAGTGCGATCGAGCGTCCTTGCCGAACCGAAAAGGGAGGCTATATATTTATGATTTTATTTGGCAACTCATCTTTTTACTCGTAAAATCGAAAACAAGATCAAGGTCAGTAGAAAAGAGTCCCTAAATTAATGAATACGTTAATCAGTCAGGGTGGAAGAACTATCACTAAATTTAAGGTGGTAGACCGGATAAATGATATCGTTTGGCAAGCTCACCAAGGTAGCGTTGCTGCGATTATTCAGCTATTGAACGAAAAACTAGCCAAGTCTGGTGTCAGAACTAGAGCCATTTTTTCTGATGGTGTCTTACAACTTCTGTGCGAGGCGGCTAGGATAGAGCAACTTGAGCAATCTCCCCTCGTAGAACAAATCCAGCAAATTCTTGATTCCATCGCCCCGCGTTATATTCGGCGAGTCAATATCAACAGTCGGATTGTTCGGGAACAACAATTACTGTGGTTAAAGGAAATAGATAGCGATCGCGACAACCAATTGCTTTGGTCACAAGAAATTACGTTAATTCAGCCTAATATTGTAAAGCAATTAATTACAGATTTCACAGAAGCTCAAGCTGAACTAGCAAAGCCAAATTTTCCTAGAACTCAACTATCTCGTCCTTTAGTACTTCTTAACAAAGAAAAACACAAAAAGAAACCTAAAAAAAAGATATTAGCCGTGGCTGGTTTATGCTCACTGTTATTGCTTAGTTGGGTTGTTTATGCCCAGTTAGGTAATAAAGTCAAAAACCTAATGCAACTAGAAACTTCTAAATCTTTAACTACAGAAAATACTAACAATAATAAAGACCAAACACCATTCCGTACTCATAACAATAGCCTTTCTCAGCCATCTGATGATCCATTTGCAATATCTGTGCGAATTGCAAACCTTGCTTCTGCATCTGGTAAAACAGCCACAAGCTCAACTCAGTGGTTAGAGATAGCTGCTAAGTGGCAACGGGCTTCAGATTTAATGGGTACGGTATCACAAAACCACAGCCGTTATCAAGAAGCTAAAATTCGTACTCAACTATATAAGAAATACAGTGAGGCGGCGCAGAAAGAAGCGGATAAGAGTAAATCTTAATTTTTTCTTATTGAAAAACTTCGATTAAAGTATCAGCTTTATTCGCAATTTCTTGCTCTAATTTATCAAATTTGTCAATCGCTTTTGAAAAACTAGTAAGCTGTTACGTATACAACTTGCATTATCAGGGCGGGCAGGATGCCCACCCCATAATCATCTTGAAAAAATATTAGTGCAAATTAAAGGCGCAACAGCTTGGTTCTTTCCTTGAGTTGAGGAATAATCTCACCAAGGGGAGTTTTGTTGATTTTGATGTAACTCTAAGGTTAGCAATTAACAAGACTCTGAAATAATTGAGTCAAAAAATCGATCTTTCCCCATTACAAAAATCTTGATTTTTAGCTAACCCAATCCTATTGCCCGCACTTCACTATTCACTACTATCTTGTTTAAAAGTCCCTTATATCCTGATTAAAAGGGTGGAATATGCAGTACGTACATACAGTATAACTACTTGTATTGTGATATCTCTTCTAACTTAAACATCTAACTCAAGGTAGATAAAATACACTTTAAAAGTTAAATAAATTAAACTGCAAAATTAGTGTTATATCTAAAAAATAGATGGTTATAAATATTTTGATTTAAATTATAAAAATGGTATAAGCTTAGTCAAACGTTGACCATTGATTAACCTACCTATGATTTTTTATGTCCATTTTTAAGTAGGTAGGCAAGATAAAACCAAACTATGTAACAAAAAATAAAATCTCTGTATTTAGCTCGTAGTCGCTAGCGCTAAAGCGCAACTACGAGCCAGTGATGATTATTTGCGCCCACTTACTTACCAAAATGCTTCCTGATATTTTGCCAGGTCAACCTTTTCCAATTGGCGCTACAGTTACCCCTAATGGCGTCAATTTTTCACTATTCTCTAAAAGCTGCACTGGACTGGAATTAAGCTAATCGGCATTCAAATTGCAACATAGATACCATTACCTTTGTTTTTTATCTTTCGATGCCACTTAATAACTAACTCACCCTGATTCAATA
>NZ_JBALCW010000113.1:0-9867 GCF_036917635.1 Nostoc sp.
GCCATGAAAATGCCTGAATTCCTTTATGAACTGGAACTTAGGCTCTGTAAGACATAATTCCTCCTCGCAAGGTCAAAATCAGCGAACGTACAGTATCTTCACATATCGAGTCATGGGGTAGCAACTTAAGCCAGGACAGCATTTGTTTGTTTTCCTGCTTTGCCGATTACCACCTCGTCTCCTGCAAGCGCACATTCATCAAATGATGTATGTATTGACAAAAGAAAAGCCATTACATAATCTCTCCTTTAACTGAACCAAAGTTGATTTTCGTGCTGACAACAAGCTTGATACTGCGCCCAGGATCGATTTGTTTTTGCTGTCCGTTTGCTAACGTTGCTGTCCAAACTTGATTAGAACAGTTTAGTAGCCCCAAGATAGTTGGATCTTTGGGATTAGCATTTACTTCAGCTACTACCCCATTAGCACTTTGTGTTCCCAATCCAGGAATCTCCCGCGCCTGTAGCTGAGTTCCTACAGTTAAAGGAATCGTTTGATGCTGAATCCGCAGGGAAAATGGAGCTTGAGGTATAGGAGGTGGACTGTAATACTGAGTTGCCCAATTCTGAGAACGAATTGGTGAAAGTTGGCGAGCTTTCAAAATGGCTGCCATCAAGAAGGCATAAGCCAAAACTCCGGCAAAAGGGAGGACAAGAATGCTGATACCAGCAGAAGCGTCCCAAAGCGCGTGCAGTACCGATGCTGTCAAGTAGCCTATAGCCAAGATCGACCAACGCCTAGACGGTTTCAGAACGCTTAAGCCGATGAAATAACCAAAGTAGCCGCTATAAGCCATGTGTCCGGCTACCGAACCAATAATTCTAGGAATGAGTAATTGTATCCCGGCTAATTCTCCTGCTCCTTCCCCTGCCTGACTTGCTACCTGCTGAATGGTTCCAGGGACGTACTGTCCCAGTGTTTCTAGGAGAGTAAAGCCAGCAGCAGAGGCGGTTGCCAAGAGAATTCCATCTAGGGGTTCCCAGACACCCACTCGCTCTCGCCAGGGCGATCTGAGCATTCGTCCTATCCCCATAGCAGCGAAGACAGGTAAGGCTTTGAGAAGTTCCTCCAGCATGCCTGCCCCAAAAAAATAGTGGATAAACGAAGAAAGGAATCCTATTTTCGTTCCTTCTGGTATTTCCCCTGGTAAGATTTGGCGAAATACGAAGAAAAATAGTGGAAGAATAGGACTGACTAAGAGAAACGTGGTAGTTATTGCCGATCCCAGCAGCAACCACCAGGGCTTGGATTTGCCGCTTAATTGATAGACGAAGTAGTAGCTTGCCCCAATGAGATAGATTGCTAATAAAGCGTTGAATACTTGAGGATTAGCGCTCGCAGGAAATAGTCCGACAACTAATAAGACGGTAAGGATACCTGGTATCAAATAAGCTTTCTTAAATAAATCCTGCCTTGTTGAAACAATAGGCAGCATTTGGCTTAAGTGAAGGGAGTCACCCAGTTGGATATTTAAAGGACGACCGGGAAGTGCTGGGGTGCTAACTTGGCACTCAAATATGAATTCTACACCCTGCTGACCGAGGGAAATCCGATCGCCTACTTGCAATGTCCGACAGCCTTGCAGTCTTTGGTTATTAACATAAGTGCCATTGGAACTCCCTAAATCACAAACTTCCCAAGAGGGGAGATTTCCTAAAGGGATCACGGGACGAATTTCTAGATGGCGGCTAGAGACTCCTGGGTAGTTTGTGGAGTTTAGAACAATTTGGCAGTTTGAATCTCGTCCAAAGACAATAGATTGATTAGTTGATAAGGGGTGATAAGTAGGTGCAGTGTGAGCAGATGCACCAAGGAAAATTTGTTTTAAATAAGCGTTGTACTGAGGCTGTCTTGTCATTGGATTATGCCAAGTTTAGGGTCATGGTAAATGGAGTGACCAGACTGCGTAACAATTTTTTGGAGTTAATGATCAAATTGAAAAAATTATTCTGTCTGATTTTCAAAGTGATATTCATTATAAGTTCCATTGTCTTTTGGAAAAACTAAAAACTGAATTGCATTAACTTTATAATTGTCACCAGAGCATTCATTTCCATCTAATTCACTTGTTAATTCAAAACTTGAGTATTTTACACAAAGAAAGTCACTAGAAAAATCAAACCTATTTTCTTTTGTAAAAGAGAAGTCATTCATGCTTGTATAAATTTCTCCTTATTTTTTTGAATTAGCCCTCAGTTGATGCAAATAATCCGACGAGTATAAACACCCAAAGAATTCCACCAAATACTGTCCAAGCAATTTCACCACCTGTCCAAGATTTTCTAAGTTGAAGATTTGGTTGTTCTTTTTCCCAATAAAAGTTAACTGCTTTCAAAACTGTTAATAAGGGGAAAAAACTCAATAAAGCTAGCAGCCCTAAGATATTTGGTAATTGCTTTAATACAACAAAAAACCAGAACAGACTAGTTATCGCAGCAGGAGAAGGTTTTTCTCGATATCCCTTATCTTCAGCTAGGGCGAAAATTCTTTTTGCCAACCAAAATAAGGTAAATGGTAGAAACCACGAACGAAGCCAAGCATTGATTTTCAAGCCTTCTCGCTCTTTCACAAATTTCCAATGCTTATGACCCCAAGGTATTTGATAAATTCCAAAAGTAATAATGTATAAAAAAATAAATTTCCAGACAGGTTGGATGTTGGAATATTGTTGAATTTGCCCTGTTTGAGAGTATTGATTCATAGAATTTATACTTGATAATTTGACTATATTAACTATTTTTTAAAAGACTATTTTTCAAGTCTTCTGCCAAATCTTGATCGTCCCATCTTCACTACCACTAGCGATATTTCTTCCGTCTGGACTAATAGCAACAGAACATACTGGTTTGAGATGATCGGTAAGAGTCCCAATCAGTTGTCCACTCTGTATTTGCCACAACTTTAGGGTTGTATCTTTACTACCACTGATAAGTGTGTTGCAGTCTGGACTAATAACGACAGAATTAACCCAATCTGAATGTCCATTGAAGGTGCGAAGCGAAGCCCCGTTGTTGAGATCCCATAGTTGTACTGTTTGATCTGAACTCCCACTGGCAAAGAGCTTTCCATCTGGACTGATGGCAACAGTGCGAACCCAATCTGAGTGTCCACGAAGGGTGCGTAAAAGTTTGCCACTGGGTAAGTTCCAGAGGTTGATAGTGTTGTCTCGACTGCCACTAACAAGGGTTTGACCATCTGGACTAAGGGCTACCGTTAGCACTGAGTTTGAATGACCCTTAAAAGTAACAATATTTTTTTGTGTTGTTAAATTCCAACTTTTTATTGTGTTGTCTCGACTGCCGCTAACGAGAGTTTGACCGTCCCAACTGAAAGCAACCGCGTGTACTGAATCTGAATGTCCTCTGAAATTGCTGATGAACTTGCCACTGTTACAATCCCACAACTTGACAAATTGGCTTAAATTGCTACTAGCAAGAGTTTGACCATTAGGACTGATGGCAAGAGAAGTCACCCAGCTAGCTTCAGACTCACCAAATGCCCCCTTCCAGTTGATGGTGAGAATTAATTTACCACTGCCTAGATGCCAAAGCTTAATCGTTCTGTCTTCGCTGCCACTAGCAAGGATCTGACTGTCTGAACTGATAGCAATACAACGAACAGAAGCAGCATGATCGGTGAGAGTCATGATACATTGCCAGGTTTGAGCTTGAGGCTGCGTTTGAGTTTGAGCCTGTTGAGTTACAGGATTGACCTTTGCTGAATTCTGAATTTGGTGGCTTTCTTCTTGTGAATATGAAGGCCCTTGTTGGGGTTTGCTGGGACTGACAACTGAAATTACCCCAAGAGCTAACGCCCAAGACTCCACTGCCCAAATAGCTGTTTCCTCGGCTAAACCCAGATTGTCTTGTAGTCTTTTACTTAATTGGGCTAACAAAATTACATGAGGGACAGAGTTTTTTGATGCCTGGAGTTGATTAGGAACCCCATCTTTTAAAGCTCCAACAAGGACAGCTATTTCCTTACGGTACTGCCCACAAAAGTCGCGCAACAGCCCTTCACAGCGTTGAGGGTTGTCATAAACACCTTGTCCGTACTTGGTAATAATTTCACAAAGTTTTTGTCGGGGTAACTCGTTCATAAGTCGTTTCCTGCACTCAAACTTTCGATGTAACCGTTAATTTGAGCTTTATTTCCACACCAAGGACATGCATGAAAGCTACCCTGCTCTCCGCCACAAGATACTTTGTTACAGCGAGAGAATAAAGCACCGCCGCATTTAACAAAGCTCTTTTGTTCGCAGTCGGGGCAACCTGGATAAGCATCATCTACCGAGAAACTGCCAGCAATTTCGCTTTTGTCGTAGCCTTCCCGTTTAGCGGCTGCTTCCTTAATAGGAAAGGCCCAGTCAGCCATCCACTGACCTGTTAATTTATCCTCCAAGCGGATGCCAAAGCTTTGCTTGGAGTGGCTACATCGAGCCATAATAATAACGACTTTAGGGGTAATCATTGAGTTTATCTCTCATTTTTTTGTTTTAGGTTGGGAAGTTGTACTAGGTTTTGTGCTTGGGGATGGCGTTGCTTTTCCTTTGGTAGGGGTTGGACTGGTATTATTTTTTGCAGGTATAGATGGGTTTTGCTTCAGTTCCTTTAAATTTTTCTCAACCTCATTGAGACGAGAAAAAAAGTAACTACTGAAGATAGTACTGATGATTGCCAAGATAGAAGTGACAGATAAACCTACTATTACCAGCGCAACCTTATTATTGATTTTTTCTTGTTGCTTCCACAAGTGTCTTACCTTACTCTCAATTTCTGAGATATCTTCTTGCTGTCTCACGCTAGATTCCTTTTTTTTTTCAACCGATGTAACATGCCTGTCTGCCTGATCCTCTGAATAGTCGAGATCACCTATCTCAAGTTTTTTAATAATGCCTAGAGTGATGTCATCTCCGCTTCCTTTTTCTGAAGTCTCTTGTAGAAATCCTTCTAATTGTTGTTCGATTTCTTCAGTGGGTTTTAACTTGAACATCTGTCGATAATCCTGCCCAATTTTGACAAATCCTTCATCAGTAGAAAAAGAATTAGAATAGCCATCGGTTGCAACTAAAATTAAAGCTGGCATTTGTTTTGGCGTATTTTTCGGATACAGTTCTATATGAACCTGGAATTCATTCCATGCCTTATCCATACAAAGTGAAGTTGTCTCATTGGCAATTAACTTTGGGTCTCGCTCCAAAGGTCGGGTGGTATTCCCCTCAGAATCAACCTCAAGGATGTCACCATCCCCTAGCTGAATATAAACAATGAAACACTCAGTCACTAAAACTGCCAAAAGTGTAGCCCCGTAAGCCAGAAAATTATTATTTTCAACGGCTTGCCAAGCAGCTTCTTCTTCTTTCCGTACAAGAATTTGTTTTTCTTCATCAGTAAAGTTTGGTTTATTAGTTAATTTTTCTTCATCATTTTCTAACAAACCCAAATCTTTCTTGATAGCTTTTCTCCACTCATTGACAATTCTTTGTGGCAGAAGCCTTTCGGCTGAATCTTTGAGTACCGAGAAATTAACATCACCCGGTTGACCTTGATTGTTCAAAAAAAACTCTTTAATTACCTGAATTGCCGTGTCAACAGCAAAATGAGAGCCTTTGTTACTGCGAAAACTTTTGGCACTGCCATGACCATCTGATACAGCCAAAATCACAGGTAAATCTGTGCCTAACTTTGGATAACCAGGATGCCATTTAATAGCATCCTGGTTAGGCAATCCAGAACGCACGTGAGATGCTCCTTTGACTGATTTACCAATGCACTGCCATTTTAGTTGAGGTATATTTTCTTCCATGAGTCTTCCAGTTCACCACACATCGGATGCACTATTAATAACAATAGGAGGCACTACAGGAATTGGAATATTTCCGCCTCCTGAATTAGGTTGATTGGGTTGACTGACAGGAGAAGAAGCAGCCTTTAAAACTACTGTCGAAACCCATTTGATTCGCTTGACTAGAGCGTCAGGACTATCAGCTTGAAGTGGCTGTATTTCTGAATGTCCAATAAATTTTTGTAACGTCTCACGATCTGCGTCTCCACCAACAGCAATTGCAATTCGTACAGCCTTCTTGCCCCAAGGTAGTTCCATCAATTGTCTGAGTCCACTGCTAAAGTCGTCAGTAGGCTGACCGTCAGAAATCAGCACCAGAACGGGGGGAAGCGCACGGTCGGTCATAGGTGGCATTTTAAGCTGTTCTGCAACCATAGAGAGGGCTTTGCCCATATCTGTCACACCATCAGTGGTCAAATCTGTCCACTTAAAAATATCAACTGGTGTAGGTTGACCGATGTGCCACTGCGCTCCATCAGAAAATTTAAGGGCGCGAACTAATACCTGTGCATTGGGATTTTCGTTTGCTTCCTTTTGCATTAAGGGAATAGCCTCGCGGATTGCTGTATTAAGAGTCTGGATTTTGCCGTTTACAGACATAGAGCCAGAGCAATCACAAATCCAGATAAAATGTAGGGGACGGGTTGACAACCCTTGACCTGGTAGGCTCATATTCAATATCTCCTTGATTCAGTAAAAAAGTGTAAGTAGGTAGGCGTGAATATTTCTCGTTGAGACAAGGTAGAGGGTACAGGGAAGGGGGCAGCAGGGAAAGGAGTTTAGGACGTTTTACTTTTTTACATAGTGATGTTTATTTTTGCCCACCTAGTTATTTCAAAACATGGAATAACAATTCACGACCGAACTTCACCTTCTACTTTGCCGAAGTTGATCTTTGTTCCTACAGCTATAGTTGCGCTGCGTCCAGGTTCAACATCCTTAACTTGATTATCAGCTGTAGTACAAACCCATTTTTCTTCAGAAAGATTTTTAAGTCCCCAAATATTAGGGTCAGTGGGATGTTGAGTGACTTCGGCGACTGGTTTAGAAAAGTCAAACGATTTCGTATTAATATGATGGGGAAATAGCTTGGTATCGTAATTCAACATGATGGTGTTTTTGTCGATGCGAATTCGAGGAGGCAAGCGAATTTCTTTCTGACATGACCAACAGGCGTTAAGTTTACCACCTGATGCTTTTAAGACATCAAGATCGTAGAAGTTTTCAGCACCACAGTGAGGACAATAAACGATAGAATCCCGCAAGCGTACCATTGCTCCTCGCCACTCTGACTCACGGACGCGACCATTTTGGGGATCTTGAATACCGTTGGTAAACGCCTTGGTAAACAGTTCACGGAGAAATTGTGGATAGATGGGCCAGAAGGCAAGAGCATTATCATGGTAGCCAGGCACTGGCTCATTAGACTTGTCTTTGGGATCAAAAATGAACACTGCCTCAGTCCCGTAGAGCTTATTCATCGCAGGTGCGTCTAGACATTTAATCTCAGTTTCTTTCTTTCCTTCTAAGGGGTGATGAATCGTCAACATATAGAACAGTAAAACTGCTAGAGAGTACAAATCGGTTTGTGTACTAGGTCGCGCTTGTTCAGTAATGATTTCTGGTGCCATAAAGCGTGGCGTTCCCATAACACCACCTTCCTGATCCCCATCAATAGTGACGTTATCGTTATCACAGATTAAAATCTCCCCAGTGCTTGGATGAAAAAAGACGTTGCCAAAGGAGATATCTCGATAACACAAACCTTTAATATGAAGTTGGAAAAAGCTGTCGGCTAGTTGAAATCCTGCGGTTGCTAAAGTTCTGAAGGTTGGCTCTGGTTTAATGCGCCGTTTCATTAGATCGACAAAGCCTTTATATTGAGGCTCTCGTAAGGGCATAAGATAGCCAAACCCTTCAATGCCAGGCTCTGATACAATATCTATTGGCCAGAGAAATCGCTCACTTGGTACCCCAGATCGGATCGCTGCCTCAAGCCGCTCTCTTTGGAGAGGATCTGCCTCAAGGGAGTGAGGAAAATACCATTTTACTGCTACATGCTGACCGCCTAAATTAGCTCGAAAGACTTCTCCTTGACCGCCACCGCCAAGGAATTGCTCTACTGTGCAGGGGGTTTGAGAAGATTCTGTGTGGACTGTCTGTCCAGATTCGAGTAGGTAACTCACTTTGTTCCTCCTTTCTGTTTTGGGTGATTGATTTGTTTCTTCTTCTCGTTTTTCTTTTTGCCGTATTTGTTCCCAAGAGCTTTGAAGTTCTGTAATAAAGCTTAAAAAACTTGGTTCTTTTAATTCTTCTAATAAAAAGTCTTCCTTTCTTTGAAAAATCTCAAATATTTCTTTCAAGTTAATAAAAAATACTCTTTTCTGGTACTTGTGATTTTCAAACAAGTTTTGATTATTCTTAAAAAGAAATTCTAATTTTCCCCTAACATACTCAGTACAAGGCTTCAAGTCTTCATCGTCGTTTAATTCCTTCGTTATGATAAAAAACAAATTATTTAAACTAACTTCTTCAAATAAAGTATAGATTTTTTTTAGAAATATTTCGTCTTGCTCTTTTAATAGATACTCACAATTGAAAACATATATAAATAATATATTTTTTTCTTTGTTATTCTTATAAGCCTCAAAAACTTTATGTTTATACTCAGGCTTTTTATTAGTTAAATTTATTAGTTTTAAAGCATATGGTTTTTCAATTTCATAAACAAATATATCTTCTTTTATCCCATCATTGATGTCCTCTTCATCAAACAAATCCAGAGATTTTATAGTTTTTTCAGAAAAATGTATTTTTTCTTGTTTTTTAAAATAATTTGCAATTATCTGAATTACTTCATTAGCTAGCCGACTATCATATCCAAAAAAAATAGTATCTATATTACTCATTTATAATCTCCACAATTTTTTACAAATAAGTGGGCACAAAAATTTACAAGTATGTAAATAAAAATTAATTAAGCTGATTTGAGTAAAATTTAACACGCTTCCCTAGCACCTCGTTGACTAGAGTTAAGTTAAATTCACGTTTTCCCTGCTCAATAGCCACAGCATAAGGCGGGACAGCCTCATCAACTAATCATTGCTGTTGAGTCATCTATAGCTCTTGGGATGAAAAACTATTAGTACTAAGCAAACAAGATTCCGCCATGAATTTACCGCAATTATTCTCATGTTAGTAACATTACTAGCAAAATCTAATTCACCACATTTTCTTTCCCTTGCACTTGAGAGCATAACTGCACTTGATGAGTTTTCAACCATAATTCAATCATCCTACTATGACTTGACTTATCTTCAGTCCTCGCAAAGCACAAACACCATGAAAACGTTTCTTGAGTTAGTCTAGGATACTAATGTGCATAATGATTAGTTTAAGTAGTGTCTATACAAAGCTACAAATTTACAGAACGGGATTCCAGACTGAATATAGCAGTATCAGTATAATTACGATAGTAGTTACGCTTAAGCAAATCTAAAATTTTTACTCAATTACTCCCTATCCCCTTACTCAGCCTTGCTTTCAGCATTCAATAATAATTGTTTTTTACTGAAGTTTAGACTAAGTAAGGCAAAACTACCCAGCAGGGCTGAGTTAATCAGAGACTTACCGAAAGTATGAACGATCTTTAATATTAAACAGCTACAGATGGTTCTTTTCGGGGTGGTATCGCTGTTTTTTTACTATTGGATATCGTTTTTTACGTAGACGGGTTTTTCCTGGTGTCTAGCCTGGAGACTTTCCGCGAGGTTTGGGTGGAAGGGCTGGAGTACCAATCGTTGCAAAAACTCCTCCCATTGATTGAGCAACTCTTCCAGGGGTCAAATTATCGATTGATTTTTGCCAAAGTAGAGGATTGTCAGTAACGAGATCACGGGCTAACCACAATTCCCAAGTCATTAGAGGCATTACCCGGATTTCTCACGAGGGAGAAAAAAACACCTGGATTAGCCAGACTTAGGATAAATTAATTGATACATTCTTAAATTCCCCGTAGATTAA
>NZ_JBALCW010000114.1:0-12673 GCF_036917635.1 Nostoc sp.
ATATCTTCGTTCAGCAACGCCAAACAAACAAAATCACCAATTCTAAGCTATCTAGGAGTCAAGAGAATGTCTTTAGTCGTAAAACAGAAAGAACGCAAGGGAATAATCAATCCTATATTTACCTGTCAGCCTGCTGGGGCTGAGTATGCTTCCATCGGAATCAAAGATTGTATTCCCTTGGTGCATGGAGGACAAGGGTGTAGTATGTTCGTTCGTCTCCTGTTTGCCCAGCATTTGAAGGAAAATTTTGACATTGCTTCTTCTTCACTCCATGAGAATAGCGCTGTCCTTGGAGGACAGCCACGCATTGAGGAAGCCGTACACACTTTAGTAGCACGATATCCCGATTTACGGATTATCCCAATTATTACCACTTGTTCAACTGAGACGATTGGGGACGATATCGAAGGAACCATTAACAAGCTCAACGGGCAGTTAAAGAAAGACTATCCCGATCGCAAGGTTATCCTTGTTCCTGTACATACTCCCAGTTACAAAGGTAGCCAGGTATCAGGCTATAATGTCGGCGTACACGCAATCATTTCTAACCTAGCAAAAAAAGGCGAACCAACTGGCAAGTTGAACATCATCACAGGGTGGCTTAACCCTGGAGATGTCACCGAAGTTAAGCGCATCTTAAAAGAAATGGATGTTCCAGGAAACATATTACTGGATACAGAAACTTTCGATGCGCCCACCATGCCCGATAAGACAAGTTTTGCCTTTGGGAATAGCACCATCGAAGAAATTGCTGATTCTGCTAATGCGTTGGGAACTATTGCCTTATGTAAATATGAAGGCGGTAGTTCAGCCGAATTCTTACAAGAGAAGTTCAAAGTTCCGGCAATTCTTGGCCCAACCCCAATTGGGATCAAAAATACTGACATCTGGCTGCAAAACATCCAGAAACTGACTGGGAAAGCAATACCAGAATCCTTAGTTAGAGAACGGGGTAAAGCTATTGATGCGATCGCAGACCTGGCTCACATGTTCTTCGCCAACAAGAAGGTAGCTATTTACGGAGATCCCGATCTAGTAATTGGTCTTGCAGAGTTCTGCTTGGAATGCGAGTTAGAGCCAGTGCTGATGTTGTTGGGAGACGACAACAGAGCTTGCACCAAAGATCCAAGAATTGCCGAGTTAGAGAAGCAAGCAGCCTGTGATATCGAAGTCATCTGGAATGCAGACCTCTGGGAATTGGAGCGCCGCATTAAAGATAAATCCCTCGAAATCGACTTAATTCTAGGTCATTCAAAGGGTCGATATATTTCTATCGATCACAAGATTCCGATGGTTCGGGTTGGCTTCCCCAGCTTTGATCGGGCAGGTCTGTGGAAATACCCAATTATTGGCTATAAAGGAGCAGAATGGCTAGCAGATAACATTGCTAACGCCATGTTTGCAGATATGGAGAACAAGCACGATCGCGAGTGGCTCTTAAACGTTTGGTAAGAGGCTGAATAAGACACTTGACGATCTACGAGATCCCCGACTTCTTAAAGAAGTCGGGGATCTAATCACCTACGCTACAGAAGCTATTGAAAGACTGGAGAGTTATCATGACTGCAAGCATAGATCAGAATGTCGTATTTTACGGAAATTTGAGCGAACTGTATCGCTTGGCAAAAGAGGGTAAGATTAAGACCACTTTACAAGGTAGTCATACCCGCCCCTGTAAATTCTGGACTGCAACGAAGATTTTAAGTGGCATTAAAAATGCGATCGTCATTTCTCACGGGCCGAGTGGCTGTGCTTATGGTGTCAAGCGGGCATACAAACTGACCAATAGCCGCAATAGTGGTTCACCTTATGAACCTGTGGTGACTACGAACATGAGTGAGAAGGCAGTAATTTTTGGAGGGGAAAAAGAATTAGCAGGCGCGATTCGAGAAGTAAATGAAAAATACCATCCCGATGCGATCGTTGTTGCTACTAGTTGCGCGTCTGGTATTATTGGCGACTGTGTTGATGATGTAGTGAATAAGGCGCGTAGCGAAATCCAGTCTGAAATCATGACGATACATTGCGAAGGATTCGCAGGCGAGTATCGCAGTGGATTTGATATCGTATTTCGGCAAATCGTAGACTTTATGGAGCCGCCAACTCCAGAACGAAAGGCACAACTAGCCGATTCTGTCAATATTGTGGGCGCAAAGATGGGCCCTGAAAGGACAGAAGTCGAAACTGATGTTAAGGAACTGGTACGATTGATAGAAGGAATGGGGGCACGAGTTCACAGCGTCATCGCTGGTGACTGTACTTTAGAAGAACTAAAGCAAGCACCGAGTGCGGCAGTCAACTGTACTTTATGTTTGGATCTTGGCTATACCATCGGCAAAGCCATGTCAGACAAGTTCGGTACTCCGCTAAACTCTACTATCCTTCCCTATGGAATTACCGCTACAGAAAAATGGCTCGAAGGAGCGGCAAAATATTTAGGGATGGAAGAACAGGCGGCTGCTTTGATGGAAAGGGAATATGCCGCAATCAAGACTGAATTTGAGTCAGCTAAGGGTTATATAGAAGGGAAGTTAGCAATTATCGAAGGACACGATGCTATCAAGTGCTTGTCCCTTGCCCACATGTTAGATCGTGATTTTGGGATGCGTGTAGTAATTTATAACTTCCATCCGTGGAGTACAGAAGCACGAGAAACCAGTGTGGATTACTTGCTGGAAACAGGGTTAGACCCGGAAATATTGATTACGAAGGGGACACTGGCTTTTGGTAAGTACGAGTCCATGAAACAAACGGAAGATGAATTACTAGATTTTATTGGTGGTCTCGATACCGAATCAGTAGTATATTTTGGTTCTTCCTTGAGTTTCCCTCATATTCCCGTCGTCGATTTAAATGCCATCTTAAATCGTCCTAGATTTGGCTATCGCGGAGCCTTAAAGGTCGCAAAATGTATTAAAACAGCACTCCAATATGGTTTTAGACCCCGCAGTTCCTTAACCAAGCAAATGGTGTTCCCTAAAGATTCCGGGTTAGCATCTGCTCAATCACTGACCGGAAAACTAGCCCAAGACCTGCCTGACTGTACCGTATATGCAGAGAAGAGACGGGGCAAATGTTGTAACGAGTGATAAATGAAATGTGACTTTGCTGAATAAAAGTATGGATTTGTCTCACGCAGAGGCGCAGAAAATTGTAGGGACTGTCTTGAAAGTCAAGCGATTATTAACAAAAAACTGGGACTGGCTGCATTGTAAGGACTGGAAAACACTGCACGCTGATTCGGTGGCGTTTTATCCAAGCAAGGCTTAAGCCAAAAATGTCAAGCCAGAAGCCGTTACAGGCTGCGTAAAACACGCAAACGTCAAAGCAGAAGTCGCTACAGGCTGCGTAAAACACGCAAACGTCAAAGCAGAAGTCGCTACAGGCTGCGTAAAACACGCAAACGTCAAGGCGGAAGCCGTTACAGGGAAGACAGAAACTGTTACAGACTGCACAAAACACGAAAACGTCAAGGCAGAAGTCGCTACAGGCTGCGCGAAACGCATTTACCATAGTCAAGTTTTAGAAAAACAGGAGGAAAAAATGTCTGCTGAAACAACTTTTGACAATTGTAACCATAGTAAAGACCCAGTAGTTGGCTGTGCCCTTGAAGGTATTGCAACTACGGTTGCTGGCATTAAAGATGTCAGTATTGTGATTCAGTCTCCACAGGGTTGCGCGTCTACTGTTGCAGCTGGGTATGATGCTCATGAGGTTGATTTCACCAAGCGGAAAGTAGGTTGTACTCGTCTTTTTGAGTCAGACATTGTGATGGGAGCGTCTGAGAAACTCAAAGGGATGATTAAAGAGGCGGATCAATCTTTTGATTCTAAAGTCATGTTTGTCGTTGGTACTTGCGCGGCAGACATTATTGGTGAAGATATTGCGGGATTGTGCAACCAGCTTCAGCCAGATATCAAAGCCAAACTCGTTCCTTTAATGGCTGGTGGGTTTCGGGGCAATGCTTACGATGGCTTGGAGATGGGTTTAGAGGCTTTACTTCCTTTTATCAAAAAAAGGCAGACGAAGAGAAGGGGCAGAAAGCCAAGGATTGTAAATATCATTGCGCCACAAGCAAATTTGAATCCTACTTGGTGGGCTGATTTGGAATGGGTAAAGAAGACGTTAAAATCTTTAACAATTAAAGTACAGACGGTCTTCTCTCATAATACCTCATTTGAAGAACTAGAGCAAGCTGGTGAGGCAACCGCCAATATTGTTCTCAGTCATGATGTTGGGTATAAGTTTGCTCGGAAAATGCAACAGACCCATGACATCCCTTTGATCCTTGATGATATACCTTTACCAGTGGGTGTAAACAACACTAGCCGATGGTTGAAGGCATTGGCGACACATTTCAAGATCGAAGAAAAAGTCGTCGAACCGCTAATTAAACAAGGCGAAGAAATGGTCGTAGATACACTTCGCAAACGAGCATTAATGATTATTCCCCGATATCGTAACTGTAGAATTGCCGTATCTGCGGATGGGACGCTTGGCATTGGACTGGTCAGAATGCTCTTTGAAGAATTGGAGATGATTCCAGAAGTCTTATTATTTCGCTCGGCGATGCCTGATTCTCGTTCAATTCTGGAGCGAGAACTGCACAGCCTCGGTCTTAATTCCCGCGTCATATTTTCGGCAGATGGCTATCAGGTAAAACAGACCTTAGAAGAGTTTGATGTTGATGCTGTGATTGGCTCGGCATGGGAAAAATACATGGCAGAGGAATTGGGAATTAAAATTGCTTTTGATGTATTTAGCCCCACCAACAGAGAAACTTATGTTGACAAGCCATATTTTGGCTATCAAGGCATGATCAATATGATGGAAGTAATTGCTAACGATTGGGATAGAGCTTTTCGTTCTAAAGAGATTAATTGGACATAGAAAAGTATTATGTTAAGAATGTTTTGATATTCTAATGCAGAGTTATCAACAAGTATTGTGCTACACGTCTGGAGTAACGGCGATCGCAAAAACAGGGAGTAACTAACTGCCGTAAGCATTGCGTAAAGGGGAGCAACGCGAAAAAGTGAGATCGGGGTTTAGTTCTCAATTACACCCCTATATTGTCAACAAAACCTGGTTTTTTAGTTGCGAGCGCATCCTAAAACAACCTATATACGTCGCAAGTTTCAGCACCTTACAAAATCGCGTTGCTCCCAGCGTAAAGCTAAGTCTTAGAGACGCTACGCGTAGCTTGCTTCGACCTAGTAGTACGCTTAGGAATGAGGATTTATTAACTTCCAGATTTCTTGCATATAAGCATTTCAGTGCCATGCCCCCAGAAAAAAGTTATGGATCTAATTTAATCCTCATTCCTTAACCAACTCTTGTAGAATAAATACAAATCTTGATATCCCCTAAATCCCTTGCTGTATATTTAGATTGTTGCAAGCAACTATATGAGTACGTAAATCTGTAAATGCCTTGGGATCTTGCTTGGTGCCAATCACTGCCATGACGTTAACCTGGGCAAATGTTGCCTCAACGCCAGGTAGGAAAGTTTATCAACTAGTCGAGCCGCATTGGTTTTCATTCAAGTCCACAAAAGATATTATTGCTCAAGCTCCCCCTATTCAATCACCAGTCCACTGACACGACTAAATTCTCTTGTATTGTGCCTGACGTATTTGGGTATTCATTTAGGTGAGAGCAACAATTTTATTGAATTTAAACACTGCCTTCTACTATTTATAGCTAGTAAATTTCTAGAATCGCCCAAATCATTGCTCTCACTGTCTTCTCTCACTTATTGATTTATTTAAAATTGCCTGCCACTTCATTAATACCGTACTCTTTCTCTATCAAAGCCAACAACTTCTCTTCCACTGCCGTCAAATACGGTCGCTTCAATTCCCCCAAGTGCTTCAACACAGCACGCGCAGCTTCTTCCAAGTTGTCCTTTTCCCCTAACCTATGAATGCGATCACCTCCGGTGGGCGGTTACGCCATCGCTGATTTGTTGCATCTGCTGAGATTCCGATTCCAGGTAGTTCAGTGGCTTCAGGTGGTCGATTCTCACAGTGTATTCTCCATCCCATATTGTCACGCTAACACTGAATTCACCCACATGGCTGACGATGCACCAGCACCCACCTTTTCCTCGTAAATCAGGGTTATCTTTGACAATAATTTGGCACACTTCCCCCAAACGGTAAGGATTAGGGGCTTTGGTTCGCTCCATGATCCTCTGCACAACATCTTTGACAATTCTACCTGTAGGAACTTTCCCGCAGGCTTGTTTCACCGCAGCTTGCCACACCTCCCACTGCTCCTGCGGTTCTAACTTGGTCATGGGGCGAACTTGTCCCTCGCTAGTCGGCAGGATTTGACAACAATTTGTTGTCAAATTTTCGTAGACATCAGATGCGGCAATCAAATAATTCGATTTTTGGCGACTGTGACCAAAGCGATGGCTTCGCCGACGCCAAGGGCGAACGCGGCAGTATTCTTCAAAAGTACCGTGCGTGGAGCGATATAATCTGCGATCGCGTAACTCTGCCAGTGCCTTGCCCGCCTCAAAAAACGCCCGCTCCACTTTCCTCTCCAAGTGCAAGCGATCGCGCTGTTCTTCTTCTGTCAACTCTGGGACTTCAACAGCAGTAACGGTGATTGTTGCTAAGGCTGGGTTTTCTTGACCAGAGATATCTTCATTTGCAGAGTCAGGGGGTGTTTTTGAATCATCAGAAGCGGCAGAGGTGGCTTTTTTGCGTTTGGAAGGTGGTTTAGCCATTATTCCACCTCTTTTAGCTCAGTGGCATTTGCTCAAAGTCAATTGCAACGTAAATTCTGGATGTAACTGATAACTGCATAGGCGTAGCCCAACCCAGGCATCGCTTCTCTAATAAGACAGAGGTGAGAGCAAGAGGATTAATAGTATGAAGGTCAATCATCAAAGGGAGCAATGCGATTTTGTTAGATCGGACTTTAATTCTCAGTTAGAGAGTTAAATTCTCAATAAAAACAGTTATTTGACAGTTATTTGGCTGCGATCGCACCCCTAAATATGTGATTTAGCACCCAAATTTTAAGCACCTCACAAAATCGCATTGCTCCCTAATAAAATGCCTAACGCAAAAGTGCGATCGCTGGCTTGTTGGAGGTGCTGTCAGAGTGACTGACCTTATGGTTAAATCAATAGCAGAACTTACTAACTTATACAAAAAAAGATAAAGGATTGCTGATATTTTCGGCAAAACCAAGAATACCGCGATCGCCATCTGAGTAAATTAATTTTTCTTGAGATTCAAATAGACACCATCTGAGTTTTGGATAGGGAATAGCGATCGGTTACGGTCATTCATGTCACCCCTTCAGGTTATTCTTCCTCCTCTTCCTCATAATCTTCATCCTCTTCATAATCTGCATAGTCTTGACCATGTTTTTCGTACCACAAGCGTTCTTCTTCAATAGCCTCTTCCCTTTCTATTCTTTTCCTTTCGGCCATTTCTGCTTCTAAGATTTCTTGCTGCTTTTTTTCTTCTTCAAACCTTTCTCTCTCTTGGGTTTCTTTCTCGACCCTTTCTTTTTCAATTCTGATTAATTGCTGCTCAATTCGCCAACAGTAGAAATCTAAAGTCTTACCTGTGGCTGCACCTGTTACCGCACCACCAACCAGAAATATTAAACCAGTTTTCCAGCCTTCAATGGGATTACCGCTCCATACAAGGCTTTTTTGGTTGAACCACACCAGCAGGGAGTAGACAATAATTCCAACTACTGTATTGATGAGCGCAAAAATTCTGGGTGTGATCTCAGTCTGTCGCAGTACCAGCCACTGTCCCAGCCAAAGTATTGCACCAAAAATCACCGCAGCGATCGCACTCATCACAATATGATCAGGGTATCTGAACGGATCTAGTGTCATGTTGATAATCAGTGGAACAAATATCAGCGCACAGAGCAAGAAGCCTATAAATAAGCCAGCAACACTTATCAGGCTCCAGTAGCGACCGAGATAACCCAGGCGGAATTCCAATATCCACTCTTGTACTGGGAGCATTGTGACGTAAAATGCCATTGCCGCACTGACGTAATCGAGCATTAGCAGAAGTTTTACCCGTGTGTTGCTTTGTATTCTACACAAGTTTCTGTACGATTCCTCAAGCGCCCACGCCCAGGCAATCGCTTTGCGAGAAAGAGAGCGAAAATTATTGAACTGATAATCCAAATGAATCCAAAACAATTAGAAGACTCCATTTTTGAAGCTGTCTCTAACGCGATTACAAGAGTTTGGACAATTGAAGAGAAAGAGTTTATTCAGAACGATTCAGAGCTACAAAATCAACTTGACCAATGGCTAAATAATTCCTTAAGTGATACTTGTTGGCATCCAGAAAACTATAGAGTAGTCCGAGACTTAAGCGCCCCTTCAAGCTTCAGTCAACCCATGAATTTCTTTGAAGATATTCCTTTTTAAAACCTCTTGTATTCGCCTCGTACTTGATTACAGGGCTGTTAGCGCTTCGCGGAACTTTTGTGAACAATTAAAAAATTCGGAAAAATACAATGGATATCCAATCTACACTCACCCAAGCTATCGAAGTTATAGTAATGAGCTTTGTTGCTCTGATGATTTTCGACTTCGTAGACGGACTTTACGTTGTGCCATTACCACCTATTGCAATTGCACAATCAAATACAAATTCCAAATCCACAGTAACAGCAACTCAATTTGAGCCACTATCTAACACTGAGCAACTAGTAGTCGAACCTCAACAACTCCCCTTCGTTACATCACAGTTTGAGAAAATTTCTGACCCCTGGACATTAGAGCTAGAGCCTCACAACAGTTCTACCAAAACTCAACCAGTTGTACTTCAATTACCCTCACTAAGGCTACTACCACCAGCTCCAGTTGTAGAACCGAAAGCTAGGGCTAAAACCGCCAAGCCCAAGTCTACCAAAACTACCAAAACTACCAACACCAAAACCACTAAACCAACCAAGCAGTCCTTGACCAAACCAACCGTGACTGAACAAAAAAGTAAACCTGGTACGCGCTTTAAAGCTGCTTAACCACCATTCGAGTTTGAACCAAAGCTTGCGCCTTTGCACTCTTTGTAAAGGCGTAATGTCCCATGCCCAGGTGCAAGCTTAACTTTGTATTGGTGCGTCTAAAAAGGCTTTGTTAGCGAAAAAATCTTGCCCTAAGTAATGGTTATTCAAAGTGCCAGACGAGTTATCGCAGTCACGTTAAAATTAAAATAGAGGAGTTAGTGCAATGATTTACCCAAGATGACTACCGAATAAGAGATGGACTTGTTTGACCAACATCTAAAGAAAATAGAAGAAACCCAAGCACCACTGGCAGCGCGGATGCGTCCACGAACCTTGGATGAATTTGTTGGTCAAGATCATATTATTGGTCAAGGCAGGCTTTTACGACGCGCCATTAGTTTAGACCAGTTATCCTCAGTGATTTTTTGTGGCCCGCCAGGGACAGGAAAAACAACACTGGCACGTGTAATAGCGAATACAACTAGCGCTCATTTTATTGCCATCAATGCAGTGCTATCAGGAGTAAAAGAAATTCGCTCGGCAATAGAAACCGCACAGCAACAGCGAAAGTTTCACTCTTGGCGAACGATTCTGTTTGTTGATGAGGTTCATCGGTTTAACAAGTCTCAGCAAGATGCGCTGTTACCTTGGGTGGAGAACGGAACCGTAATTTTAATCGGTGCAACCACAGAAAATCCGTATTTTGAAGTGAATAAAGCATTAGTGAGCCGTTCGCGGATTTTTCAACTCAAGCAATTAAATGAGCAAAATTTATACAAAATACAGCCTCGAAGTCAAACAGCATTATGGGCTTTTTTGATGCACTAACAGCAGTGGAGCAAGAAAAAGAGGCATCTGTTCCTAATCACTTAAAGGATGCAAATCGAGATAAAAAAGGATTTGGACATGGGCAGGGTTATCTTTATCCTCATGCTTATCGAGACCACTGGGTAGAACAGCAATATTTACCAGCCAGCCTACAAGGGCAAGTATTTTACCAACCATCAGCCCAAGGTCGAGAAAAAGAAATTAGTATACAAGTCTCACGTCGCCGTGAAGCCCAACTTGCTGCATTGATGGAAGGCAGCGCTGTTGCGCCGTTAGAAATATTGACTTATGGAACTGGTGATAGAGCTAGTGAACGTTGGTTGCAGCGTACACTTTCTCAAGTGGGTACACAGTTGGCAACCCTTCGAGAGCGTATTTTTGATTTAGCTCAATTGCAACGTCATTATTTGGTGCTAGATATTAATGCTGGAACTGGTTTATTAACTTGGGAGGCAATAAGACAAGTTCCAGAAGGTGGAGTCTATGCCTGTGTTCGCACCAACACTGATGCTAATGCTTTACACCAACAAGCAGCAGCACTTAAAGAACTAATCCGTCCAATGATTTTGACTGTGCCAATATCTGAACTGCCTGGGACAATAGCAGACCTTGCACCAGATTTGCAATTTGATTGCATTATTGGGCGTAATACCTTAGTGTCGGAACCTGATAAATTAACAGCTGCCCAAAATATAGCCCAACTAATACCCCAACAAGGAAAGCTAGTATTAGCAGAGACTGTACCACGCTACACTCAAAGGTTGTATCGTTTACTTGAGCCATACTCGCTAGATGCCAAGTTGTACAAACGATTAATTGCCGCAGAAGAAGCAATCTACGCTAATCAATTAGACCCCATGCTCAATTGGGATGCTGATGATTTACGTGATGCTTTTGCATCAACAGGACTGATAGTAGATGTGGTTGTTGAGCAAAATTCGACCCAAATGTACATCAGTAGTGCTTTTCTGGAGCGTTTGTTTACTACCAATGGTAATCGACTAAGTTACGCAGAACGTCTTGCCCCAAATTTCACCCTAGAAGAATTAGAATATCTCAAAGCGATATTTACCAAGTATTTGCTGAACCAAACAATTAATTGGGAAAGTGCCATTGCTTTTGTCAAGGCTAACAAAACTTAAACATTAGTTCTCTAAAATTTTCTACCTAAAAACTAGTTTAAACCCCACCAATCAATTTTGAATTGATTACTGCTCAAGTGAAATATTGGCAGAGTAGATATGCCATCTACGCTGTTGTGGAGTTGAGCCAGGAACGTTATTGACTCGTCGCAGTTTATAACTACCATGAAATCGCTGTGGAGTCCCATTGCTAGTGACATTCGTAACAGTAACTGGAATTTCAATGTATAGGGAGCCTGCTGCTCCTTCTAAGGAGCCTGGTTTTCCAACCTCTTCGACAACAGATACTATGTTAGCAAAACCTTGCTTGAAGTCCTCAAATGATTCCTTGCTGGCAGATCCATCTCCATCCCAAAGCAAGTAAGCTTGTTTATAGTCTTGACGGGCAATAGCATCGTAATAATCATGAATAACTTGGACAGCTTGTTGTTCCAACGATTGAGAATTGGCAGAATTTTGTGTGCCAGAGACAGGTGGGGAAGTTGGATTGGACGTATCTGAAAGATTTGCAACTGATGAGCGATTGGCAGATGGTAATTGTGATTTAGCAGAGTTATTGCAAGCGGTGATGACCATTGCAAGCAAAGTGGCTCCAAGGGCTGTAAAGGTTTTTTTTAAAAAGTTGATTTTTGACAAAGCTATCTCCTGACAAATCTTGGTAATAATTCCTTTTTTAATTCTTTGCTGTGAGCAAAATCTTCTCCAGCACTATTGGCTACGCCAAACATAAATGAAAAAATTATATCTATATAATGTATGGTCAGCCAACTCGCTACACAAGTTTCTCTGTTCGACCTACAAACTATTCTAGATTACGGACAATCCGTAGTTGGTGTTGCCCAAGAACTAACTAAATCTCTGCTTGAAAACCGGACGTTAACTACAAGGACGATTCAAGCACAGATGAACAAGCACTTCTTAGGGACTGCGGCATCAGGGACGTGGCAGTGGAAAGATGCTTACGAAGCTGTTGAGGTTGCACTAATTCTCTACCTCCGGCAAAAGGGATTATCAGAAAATCCTTTAGAGCAGTTGCAACTACTTCAATCGCTCTGCCCCACACATACCCGCCGCAGCGAGGAGCAATTACAACTTCAGCAGTTCTCGACTCCGCTACCCCTAGCGTACTTAGTAGCATTAGCAGGACAAATCACAAACAATGACCTGGTGCTAGAACCATCTACTGGTACTGGGATTTTAGCCCAGTTTGCTAAACTTCAAGGTGCAAGTTTGATGCTCAACGAACTAGCCCAGGACAGAGCAAAGATTCTGCGTCGGCTATTCCCTGGCACTCCACTATTCTCTGTGAATGCTGAACAGATCAACGATTACTTAGCTGACAAGACTGAGCCATCCGTTGTTCTGATGAATCCACCCTTTTCATCATCTCCCAAGATAGCTGATCGCAATCCTGACGCAACCCCTCGCCATATCAACTCGGCATTGCAAAGGTTATGCGATGGCGGGCGGTTGGTGACAATCACAGCCAATTGGTTTTCTCCCAATAATCCCACTTGGCGAGAAACTTTCGTTAAGTGGCAAGAGAAAGCGCAAGTTGTGCTTTCAGTGGGGGTCATTGGGAAAGCTTATGCCTTGCACGGGACACTGTGCGTTCGCTGATTTTGAGGCAGTAAAAGGAATTAATTGCTTTATCGGTAAGGGTTAAGACGATTTTTCAAGCAAAGGTATTATGAGAG
>NZ_JBALCW010000115.1:0-43391 GCF_036917635.1 Nostoc sp.
TGCCATGAAAATGCCTGAATTCCTTTATGAACTGGAACTTAGGCTCTGTAAGACATAATTCCTCCTCGCAAGGTCAAAATCAGCGAACGTACAGGAAGAATGCCGTAGCTTTCTTCACGCAAAATACTGCCAACAATGTGTACTTTCCCTTTGCCTTCGTTGGCAGCATAGAACAGAAGTACAGGCGCATCAAATACCACAGCATCAGCTTTTTTTGTTTGCAGAGCATTGTAAGCTTGCTCAATTTTGGTAACTTCTAAAACTGAAATCTTATGTTCTCGGAGATATGCAGAGGCTGTGCTACCGGCGGTTGTGGCCACTACCTTACCAGGTAAATCGTCTATACTCTTAATATCTCCCTGAAGCTGTTGTACTGTCAATGAGGTAGTAGCACTGGCTGTAAAGTAGGCAACGAAAAGCACTCCAATGAACATCCAGACAATACCTACTAAGCGTCCCAGTACTCCTTTAGGCATTTCGTCAGCTTGGGTTGCTAATGTGGCAGCTGCCCACCAACAAGCTTTGAAAATACCAGGAAAGTATGATTTGGGAATCATCCCATCTTTATGATGCCGCTCAGATAACCAAATAATATGGGCTGCTAGGACAATTAATACTAGAGCAATGCCTATTACCTGCAAGAGGCTAGTAGAGAAAAATAATGGCAAAATATTTGGGAAGGCATTGTTGTTGGTTTCTGAGTTTCTTACCATAATTTGCAGCCCCCCAGCCAAAATAGGTAATGAGAAATCAAAATTATGCTGGCGTTCGGCTGTAATGGAAATAGCTCCAATCCCCAAATTAGCTTTGTTGTCTTTAATAGCAGAAAGCAGTTCTGGCACAGAAGAATATTCAATAAATTTAGACTCTACACCTATTTGCTTGGCGATACTGCGCCAGAGGTCGATACTAAATCCTGATAACTCACCTTTGTCTGGTATCACCAAGGGCGGTATAACTCGTGTAGCTACTAATAATGGTTGTTGGAGTTGTGGTTTTTGAGCCAGTCCTGGGGATGCTATTAACAACAATGCCAGAATCCCACCTATTAATCCTATGCAGCTATACAGGGCTAAGGAACGCCTGGTTTTGTTTTTACGGTCATATCTGCCTATCGGGTTTTTTCTTTGAGCTATAATTTGGGGAAATCTAGTAGCGATCGCATTTCTCATCAGAATTTTCTAGGGGTTGTATGCAAGTCTATTTCTCATCCCCACTCCATATCAAATATCATATTTATCATCCCCCTAAAACCAGTGATTGCGAATTAAGCATAGCCTAATGAAGCGATCGCAATGACAAATTATGTTTTTACACATTTGGGATGCTCCCCTGTAAGCCATATTCGCCAAGTTCTCGACCAATATGATTTAGACGCGTATCAGCTTATTATCTTTCTTGCTGTACAGCCCTCTAGATGGATTTCTTTATAAATTATTTATTTTAAAATACTACCTAGAGGTTGAGTCAACTATAATTATTGTGTCTAATCCACTTTGTAGAACTCGCGTTGTCAAAACAAACCTCTATCTTTTGAGCAATAGCTTTGAGATCAGCTTTTAGCATAGATTTGGGCTTATATCTGCTTAATTTTTCCTCTGGCGCGCGCGTTTTAGTTTTAGCAAAGTGAGCAACATGAATGTAGACGATTTTAGTCAAGAAATAGAAACATTTAGCTCACGGGTGACAGGATTATTGCAAAGCACTGCCAGTGAGCCTAACCCGCAACAAGAGCTAACGGCTGAAGCTTTTGAAGAACTTAAAATCACTTTGGAAGAACTGAAAATTGCCTCCGAGGAACTACAAGCAACGCGAATGGTAGTCGAGAAGGAGCGTCAGCGCTACCAAGAATTATTTGATTTTGCGCCTGATGGTTACTTGGTAACTGATACGAATGGTATTATCGGGGAAGCTAACCTTGCTGCTACCATACACCTCAATGTTTTACAGCGATTTTTGATTGGCAAACCGCTACTTACTTTCATTGCCAGGTCAGATCATCAACATTTTTTTAATTACCTAACTCAGTTGCAGCATCTCGACCGGGGCGGGGAATGGGAAGTATGTTTACAACCACGGGAAAAAATCTGTTTTGATGTTGCTTTGACAGTAGTTACTGTCCGTAACGAGGAAGGTAAGCCAGTTGCTCTGCGCTGGCTAATGCGCGACATTACCAAGCGCAAGCGTTTAGAGTCGGAGCGCGAAGAGTTATTTGCCAGCGAACGAGCCGCCCGAATTTCAGCCCAAGCAGCACAGAGGCGTTCTAATTTTTTGGCTGAAGCAAGTCGTGTATTGGCATCTTGTTTAGACTACCGGATCACTTTAACCAGCGTCGCGCAATTGGCAGTGCCTACCCTAGCCGATTGGTGTATTGTAGATGTCGTTGAAAATAATTCGGCAGTCTTCAATAACCCAGTGATAGCTGCATCTGAACCGCAGAAGGAAGCAATAGTAAGAGAATTGCGACAACGCTATCCAATTGCTGTTGATGCTGATTATGCGCCAGCGAAGGTTTTACGAACTGGTAAGTCGGAACTGGCTACAAACATTATTGAGTCGTCATTACAGAGAAATGCATCAAACGAAGAACACCTGAGTCTGCTGCACCAACTCCAACTTAAGTCTCAGATGACTGTGCCATTGCTGGTGCGTGAACGCAAGCTGGGGACAATTGTATTTGCATCTGCACAACCAGGACGGCATTACACTATTGTAGACCTGGCAATGGCTGAAGAACTTGCCCAACGGGCAGCGTTTGCCATTGAAAATGCACAGCTTTATCGGCAAGCCCAGGAAGCTAACCGAATTAAAGACGAGTTTTTAGCGATCGTTTCTCACGAACTTCGGACACCTCTTAACTCTATGCTGGGTTGGGTTCAAATTATCCGTAATCGAAAATTGGACGAGGCAAGTACCTTTAAGGCACTGGCGACAATCGAGCGCAATGCTCAACTCCAGAGGAAATTGATCGAAGATATCCTGGATGTTTCCCAGATTATACAAGGTAAAATCCGCCTAAATCTCCGTAAAGTTGACCTGGTAATTGTAATTAACGCAGCGATTGAAGCTATATATCCCACATCTGAAATTAAGGATATTCGAGTTGAGTCTTACCTTGATTCCTCAGTAGGTGAAGTTATAGGTGATTCAGAACGCCTGCAACAAGTCGTCTGGAATTTGCTCTCTAATGCTGTCAAATTTACACCCAGTGGAGGACGAATTGAAGTACATCTAAAGCAGGTAAACTCAAATGCCCAGATAACTGTGTCTGACACAGGTAAGGGAATTAATGCTGACTTTCTACCTTTTATATTTGAGCGCTTTCGTCAAGCTGATAGCACAACTACTAGAGCCGAGGGTGGTTTGGGGCTGGGACTGTCAATTGTGCGCTACATACTAGAAATGCACTCAGGCATTGTCCACGCAGCTAGCGAAGGAGAAGGACGGGGAGCAACATTTACAGTGCTGTTATCCACCATAGAATCGCAACAAGAGGAGCAAATTAAAGAGAGGGAAGTAAAAGCCGATAACCTCTTAGCGCTCAGAGGCTTACAAATACTTGTTGTGGATGACAATAGCGATACACGCGATTTAGTTTCCTTTATTCTGGAACAGTCTGGTGCAGAGGTGATATCGGTTAGCTCAGTAGCGGAAGCTTTAGAAGCGCTGGAACGATTGGAACCAGATGTTTTAGTCAGTGATATCGGAATGCCAAATGAAGATGGTTATGCGCTGATTCGCAAAGTGCGAATCAGCGAAGTAGCTCGATTCAAAAAAATTCCAGCTGTAGCACTGACGGCCTTTGCTAGAGATGAAGAGTCGAAGCTGGCTCTGCAAGCTGGATTCCACGTTCATCTCTCCAAACCAATCGAGCCAGAAAAGTTGGTGAGTGTGGTGGCGAACCTGGTTAAAGGCAGCTAACAAGTTTAATGTACAATTAAGCTTTTGGTAAAACCTGCCGCTAATATAGCAAATGACCTAACCCCAGTAGGGGCATGGCATTGCCATGCCCCTACGGTAATATATATAGCGGTTGTCGTTCATGTGAGGTACACCCGTAGGGGCAATTCATGAATTGCTCCTACACCTTGCGATGTAATTTTGTACCGCATCTGAATGGGAACCGCTATCAATACTACTCGGATAAGACTAAAAACCTTGTGTAGAGACGCGAAATTTCGCGTCTCTACAGGTCTAAGGGACTTCCAAGAAATAAATTACCCAATCTTGTGGGGTGGGCATCTTGCCCGCCCTTGTATATGGGCGGGCAAGATGCCCACCCCACAAGAAGTAGTTGAGTATTTTTTTATTTGGAAGTCCCTAAAACACTATCGAAAAATCCAAAAACCGAGCAGTATTGGAACCGCTATATATCAGGGTTTCCGTGAATTGGTATGATTTATAAGTTGCATAAAAAAAGGAGGTAGTGACTAACTACCTCCTGACAAATTAAAGCTTGGATGGACTGAGAAATGCTTTGACAGCAGGCGAGAAACTCAGCTAACTGCTCAAGAACATAATCAAGACCACTCCCAGGATAATCGATCCACCGCCAAGGATGAATGACCAAAAGCGATGGTAACTATTAACAATGGTGCCATTTTCACTTTGAAGTTGAATCAAATCCATCCAAGGTGCAATACCTCGACGGAACCAACCTACCGCCCCAACTTGTTCGCCAATCAAGCTTTTGACTCGTTTCATCCCAAACAAGAAATTGCCGATAGGGCCAAAGCGTGAGGCGTAACGCAGATAAAGCATCCCACTACGATCCTGAATTTTTAAATCGGAACCAAATTTATAACCAGCATCGCCACGACCAATTAGTTGACCTTTAAGTTTTGCTGGTTGTCCACGCAACGGACTGGCGTAAGGGTCTGACATCAGGGTGAGAATATCGGTTTCTGCTGCTTGTTTGTAGTCGGGGAACATCACCAAGGCTTTAACAATAATCCCCATCCCTAAGCCAATTAGTGGCGCACCAAATGCTAAACCTGTGTTTGGCGAACTTGACCACAGAATCACACCCATTACCAAGCCAATTAAGAAACATATAGTTTCAGCACCATACAGCACAACATCTAAAAAGAAGTTACTGTAAAGCCTACTCTTACTCAGAGTTTTGCCTTCTTTGATAACTCGCCCCATATCGAACTCAGTCGGTAAACCCAACTGTTCGGCATAGGTGCTTAATGCACGAACTCGTTTCCCTGTCAATGGATGAGTAGAATTTAATTCCATCCACCAGCCCCAAGGGTTAAACATATCCCACAAAAAGACGCGACCAACTTTTTGGGGATCGGATGCAAGACGGTAGGCGGTTCCTGTGGAAGCGGCGGCTTTATGGTCATAGATACCCAAGGCGCGAGTCCCTTCAATTAAACGGCTGGGTTCTTGTGTCCGTGAACCTTCTTCTAATATCCCGTAGGCAATCTTCACCAAAGCGCGGGATAATCCATTGGGATTACCTGTACTTTCTGCTGCAAAGTGGTCAGCAAAATATTCTCGTGTGCGAGAGAGGTACAGCAGTAAGTAAGTACCAATGAGATAAAACACGTAGGCGACTAAGGCAGCAGTTTGCATAGCATCTTTAATTTTGCGATCGCCACCACGCCCTAATCTTATAGCTGTGCTGTAAATCAGGTAGGAAATCTGCACTAAGGTAGAAGCTACTGTCATCACTGCGAAGTCCCAGTGGACGATATGCCCCAATTCATGGGCGTAGACGGTAGCAATTTCATCGTCATCCAGGTATGTGAAAAGTCCCTGACTGACTACTAAACGGGCGCTATTAGGTAATGAGCCATAAGTAAAAGCCGTGGGGTTTTGGTCGTTAATGATGCCCAAACGGGGCGTTTTTAGCTTTTTATGTTCACAGACTTGGCGAATAACTTTAGCGGTCTCTGGACTGAGGCTTTCAACTTCTGCTAACTCTACCCAGCGAGTTTGGTAAAGCCAGCTTTGGGTTAAGTCCATGAGAAATGGAGACAAGAAAAAGGCGGCGATATTAAAAACTAGAGTAATACCAATAGCGATCGCTAGTCCTTGCTGGGGATTGTCGCTACCCAAAATAAATACTAAACTCAAACCTAAAGCGAAGACCATGCCAAATAGCAAGGTCATGGTGACACCAGAAGCTAACGCCAAACTACCACCCACACCCCCCATCGCTAACTTCATCCCAGTAGTGGCGGCGCGACCGGCTTTTTGATTGGTGTTAGATGGCGTTTGGCCCAAGGATTGACTAGCTTTTTGCGCCCAACTGCGAGCCTGTGGGTTTTCACTCATGATTAACTTTTGACACAGCATCTTAGCTTTTTCGATTTCGCCTGTGGCTTGATAGGCTTTGATCAGCCACATCTGTGCTGAAAGATAATCTGAGGAATCACGTTCAACGCAATCGCGGCAGAATTGTTCGAGTAATTCAACCGCTTCTTGATAACGTTTCTGTTTTAAGGCATCTAATCCAGATTGCAATGACATAAAATCTCCCTAGCAAAGGAGTGGTATTTGATCGATCAATACTCAATAGATCCAGCGATCGTCATCACAATTTCGTAAAAATTAAAATATTGGCAGTATAAATTACTTACTTAAGGAAAAGACTAGAGAAACATACATTATGATGTCTCTCTAGTCTCCGGTACGCATAAATCATTTTTAAGACTTTCAAATAAGCTCTGTAACAATACTTATAATATTTTAAATGCTGTAAGTTTAGTACCTTTAATTTGTTTGTGTTCGATAATTATAGAATAAATGTTTTGAACCAAGTTTTGCTTCACCCGATTGGAGTAATCATTGATTACCCAGATGGTTCACCCGATTGGGGGAAGACGATAAGCAATGATGAACTGACATTGATAAAATGAGGAAAAGGTAAAGATTTGTACTATGACTATTCTTAACATTGCTTCTGGGCTAATTGCGATCGCAGGACAAACCCGCCAAGCTGCAAGTAAATTAGCGATTCTCTCCACTGAGGCAAAAAATCAGGCACTTGTTGCGATCGCTGAAGCTTTAGAATCAGCTAGAGATGAAATTTTACAAGCAAATGTTGCTGATTGTGAAGCTGCTGATGCTGAAGGAATTCCCCAACCGCTTTACAAACGCTTGCAGTTGGATGAACATAAATTAAGAGATGCGATCGCAGGGGTACGAGATGTTGGTAAGCTAGCCGATCCTATCGGTAAACTACAGATTCACCGCGAAATTGACACTGGTTTAATTTTGAAGCGAATTACTTGTCCTTTAGGTGTTTTAGGAATTATTTTTGAAGCCCGTCCAGAAGCAGCGATTCAAATTGTTTCTTTAGCGATTAAATCGGGTAATGGTGTGATTCTCAAATGTGGAAAAGAAGCGGTGCGTTCTTGTGAAGCAATAGTTAAGGCAATTAAACAAGGATTATCTCAAACTGCTGTTAACCCTGATGCGGTACAGTTGCTCACAACTAGAGAAGAAACTCTAGAACTTTTGAAGTTAGATAAATATGTAGATTTAATTATTCCCAGAGGTTCTAATTCTTTTGTGCGCTTTGTGCAAGAAAATACACGGATTCCAGTATTAGGCCACGCTGATGGAATTTGTCATCTTTATATAGATAAAGCAGCAGATATTTCTAAAGCAGTTCCGATTACAGTAGATGCAAAAGCCCAATATCCGGCTGTTTGTAATGCGATTGAAACTTTGCTAGTTCACCAATCAATTGCTAGAGAGTTTTTGCCAAAAGTTGCTGAGGCTTTGCAAGAACGGCATGTAGAATTAAGAGGTGATAAACGCACTTTGGAAATTTTATCTAGCATTGTAGCTGCAACAGAAATAGATTGGGAAACAGAATACAGCGATTATATTTTGTCTATTAAGATTGTAGACTCTATAGAAGGTGCGATCGCACATATTAACGAATATGGTTCTCGTCATACTGACGCGATTATTACTGAAGATTCAACATCTGTAGAAACTTTCTTTGGATTGGTAAATTCAGCTAATATATTCCACAATTGTTCTACCAGATTCGCTGATGGTTTCCGCTATGGTTTCGGTGCAGAAGTAGGAATTAGTACGCAACAAATGCCACCGCGTGGCCCTGTTGGTTTAGAAGGATTAGTGACATATAAATATCAAATGACTGGTGATGGTCATATTGTAGCTACTTACACCGGGGCGAATGCTAAAGCTTTTACTCATCAAGATTTAGTGTAAAGTATTCTCAGATATAGGAATCCGGTTTGATTTCTGAAAATATACGTAGGATGTGTTAGCGACAGCGAAACGCATCAAACCCTTGAGAATAGTGCGTTACGAACTCCGTTCTAACACACGCTACAATACCTAATTTCGTTCAGAAATCAAATAGTAATCCTATAGTACGCTATGAAAACAATAGAATTACACTTTTACCTACCTACTTAACTATCACATAACTAAAAAAAGTGGGTATTAGCGGTTGCATCTTACAGAGAATTCTTTATGACCGTTATGAGTGAAACTGTCTATATTGAAACCAGCATAGTAGGATATCTAACTGCTAGGCCCAGCAACAACTTGATTCTCATGGCAAATTTGGAAGCTACGCGCGAATGGTGGGACACTCGCCGAAATCATTTCAACCTCTATATCTCCCAAGTGGTTTTGGATGAGGTGGCGCGAGGTGATATTGAGATGGCGACTAGGCGACTTGAGATAGTCTCTGATTTTCCATTACTCGAAGTAAATAAAGCTGTACAAGATTTAGCAGCGCAATTTCTCACAAGAAGCAATCTTCCACCCAAAGCTGCTGATGATGCACTTCATATTGCTGTGACTACAGTTTACGGTTTGAACTATCTGTTAACGTGGAATTGTAAACATATCGCTAATGCTCAGATGCAGAAAAAATTATCACAGATTAGTCTTGAAGCTGGATACGAGCTACCGACAATTTGTACACCTTATGAATTAATGGGAGAGTAAAAATGTGGAAAGATGAAGTTCTGGAAGAGATTTACAGAATTCGAGAAGAACATGCCAAGTTATTTAACTACGATTTACAGGCAATTTGTGATGATTTGCAAAAGAAGCAAGCTGCTAGTGAAAGGCAAATAATCTCAGTACCACTCAAACAACCAATTCAGCAGTCTAACAAATAGCTGCACCCAACCCCAGTAAAAAACCTGAAATGGTGCGTTACGGAAGCCCTAACACACCCTACAGCTACTAGAAATACATCTGATAAATCGGTGTATTTTTTATGTTAATAGTTTTTCTGAGTTGTCAAAAGTTTTAATTGGGCCATGCCATCGGTCATCATTTAAAAAAACTTCGTCAAAGGCTCCATTAGTGTATTGATTAATTACCTTGCTCCAAAAGGCTTGTGCGCCTAAGTTAAAAGCAGTCTGCCGTACCTCCCAACTGCCAGGAAACTGGTCGAAAATTTGAGTAGCTACCTGTTCACCAATACCCTGGCTTCGATACCTTCTGAGGATAAAAAACTCGGCAATAGACATAGCATGGTTATCTTGATGAAGGTAGATGTGCTGATTAACAAGTACAAACCCTGCCAGCTTCTCATCAACTTTAACCAAAAATGAGTGTCGCTCAGGTTCTGTCCAATAGTAATCAAGATATCGATAGCCAAACAAGCCGGAAGCATCTACATCTTTAGCTTCTATTTCACTCAGGTCATACTGATATAGTTCCATTAAATTACACAGTACTGACTTTTGTTGTTGAGTAACTTTTACAACTTCGATTTTCATAAAGCATTACAGTTTAAACTATCTGTTAACGTGGAATTGTAAACATATTGCTATGCTCAGATGCAGAAAAAATTATCACAGATTAGTCTTGAAGCTGGGTACGAGCTACCAACAATTTGTACAACTTATGAATTAATGGGACATCGGTGGCTGATAAATTAACCATTAAACTAACGCTTTCAGTAACGCCTGAAGTTTCAGTTGCACCTCTGCAAATTCTTTGTCAGGATCAGATCCCGCGACGATACCAGCACCAGCATACAATCTCGCGCGATCGCCATCAATCAATGCTGAACGAATTCCCACAATAAACTCGCAGTTACCCTGAGAATCTATCCAACCCAGAGGCGCAGCATACAAACCTCTTTCAAAGTTTTCATAACGCCGAATTTCCGCACAGGCTACATCTCGTGCTGCACCGGCAACGGCTGGTGTAGGATGCAATTGAGCGACAATCTTTAATGGATGTATGTTTGCAGGAACTGTAGCGCTGATTGGTGTCCATAAATGCTGGATATTCGATAATTGTCGCAGCCGGGGTGCTAATATTTGGGGTAATAAACCTAGCTGGCATAGGCGTTGTGTAATGAAATCAAGCACCAGTGAATGTTCGTGCTTTTCTTTTTGACTATTAAGCAAGCGATTGGCATTAGCTGCATCTTCAGCAGGGGTTTTACCTCGTGGTGCAGAACCAGCTAAAGCATCAGTAATTAACTGTTGATTATTAATACTAATTAATCTTTCTGGACTTGCACCAATAAAGTTTTGTCCTTTGCCATTACTTATAGAAAAAATATAACAATTAGGATGTATTTGTCTAAGATTATTTAAGGATTTAACTAAGTCAAAGTGATTGCTTGATTTTACATCTAATATATCTGCGAGGACAATCTTGCTTAAATGACTAGACTTAATTTTCTCCAAAACAGATACTACTGAACGTTTAAACCCAGTAGCATTAGTGACAGATTTCTTGTAGAAGTTTGCTGGAAAACTATCAATATTAGCAGAGTAATATTCTAAAGATTGGATAAATTCAATTTTATTTTGCACATTCTCCAATAACCTTGGAATATTTACATTTTCATTGATAATTATATTTGTTACTAATATACAACGTTGATTTTTAACAGCTACTTGCCAACGGGGAAGAAAGATGGTAGCAGATGGAAACGGATAATCTATTTGGGCATTTTTATCAAAAAAGCTGAAATAACAAAAAAAGTGAGGGCCAGAAAAAGGTTGGTTAACGTTACCAAAGTTAATTATATTTTTTAGACAAGATTTGATAAAATGTTCAGCTTGAGTAAAACGATCTATACCATCAATTTGTAATTTTGCCACGGCATCAATTGCTGCGATCGCTTCTCCTTTACCTTTGTCCTCAAAGTAAAAATTTATTTCATTTGCTTGTGTTAGTTTATCTAATACAAGTAGAGGGTCAACTAAATCGATCTCCTGAGAGATACTGACAATTTGCCTGCAATTACTTTTGACGCACTTTTCTTGCACTGCTACCAAAAATTGATATAAATCTTTGTGTACAAAGAGGTTGCTACGACATGGTGAAACTGTCATGGATCTATAGTAAATTTTTTTTAAGTTAACTTCCTAAAGTGTAATTAATCGTGGTCGTATTTCTACAGGTGACATATTAAGTTATCATTTCACCAACGGAGGATTTGCGTTGTTTATGGTGTTCTCAGACCCTGACAAGCCAGTTATAGCCCAAGCCTGGAACGTGAGACTGCAATGATAAAGCTACCATTCCAACAGTTAAAAAGCCCAAATTATAAGTTTTTTAACTTTTGAATGCGTGAATGCCTGACTTTTGCGTAACGGTGCGTCTCTTTAAATTATAAAATCTCAAGTGTAAGTAATTTTCTGGCAATTTAATTAATTACGACTAATGACAACCAAGCAGATTTTATATCCCAACAGTAAGTTATGGATGGCAGCGATTAAACCGCCAATGTACAGCGTTGCCATTATGCCCATTTGGGTAGGAACAGCAGTAGCATTCGCCGAAACTAAAATTTTTAATAGTACAGTATTTTCTACTTTTATAGCTGCGGCAATCTTAATTCTTGCCTGGGAAAATATCAGTAATGATGTCTTTGATTCGGAAACAGGCATCGATCAAAATAAGCACCATTCTCTGGTTAACTTAACAGACAATAAGTCATTAATATTTTGGATAGGAAATTTGTGTTTAGGTTTGGGGTTGCTGGGCATACTAGCGATCGGTTTTTGGCAACAAGACCTAACTGTTATCGGCATCATTTTACTATGCTGTGGTTTAGGCTATATGTACCAAGGACCTCCCTTTCGCTTAGGATATCAGGGTTTAGGCGAGATTCTTTGCTTTTTTGCTTTTGGCCCCTTAGCAGTGGAGGCAGCATATTACAGCCAAACCCAAACTTGGTCAATGACAAGTTTAGCAGTCTCAGTCATTGTCGGGATTGCCACAACCTTAATTTTATTCTGCTCACACTTTCACCAAGTTAAGGATGACATAGCCGCAGGCAAGCGATCGCCTATCGTCCGTCTCGGAACTAAAAAAGGGGCCCAACTCCTAGTTTGGTTTACTGCTAGCATTTATCCCCTGACGTTGCTATTTGTGCTATTGGGAATTTCTCCACCTTGGACGTTATTGAGTTGGGTAAGTTTACCCTTTGCTGTCAAACTATGCCGCCATGTCCAAGAAAATCACAACCAGCCAGACAAAGTTAGTAACTGTAAATTCATCGCCGTAGCCGTGCATTTTTGTGCTTGCTTGCTGCTTGGACTGGGATTTATGCTTTAATGGCATGGAGCATTGGGCATGGAGCATTGGGCATTGGGCAAAGGGAGAATGACTAATGACTAATGACTACAGATTTGAATTTCGTCCTTATCAGCGAAGATTTGTGCAATCGGTTACCACCAATCATGGTAATTGGGATATTCGTAAAGGTATTATTCTCCGGCTTACCGATGAATCAGGTAAAGTAGGCTGGGGAGAAATTGCTCCCATTAGCTGGTTCGGTTCTGAAACCCTAGAACAAGCCTTAGATTTTTGTCGCCAACTCCCAAAAAAAATCGCAGACGAGATAATTTTCTCCATTCCAGATGAGTTACCTGCTTGTCAATTTGGCTTTGAGTCAGCTTGGGAGTGGGGGAGTGGGGAGTGGGGAGTGGGGAGTAGGGGGGATGGAGGGGATAATTTTATCACTCCTAACTCCTCCCTCCTAACTCCAAACTCCTCACTCCTAACTCCTAATTCACTCTTTTTCAGTGCTTTATTACCAGCTGGGGAAGGAGCTTTAAATCAATGGGAAACGTTGTGGGAGGAGGGATATCACACGTTTAAGTGGAAAATTGGTGTGTATGCGATCGCTGATGAGCTAGAAATTTTTGAGTCACTGATATACACCTTACCAGACTTTACCAAACTGCGATTAGATGCTAACGGTGGACTCAGCTATGAAGAAGCTAACTTATGGCTGCAAACTTGCGACAATTTTAAGGCGAATACAGAACTATCCTTAGAAATTGAATTTATCGAACAACCGTTACCCGTTGAGCAATTTCAGCAGATGTTGGAATTGAGTAAGAGTTATGAAACTGCGATCGCAATAGATGAATCTGTTGCTACACTTGGGCAACTCGCCGCCTGTCATCAACAAGGTTGGCGAGGGATTTTTACGATCAAGCCTGGGATAGTTGGATCTCCATCTCGTCTGAGAAAGTTTTGCCAGCAGCATAAAATTGATACTGTATTTTCATCAGTATTTGAAACTGCGATCGGTAGACTTGCAGCACTCCAACTAGCGGCGGAATTATCCCGAAACAATAGGGCAGTTGGTTTTGGCATTGACCATTTTTTTGAACAAGAAGAAACATGGCTTCAAAGTCTATGGAAGGACTTTTAAACTATCTTAATAACCTGGCTCAAAATGATTGGCTTATCGGTTATAATAGCCGTCAATTTAATCAAATAGTTCAAGACTTATATTTAGAACTAACACAATTATCAGCACATGGAATCCCACCAAAAATCATCTTAGCCGAACGCGAACCATTACGGTTTATAGCAAGTTTTATTGCCGCTTGTGCAGCTAATTGCCCAGTTTTTCTTTGTAACCCCGACTGGGTAAAACAAGAATGGCAGCAAGTCTTTGATTTAGTAAAACCAGATATTATTTGGGGAGTAGGTAATAGGGAGTGGGGAATAGGAAATCGAAATTGCGAAGAAATTACTATCATATCCCCCTCATCCCCCCACTCCCCACTCATCATGATTCCCACAGGTGGTTCATCTGGGCAGATTAAATTTGTCATCCATACTTGGGAAACTCTCATCGCATCTGTACAAGGATTTACAGAATACTTTCAACTAAAGCGAGTCAATTCTTTTTGTGTATTGCCGCTATATCACGTTAGCGGTTTAATGCAATTTATGCGCTCTTTCACCACCGGAGGTAAACTGGCTATTCTGCCATTTAAAGCATTAGAAACAAGTCAAATATTCAACATTAAACAATCAGAATTTTTAATATCTTTAGTCCCAACGCAGTTACAAAGACTCCTGCAAAATCCAGAATTAACTCAATGGCTATCTCAATTTAATACTGTACTTCTGGGAGGTGCGCCAGCATGGAACGAACTATTAGAAAAAGCTAGATTTCATCGCATCCGGTTAGCGCCTACTTATGGTATGACAGAAACAGCCTCTCAAATTGCTACCCTCAAACCCGATGATTTTCTCAGGGGTAAAATTAGCAGTGGTGAAATTCTTCCCCATGCAAAAGTAACTATTCGCAATCAGCAAGGCGAGATTTTAAATTCCAATCAAATCGGAAATATCACGATTTATGCTCAATCTTTAGCCCTTGGCTACTATCCGATAACTAGAGAAAATCAAGCAGATTTCCAAGTAGATGATTTAGGTTTTTTAGACGAGCAAGGTCATTTAAATATTGTCGGACGGAACAGCGACAAAATTATTACAGGTGGAGAAAATATTTACCCAGCAGAGATTGAATCAGCGATACAAGCAACTCAATTGGTTGTCGATATTTGTGTCATCGGCATCCTAGATAAACATTGGGGACAAGCCTTAACAGCGATTTATATTCCCAAAAAATCAAATACCTCTGCCTTAAAAATCCAAACTCTACTCCAAGACAAACTCAGCAAATTTAAAATTCCCAAATATTGGATTCCCCAGCAAAACTTACCCCGCAACTCCCAAGGTAAAATCAACCGCCAAAAATTACAGGAAATAGCCAAAGAATTCCTCCAAAATCCCATCACATAATCTCTCTCGCCTTTCTTCTCTCTGCGCCCTCAGCATCTGGGCGCTTCGTCTCCAACCACTGAATAATCTCATCAGGTAATTCCTGTTTAGTTGTACTACTCACATTAATACAAACATGCTTAGTAATAGCCTTAGCAACCACCACCTCAGCCACTGTAATTTCGTAACTAATTTCAAACTTATCACCACCTATTTTTTGAGGAATTAAACTAATTAGCAACTTGTCTCCCGCAAACATAGGGCGCAAAAAATCGACACTAGCATGAACAATCGGGAAAGCTACAGATGGATTAGTAAAAAAATCTTTAAGATTAATACTTGATGCTTCTAAAGATTCTTCATAAGCTTCATGGCAAATACCCAAAACATTACCAAAATAAACTACTCCAGCAGCATCAGTATCTTGAAAGCGAACCGTGCGGTTATAAGTAAAAGACATTTTTTATAGTTAAATATTGAAAAAACAGCAGGTTTATCGACTGTACAAACTATAGCGGTTCCCAATTGCATAGAATACAGACCTAACAAGAACAGCCCCTTCGCTTTTAGCGTTGGGAAGTAAGATTCAAAGCCTCTCTGATTTTAGGCTACGGTGTACACACAAGTCTGAAATAGCTGATTAACCAAGGTTTTACCCCATCCTAACCCTCCCCGATATATTGGGGAGGGAACTAGATTTATTGTTTCCCCCCTTATAAAGCTACGGTCTACACACAAGTCTTGTCGCAGCCATATCTTTATAGGGATAAATTCCATCTGTGAACTACCCCAACTTACCGAGTACGGTTGAAGTTGGGGCTTCTGTAATCACAGGGGAGTGCCTAAACTTAGACTTTCGCCCAAGAGTAGGACTTACCTTCCCTCCTACAGCAGAGACGGCTGAACCTTCCGCCTTTATCATTCTGATACCCTCTGCTCTAATATTTGCTGCGGCGTTCCCATCACGATCGTGATGAGTACCACAATGAGGACAAGTCCACTCACGGACTTCCAACGGCATCTCACCTATTTGATAGAAACAATTAGAACAGAGTTTGGAACTAGGGAACCATCTGTGTTTTCGTCGTCGCCCGGCTATCCATCCCCTGAGCTATAGACGGATGGGGAATTCCGCCGAATTCGTTAAAGACGGGGTATTCGTAAATCTCGTACTGCGTTTCTATCCCGCCTCGGAATAAATTCCGAGTCTCATAGCTGAAGTCCACGCTTTGTGGACTCAACGAACAATTTAGTCCACTTAGGGACTGACAAGAAATAAATTATTCCAATAAACGAACCTTATTAGACACAGAGAACGCAGAGAGAAGAAATAGAGAGAGTTTTTGCGTCGGTTTTGGAACATTTTTTTATTTGGAAGTCCCTTAAGTGGACTTCAGCTAAAAGCCAAAGAACTTAGGACTTACGCACTGTACAAACGAAACCTCTTGTGTATTGACGTAAATAGGTCGTTTCAGCCTTTTAAAAACCACCTGCGATCGCAAAAAAGTGGTTGAAAAATCTAGTCAAAAGCGTTGAAAAGCATATCTGCTATTTTGGTCTTTCTGTCAATGCGTAAGTCCTAGAACTAAAGTTCTAGGCGGGATGTCGGTTAAAATGCTACTCCTGGTTATAGTTCACAAGTACTAATGAACTTGTGACAGTTAGGGTGCCGAAGGTGGGTTGCATGATTAGCTGACTTTTCACGGTATCGGAAAAACCTCACTTCTATTTCTCTCTTCTTAAAGGAAGAGAGACTTTGAATTTTGCCACTTAGAGTGTCGGGAAGGAGGTTAAGGGGTTAGGTTTTCGTGGACTTTTCCACATAAGGTGAAAAATCAGGCATGATTAGCCTATATTGCAAAGGCTGGACGATGATGTATCCAAGGGTTAGCTGCTTCTAATTGTGCTGCTAGGCTCATCAGTGTGGCTTCAGCCGCAGGTTTACCAATTAGCTGCACACTCATGGGTAAACCATTACTATCAAAGCCGACAGGAATTGCGATCGCAGGTTGTCCAGTTGCATTCGCAGCCGGACAAGGGGCAACCCACTCAATAATATTTTGGAATGTCTCTTCTGGACTCAAAGAAGCCCATTCCCCAACGCGGATAGGTGAATGTAAATAAACTGGCAATACCAGCACATCCACGCTATCGAAAAACGCTACAATTTGCCGTGCTACTATCTGCATTTGAGAAACTGCTTGCAGGTACTGGGCAACAGAACCTGTGCGGGCAAATAACCAGCGATTCACTGGCTGCATGGCTTCAACCGGAAGTCCTGATGCAGCTACCCCAGCTTGCCAGACGATTTGAAATGGTTCAACTAAGCCGCTAAAATCTGGAGATTTCTGTTCAACGTGGTGGCCGAGTTGTTCTAATAACTCAACTGTTTGGCGGACTCCTTGCTGACAATTGGCGTCAGCTTCTCCCAAAGGAGAAATGCTAGTTTCAAAAGCAATTCGCAAAGCACCGAGTTTTGCCCCAGTGGCGGCGAGAAATGATGGTTCGGGATCTGGCAACCAGTAAGGATCGCCTGTTGTATAGCCAGAGATGGCATCCAAAAGGGCAGCAGCATCAGCCACAGTCCGGGCGATCGGGCCGTTGACGGCAATTCCGGCGAGGCGTTCGCCTACGGGTGCTTTACTCACCCTGCCCCTGGATGGCTTAATTCCCACCAAACCACAACAAGCCGCAGGCCCCCGAATTGAACCACCGCCATCAGAACCTTGAGCGATCGCACATAATCCCCCTGCTACCGCCGCCGCCGCCCCACCACTGGAACCGCCAGGGGTGTATTCTAAATTCCACGGATTTCTAGCTGGGGGAAAACCCATAGGTTCACTGTATGGAAACGAACCTAATTCAGAAGTGGCTGTTTTACCGAGAATAGTAAACCCAGCTTGCTTAATCCGCGTCACAACCCCATCATCATAATTAGGGATATTATTCAGTAATGCTGGATTTCCATAAGTGCAAGTAATATCTGCTACAGCATTAAGGTCTTTAATGGAAATCGGCACACCAAAAAATGGCGGTAGTTCTGAAGTAGTTGTCAATAATTCTGTTTTGGCTTTGGCATCTGCAATCGCTAATTCTGCCGTGACTGTAAAATAGCTTCCTAATTGGGGATTCAACCGCCCAATCCGTTCTAAATATATTTCCACTAACTCTAGCGGTGATACTTCCCGGCGACGAATTAATTGCGCCAACTCTAGTGCTGGGGTAAATGCTAAATCAACTTCATTCATAAGTTAGTGAATGGGTAGTTTTGGCCTTCTCTGGGATTTTTAAACTTAAATTGTTACTTTAGCAGGATTTGCGGGAACTATACATTTTATAGCTGCTGAGATTTGCCACTTAAGGAGCAGGGGAGGGGGGATGAGGGGGATAAGGAGAATTGGGGAGGGGAAAGAGTTGTTGCAAGTTCTTACCTCTTTAGGACTTAGGCAAGAGTTACGGAATAACGAACCTTATTAGGCAAAGAGTTGCCAGTGCGCCCTTGCGGGTTAAGAGACTTGAAGCAACTGGCGCGACACGGAGAAATAAGAGTTTGAGAGATATTTTGCGTAAGTCCTACTCTTGTCCCCTACTTCCTTGCCTCTTTTTCAAGCCATTTTAATTGTTTCGCACAAACTTTCGACAAATCCCTAAAGGGTATCTATGGCTAACCTAGAAATACTTGTTAGTGAATTGCCAACACTGATTCAGAATCTAAAACTGACTATTGGCGATTCTAATCAAATTATGGAGCAAATTATCCTGATCAATAATATTCAGGAACAACTACGGAATATTAAGAAATTAATTGCTCAGGAATTGAAATTTGAGAATATCAAAAATTCTGCGATCGCTACACTTCCTCGAATAGTTACTGTAGCTAGCTTGTTTATACCTAGTGTGGGATTAGTAGATCCTGCGATCGCAGGAAAATTTGGCCTCTCAAAAACTCAAATTTCCTTAACTGAACTAGAATCAAAAATTGATGTCTGGAGCGAATGGGGCTATTTTTTGCAAGCAATAGCTACTGATCTTCTCAGCGATCTTCAGTTGGTCAATCAACTAAATTCTGATATTAATCATTTCAGTCTCCGCGCCCAATTTCAGGTTATTGCTGAAAGTTTAAAGATTAACTTCGACTTTAGTAACTCTAAAATTTTACAAGGCCAAATTTACAAAATTAGCAATTATCAAAAGGAATTGTTAGAGTTGCAGGAAAAATTAAATTATATTTTTTATACTATCAAAAATAGTCATAATTTATTAAATATTTTATTAGGCGTGTCTGCTTTTTATGGTAAATATGGGTTTGCTTTAGAATGGTTAGATGATGACCACGAATTAATTATATCGAGTCAGGGAAAATTTCAAGAGCTGACAGATATTCTCAATGATTGTGATTATTTCCAAGAGCAAATTGCTGCTTTAATTATCCAGGCTGACACTTTAAGGGAACAGGCAGAACAAGCCCTAAAAAAGATTGAACAGGAAAGTAGTAAAGAGCCAATTATTAGCCAGGATGTAGAAATAGCAACAAAGTTTTCGACACAAAAAATAGTCCGTTCGGCTTTGTTCATAGCCTCAAGTTTACTAATCTTGGGTTTTGGTGGTTGGAAAATTAAAGAGCAAAAGATGAGTCTAAGTTTAACTCAAGAAGAGAGTGCGATCGCAAAGTTTAAATCTGCTCAAAAATTTGGTCTGGAGGCTGCTTCTTTAGTTCAAAAACCACCACATCCTCTAAAAGTTTGGCAACAAGCACAAAACAAATGGCATCAGGCAATAATCTTGTTAGATAGTATTCCTAATGAAACATCAGTTTCTGCTCGAGCAAATAAGAAATTGGCTTACTATCAAATTAACTATAAATCTATCACTCAAAAAGTGTTAATTGAAAAAAAAGCCTTAGCAAACTTAGAATCAGCCCAAAAACTAGCAACAGAAGCTAATTTATTTGCCCAAAATCCACCTCACTCGCTACTAATTCGCCAGCAAGCAAAAGATAAATGGAAACAAGCAATCAATTTATTAGAAGTGATTCCAGAGAGTACGTCTATCTCTATACAGGCTAAACAAACACTTCCTATTTATAAAACTAACTATGCGGCTATCAGATAAATATAGCCCTTATAAGTAAACCGCGTCTATCTTGAAACCTGTAGTTCTTCAGTGATGAAAAGGATTTGCCCTCATCCCCCAACCCCGAATCCCAAAATTGGGATTCGGGGAGCCAGAATTTCAAAGTCCCTCTCCCATATCTGGGAGAGGGATTTAGGGTGAGGGCAAAAACTACGGTTCTCAACTTAGATGAGGTTTAAGTGGGTCAAATTAAATATAAAACCTCATCCTCAATCCGGCTTCCACCATGAGCGACTAACGAACCTGTTGGGTAAAGACTTACGCAAAAAGGCACTGAAAGCCTTGATTTCTAGTAGGGGCAATTCATGAATTGCCCCTACATTTCCTACTTTAGCGTAAGTCCTACAAACAATAAAAATTACAGCTTAGAACGGTCAGTCAAAATCTCATAACCAGTCTCTGTTACCAACACTGTATGCTCAAACTGAGCCGACAAAGAATTATCCATTGTGACTGCTGTCCAACGGTCAGATAATGTCCGGGTGTGTCTAGAACCTGCATTTAAAATTGGCTCAATTGCCAGCGTCATCCCCGCACGGAGTTTAACATTTGGCATCTCGCGGGTACGGTAGTTGAATACTGAAGGTTCTTCGTGCAGATTACGACCGACACCGTGTCCAGTGAATTCTTCGACTATACTAAAACCGTTAACTTTTACATGGTCTTCAATTGCTCCAGCTAAGTCAAGTAGATATGCACCCGCCTTAACTTGTTCAATGCCCTTATATAAAGCTTCTTCTGCTACGCAAATTAATTTAGCAGCTTCTTGGGTCACTTCACCGACAGCAATTGAAATGCAAGAATCACCATGAAAGCCTTGATAATAAGCGCCTGTATCTACTTTTAATACATCCCCCACGCGAATCACTTTCTTGGGACTAGGAATGCCATGCACTGCTTCATTGTTAATACTGGAGCAAATAGAACCTGGAAAACCGTGATATCCTTTAAAACTCGGTGTTGCACCCATTTCGCGGATACGTTTTTCTGCATAAACATCTAAATCACCCGTGGTCATTCCTGGCTTTACTAGCTCGGAAATTTCTTTTAGGACAGTTGCCACAATTGTCGCTGATTGCCGCATGATTTCAATTTCACGCGGCGATTTAATTTCAATTCCTCGGCGCTGTTTTTTTGATGTTCCAGACTGAGTTGTTTGAGGAAGTAAGTTACTGAAAATGTTCATAGGTTAATAATTACTGGTGGCTCTGACGCTGAAGTATCAATGCTTTCTCTACATTAATTGAGAAATAATATCTATAATTTAAATTATTTTAATCCCTGATAGGGATTCTTCCATTTTAGCCGCTAACGTATATATAATAACACATTCGCCTACTCCTGATATGTTGGGCTTGAATCAAAATCGCCATAACTTATTATTTTCTGCACCTATGGGACTGAGATAAATTATCTTTAATTGAAACATTAGATCGCTGTCAAATACTTAGTGGAATAATTTTTAATTCTTGATGACAATTTCTCCAGTCATACCTGCTTCCGTATGTCCGGGTATTGGACAATACAAGCTATAAGTAGCAAATTTCAGAGGCGAATAGGTATTTTGCCTCAGCACCTGGCTTGAGTTCTAGTTCGTGAATGGCTCCTTTAATTTCTACTTTGCCTGCTTGGACTTTTTCTGTCCAGATGCCATCGACAAAATCTTTAGCAGTAAAATAGTGCTTCAGTTGGCTAGGATTCAGTTAACCACAAATGATATAAGTAGGTAGGCAAGATAAAACCAAACTATGTAACGAAAAGTAAAATCTCTATACTTGGCTCGTAGTTGCGCCCTCTTGCGCTTTAGCGCAACTACGAGCCAGTGATGATTATTTGCGCCCACTTACTTAGCAGTCCTAAATCATTTGTGAAAATTATATATCTCTTTTTTCTTTCTTCCCTTTGCGCCCAACTCTTACGAGACACTCTCGCGTTTGCGTACTTTGCGGTTCGTTTTCAAATTTTATATTTTTCACGAATCAAATAGGACTGCTATAGCATTTACCAATATAATTAATCAATTTCCTTCCAATCCAAACTGCTTATGACTTCGTATCCTCCCTTTATTCCTCAATCTGACCCTCCCCTTCCTCCTTGGGAAACCCTACCAACGATGTATGATTTACCAAGTGACAACCCAGAGGAACCAGGTTTGCCAGACGATTTTCACTTTTTACAGCCTTTACTTTTATACTTAACTTTTCAACCCACTATCTGGAATCCAGAATTAGTTTACAGCGCTGCTGATCTTAATATTTACTATGATCTCCAGTATCCTTTATGGTACAAGCGCCCTGATTGGTTTGGTGTGGTAGGAGTATCAAAACTCTACAAAGGGGAGGACTTGCGTTTAAGTTATGTAACTTGGCAAGAACCAGCAAATCCTTTTGTGGTAGTAGAATTATTATCTCCAGGTACAGAAGCGGAAGATTTAGGCATGAAAAAAAGCGCAGCCGATAAACCTCCTAGCAAATGGGAAGTTTATGAAAGAATTCTGCGGATTCCTTACTATATTGTTTTTAGTCGCTACACTGATGAACTCCAAGCTTTTCAGCTAATAGGCGGTCACTATGAACCGATGAATTTGACTAAGGGACGTTTACCAATGCCAGAGTTGGGTTTAAGTTTGGGATTATGGCAGGGGTCATTTCGAGACATTCCCAAGCTGTGGTTAAGGTGGTTTACCTTAGCAGGAGAATTAATTCCACTACCCACAGAAGAAGCGGCTACGGCTAAAGAAGAAGCGGCTACGGCTAAAGAAGAAGCGGCTACGGCTAAAGAAGAAGCGGCTCAAGCAAGACAAAAGGCAGAACAATTAGCAGAACGTTTGCGTCAGCTAGGCGTGAATCCTGATGAGCTAGATTAATTGTTGTCATTTGTCATTTATCCCCAATTAGCGAATACTCTTATCTGCTAAAACAGATGGGCCAGCAGTGACGACCACGATTTTATCTGGGTGGAGTAACTCACGAGCCGCTTGATTAACTTGGGTAAAAGTGACTTTCTGGATTTTGTCAGTGAAGGAGTGCAATTCTTCTTTATCTAGTCCATACACCTCATTCATCAGAATTGTATCTGTTAATTGCTCTGGGTTTGCCAAAGAAACATTGTAGTTGCTGATAAGCGTGCGTTTAGCTGTTTCTACTTCCAGCCCGGTAACGCCTTGTTGATGAATTTGCTGTAGTATTTCGCAGGTACTAGCGATCGCTTTACTGCTATCTTCAGGACTAGTTTGCATTTCTATCAAAAATGTGCCTGCATTCTTTCCGGCTTGGAAGGAGCTATAAATTCCATAGCTCAAACCTTGGCGATCGCGCACTTGAGCACCTAGTCTACTAGATAATGTATCGCCTCCCAAAATCTGGTTCAATACTAAGGCTGCATGAAATCGAGGATCATAACGGTTAATGCCTGTGTAACCCATATATGTCACAGCTTGGGCTTTACCTGGTAAAGCTGGGTTGACACTGACTATTTTTTGTGGTAACGACACTGGAGGATATTTTAATGTCGGTGCTTGGCCGCTAACTTCCCAGTTACCAAACTCATTTTTAATCAGCGATCGCACAATGTCTAGATCAAAATCTCCCACCAGCGCCAACACTGTCGTATCTGGACGATAATGTTTAGCTTTGAAATCAATCACATCCCGGCGCTGAATCTGCTGTAAACTCTCCTCTGTGGGAAAAGTATGTAAGGGGTGTTCTTTTGGGTAAATGGACTGAACAAATATTCTTCTGGCTACTTCTGATGGTTCATCTAATTCTAGTTGCAAGTCAGTTAAAGTTTGTTGGCGATGCAATTCCAACTCTTTGATTGGAAAGGTACTATTTTTAACAACATCTGCCAATATCTCAAGCAGTATCGGCAAATCAAGAGCTAAACTATCACCTTCGATATGCACCCCTTCGCGGTAGGTTTGAAAGTGGAGACTCGCCCCTCGTTCTGCCAAGAGTTTGGCAATAGTTAAATCATCCTTGCTATTAGTACCATTTAGCAAATTGTCTGCTACAAAAGCAGCCAGTCCAGCTTTATTCTCTCGATCAAATTCCGTCCCGGCTTGAATGTGTCCGCTCAAGGTAACGGTGGGAGTACTACGATCGGGTAACAGTAATAACCGCAATCCGTTGGTAAATTTAAATTCCTGTGGTAACACTTGGGCGATTGCATCTGTAACTAAATCCACAGGCGGTAAGTATTTCATCACCTCAGAAGGAAGCACAGGTACGCCAGGAGAAAAATTCTCTTTAGTTTGGGCTGAGCCTGGTTTGTCACCAACTTCTGTTATCTGCTTCTGGGTTGGTTCAAAAAAGCCTACTGTTTTGGCTTCTTTTTTGAGATATTTGTTAATCACAGCGACAACATCCGTCGGCTTCACCAGACTGACAGCTGCCAAATAGCGGTCTGTGTAGCGATAATCACCAACAGTTGTCTCATCAGTGCCTAAGCGCATTGCTTGAGAGGTGATATCACGGTTACTTAAAATTACATCTGCTGCTAATTGGGTTTTGGCTCGTTCTACTTCTTCAGATGTCACGCCTTTTTCTGCTACATTAGCGATCGCGCTACTCAACATTGAGTCAATTTTCTTCAAATCTTGTTTAGAACCAGCCGTCACCAACACTTCATACCAGCCAGATTCTCGCAAACTAGTAACAGAGGCTGTAACTTCACTAGCTAAACCTGATTCCACCAATGCCTGATAAAGTCTAGAATTGCGTCCCTCTGTCAAGATGTAATCCATCACATCCAGTGCCGGTACATCTGGTTGATTTGCATCTGGTAGCGGATACACAACTTGTAACAGCCGTCCTGCTCCCGCTTCTCGCAATATTATGGGGGATGAGGGAGATGAGGAAGAAATAACTCCTGCCCCCTGCTCCCTGCCCCCTGCCCCCTGCCCCCTGGTTACTTTGCCAAACACCTCTTTAATTGTTTCCAGGGTATTGGCAGATTGAAAATCTCCAACAACTACTAAGACGGCATTATCGGGACTGTAAAAATTGCGGTAATATTTTTCTACTTGCTCAACTTCAAATTTCTCGACATCAGCTTTCGTGCCACCTACAGGCAACCCATAAGCATGATTGGGAAACACTGCCTTCATAACGGCGCGGTTGAGGCGATATTCGGGGCTATTTTCGTAACCCTGCAACTCAGAAATTACTACCCGCTTCTCACTCGCCAGTTGTTCTGGCTCAATCTGGGAATTTTGCATCCTGTCTGCTTCCAGCACTAAGAGCGCTTTCAGCTTGTTTCGTTCCACAGTACCGTAATATGCAGTTTGATCGTAGCTGGTGAAAGCATTGGAATCACTACCTAAAGCACTAAACAAACGGCCAAATTGAATTGGACGGTTTAGAGTGCCTTTAAACATCATGTGTTCTAACTGGTGGGCAATGCCATTCACGCCCGGTTCTTCGTTGCGTGAACCAACCTTGTACCATACCTGCACCGTTACTACTGGCGCAGTATGCACTTCCTTTGTCAGGACAGTTAGACCATTCTCTAGCACTGTCTTACGGACATTTTGTGTCAGTGTTGAGGGCATTATTCTTTTTGCTAGCAAGGTTGATTGATATTTTTCTTTATTAAATATGGCTGCATGTTCGCTAGTAGCAGGTTTATTGCTTAACAAAAAAACTGCTACTAGCCATAAGCTTAAAAATAATAACGGCAAGCGATATTTATAAAATCGGAAAAATCCATACATGTATTTAGCAGATATATCTGTAAATTCAGTTACATGATGTTCGCCAAATCACCCATAATAAACAGTTTGTAGTGGGGACTTCAGTCCCCAAAGCCAGGACTAAAGTCCTTACTAGGAACATTTTTTATTCAGCTTGATTCACCGGACATGATATTATAAAGTTATTTTGGAAAGTGGCGATAGTTTAATCTGTCCAAAAAATCTGTTACCTCAGTAACAATACAGAAAAACAATATATTAGCAAGAAAGGTAATAAAAAAGCTAAATTATGGGAGTTTTGCTAAAACCCGAATGAATTCCAGAGGTAAGCCATCGGTATCGGCAATGAAAGCCACTTCGTAAATGCGATCGCCTATTTGCTGTTGTGTCGGTTCTAAAAGTACCTTCAACGGTTGTAATTCTTCAGGTTGGCTCTCAGATGCCACTAATACACTTTCTTGTAAATTTGTCAACCAGCTAGGTAAATCTGGTGTAATTTCAGTTAAATCGAACGAGAGATGATAATATCCCACATAATGCTCATCTGCAAAAGCATCTGGGGCTGGTTTTGGTTCGGGAATTTGGATCAGTTCAATTCTGCCGCCCAATCCTTCCATCCAGCAAGCTAGGGTGTAGCCTGTAGTAAAGCGTTCTGAGATTGTAAACCCTAAATGTTCGTAGAAAGCGATCGCTCGATGAATATTGGCAGTCCGAATAGAAGCGTGATGCATAACAAAAGTTAGGAGTTAAGAGTTATGAGTTTATGAATTGAATTTAACTCTTAATACCAATTCTTTGTGAAATTGGACAAAATCAAGCTTAGTGAGACAAGGTGCTTGAGGGGTATAACTCCTAACTCCTAACTCCTAACTCCTAACTCCTAACTCCTAACTCCTAACTCCTAACTCCTAACTCTATTCAAACAACCTGAAATAAGGGTAGCGTACAGGGACACCAGGCTCTTTTTCCAAGTCAAAATTGATCACTTCCCAACAGGGATCATCTGAGGTATCGGGGCTAAACTCCACGGGTAAGCCGTATAAACGCGCAGCAGTAACTTCTGGTTGTCCAGAACGCCAAGGTGTGCTGCGTTCCAAGTAGCCACTCATCAATTCCTGATAGCGTCGAGCAATAATTACTCTTGTTGCTCGAAAGCCTTGGGTATAGAGCTTATCTAATGCTTCGTGAATTTCAAACCGAATACCATCGGGATGAGTATGCTGTCTATACCATTCATTATTCCACCTCCGCCAATGACGCCCCGATTGCAAATGGACTAACTCTCCATTTTTAGGATTAGCTTCAAACGCGCCATGACGCGTACACAAATAGGTATCTGTTAATGTCAGCGCCGGAATAGTCTGGCGACAATGGGGACACTGTATTTCAGGCCCAAACATCGGGTACTGCAAGCCTGGATTCATCATGAAGTGCATACAAACATAATTTTGTCTTCACCAGCATTAGTGTATTGTATTATACACTAATACTCCATCACTTTGGGTTACTTGGTCACTGCTGCACAGACACGGAGTTGCGGCAGCCACAATGCTCACTAGTGTTTGCCTCAGTGTAGAGGCTTGACGCTGTGATATCCTAGTTGTGCAACCAGCCTCAAAGGTTGGAGTTTCTCCAGTGTTCCTGGGTACCATATTCATATTCTATCGTGTCTACCGTTTCTTACTGGACATCTCCTGATTTTTCTCAAGCTGCCTTCATCGCAGCCAATGCTGTTGTTATGGGTTCGGTAAATATAGCAGCAGGGGTGAGCATTTGGTATGGAGCAGTGGTTAGGGGAGATGTAGAACGAATTGAAATTGGCGAATGCACAAATATTCAAGATGGTGCAATTTTACATGGCGATCCTGGTTTTCCCACAATTTTAGAAGATCATGTCACTGTAGGACATCGCGCTGTGATACATTCCGCTTACATTGAGCGTGGAAGTTTGATTGGCATAGGCGCAGTGATTTTAGACGGGGTAAGAGTGGGCGCTGGTAGCATTATCGGTGCTGGTGCAGTGGTAACTAAAAATGTACCGCCTTTGTCCCTAGTTGTCGGCATTCCTGGCAAAGTACAGCGCCAAGTAACAGAAATTGAAGCCGCAGAACTCATTGAACACGCTAAACGTTACCAAAAATTAGCTTTAGTTCATGCTGGGAAGGGTACTGATATTGGGTTTAGCAAGGCTTAAATAATTCGTAATTCGTAATTCGTAATTCGTAATTCCTAACTAATGCCCCTCTTCCCAATGTCCAATGTCCACTGCCCAATGCCCAAGGTCTCTCTTCCCAATGCCCAATACCCTATAATTTAAACATTCTTTACATATCTACTTGGAAAAGTTGCCCACTTCAGCTAAAAATAAAAATGAGAGCAGTTGACAAAACTTTAATTTCTACTTAAGAGAGGGGTTCTAGATATGGATATCGATTACCGTATAGCGATCGTTTTAGCACCAGTTGTCATTGCTGCTAGCTGGGCAGTATTTAATATTGGCGCTGCGGCTTTAAGACAAATTCAAGGCTTTTTGGATAGAGAAGCTTAAATTCATTAATTAATCGGGGATGGGGCATGGGGCATTGGGCATTGGTTATTTCTCCCTCATCTCCCTTATCTGTCTCATCCCCCCACTCCCCACTCCCCACTCCCTTCTTTGAACATCGATTCTGTAATACAACCCCTGCAACGCTTTGGTGTCCATCTGGGACTCGATCGCATCCTCAGCCTTTTAGCAAATCTTGGTAATCCTCATCACCAAGTCTCGGTAATTCATGTTGCTGGCACTAATGGTAAAGGTTCAGTTTGTGCCTATCTTTCCTCAGTACTTACTGAGGCTGGTTATCATACAGGACGATATACTTCCCCCCATTTAGTTGATTGGACGGAACGTATTTGTCTGAATGAACAGCCAATTTCTTCTGAGGAATTGAGTCAATTATTCCAACAAATCCAAGCGGTTATTCGCCCTGAAGATGAATCGGCAACTCAATTTGAAGTAATTACGGCAGCGGCTTGGTTATATTTTGCCCAGCAACAAGTTGATGTAGCTGTGGTAGAAGTTGGACTAGGAGGGCGACTAGATGCTACAAATGTGTGTTTGGAACCCCTCGTTACGATCATCACTTCGATCAGCCGGGAACACTGGCAGCAACTTGGCCCTACGGTTGCTGACATTGCTAGAGAAAAAGCTGGTATTCTTAAACGTGGATGTGCCGTTGTGGTTGGAGCATTGCCACCTGAGGCAGAAAAAGTTGTGCGATCGCGTGCTTTAAAATTACAATGCCCGATTTTTACTCCTCAACCCGCCCGTCAAATCGCTACAGGATGGGCAGAATATCAAAATATCCAAAATTCAAACTTAATTAAATACCCTTTGCCATTAGCCGGACAAATTCAATTAGCAAATTCAGCTTTGGCAATAGCAGCTTTAGAAATTCTCCAACAAACAGGTTGGCAGATTTCTGAAGCAGCCATAACTAACGGTATGGCAAAAACTAAATGGCCTGGGCGGATGCAATGGACTACCTGGAACAACCATAAATTATTACTTGATGGCGCTCATAATACCGCCGCCGCCCAAGTTCTTCGCCACTATGTCGATAGCTTAGACGCAGTTAACCCCAAACCCGTCAATTGGGTTATGGGAATGTTTTCCGATAAGGATCATGCTGATATTTTTACCGCCTTATTGCGGCCAGGCGATCGCCTTTTTTTAGTACCAATCCGAATAGAATCTTGGCCAGGTAGAACTTCTGGCGATTTAGACTACTTAGCCAACCTAGCTTATAATATTTGTCCCCAATTAAGCGATCGCCAAATCCATCCAGATTTGTTCACAGCACTAGAAACCGCAACCTCAACCACAGAAAACTTAATCGTTTTATGTGGTTCCCTTTATCTAGTAGGCGATTTCTTAGCAACCGCTCAGACTCAGAGAAGTTAAGTAAGTGGGCGCAAATAATCATCGCTGGCTCGTAGTTGCGCCCTCTTGCGCTTTAGCGCAACTACGAGCCAAATACAGAGATTTTACTTTTCGTTACATAGTTTGGTTTTATCTTGCCTACCTACTTAGAAGTTTTGATTAAAAAACTCCTAACTCCTAACTCCAAAATCCTAACTCCTAACTCCTAACTCTACCTTTGATCCCACTCTTGCGCCGCATCCTCTACAGCTTTATCTACAGTCTTCTGCTCTAACATTGCTGCTTGCAAGTTTTCATAAACTGCCTTTTGCAATTTGTTGAAATCTTTCAAAGTAGGGGTTAATATTTCTGCCTTTGGCAATTCTTGAGCGCTCATGACTCGCGCTTTTTCTATTGTTGAAGCATTAGCTGGAACATCTTTAAAGTAACTATCAGATAATGCTTTGATTGTGGAAGGTAGGACATTTGCAGCTTTCGCAAAGGCTAACTGATTTTCGTCATTGGTAACAAATAAAGCAAACTTAACAGAAGCATCTGGTTGTTTGCTATCACGGGGAATAACCATATTCATCACCGCGACATTTTTCTTACCTGTGTCACCAGTGAGTTGAGGTGCAATTCCCGTAGCTTGAGCAATTTTCGGGGCATTGTTTGCGATCGTTTTCAAGAACTCTGGCCCAGAAGCTAGAAACGCAGTCTCTCCAGATTGATATAAATCGATTGCGTGGCGATGTCCTTGCGTCAAAACTTCTTTAGGAAGTAACCCTTTTTTATACAAGTCTACCCAATACTGAAACGCTGCCTTACCTTGTGCTGAATTAAACGCCGCTTTCCCATCAGCATCTATTAGAGTAACTCCCATTTGCACGAAAGATTCTAGCACTTCACCAGAATCTTGGGGTACGAAAGTCGCAAAAAAGGCATATTTGCCAGTTTTAGCTTTAATTTGTGGCGCTACTTCTGCCAATTCTGCGTAGGTTGCAGGTGGTTTATTGATACCTGCCTGTTTTAATAAATCGGTGTTATAAATGGTTAGCCGTGTGGTGAGATACCAAGGAATCCCAAAACTCTTGCCATTAAGCGTACCAGATTGCCAGATATTGGGTAGATAGGAGGAACGTACATCGTTTGGGACTTTCGCATCTAAATCTAACCACGCATTTCGTCCTGCAAGTTGGGAAGCAAAACCCGGATTCAGGTTAACTACATCAGGTGGCGTTTTTGCTGAGACAGCTGTTAATATTTTGTTCTCCATCGCCGCCCAAGGTACATCTACCCAGTTAATCTTTATACCTGCATTTTGCGATTCAAAATTCGCAATTAGGTTTTTGAAGTAGTCGGTGAATTGAGGTTGGAGTTGCATCGTCCAAAACTCAATAGTTGCCCCGCCGGAAGTAGCCTGTTTTGTAGCTGTACCAACATTACTTGTGCTGCAACTTACAATCCAAGTGGTTAATAAGCCAAGTAGTGTAAAAGCAACAAGTTGTTTAAATTTTCGTAATTGAATCATTTTCCCAGTATTTTTACGCTTGCTCAGTGTGAAAAGCTTAGATCAAAATTGTCGAGACTATAGGCTACATAAATTATCCGTAGAGACGTAATATATTACCTCTCTACGTACAACAAATTTAAATTTTCAATTTAGCAGTCCATCGGGCATAACTGTGGTAAAAAGCTTCAAAAGTCTGTTTGGCAAATCAAAAAAAGGAGTCGGCATTGAACTTGCTCCCGAACGGGTGAATGTAGTTCAGCTACGCAAGCAGGGTCAAGGCTTGAAACTTGAAACCTTTACATCGGTAGCAGTTCCAGATGGTGTAGTTACCGATGGTCAAATCACCGACCCCGCAGCAATGGCGCAATTAATCCAGCAGGCGCTAAGTGAGAGCAAAATCAAAACTTCTCGCGTTGCCACTGGTGTACCAGGGCGAGATTCTATCGTTCGGATCATACCAGTGCCAGCAGAGTTAGATGATAAAGAACTGCGAGAAATGGTTCTCAACCATGAAGCAGGTTTATATTTACCCTATCCTCGTGAAGAGGCTGATGTAGATTATCAGAAACTTGGGTATTTTGTAGATGAAGATGGCATTGAAAAAGTACACGTCCTCCTAGTTGCCACCCGTAAGGAGATAACGAATACCTATATAAGTACATTCGAGCAGGCAGGATTACAAATCGATGTTTTAGAAATTAACAGTTTTGCTCTGATTCGGACTATTCGTGAGCAATTGCGACAATTTGGGCCGCAAGAAGCAGCAGTACTAGTTGATATAGAGTTCGACAGTACAGAAATTGCCATCATCGTTAACGGAGTGCCGCAATTTTCGCGCACAGTCCCAATCGGCACTTTGCAAATGCAAACTGCCTTAGCAAGGGCAATGAGCTTACCCACATCACGAGATATGGAACTGTTACACGGAATGGTGATTCCCCCAAGTTCTCTAGACGGCGGGAAAACTGGGGTTACTGAAATCAATCCTGGTATGGCAGCCATATTGAGAGTATTGGGAGAACTAACGGATGAACTGCGCCGTTCCATCGATTTTTACCTCAATCAAAGTGAAAATTTGGAGGTAGCGCAGATTATATTAGCTGGCCCAGGAGGTGGACTTCAACAGCTAGATGAATTCTTTACCCAACGATTGAGTTTGCCAACTACCCAAATAGATCCAATCGGGGCTTTGTCTTTGGAAGTTGACACTGATAAATATCCACAGGTGCAACGCTCTGGTTTGGCGATCGTACTTGGTTTAGGAATGCGGGAGGTGTAACAAAATGTACAGCTTAGATGTTAACTTTCTTAAAGATCGCCCAGAATACCAGAAAAAGCCTGAGAGAAAGGGAGGAATATCCCTAAAGTTTCCTACGGGGGATTTGACACTACTGTATGTGGGAATTGCAGTAGGTGTAGGTATTCCAGCTTTTTTGGGAATTGGTTGGTGGTTGTTGCAAGGGAAAATTGTTGAATTAGATGGTCATTTAGCACAACTAGACCAAGAAAGCAAAAAGTTAGATACAGAAATAGGAAATATTAATAAAATCAAAGATGAGACGAAGGCAATTAAAGGGGAAACCCAAGCTTTAGTTACTGTATTTGATCAAATTCGACCTTGGTCAGCAATGCTGCAAGATTTGCGCGATCGCATTCCAGCAGCAGTGCAAATTAAGAGCATCAGGCAAACCCCACCGATTGTGCCAGAGGCAGGGCAGCCACGAACCAATCCCGCCGGGGGATTACAAATTATCGGATTGGCTCGTTCTTTTAACGATGTCAATGATTTTTTATTGAGTTTACAACAGTCTCAATTCTTGAAGCCCACAGAAAACAGAATTGTGACAGCAACGTTAGTAGATGCTCCCTTACCACCAGGCATGGGTAAACCTTTTAATGCTGTAACAATTAAGCTGCCCCAAGTAGTTGAATACACTATCCAATCAAGTATGAACGATGTTCCAGCTTCGGAATTAATCCAGGAATTGGAAAAAAAAGGCACAGTGGGGTTAGTGACTCGAATTCGTAGTATGCAACAAACAGGAGTCATTTCAAAATGACGCTGAGTGATGATTTAAATTTTGCCGAACAAAGTGGGGAATTCGAGCAGGCAACGCCAGCATCCCCTATGCTATTTGGTATTGCTTTCACGCCAAAAATTATTGGCATCATAGTGGCGGTAATTGGTTTAGCATCAGCAGGTTATATATTGTTAAACCTTCTGATGCCAGCTTTGGAAAGCTATCAGCAACAGCAAGTCAAAACCTCTGAACTGCAAGCGCAAATTGACCAAAAAAAAGCCAGTATCAAAGAGATTGCCAAAGTTAAAGATGAGCTAGCACAGGCAAAACAGCAAAAAGTTCAGGTTTTAGGTTTATTCGCTAACGAAAAAAGCTTAGATACATTGCTGTTGGATATGAACCGCTTAATTGAGTCTGGTAATACTCCAACTTCTATGAATGTAGTCAGAGCCAAACTGAAGAAATTTGTGCCAGTTTCCCAAAAACCAGAACCAGTTACCGATGGAACTCTAGGACTACAGGTTGACGGTAAGCTGCAACGCAGCAATATCAATGCTGAAATTACAGGAACTTATGAGCAAACACAATCGATAATTCGTAACATTGAGCGTTTACAGCCTTTGTTAATAATTAAAGATTATCAATCAACTTTGGCTCCAGTAGAGTCAAAATCCGAATTGGATAAAACGCCGGCGCAGGTAGGTCCAGCAGCGATTAATACATCATTCCAGTTACAGGTATTAATGCCACTTACTCCAGAAGAAATAGCCGCAGCAGCAGCCGCAGCAGCTAAAACTGCTCCGAAAAAGTAGTTAGGAGTTAGGAGTTAGGAGTTGGGAGTTGGGAGTTGGGAGTTGGGAGTTAGGAGTTAGGAGTTGGGAGTTGGGAGTTAGGAGTTGGGAGTTAGGAGTTGGGAGTTAAGTAGAGCAGCGTGAATAATTCAAGGTTTGTAGTGAGTTAGCGCGGTGTTGGGGGTTTCCTCCATGAGCGACTAACGAACCCGTTGGGTGAGGACTTTAGTCTTCATAAGATGGCTGAAAAGGTCACTACGAAATCATCTTAAGATTTTTGAAATTACTTAATTTAGTTTGATTTATTCTCGCCAACTTACTTATCATTCGTAACTCTTCACTCCTCACTTTTAACTACTTTTTCTCAACTTTTCAGAATTGTTTGTAAACAAGGTTTTATAAGGTGAGGAATGAACTGTGAAACAGCTTCACGGTAATAGTTTTATATTAGGTACTGCCGCTTTTGTATTTTTGGCAGCTCAACCAGTTTCGGCACAAATGACTCAAGTTACTAATGTACAGTTAAATCCAGTTAACGGTGGAATTAGCGTTGCTTTAAAAACTTCTTCGGGGTCGCGCCCCCAAGTTTTCACTACAAAAAGAGGTAAGACTTTAGTCGCAGATATCATCAATACTCAATTACGCTTACCACAAGGTAAGAGTTTTCGTCAAGATAGCCCAGCAGCAGGAATTGCATCTGTTGAGGTTAATCAGCTTGATGCCAATAGCATCCGGGTGACGGTAACGGGCAGCAACAACACACCTAGCAGTCAACCTGTGGTGCGATCGCAAAATGGAATTACACTCAGCTTTAGCCCATCTGCTGGCACTATAGCATCAGCACCAATGCCAACAGCGCCAACATCCACAGCACCGCCTGTTAGTACTCCAGCCCAACCTGGTCAAAAGCCGAATGTTCTGGTTCCTAACCCACAAATCACCATTGACGGACAACCGGCACAATCGTCTGGCTCAGGTCAAACTGTGAGTCAGGCTCCACCTTTCTTACCTAGAGCCGTCGCTCCACCAGTGGGAGATATTGCCATCTCTAATACTGATGCTTCTCCTAGCAGCATTGACTTAGGAACTCAAGAACGTGTACCCCGTTTAGTGCTGCGAGATGCGCCGGTGCGTGAGGTTTTGTCACTGCTTGCTCGTGCTGCTAATTTGAACCTGGCTTATATCGGAGGCGAGCAAGGTGCTGGTGCTGCTGCTAATGCCCAAGGAACCTCTCAAACAATCTCGTTAGATATAGAAAACGAGCCAGTGCAAGATGTGTTTAACTATGTCTTGCGTCTGAGTGGTTTGGAAGCTAACCGCAGTAATCGCACAATTTTTGTTGGGCCTAAACTACCTAATTCTACCCGTGACATGATTATGCGTAGCCTGCGACTTAATCAGGTGTCAGTGGGAGTCGCCCTGAACTTTTTGGTCGGCTTGGGAGCAGAAAGTGCCGTCAGCCGCGAACGACAAGTTACCAGCGTTAATGCTGTGCCTGTTGGGGCTGGAGCTGCGCCTATCACCCAAACTCAGACGACCACAGAAACCAGAGTTGAAACTCAACGTGTTACTTTTACAGACTCTAACCCATTACTGAGAGGTTTACAGGCATTAGGAGATGAGCGTACTAATTCTCTAACCTTGATTGGTTCTCCCCGGCTAGTTGAGATGGCGATGGCTCAACTAACTCAGCTTGATATCCGCCGTCGTCAAGTCGTAGTCAACGTCAAGATTATCGATGTTAACCTCTTGAATACCCAAGATTACAACACCAGCTTTTCCTTTGGGGTTGGTAACAACTACTTTACTAATGATGGCGGTGCAGCATCTCTAAATTTTGGCGGTTCCAGACCAGCTACTAGTGTTGAAGCGAGAACCAATATAAGCGGTGGTACACCTGTTACTGGTAATCCTTATAGTGGTAATAATACTTTCCTGGATTTAAATAACTCTACCGCTCCTATTCCAGGAACTGGAGTAGGCGACAGAACAATTGTGAATGGGCAGTTAACAAGCAATGTACCAGGACAAGCTCAATCATTCTTTAACTCTCGAGCAGGGGTTTCAGGGAATCCATTTCAAGCGGGTTTGACAAACGTTACCCAGGGAACACCAAATGTAACCACTATTACAGATATTCCTGCCGTTGCTGGTACTGCTGGTACTCCTGCCGTTCCTGCTGTTGTTAATGCACAAGGTATTGTGGTTGTTCCTGCCGTTCCTGCCGTTGCTGCTACTGCTGGTACTCCTGCCAGTAGAGTTACTACGTTCGCACCAGGAGTTTTGGGAACAGCAACATCTGCTCTACCATCTCTGTACCAGTTCCCCAAACGTCTTCTCACTAGTTTGCAAGCTCAGATTACAAATGGCAACGCCAAGATTTTGACAGACCCGACGTTAATTGTGCAAGAAGGTCAAACGGCTAATGTCAACCTGACTCAGGAAGTGGTAGGCAATATTAAAAGGGAAATCGTTCGTGATGCGAATCTTGCTACAGAAACGATTTCAGCAGAAAAAGACCGAGTGGGTTTAACCCTAGCTGTCAAAATTGAGCGGATTGACGATAACGGTTTCGTCTCTCTATCGGTAGCTCCTGTTGTCAAAGCACCCCAAGCTCCAGCTACTATCAACGTTGGAGGAGGTGGTAGCCAACAAATATTCTTGGTATCTGAGCGATCGCTTAATTCCGGCTTGATTCGCTTGAGAGATGGTCAGACGCTCATTCTCTCAGGTATTATTCAAGACACAGACCGGACTTCTATCTCCAAGATTCCCATCTTGGGCGATCTTCCCCTAATTGGTGCGTTGTTTAGAAGTACAAACAGACAGAACCAACGCAATGAGGTAATTGTATTGCTCACACCTCAAATTATGGATGACACTGATAACTCCTCCTACGGCTATAACTATACCCCCAGCCCAGAGGTGCGGCAAATCCTTGAACGTCGGGGGTTGAAGGTTCCTGGCAGGTAATAAAGATAATGAGCAGGTAAGTTACATTTGTCAAAGGCTCAGATCCCCGACTTCTTTAAGAAGTCGGGGATCTTCTTATTCACGAATTCTCCGCGCAGAGCAGATAAGCGGCTTAGGCGTTGGCGAAATGCTGTTCTCCAGATGTTTCTTGGGTAGAAAAATATCGTTGGGATGCTTTGACTAAAGAACAAAAATAAAAATTTATTCCCTTATGTTTTGATTTTGTAATTGAGATACTTTCGCCTAATGACAGCTTGAAAAAAACTCAGAACAAGATGCAAGAGTATATCGACAATGGTTGTCGTCTAGGTTGGTTGATCAACCGAAAAAAACAGGAAGTAGAAATTTATCGTCCAGGACAAGATGTGGAAGTTTTAAAATTTCCTCAAACTATTTCCGGGGAAAATGTTTTACCTGGATTTGTACTCAATATACATCTCCAAAAATTAAATATGCGTAATCTGAAACCCTTGTAGAGACGCGAAATTGCACTTCTCTACGAGACGCTCCGCGAACGTGCCGCTACGAAGAAAGCGTCTCTACATTCATTTCGGGAGATGTCTAATATACAAAGAATTTGCTAAAAGGTTCGATGTGTGAATTTCAGTTCTCATATACTATAGCGGTGTGCAGTTCAGTGAGATACAAAAACTTTGCTGAAATGATTTGACAGCAAGGACTTTGGTGTTCTCATCCAATCGATAACCGCTATATAAAAAGATTTGAAAAAATAGGGAGCATCCACATTGTAAATATAAATATCTCTAAGAGGATGTTTTAAAACTGTTCAGCTTGAAAAATCTGTTCGGCTGTTAAATTCAATTCAGGGAAAGTAGGCGAGACGATGCGATTATTACCTCTAAATTGAGTAACTTGGTATTCTCCATCGATTAATTCATAAATTGATATAGTAGGCTGTTTGGGGTTGCCAGTGAACTTTTTAGCGCCTAGACCGAGATAATCTACAACCCAGTATTCAGGAATTTCAATACCCTCATACTTACCCTGTTTTGTGTAATAGTCATCATCCCAGTTGGTACTAACTACCTCAACTACTAAGGGAATTGATGCTGCAAGACTTACAGTTGATTGTTTTTTCCATAGCGGCTCATTCACTAAATTAGGGCGATTGAGTAATAGCACATCTGGGGAATAGGCAGATTCCGAATTAGTTGGTTTAATGAGCGCAGTTTTGGGGATTGTATAAGGGAAATTTAATCGGTCAAATTCTACTGTTAGTTTTCTTGCTACAAAACCAACAATATCCTCATGGTCTCCTACTGGTTGTGCCATTTCAACAATCACTCCATCATGTAATTCATATCTTCCACCTTCGGGTCGCCACGCTGCAAAATCTTCAAAGGTTACTAGTTTTGGTATGGCTTGAGTCATAATTTATCACCCCTATTAGTCGTTTCGCTCATATCGCTTTTTTCCGTTCAGCCTTAACAGTAATATTAAAGGGTAGAGTACTCGAAATTTGTTGCAAAGAACTAAACTATGGCGGCAATAACAACATCCGCAGAAAATCGGGTTTTACTCCAAAACATCAGCTGGCAGACATTTAAAACCATGCTGGCTGAAATGGGTTCAGAACGTAATTCCCGATTTGCTTATGACAATGGAACTATAGAAATTATGACCCCACAAATGCCGCACGAGAACTCAAACCGTGTAATTGAAGGTTTTGTTGTTGTCCTGTGCGAAGAATTGGGTTGGGAAATTAAACGCGCTGGTTCATTAACTTTAACGCGAGATGATTTAGAGAAGGGAGCCGAGCCAGATAGTAGCTACTATATTCAAAATGAAGCGTTAGTTCGAGATAAAGAAAATATTGACATCGCCACCAACCCACCCCCTGACCTGGTGCTAGAGGTAAAATATTCCAGGTCTGCAATAGACAAGCTGAGGCTTTATGCTGCGATGGGAGTCCCGGAATTTTGGCGCTATAACGGCAGTGTATTGCGAGTCTACACCCTTGCAGGTGGACAATATTCAGAAGTCCAAACCAGCCCTAGTTTCGCGCCTGTGTCGGTGAAGGAGATTCCTCGGTTTATTCAAGAAGCGAAGAAGAATGGGGAAATTGCTACTACCCGCGCTTTTCGGGCTTGGGTGCAACAGAAAATTTCTAGTGGGAAACAGTAAATATTAATTAATCTCAGCAATAACTCTTCACCATCGGTAAGAAATCCCAACAAATACTAAGCATCCTCTACCTCATCACCATCCTGTTTTCTTGGCAATGGGGGTTTGTACTAGGTATTTTTTCCTACTTTTGGGGTGTTTTTGAGTGAAACAACACCCTAAAATTACAAAAAAACCTGAAATCTATATAAATTAATGGTTTCATCTATCCACATCAGGCTACAACACCTTAGAATGATTCATTGAAAAGTCGAGCCGATGGGATGTACAGGCGTTTTGAGTAAAGCTACTCCCAAAGGATGATTTTTGTATTTTCGCAAACAAAGATTTCAGTACAGATGCATCAGGGTGCATCCGTAAAGAATCTCAAGTAAACCTTCAGGAGTTTGACATGAACAAAGGTGAATTAGTTGATGCCGTAGCTGAAAAAGCTAGTGTTACCAAGAAACAAGCGGATGCAGTCTTAACTGCCGCTTTGGAAACGATTATTGAAGCGGTTTCCTCTGGTGATAAGGTAACATTAGTGGGATTTGGCTCATTTGAATCACGGGAACGTAAAGCCCGCGAAGGTCGCAACCCGAAAACAAATGAAAAAATGGAAATTCCAGCGACGAGGGTTCCTGCCTTCTCGGCAGGAAAACTGTTTAGAGAAAAGGTAGCACCCCCAAAAGCATAGGTTCTGTCTTCGGGAACCCTTTTTTAATGCGGCAACCTGCACACGGGGGAAATTTAGCCTGGGCAGCAGCACTGGCTGGCTGTCCCCCTGATGCTATTCTGGATTTTTCTGCTAGCATCAGCCCGTTGGGGCCTCCAAATAGCGCGATCGCTGCTATACTGTCCCAAATTGGTAATCTTCAGCACTATCCAGACCCAAACTATAGTGAACTGAGACTAGCTCTCAGTCACTTCCATCAATTGCCGCCTGAGTGGATTCTGCCGGGTAACGGCTCCGCAGAATTACTTACTCTCATAGGTAGGCAATTAGCCCAATTAGCCGCGACAATTCTAATCACTCCAGCCTTTGGCGACTACTACCGAACCCTGATGGCGTATAACGCTAATGTGCTGGAGTGTCCTTTGTCATTGGTGAGCCAGTGCGGTCTTGAGGGTTTCCCCCATGAGCAACTGCAAAGCCAAAGCGTCACTGGTCATTGGTCATTGGTCATTGGTCATTTGTCATTGACAAAGGACAAAGGGCTATTGCTGAATAATCCCCACAACCCAAGCGGAAAGCTGTTTTTGCGGGAGTCTATTTTGCCCTACTTGGAGCAATTTGCTTTGGTGGTGGTGGATGAAGCATTTATGGATTTTGTGCCGCCTAATGAGGAACAAAGCCTGATTCAGGTGGTGCAGGAATATAGAAATTTAGTAGTATTGCGATCGCTAACTAAATTTTACAGTCTTCCTGGACTGCGATTAGGATATGCGATCGCCCACCCTGACTGCCTAGCTAAATGGCAGCTATGGCGTGACCCTTGGCCTGTAAACACGCTAGCGGCGGCGGCGGCAATTGCAGCACTTCAGGATACGGAGTTTCAACAACAAACCTGGGCATGGCTACCACCTGCACGAAACCAACTCTTTCAGGGTTTGGCTGAAATCCCAGGTTTACAACCCCAAGTAAGCGCTGCTAACTTTTTACTGGTTGAGTCTCAACAGTCTACTTCGCAGTTACAGCAACAATTACTCCAGCATCACCAGATTTTAATCCGCGATTGCCTTAGTTTTAAAGAACTAGGCGATCGCTTTTTCCGGGTTGCTGTACGTTCCCACTCTGATAACCAACGCTTACTAACAGCGCTAAAAGAGAGTTAGGAGTTATAAGTTATAAGTTAGGAGTTATAAATTTAAGAAGGATTTTAACTCCTAACTCCAAACTCCAAACTCCAAACTCCTAACTCCTAACTCCTAACTCCTAACTCCTAACTCCTAACTTTAAATTCACGTGACCGTTGACTACGATGTTGTAATTATTGGCGGCAGTCTTGCTGGATACTACGCTGCTCTTGCTGCAACCCAACTACATGCTACAGTTGCCCTGGTGGAACCTAAAGTAGACTACGGGTTTACTAATCACCATGCTCTTACCGAAATTGGCAAACTGGCGCAGAAGTTGAATGATGCAGATAGTTTTGGCATTCGTGCTACACACACTGATACCTCACAAAAATGCCACATATCTATGGCATGGCAAGAAGCTATGCTGTATGCTCAATGCGTCGCCTCAAATCTCAAAGAACAGCATTCTCCAGCCATCCTAGCCGCGCAAGGAGTCGATGTTATTGTTGGCAGTGGTCAATTTCAATCTTCACCACAACTGACTTTTGCCGTTAACAATCGCCTATTACGCGCCCGTACCTATTTGCTTGCCAGTGGTTCGCGTCCAGAAATTCCAGATATTGAAGGATTGCAAACCACTGGCTACCTCACGCTATCTAATATTTGGCAATTTTTACAGGGAGGGACATTACCCAAAAATTGGGTAATTATCGGCGGAATTCCCCAAAGCATTGAAATTGCTCAAACTTTAGCGCGGTTTGGTTGCAGTGTGACGCTGGTAGTCAAGCATCCATATCTTTTACCCAATATTGACCCTGAGATAGCCATATTGCTTCAGGCACAGTTGGAAGTCGAAGGTGTGCGCGTCTTCACTGATAAACCAGTGACTCAGGTGAGGCTAATTGAGGATAAAAAATGGATTCAAGCAGGAGATAAAGCTATTGAAACTGATGAAGTTTTAGTAACGACTGGACAACAGCCGAATATTGAATCTCTAAATTTGGCAACAGTAGGTGTAAAATGGCATCGGCGTAGCTTGGTAGTTAATGATAAACTGCAAACCACTAACCACCGCATTTACGCCTGTGGTGATGTAATTGGTGGTTACGACTTTGCCAATATCGCTAATTATGAAGCAAAAATTGCCCTGAACAATGCACTGTTTTTCCCCAGGTTACGAGTAGATTATCACTTCATTCCTTGGGGAATGTTTTCTGTGCCGATGGTGGCGCAAGTGGGTTTAACAGAAGCCCAGGCAAAACGCCTTTTTAATCGAGATAAAGTTTTAGTTTTGCGACAATATTTTAAAACAGTGGCAGCAGCCCAACTTCGGAACGAAACCACTGGTATGTGTAAATTAATTGTCCTAGACAACGGTGAAATTTTGGGAGCTTCGATATTGGGGGCAGAAGCTGGAGAGTTGATTAATTTGATTGCCTTGGGAATGTCCCAAAAAATTAAAGTCAAAGATTTAGCAAATTTATCTCCTGTCTATCCGAGTTTTTCAGAAATTCTGGAACAAGCTGCAAGAGAGTGGAGTAAGCAAAGGTTAAATAGCAATATTGCTTTGCAAGAGTTTTTAGAAGGCTTCTTCCATTTCCGTCGCAATTGGAATTTGTGAGTGGGGATTGACACTCCCAGCCCTAAAGGGACAGGGATTCTTGAAGACTCCACAAACGAAGTTTCAATGGTGCTGACAAAGACACCCTACTGATTCCACTGAGATTAAATCCCAATTTCATCGCTACTTTGCGGATAATGTTGGCCGCTCCGTTACAATCAGCGTTTACTTTGCAACCATTTGCAGTCCGATATAATCCACGATTAACTCTCTTTCCAGATGGTTGCCACCCTTCAGGTTTCGCACCGAATGTAGGTATCAGATCACCATCTAACAATGAAGATTTAGAAGTGTAGCTTTCTTCTGTCTCTACAAAATTAATCCCATAGTATTCACAAAGTTGAGCAATCCTATCTTTAAGTCTAGCAGTGGGAATCTGCACAAATTTTTGATTATTTTTGGAGCCAAGGTTTATCTCTTGCCGTTGTCCTTTGTTCCACCCAAAAACTACTGTGCCGATTTCATTTTCTAGGCAATGCTTAATTACTTTACGGGCTGCCTTGTTTACACCGTCACGGACTTGGCGATTTCGTTTCTCAGTGATGTGTGCTAGAAGTTTCGACTAACCCAAGCGTATTGGCTTTTAGTCCACTTTAGTGGACTTGCGCTAAGCTGTTGCGCCTTTAATTTGCACTAATATTTTTTCAACATGGTTGTGGGGTGGGCATCTTGCCCGCTCTGATTGTGCAAGTTGTATACACAACAGCTTATAGAACCCATTTGACATCTTTTACTGTGTTGAAGTAAAGTGAGCGCAAAAGTTGTATAAAGTAGTAATGCCATACTCTAGCAGCCTCACAG
>NZ_JBALCW010000116.1:0-18829 GCF_036917635.1 Nostoc sp.
ACGCTCTAAAGATATTTTGATGATGTATTAATTAAATCATCTTAAATCTGACTAATCCAAGTGTTTTTTTCTTAGTTGTGAGAAATCCGGGTAAAGCCATCTTCAGCAGACAGTTCTCCAAACACTTCAAAATGTTGCATTGGAATAGCTCTTTCTGGAGAAAAACCAGCAATTCCTTCATGTAAAAATTGGGCGTGAGAAGGATCAAAACTACTTTCAACAGAGACAGTATAACCAACAGGAACTTCTGACATAAACCAATCTGTTGCAGAACTATCAAGCTGATATTCTGGCATCACCGCAGGTTGCTTTGAGGCGCTATCTTCAAAAGCAGTAAGACTATTATCTGGCCAGATCCATAATAATCCTTGTAGCACTTGAGTAGGATATGTTGTTACTTGCGATCGCTCACTATTACAAGCCGTTTTTGAAGCCTTTTCATCACTCAACATGGGAATATTTGTACATTTTCCTGTCCCATCAAAACACCAACCATGATGACGACACATTAGATTTCCATTTTCATGGATACTTCCTAAAGATAACTGTGCCAATTTATGGGGGCAAGTATCATCCATTGCTACCCATTTTTGATGTTTATCTCTCCAGATTACCAGCTTTTTACCCAGTAAAGTAATTGCGGTTGGATGAGATAATTCCAGATAGCTGATAGGAGTTATTGGATACCACTGTTTAGTCCAAGAAAAGTTAGTAATCATCAAATTAATGTATTCAACTAAGATTTGAAAATGGTACTGGTTGAGCCTATTTAGAGTAATCGGCTTTTTTTGATTTTGGCTCTACTCCACTTGTCATGCTAAATAAACAGTCTGTAAGAGCCAACAGAGAACAGGGAATAGTGAAAAGAGGCATTATTGAAAAAATTTTGTGAGTTTCAGAGTAGAATTTTCGTTGTATAATCACCTCTCTGACTTTTTTGACCGGAACTTTAGTACAAAAGGTACTGAAGAACCATTAATTTTCACTCTAAATAATAATTGTAGCAACTTCTAAAGAAACTGTTTTGCAGGTTTTTCTCTAAGTATCCCCGCCCGATTCAGTTTTCCATCTGCTCTTGTCGCGCCGGAGATTTCCAAACTCCTAACTCCAAACTCCTAACTCCTAACTCCAAACTCCCCAAGATACTTTTGCAATAAACCAATGACAACTTCTGGTATTTCCAAATGAGGTAATACTCCTGCATCTGCGATCGCATAAAAATCTCGAATTGCACTTGGATTTAAATTTGCCAAGCGTTGTCCTAATTTGACGCTGGTAAATTGTGCCTTTTCTCCCCAAAAAATGACGGTGGGAATTGTCAGTTGTTTAATATATAAACTCAAATCAAAGTAAAGCTCGCCCCGCAAAAATGACAAAGCGGCAAACTTGGCATTAGGCTGTTGTGCAGAGGTTAAATAAGCCTCCACCATTTCTTGAGATACTCGTTGTGATTTAGCAAACAGAAAACTTTGTAAAAAATTTCGGACTGCAATTTCATTTTCAGCACCAAGCATATAAATAAAATTGTCCAGCAGAGGCGCATTGATTACCGAAAGCGGAAGTCTGCGTCCAGCACCCTGACCAAAATCATCAAATCCAGAGGGGGACACCAAAAACAGTGCTTTGAATAAATTGGGTTGAACAATAGCTAGACGGATAGCAAAAGCGGCTGTTAGAGACGAGGCTACCACCGTCACAGGTTGACGACAAGTTTCAATGATAAACTCTGCGATCGTGCTGAGATAATCCCTAATTTTATAATCCCGGACTGGATGAGCCGATTCTCCCCAGCCGATTAGATCGGGAGCTAAAATGCGGTAATTAGAGGCAAAAGCCGGATAAACTTTAGACCATTCATACGCAGACGCCCCACCACCAAAGTTATGCAGAAACAGTAGTGGAGGTAAATCTTCAGTATCAGCGATGGCTCCGCCAACGCCAGGAGCGATCGCCCAAGGTGCATTCGTTTGGGTATAGTAAACCATTGCCCCCAACGATGTATGGATAAGTTTATGTCCAAAGCCAGGAGGTTGAAACTGAAGCATAAAATTAAAAAGTATAGTTTAATAGCACTTTACCCGAAGGCCAAATTACAAGGTATAAAGTCAAGCTTACCGATAAATATCAGAGTAAGTATTTTTGTCTTCTAAGCTATTTCATATTTAATTCGCATCCAATTCATCCTTGCTTTTGATTACTATCTCCTGTGATTTGAACAAGTTGATTGAGGTTATCGCCACTAATATGATAAGCTGCCCCAAAACCAACTACAAAACGGCCTTCACTCGGAGTTAGCTGGAAAATCCGAAAGTCAGACAAGCCTCGCAGAACCTCGATAATTTCACCAAACCGCCCTTGAAATTGCTCAACAATTTGATTCCACTTCTCAGTTTCACGCTCTATCAAATTTGCTGTACAATCAAAACTCAAACGACGACGGGCAAAAATTAGATTACTCTTAGCTTCATCCTCGATAAACAAGACATTAACATGAGGATTGGCATAGAGATTTTTGGTATGAGTTGAAAGACCACTGACGTAAATATAGATGTTTTTGGAATCATCTATTACAAAGGGAGCATAACTAGCATTGGGTATTGCCTGTGCATTCACGGTACTAATGATTACACTCTCCAATTCTTCTGGAAACTTTTCGTACTCAGCTTGAATGTTTTCAAGTTGGCTCATAAGTAAATTGCCGTTTAATTAGTAACAATTAATTATTGTAACGTGATTGAGGATGTCTACGACGGTCTGTTTGGTGTCGCATGGGTGCAAAAGCTTGGAATACAATTATGCGTGAATGCATGACTTCCACCTTGCGGTAGTATGCGTATTCCGCATTTTTTTTGGGAATTCTAATAAAGAATCAGAAGGTAAAGCACCATGACAGACAACCAAAATCAACCCAGAGATTATGATGCAGTGTTGGGAGGACAATCCCCGCCTCCTGTGGATGGAGTAATTTTAGGAGGAATTGAGGGAGTTAAACGTTGTTTATCAAATCCTGTGACTCAAGTGCGGGTTGCTGCACTTAGCGAAGCCTTGAAATATGGCGATGCAGGGTTGGATGTATTAATTCAAGGATTGCAAGATAAATCTAGGTTGGTGCAGCGTTTTGCTTATCGACTATTGCGCCAAAAAGTAGAACCGCAAGTTAAACAAGCCCTGCAAGCATATACACCTTGGAACTTGGAAGAGAGATTTACTGAGTATCAAGGTTATCATGTTACTCAATTTGCTAATCGGCAAGTTGTAGAATTCGATGCAAATATAGGTATTGTTGAACCTGTTAACAATGCTTATGCTCTCAGGTTTGAGGATGATAGTTATGATAATTTACCTAGTAAACTTAGTAGACTTCTGCAAGAACCCAACGCCGACAAATTAGAAGCTTTAGTGTTTGGTTTGTGGGCAGAACCATCAGAGAGTGATTCAAGTAGTATTGTCCAAGCTTTAGTTGATGCTAAAAAACGTCTAACTAATCTCAAAGCTGTTTTCATCGGTGATATTACTTCTGAAGATTCCGAAATTTCTTGGATTCAACAAAGTAATATAAGTCCGATTTTGAAAGCTTATCCTAAACTCAACTTTTTGCAAGTTCGTGGAGGAGATGGTTTACAATTTAGTCCGCCGATACGACATAATCACCTCAAAGCCTTGATTGTTGAAACTGGGGGGTTAAGTCGGAATACTGTTGCACAAATTTGTAATATGAATCTGCCAGCATTGGAACATTTGGAATTATGGTTTGGTAGTGAAGATTACGGTGGAAACTGTTGGGTTGAAGATTTAAATCAGATTGTTTTTGAAGAAAAATTTCCCAATTTGGTTTATTTAGGATTACGCAATAGCCAATTTAGCGATGAAATAGTCAGCGTTATTGTAGGTTCTCCACTTATTGATTCTATCTGCGTACTTGACCTTTCAATGGGAACGGTGAGTGATGCTGGTGCGGAAGAATTGCTGAATTGTTCGGCGATAAATAATCTTGATATTCTCAATATTTCAGAAAACTTTTTATCTCAGGAAATGATTGATAAATTTTCTGGGTTAGATGTGCGTGTTTTGGCAAGTAATCAGAAGGAAGAAGATGAGGATAGTTATATCCACGGTCGCTATTGTTCTGTTGCAGAGTGAACTTTAGTATCAGGCGACTGGAAGTCGCGGCTACACAGACAAAACCCCCATGCATGGGTTAAAAAACTTTCTCTTAGTAAGTTCAATTTTAACTATGAATAACAATTCAAATAAACCCGGAGAATTTGACGCGGTACTTGGTGGAGAACAGCAAAATGAAAACTACAGCCTAGTTTTAGGAGGAATTGAAGGAATTAAAAATCGTCTAAATAGCGAAGATGATGAAGTCAGAAGTGCAGCGCTTGAAGATGCACTGAAATATGGTAATGCAGGAATAGATTTAATTATTGAGGCGTTATATGACCCTTCAGAAGAAATACACGATCGTGCTATTTTGTTACTACACAAAGGTGGTACTAAAGGCAAGGAAGCATTACTATATTATGACCCTTGGTTAGTTCTGACTACATTTCAAGATTGGGAAGATTACTATTATGACAGAATTAATGACCCAAGAGGTCAGGCATATTGTCTATATAATGAAAACTATGTAAATAGTAAAAATAAATTATCGCGCTTCCTTCAAGATCCGAAAGCTAAAGATATAGAAGCAATCAAGTTTCAAGCTTACTACAAAGATCCGAATTGCAAAATCGCCTTTAAAGATTTTGCTGACACACTTGTTAATGCTCGTGAATTGCTTACGAGTTTGAAAGCGTTATTAATTGGAGATTGCTGCGATCTCATCAATATCAAATATAGAGAATCAAATATCAAGGTATGTAGTATTTATCCTCTATTAAAATCCTATCCTTACTTAGAATTACTTCATATCCGGGGTCGAATGCTTGAGGAAGATATTCTCAAGCCTGAACTAAAAATACTACAAGTTCGCAACTTTCAAAATAATTCTATTATTCCTATAAAGCCTTTAAAACATGAGAATTTAAAAAGTTTGATTGTTGATGCTGATGGGATATCTGATAGTAATCTTGCGAAAATTTGCAATTTAAATTTACCATCTCTAGAATACTTTGAACTATGGCTAAATAGAAGCGATTTAAGGAACATCAATATCGATAGTTTAGCACCTATGCTTTCGGGTGATTCGTTCCCTAAGTTGATATACCTGGCGGTGAGAAAATGTGGAAACATGAGCGAAGTTGCTCACGCTATTGTTAATTCTCCAATTATGGAAAATCTGAAGGTACTTGAGTTAACAGATGGAAATATAGGTAATGGAAGTGCTTTGTTAAACTCTCCAGTAATTAATCGTCTACATACTCTCAATGTTTCTGGGAATCGTTTATCTAAAAATATAATTGAGCAACTTTCTAAGTTAAAATGTCGAGTAATTGCAGATTCTCAGTTTGGCGATCGCTATTACTCAGTCTGGGAATAAATTAAGAAAATATTACAACATTATCTAAGATGAACAACAATCCAAATCAACCAAGAGAATATGATGCAGTGCTTGGTGGAGAAGTACCACCACCAGTTAGCGGTGTAGTTTTAGGCGGACTTGAGGGGGTAAGAAGTAGGTTACAAAGTTCGGTAGTTGAAGTGCAAATGGCTGCACTTTCTGAAGCGTTAAATTACGGTGAAGTGGGTTTAGACTTAATGATTGATGCTTTGAAACATTCTTCGCTTTATGTGCAGCGAAATGCTGCAAAAATATTAAAAGCAACTGGGGAAGATAAAGCCAATAAAGCATTATTACAGTATGACTATAATTTGCTTTTTACTAAATTAGAAGATTGGGAAAACCAAGAAATTAATCATCAAACAAATACTGTTGAACAGGTTAGCAATGCTTACATTGTAACGATTCCGTACAGTGGAAATACAAAACAAAAATAACAATAGACAGTTTATTTTAGCTTATTCTGAAAAAGCCTCATACTGGTCATATTGAAGCTTTACAATGTAAGTACGGAAGACATACTTCTGGAGAGCTTGTTATTAATGCATTGGTCAATGCGAATGAAGAACTAAAAAATCTGAAAGCTGTGTATGTTGGAGATATGCATGATTATGAATACAAGACTTCTGATGCACAATTAAGTAACATGAGTCCTCTTTTAAAGGCTTATCCTAAATTAGAAGTATTACAAGTTCGTGGCTTTGGATATCATTCTGATTGCGGTTTGGCTTTTGAACCGTTACGACATGAACATCTCAAATCTCTTATTCTTGAGACTGGCTATATGCTATGTAATAAAATTATTGACCAGATTTGTCAGCTTGATTTGCCAGAGGTTGAGTATTTAGAATTATGGTTAGGTAATGATGAAAATTATTCTCAACGACTTTATTATCAAGATGAGAATGAAGAGGATTTCCGCAGTAACATCGCATATTCGTCTCTTAGTAATTTGATACCAATTATTTCTGGTAAAGCTTTTCCTAAACTTAAATATCTAGGTTTACGTAGTGCTAGCTATTCTGACGCGATCGCAAAGACAATAGTAGAATCTACACTGCTTGAAAAGCTACTAGTACTAGATATTTCAATGGGGACTTTAACTGAGCAAGGAGCAGAAGCTTTATTTAACTGTCCGAAAATAAATCAGCTTCATACTCTTAATGTATCAATGAATTTTTTATCTACAACAATGATTGAAAAATTATCCAATTTAAAATGCAGGGTAGTTGCAGAACCACAAGCTGACAGTGCAGAGTATCGCTACTACACTTTATCTGAATAAAGGGGATATAAGAGACAACACAATGCTTAATTTCATCCTCATCGCCAACCCCGAAAACCGCCGTGTCGGTTTCCTCCAACAAGCGCTAACCCATTTCAACTTACCACCAGTCACGGTAGTAGATTACGCAGACTTAATTTCAGGTAAACAAACTCTCGAACAATTCAACACACCCAATACTATTATCCGGTTTGACTCTCCAGAAAAAAACTTTGATGTTGATAAAGCCATCATTGCAGAAGGGAGTAGGGAAATTTTTTCTACTTCCAATCATCAACGTATCAGTGCAGAAGCAGCGACAAAATTAGAATTTGACAAAGGACTCATCCTCTATCCGCGACAGTGGTATTTAGGCTGGCGGTATCTATTGCAAAAATGGGAAACACAACTTACTCCCCTTCTCACAAATGGCGAGTTTATGAACCATCCCCAAGATATCGCAGTGATGTTTGACAAACCAGCTTGTCACGAAAGATTCAGCCGTCATAATATCCCCGTTCCGCGATCGCTAGGAAAAATCCACAACTACCAACATTTACGCGAACAAATGCAAATTCAGGGAATAGAACGAGTATTCGTCAAACTTTCCCACGGTTCCGCCGCTTCTGGTGTCGTTGCTTACCGAACAAATTCGCGTTTTGAATCAGCTATTACCACCGTTGAACGAGTGCGAGAAAATGGGCAAACTCTGCTTTACAACTCTCGAAAAATTAGGCACTATACCCACCGCGAAGAAGTCGCTGATATCATCAACATCTTAACAGCAGAAGGCGTACAAGTTGAAGAATGGCTACCCAAAGCACATTTACAAGGATGCGGGTTTGATGTGCGGGTGGTGGTTATCAATGGTGAAGCACAGCACATCGTTGTTCGTCTTGGTAAAAGTCCCATGACAAATTTGCATTTGGGGAATGAACGGGGAAATAGTGAGGAATTTTTAGCAAAAGTTGGTGGAGAAAATTGGGAGGTGATGAAGCGAACTTGTGAACAAGCAGCAGGGTTATTTCCTAATAGTTTATCCGACTTTCCGCACTTCATCGTGTAATATGCGTAGATTTCCCATAGGTGGAAAAAAATGGTTAAATCAACAACATAAATCGCCAATGGTATTCAATATTAATACTTAATAATTTGAACATTATTAGGAATTTTTATTGAAAAGATAGATAATACATTTTGAAGTGCGGAATGTGGGTTTATATTGTGGAGTTGATTTATTGATTTTACCTGATTGGAAAACTCATGTGATTTTAGAAATTAATGCTTTTGGTGATTTATTACCGGGTATTTTGTGGAATGGAATGGATACCTATACGAGTGGAGTTAAGGCAGTTTTGGAACGAACCACAGAGACACAGAGAACACAGAGAGAATAAAGAAATATTTTTATGAGCAGATAAATTTCTCGCTACTCTCTCCGCCTCTGCGTGAACCTAATATCTATCTGGCTAAAAGTTATCAACTTTAATTTTTCCTCGCTATGTTCAATATGAATCAAATCGTCGGAACCCACGATATCTTATTTATCACCTTGGATACATTGCGTTATGACGTAGCCAAAGATTTACTCGCACAAAAACGCACTCCAAACTTAGCAAAAGCACTCCCTAAAACAGGCTGGGAAGAACGACATTCACCCGGAAATTTCACTTACGCTTCTCATCATGCGTTTTTCGCCGGCTTTTTACCTACACCTGTAACGCCTGAAATTCACCCCCGTCTTTTTGCTTTGGGATTTGAAGGAAGTACCACTACATCTGATACAACTTGTGTTTTAGATAGCTCAAATATTGTTAGTGGATTAGTTGCAAAGAGATATCATACAGTTTGCATTGGTGGTGTTGGTTTTTTCAACAAACGCAACCCTTTAGGTAATGTAATTCCCTCAATGTTTGCTGAAAGTTATTGGAGTCCAGAATTAGGAGTTACTAACCCCGAATCTACAGAAAATCAGGTAAATCTGGCGCGAAAAATTTTAGAAGAAACGCCAAATAATCAACGTATATTTTTATTTATAAATATTTCTGCTCTACATCAACCAAATTATTTCTATCTTCCCGATGCAAAAGATAAAATCGATACCATTGAATCTCACGCCGCCGCTTTGGAATACGTCGATCGCCAATTAGCCCAACTCTGGAATATTATACGACAAAGGCATTCTACTTTTTGCATTCTGTGTTCTGACCACGGGACAACTTATGGTGAAGATGGTTACACTGGACATCGACTTAGCCATCCTGTGGTTTGGACTGTTCCCTATGCAGAGTTTATTTTATGAAAACTCCCGCAGAGGTGCAGAGTTCTAAATTCTTTTAAATCTTATGCTGACAATCCAAAATCTAAAATCCAAAATTGCCCAGTCTCCTTATCAAGCATACGTCTATTCTTACCCCCACAAAACAGCTTACCGTCCCCTCACTCCACCTGTGTATCTCCCAGAACTTTGGGCGCAGCAAGATAGACAAGCGCTATTTCTCTACATACACATACCATTTTGTGAAATGCGTTGTGGGTTCTGCAACCTGTTTACCACAGTCAGCCACAATGAAGATTTTATGAGTCAATATGTGCGTACAGTACAGCGACAGGCGCAACGGATGAAAGCGGTGTTGGGTGATGCGTCATTTGCTAGGTTCGCTATTGGTGGCGGAACTCCCACCCAATTACCGATTCAGCATCTCGAAACTATTCTCAATATTGCTGAAAATACGATGGGTGCAAGGTTACAAAAAATTCCTATTTCTGTAGAAGTTTCGCCAGAAACCGCAACTGAGGATAAGTTAAAGTTGTTGCGATCGCACGCCGTCGATCGTGTTAGTATTGGTGTCCAAAGCTTCATCGATTCGGAAGTCTTAGCCACCCAGCGCCGTCAATCTACTACCCAAGTAGAAGCAACCCTGACAAGGATAAAAGAGATTGGATTTCCCACTCTGAATATTGATTTGATTTACGGTTTACCCGGACAAACAGTAAATACTTGGTTGCAATCAATACAAGCTACTTTACGTTTTCAACCAGAAGAAATTTATCTATATCCATTGTACGTGCGATCGCTCACAGGTTTGGGACGCACAGATCGAGAATGGGACGATATTCGTTTAGCTTGTTATCGGGAAGGGCGATCGCTATTATTGTCAGAAGGATATACGCAAGTTTCCATGCGGATGTTTCGACGGCTGGAAGAAGGACAAGGTATCAATCTTTCTCCCTCATCCCCCGTCTACTGCTGTCAAGCCGACGGGATGATTGGTTTAGGTTGTGGCGCACGTTCCTACACCGATACTTTGCACTACTCCAACGAATATGCAGTGGGAGCAAAAGGAATCACCGAGATTTTACAAGCGTATATTCAAACAGCAGATGAGTCATTTGACTACGCGCACTATGGTTTTCAACTAAATGCTGAAGAACAACGTCGGCGGTATATTTTGTTATCTTTGCTTTCCGACGAAGGACTGAATTGTGCTAGTTATCGCCAGCAATTTGGTAGTGAAGTCTATGCTGATTTTCCAGAATTATCGGAATTATTAGTTTTGAATTTGGCGATAAAAGATGAGGATATTTTGCAGTTAACTGAATTTGGCATTGAGCGTTCTGACACTATTGGCGCGTGGTTATTTTCTGAGAAAGTGCAGGAATTAATGCAGGATTATGAGTTGAAATAGTGTGGTTTTAAAAAGATTTGTAGAGAAGCGATTAATCACGTTTATACAGATATTTACATTACATCTACCGTTGGAGAAAATATGACAAACAATCAAAATCAACCCAGAGAATTTGATGCAGTACTCGGAGGAGAAGCACCGCCACCAGTACAAGGTGCTGTATTAGGCGGGATTGAAGGTGTTAAAAGACGTTTATCAAGTTCCAATATTGAAGCGAAAATTGCAGCTGTAAGTGAAGCATTAAACTATGGCAATGCAGGATTATATTTGCTAATTGAAGCTTTAAAAAATAAATCTAGGAAAGTACAAAGAGTAGCATTGAAAATTTTAAAGGATATAGAAGATCCTCAAGTAGAATTAGCTTTAAAAAATTACAAATTCTGGAGAAGTTTGGAGAAAAGTTACAGTATTCCTTGTGGTTATTCAACTACATTCGCTAACCGGAAAGTGATTGAATTTGATCCTACCACTAAGATTAGTGACACAGTTGATATAGCTTACGCTTTAAGGATTATCCCAGCAGAAAGCTATGGGAAACCCGTTATGAGTAGTGTAGACAAGCTGCAAATATTGTTGCAAAGTCCTCTTGCTAATCAGATTGAAGCTTTGGTATTCGGATTGTGGTACACAAGTTCTTTAGAAGATTACACTTTCCGTCCTGTTATGGATGCATTACTTAATGCTCATGAACAACTTAGTAACATTAAAGCTTTATTTATAGGAGACGTTAATGATTATGAATTGGGTTACTTGCCACTTGTATACAGTAATTTCAGTTATATTTTGTTAGCTTATCCACAATTAGAAGTATTAAAGATTCGCTGCAATAGTTCTTCCAGGTATTATAAATACTTAACCGGGCTACAATTCATTCCAGCTAGACATGAAAATTTGAAACCAATTATTATCGAGTCACATGCATTTTCCCATTATGATGTGCTTGATGAAATTTGCGAACTAGAATTACCAGCCTTGGAATACCTTGAATTATGGTTGGGATCAAGTAATTGGGCGTATGACTTTGTTATTAAATTCATCACAGATTGTCCTTATATATTTCCAAATCTTAAATATTTAGGATTACGTGATTGTAACTTTTCAGATGAATTGGCTTGTGCTATAGTAGATTCTCCAATTATTGAAAATTTACTGGAACTAGACCTTTCAGTTGGAAACTTAGGATACAAGGGTGCAGAATGTTTACTTAATTGTCCATCTATTCGTCAACTAGATACTCTTGATATTACTGATAATTATTTAACTGATGAGATAATTAAAGAATTTAATCAATTTGACATTGAAGTTATTTCCGAGAGACAAAAAACACCAGATAGATATTATTCTGCCTGCGAATAATCAAATTTAACTAATATTCAACAATAACTATTACTATGCAAATCACTATCCTCTATCGCGGTTCTTTAATCAGTTGTAACTACGGCTGTGAATATTGCCCATTTGCTAAACGCCAACAAACAGCCGCCGAATTGGCAATTGATCAACAATCTTTAGAACGGTTTGTCAATTGGATTTCCCAACATCCCCAACATCAATTCTCAATTATGTTTACCCCTTGGGGAGAAGCCTTAATCCATTCTTGGTATCAGCAAACACTGATAAAATTAACGCATTTGCCCAATGTTAATAAAGCTGCAATTCAAACTAATCTCTCTTGTCAGCTTGATTGGGTAGAGGAATGTAACAAAGATAAATTGGCACTTTGGGCAACTTTTCATTCAGAATGGGTGTCACGCGATCGCTTCTTAGCAAAATGCCTTAATCTAGACAACAAAAATGTCAAATTTAGCGTGGGAGTTGTCGGTTTTCCCAAGTTTCAAGCGGAAATAGCAGCTTTACGTCAGGAGTTACCAAACCACGTTTATTTGTGGATTAATGCTGTCAAGGCAGAACTTCCTAATTTATCACCAGAAAATCGAGAATTCTTTCAATCTATTGATCCATTATATGAATTAAATACTCATCATTATCCTAGCTTTGGGCATTCTTGTCGGGCTGGAAAATCGGTGATTTCTATTGATGGTGACGGGACAATGTATCGATGTCATTTTATTAAAGCAGCAATTGGTAATATTTATGATTCTACTTGGGAAGCAGCTTTGTTTGAACAACCTTGCAGCAACCAAACTTGTCACTGTCATATTGGTTACGTTCATCTGGAATATTTAGAAATGAATAAGGTATTTGGGTCTGGAATTTTAGAAAGAATTCCTGATAATTGGGTTCATCAAAGTTGTATTAATGCAATATAGCGTTTACTAATCACATGAGGATATAGTATTAATTAAGACTAACTTATTACTAGTTTGTAATAGTCTATTTATGAGCAATTTTCATCAACATGGAAAAGAAGACGGAACTAATAGCAGCGAGAATCGGCAATACGCCTCCTTAGTAGAACAACTTGATTTGATGATTCGGGCAAGGTATCCCTTACTGTATGTGATTACCGTTGAAGAAGAACCTGTGGAAGAAGTGTTGCAGCAAGTTGCATCGCGTTCTGTGCCAAAACGACAGCTTTTATTTTGGGATATTGTGCGGGGTTGGAGTGATAATGGTGCAGATAAAGGTTCGGTGATGGCGGCGTTAGGGCGAATTGGCAAAGCTGATGCCCAAACACCTGCAATGTTTGTATTGCGGGATTTGCATCCATTTGTGAAAAACCCGACTACCGAAAAGAATGCCCCGATTGTGCGGGAATTACGAAACTTGACGCGGGAGTTAAAGCGATCGCGTAAAATTATCATCACCACCAGCCATACTTTAGAACTTCCCGACGAGTTACTGCAAGAAGTGACAGTAGTGGATTTTCCCTTACCTAGCGTTGGCGAAATAGATAATTTAATCCAACAGTTAGTAGTACCAGATAAGTTAAATGTTTCCGGTTTAGCGCGGGAACAGTTAGTTAAAGCCTGTCAAGGTTTAAGTCGCACCCGAATTTCTAGGGTGTTGGCAAAAGCTTTAGCTGCTAAACAGCAGGTAAATGAGTCTGACATTGACGGCGTATTAGAAGAGAAAAAGCAAGCAATCCGACAAACTGGGATTTTAGAATTTTTCACACCCCAAGAATCACTCAAACGAGTTGGTGGATTAGATCAACTCAAACAATGGGTACTAATACGCCAAGATGCTTTTACCGAAGAAGCCAGACGCTACGGTATTCCTAACCCCAAAGGGATGTTACTTGTGGGTATTCAAGGAACAGGTAAATCTCTCTGGGCCAAGACAATAGCCCATGAATGGCGCTTACCTTTATTAAGATTAGATTCTGGGCGTTTATTTGGTGGGATTGTCGGCGAAAGCGAAAGCCGCGTGCGTCAAATGATTCAGTTAACTGAAGCAATGGCACCGTGCGTTTTGTGGATTGATGAAATTGATAAAGCCTTTGGTAATATTACCAGTAACATTGATGGGGATTCGGGGACATCGCGCCGCGTATTTGGCAGTTTGATTACCTGGATGCAAGAGAAAACCGCGAGTGTGTTTATTGTCGCCACGGCAAATAATGTCAAAATATTACCAGCCGAGTTGTTGCGAAAAGGAAGATTTGATGAAATTTTCTTTTTGAATCTACCTACAGAAGCCGAACGACAAGAGATTTTTAAAGTGCATTTGCAACGCTTACGCCCGAATCGGCTGCGAGAATTTAACTTAGCTTTGTTAGCCAAACAAAGTCTCAACTTTAGCGGTGCGGAAATTGAGCAGGTAATCGTTGATGCCATGCACCAAGCATTTTCCACAAGAGTGGAGGGACAGCGCCGAGACTTTAATACAGAGGATATTTTACAGGCTGTAGCGCAGACAGTACCCTTAGCTGCGATCGCATCTGAACAAATTGAAGCATTAAAGCAATGGGCAGCACAAGCCGGTGCAAGAACCGCCTCCAATGATGTGCTGTTGGTAGAAGAATTAAAACAATACTCAAGCGAACAAGGAATAGGCCCTTTAGAAGTCGATTAAAATAGAAAAAATACGTGTTTCCTACGCCTTGTTTTTTAATCCAAAATCTCAAATCAAAAATTGGTATTATGTCTCATTTCACAACTATCAAAGTCCAAATCAAACACGGTGAAATTCTGCATCAAGTGTTGCAAGAATTAAACTATCAAGTTGAATGTAACACCAATGTACGCGGATATCAAGGTAATACGACTCAAGCCGAGTATGTCATTCGCCAGAAGAATGGTTATGATTTAGGTTTTCGCCGCAGTGGTGAAAATTACGAAATAGTTGCCGACTTTTGGGGAGCAAAAATTAATCAACAGCAGTTTGTTAACTCCATCAGCCAAAAATATGCTCATAAAACCTTGATGGCAACGGTGCAAGAACAAGGCTTTAATGTTGAAGACGAAGAAGTTTTAGAAGATGGAACTGTGCGGGTATTAGTAGGGCGTTGGGTGTAAACAATCTTGTGGGGTGGGCATCTTGCCCGCCCTAGATATTAATATTGTTTTTATCTCACGCAGAGGCGCAGAGGCGCAGAGAGAAATACAAGACTGTGGTCTAAATACATGAAAACTCCTGTAATCTACTCTGGTATGCCCCAAATTTTAATAGTTGTATCGGTACTCCCGCTAACAAAATTTTTTCCATCAGGACTAACAGCTATGGAAGTAACACTAGCTGAATGTCCTTCTAAATCGTGAATTGTCTCACCTGTAAGTAAATTCCAAATTCTAATAATACCATTCTTTAAACCACCAAAGAAAGCTTTACCATCCTTACTAACACAAATTGACTGAATATTATTATCTGCTTCTAGGGTAAGCATATAAACTTTCTCTCTTTTTTCTATATCCCAAACATCAACTTTATTTTCTCCTCCAGCAATAGCAATTGTTCCATCTGGACTAATAGCAACACAAGAGAGTCCTGGCTCATAATTATTTAAAGCCAATGTTTCAGTTCCCAGCGTTGCGATTTGTTGTCTTTGCTTCCAGTCCCAAATTTTGATTGCACTATCCACGGAACTACCACTAATTAAAGTTCTCCCATCAATACTAAAGGCAACATAAACCATATTCATTCCCCAAACGTGGCAAGGATGTCCACCCAATTTATAGTATTTTCCTGAATGAGGCTGTTCCCAAAGGTAAATATTTTTATCTTGGCTACCACTAATCAGAGTTCCATCAGGAGCAACAGCAAGGGATAAAACAACATCAGAATGTCCTTTAAGTGTACGAATTTCTTGCTGGTTTTTTAAATTCCAAATTTTTATTTCATTCCAATTATTGGCATACAAATTCTTTCCATCTGGACTGAATGCAAGTGCGTGAGGAGATGATAAACCTTTACCTAATGTGTAAATTAGTTGGCTTGTTTGAATATTCCATAATTTGATAGTTTGATCATGACTCGCACTAGCAATAGTTTCTCCATCGGGACTAAATGCTATTCCATATACATCAGATGTATGTCCCTTTAAAGTAATTAGACATTCAAAAAATTTATAATGGTATGGATTGAAAGCTGCAATAACCTGTTCAAGACCAGCTTCTTTTCTTTTATGTAATAATTTATATGCTACCACTTTTAACTGCACTGATTCATTCTGTAAACTTTGAATGACTAACTCTAAGCCTGCATCCCCATAATTGATAGCTTCAGTGAGTGCAGCGATTTTTGCTTCTAATTTATTACTTAAAAGACGACGCTTAACGCCTTCGATTCCGCCTAGAACTACACCGGAAACTGGAGGTGGTGCTTGTCCACCAAGTACAGCATCATATTCTCGCGGTTGATTGGGATTTTCTGGCATAATTCTCTTCCTCGACTCTAATACCAGTGTTCCCAATTCAGGAAATGCGATCGCATTTATTTGGAATCGCTTTTATATCTGATTCTATGGAACTCGCCATACTTGAATTAATTTCCTAAGATAGGTAACAATAGTCTGTGCATCTGAGCTAATAGCAACATTTGTAGAATGGCACTTGCGGAGTTCAGCAAGAAATTTTTGTGTTTGCGAATTCCAAGTATTCACTCTACCGCTATTAATAAATACTTTTCCATCAGCACTGAAAGCGAAAAAGTTTAATTGGCCACTATCAGCAAATAAAGTATTAACTTGTTTACCAGTTCTTAAATCCCATATTTTAATGGATGTTGGCAATTTATTATCACTAGTTATTAACGTTTGTCCGTTTGGACTAATTGCTAGTGAAACAATAGCATAAGGATGACCATTTACAGATTCATGCCCTACTAAGGTGTAAATCTGATTTCCCGTTCTTAAATCCCATAGTTTAATAGTTTCATCTAAACTAGCGCTTGCTAAAATTTTTACATTTATATTGATAGCAAGGGAAGTTATGTTTTTTGAGTGTCCCTTGATAGTGTAAATATTTTGTTTGGTTTCTAAATCCCAGACGAGAATATTTCCAGCTTCATTACCACTAGCTAAAATTTTGCCATCAGAACTGAGAGCAATAGCGGTAATAGTATTACGCTTTCGAGATTCCCACAATGGTTGTCCGCTAATAACATGACTTAATCGCTCAGTATTGAAATTCCAGATTTCAGTTCTGATAGTATTGTCATGCTGAGAACCACCGATTGCTAAAGTTTGAGCATCGGAACTGAAAGTTAAATGTTTGGGGTAGTCATTCATTCTCGTACCAAACATTTTATTGATGGTACGAAGACTTTTTCCTGTCTTCAAATCCCATTTTTTAAAGTCTATATAAGTACCACCAACAATACTGCCATCGCTTTGAGGTTTTTCATAAGAACTACCCCCAGCATCGCAACACACGAGGGTTTTGCCATCGGGATGAATGGCGATCGCAGCATTATTCCTATTAAGCTCAATTGTATAAACACACTCAAAAAAACGATAGGGATTAAATTCTAAGATTGCCTGTTTTACTTTTAATTCTGAGATATCCCGCAATAATTTATATGCTGCTAACTGTATCCTTTTTGATGGGTCTTTTAAAGCTTGAATTACTAAATCCCAGCCTTCCTGTCTATAGTTAATCAGTTGCGAAAGCGCTGAAACACGGTAATTTTCATCACTACTAGCGAAACTTAGTTTTGCGCCTTCCAATCCTCCTAAAACTACACCATCGACTGGTGGAGGATTTTGTCCGCCAAGTACAGCATCATATTCTCTTGGTTGATTGGTATTTTCTGACATTGTGCTTTTACTTTTGAAACTAGCTTATTTAATTTGCGATCGCTACTATTGGCTTGATAAATTTTGAGCGATCGCTCTTAACCCCTTCATCTAGAAAAGAGGGAAAAACCTTAACTATCTAGCCTCAAACCAAGCTTCTAAATCAGCAGCAGTTGTAAAATCTAGTAAAGCCTCTCCCAAAGTTTCTAACTCAGCCGTTGACAAAGTTTGAATGCGTTCTTGTAATTGCGGATTCACTTCACCTATACGGCGGTTTAGTTGGCGTAAAATCAGCGTCAATTCGCCTTGCTGTATGCCTTGCTGTATACCTTGTCTCATCCAACTGGTGACGATTTGCATAACTCTTTCCTCCTGCTTTGGTTCAATATTAGCAAGTTGTTCTTGAAACATGATTTATTCTTGAGCATTCAAATCGAGATATGTATCAATAAACCCAGAAATTAATTGGATTTGTGCGGGGTTGAGTCCCAAATTCGCTAGCAATTGTAGCGACATTAGCTTTACTGTTGGGCGTTCTTGAACATCAATCTGCATTTTCGCCATCAAAGCGCTAGCTACAGGATTTCTCTGATTGACGAAATCCTGCCATTTTAATTGATTTAGCTGGACAACTTCATAATTAAATTCCAGCACCCGCTTGCTCTGAAAATCCATGCGATAAGAGTTCGGTTCTGGTGTTTGCGGAGAGTCATGAGAATAAATGACTATTGGGTACACTGGGAGGGCATATTTTTCGTGCAGTCGAGCGAAATATGTAAACATTCGCCGATTGAAGTTAGTTTGGGAATAAGATTGATGTTCAGTGTGGATGATAAATAAAGTATCTTGGTTTCTCACTGAGGCTTGCAGAACTATATCAAGTATTTTCCGTTCTCCCTCAGTCACATCTGTAAATATCTCTTGTGGCAAAAACTCTATTGAATCTCGCTCCCAGTAAGCGCTTATCTCTGGAAAAAATAGTTCGATAAACTCTGGGAAGAAGTTAGAAAGCAGTTCTTTAAACAGGCGATCGTGGTCAATCATTTGATGGTTTTTTGAGTAAAATGGCAGTTTTTGTGATAATTTGATACTTATTACTAAATATCTAGGCATAAATAAATTAAAGTTTGTAGTAAGGACTGGGAGCAATGCGATTTTGTGAGATGACTCCACCTGGAGAGCGATCGCTAATCAACTCTTGCGTATGCACTCAATATTTAATACATTAATAATGG
>NZ_JBALCW010000117.1:0-35259 GCF_036917635.1 Nostoc sp.
TAGCTAATGCGACTGCCAAGGTTAATCTTTGTTTTATTCGGTTGATGGTTAAGAGGCTTGCTGCACCTTCTTAGATGTCAAATGGGTTCTATATAGCTTTTCCTAATAAGAGTGAGATTAAGCTTTACCTCACCCCGATAAAGCTGTGCTTTATCTCCCCTCTCCTTATTAAGGAGAGGGGCTGGGGGTGAGGTTTTGATATAGTTTTATCCAGCATAGATTTCTATGTTATTGATAGAGATAATTTACTCAGAACCTAGATTATGTCAGTATTAGAAATCATAAATTCTACAATCTGAGTAATATTTTCGCTATTTTTAGATGTGAGCGAATTAGCATCAGTGCTAGATTCAGTAGTTTCACAATTACGATCGCTAATGCAAGTCTATAATATTGTCAAATATGAGGCATCGGCTAAGGGGTGGTTTGCAACTGGAAACTGACGCTGAATTTAATAATCTTTTTCTTGTTCCTAGTTCTGCGAGCCAGAAATCATGAATCTACTAGAAACAATCGATACTCCCATTGGGAGCTATGCACCCGATTTTGAATTGCCAGGAATTGACGATCAAGTACACCATCTCAGGCGTTATCTTGAGAAATTCCCAGCAGTGGGCGTTATTTCTCTATGTAACCACTGTCCTTATGTAGAGGGGTATATAGACAGGTTAAAAAACATTCAAGCCGAATTTGCACCGATTGGGTTCACACTAATTGCTATGAATGGTAGTGATGGTAATAACGAAACTAGGCCAAGCTTTGAAAATATGAAAGCTTTTGCCCAGCGTCACGATTTGAACTTTCCTTACCTGTGGGACTCTACGCAAGATGTAACCCGCAGTTTTGGTGCGACAAAAACACCAACGGCCTTTCTAATAGATAGTAATGGTATAGTCCGCTACAAAGGTAAAATTGACGATCATCCCCACGATCCATTATCGGCGGGAGAGGATTATTTAAGAACTGCGATCGCTTCTCTGTTTCTTGGTCAAGAAATAGAGATACCAGAAACAGAACCAATAGGTACTACATTGATTTGGCGTAACTAGACATAGATAGTCCCTGTAACTGCTATCTTAAATTGGAGGCAATTGCAACTTTTTTGATAAAGCGGAACTTCATGGGAACGAATTACCGACGGGTTTTACTCAAACTGAGCGGTGAAGCCTTAATGGGCAACATGGGCTATGGCATTGATCCAGAAGTGGTCAAGGGAATAGCTGAGGAAGTAGCAGAGGTGATAAGCACTGGCGTTCAAATGGCCATCGTTGTTGGCGGCGGCAATATTTTTCGTGGCGTGAAAGCGGCGTCGGCGGGGATGGACAGGGCAACCGCTGACTATATAGGGATGATTGCCACGGTAATGAACGCCATGACGCTGCAAGATTCGCTGGAACGGATAAAAGTACAGACGCGGGTGCAAACTGCGATCGCTATGCAAGAATTAGCAGAACCCTATATCCGTCGTCGTGCCATCCGCCATCTGGAAAAAGGGCGGGTGGTAATTTTTGGTGCTGGTTCTGGAAATCCCTTCTTTACTACAGATACTACTGCGGCATTAAGAGCCGCAGAAATTGATGCAGAAGTGATTTTTAAAGCCACCAAGGTAGACGGAGTATATGATGCCGATCCTCACATTTATCCTGACGCCAAGCGTTACAATAGCCTTACCTACGCGCACGTTTTAGCGAAAGATTTGCGGGTGATGGATAGTACTGCGATCGCCTTGTGTAAAGAAAATAATATCCCAATTCTGGTATTTGATCTAACGGTGCGAGGTAACATCCACCGAGCCGTCTTGGGAGAATCCATCGGTACCCTTGTGGGAGGTTCTTGTGATATTAGCTGACGCGAAAAGTAAAATGCAAAGTTCTGTTGATTCAACTCAACGAGCTTTTAACACGATTCGCACTGGTCGCGCCAATGCGAGTCTATTAGATAAGGTATTAGTGGACTATTACGGTTCGCCCACGCCGATAAAATCACTGGCAAATATTAGCACGCCAGATGCCTCGACAATTCTGATTCAGCCCTACGAGCGTAATACCCTAAACATCATTGAGAAGGCGATTTCCCTCTCAGATGTGGGTTTAACTCCCAGCAACGATGGTTCTGTAATTCGGCTGAATATTCCGCCTTTAACCAGCGATCGCCGGAAAGAATTCGTCAAAATGGCTACAAAGTATGCTGAAGAAGGTCGTGTTGCTATTCGCAACATTCGCCGCGATGCCATAGACGCGATTCGCAAACAAGAGAAAGCCTCTGAAATTTCCAAAGATGAATCAAAAGACCAACAAGATAGCTTGCAAAAACTCACAAACGAGTATACTGCCAAAATAGACTCACTCTTGGCAGAAAAAGAAAAAGACATTACGACTGTTTAAAGTCTAAAGTCTGAAGCATAAAGGCTGAAGGATGATAAATAAATTCTTCAGCCTTTATCATTTTTTGGGTATTTAACAAAAATTAATCAAGTAGGGGCAATTTATGAATTGCCCCTACTCAATAGAAAATCAACTAATTCAGGAGCAAAAATTCAGCCTTATGTACGATTGCATCATCGTCGGCGCTGGGCCAGCTGGTGGAACAGCTGCATATCATTTAGCCAAACAGGGTCGCTCAGTATTAGTATTAGAAAAAGAATCCCTACCAAGATATAAACCTTGTGGCGGTGGAGTATCTCCAGCGATCGCTCAATGGTTTGACTTTGATTTTAGCCCAGCAATTTCTGTCAAAGCCGACTCCTTTCGCTTTACCTGGAAATTGGGCGATCCAGTGGAAGCAAAAATCGCCACAGAAGAACCAGTCTGGATGGTGCGACGAGATATTTTTGACCATTTCCTAGTGCAGCAGGCGCAAAAACAAGGAGCTGAACTCCGAGATAATACTGAAGTAACGAGTATTGAATTTAAAAGTGACTATTGGCAAGTTAACACAGCCAATGGGCCAGTTACAGGGCGCTACTTAATCGCAGCTGATGGTGCTAAAGGGCCAATGGCAAAATGGCTAGGCTTCAAAGAACGTAAACGCAGTTTAGCAGCAGCTTTAGAAGCAGAAGTTTCTGCAACTGTGAAAGACAAAACCACAATTCACCTTGAGTTGGGCTTGGTGAAAAATGGCTACATTTGGAACTTCCCAAAGGCGGATGGTTATTCTATTGGTATCGGTACATTTGTTGGTGGTCAACCCCAGGATTTTAAAAAGATTTTAGATGAGTACGCGCGATCGTTTAATTTAGATATCAAAACTAGCAAACAGTATGGTTATCCCCTTTGCTTGTGGAATGGAAAGCAAAAGTTGCATACCCAAAATGCAGTTTTGGCTGGGGAAGCTGCTTGTGTAGTTTATCCCATGACAGCAGAAGGCATTCGTCCGTCAATTTTTAGCGGTTTGATTGCAGCAGGAGCGATTAATGACGCCCTTTCTGGTGATACCAACGCTTTAGAAAAATATACCGAAGCTATTAATGAAGAATGGGGTACTGAGATGGCTTGGGCGCAAAAATTAGCTGGAGCATTCTATCGCTTTCCTGCTATTGGCTACAAAGTTGGTGTTAAGCATCCCTCCGGTGCCAAAATCATGGGTAAGATTCTCTGTGGAGAACTCCGCTATAGCGACGTTACCGATCGCGCCCTCAAGCGTTTAATTCCTGGCTTTGGAGGTTAAGTATTAAAAATTAAATAACATCCAAATATGGTTTTTAACCTCACGCCGCCTTTGAAAAAAGTCAAAGTCTCCCCTCTCCGTGAGTTCGGAGAGGGGTTGGGGGTGAGGTTTTGTACATTATTTAAAACGCAAGCTTACCTCTCAAATATTGCACCTTAACACGAAGTTAAAAATACCTAGAGAAAAGCCAGATAATCACTCCAGTTCCCAATACACAAAGAATTCCTGTTAAACCAGCTAGGGGTTTTTTATTCTTACCTGTGAACCAATCAGAGACTTTACCTGTATAAGTAATTAGTTCTGCTGTGTCTATGGTCGCGATCGCCCATATCCATCCCGCGTGCAGTCCCCAAGCTAAACCTAAATTGTTGTTAGAGGCAAACCGTGCTAACACTAGCACCATTCCCATCAGCCACAATCCAGGAAGTTGAGGTGCAGTTTCACGTTGCTCCCAAACTAGGTGTAGCAAGGCAAATATCAAGCTAGAAATTGCTGCTGCTACCCAAACTGGATAATCCTGCGCTAATTCAGTAAACAGAAAACCGCGAAAAACTAACTCTTCTATCCCACCGATTAATAACGCTATCAAGAAAATCGGTAGCAAGATGGGTAGCACTAACTTGAAATTCGTCTTTTCAAAAGAACACCAGCCTAACCCAAATTGCCCACTAAATACAATAGCTAGGCTCACTACTCCCAAAGCAAAACCTAGTCCTAAAGAACCAAGAGTTGAAAGATTCCCAACAAAGCCGTAATCCGAAAAAGATTTATTGGTAAGCCAACTAACTCCCCACAGAATTAGGGGAGCTAATAGGTAGAGCGACAGCAATAACGGCATCTTTTGCTCTGGCTGTAAAGGTTTAAGGGGTTGCCAATTGAGCAATATTGCTGATACTGTTGCCACTGGCAACCAGCAAACTATCCAGAAAATAAAAAATGCCATCACTACAACTAGTGCTGGTGCATTTTCCATAAACGCCAGTAAGGTGTTGACAGAAGACTCAAAAAAAGTTATCAAACTAAACAAAAAAAACACGATAGACTTCTTGCACTATAGATTTCTTGCTGATTAATCAAGACTCTACTAAAATTGGTGACTTCTGCAAGGGGTCTAATCGTATTCTTTAGTTGTGACAAAATTTTCTAAATAGAGCTACTAGTTTACTGTCGGGGTAAGGATAAGTTATCATCACCTGAAACTTATCCTTACCATCAGCAAATTTACTCTTCGTCTTCCAAATCTTCGTCCGATTCGTCAGAGTCTATATCTTGTGAGGTTAGTTTTTTGTCACTTTCACCGAGTTGAATCAGATGAATATGTTTGTATCCCAACCTAATTTCAAACTCATCTCCAGCCTTTAAGCCCATTGCTTTGGTATATGTGGCACCAATCACAATCTGACCATTTTGATGGACACTAACCCGATATGTCGGTTCACGACCACGACCATCTTTAGGTGCTTCTGGACTTAGAGGAATTCCTCTAGCCGATAGCAAAGCGTCATAAAAATCAGTGAGATTGACACGAACCTGGTTATTCTTAGTAACAGTGTAATAGCCGCACTGTTTAGCTCTTTCTCGGCGTGGTAAAGTGGATAGTTCTTTTACTTTAGCAAGTAGTGCTTTTCCGGTTAATGGCGCGGTTGCAGTTTCAGTCATTATGCTCAAATTTTCCTTACTCTCTCCAAACTGAAAAACGTGTAGTCAAATGCTGGCATTTGGCTTTTTAGCATTTGCATAGAGCTACTTAGCACTCTAGTGTAACGGGTCAATTCCTGCCGATAGGAGCCAAAAGCACTTCTATATATGGTTGTCTATAACCAATTCAAGGTCATAGTTGCCATAGAAATTAATTTTGCTGATTTCACGGCACTTTTAACCATTATTCGCCATTAGAAATGAAATTATTTTCTCTTTTGGCGCTACTGTAGCGGTGTAACTTTCAGCCACCTTTACAAATCGGGTTAATTCTACTCCAAATAAGTCGTAGATCCCAAAAAATGCAGGTTTTCCACTTCTAGTGCTTGCCCTTCTGGGCAATGAACAGGTAGAGTTTTTTCTACTCATCCTCTCAAGCTTAGGACAGCATAGTATTTCAATAGAGTATTAAGGGCTTATGCCCTTTTGTACTGCCAGTAGAGACGTGAATTTTCTTGTCTCTACATTACGATTCAACAAAGCAGTAGTAGCCGTGCTGATCCGGCTATTGATTCTGTTTTGTGTCTTCGTAATTTTATATTAAATACTAGCATGGACTAATAATAGCAAAATAGTTGTTTAATTTTGAATTAAAGTTGCTGGTAAATTTTTATTTAAATTCCTGGACTGAAAGCTTGCAAAAAGCAGTGAGGAAAATCCTCACTGCTTTTTGCAAGGGTGAGTATTGCCCTATGCCTTTTATAAAAATTTATCTAATTTAGACGAGCAGTTTTGACCAATGTGTTAAATTCAAGATTTTCTTGATTGAGAAAATCTTGAATCTAAAACTCTCGCGCATCCGGGATTCCCGGTACAATAACTTTTATTTTAAAGTGGTGACAATTTATCCTCGGTTTATTATCTTTTGCTCAAAAGCAGTCAGAGAATTTTGTACGTCTGTCTATGGGAAGAATAAATCTCTTAACATCTGCCTAGCGCTTGATTGCCACTACTATATATTGAACATACCCAAGTTACACTTCTATATAATCAAAAAATTCTGTCAAGCGGTAGCTTCTGCTGAATTTTCTAGTTAGTTGCTCTAGCTGAAGTTGACATCAAGACGTGTTGCTAACCTGACATGCATTTAATTGAGATACGATCGCTAGGTCAGAGATAAAGGTAAAACGCTCTTTCCTTTACATTCCTAAATAGGTAAATTCAATCCCAAGCTATAATTACATTTTTGGCGTTTTATCTCAGAATTGGACACAAATCTTGCCTACAGCGCTGCTACAAGTAAAGTTTGAATGGTTATCGTTAAACTAGAATCAGTCGCTCTTTGATGGTCAGCCTATTAACACCAGGCTTTGAATGAAGATCAAAAAAGTATAAGCTCACTTTTCGCAACTACCTGCCTTGAATCATGATTTTTGAGGCTGGTGAAGCAATTTTAAAATATTGGTTAGTGGTCATGGAAGTTATTTTTAAGGTCATTCGACAGCAACAAAATTCCTCCCCAGTGGTGCAAACCTACCTTGTAGAGGCTCAAGCAGGTAATACAATTTTGGATTGCCTCAATCATATTAAGTGGGAGCAAGATGGAACTTTGGCGTTTCGCAAAAATTGCCGTAATACAATTTGTGGTAGCTGTGCTATGCGAATTAATGGGCGTTCGGCTTTAGCTTGTAAGGAAAATGTTGGCAGTGAACTTGCCAGATTACAACAAATAGCATCATCCCCAAGTAAAGTAAATCCCATTCCCGAAATCACGATCGCTCCTTTGGGGAATATGCCCGTGATTAAAGATTTGGTTGTAGATATGAGCAGCTTCTGGAATAATCTAGAAGCAGTTGCTCCTTATGTGAGTACAGCAGCACGACTTGTACCAGAAAGAGAGTTTTTGCAAACACCACAAGAGCGATCGCGCCTCGATCAAACTGGCAACTGTATTATGTGTGGTGCATGTTACTCTGAATGCAACGCCCGTGAAGTTGATCCAAACTTTGTTGGACCCCATGCCCTTGCCAAAGCTTACCGGATGGTAGCAGACTCCCGCGATAGCGACACCGAAAATCGTTTAGCAAGCTACAACGAAGGTACTAAAGGCGTATGGGGTTGCACCCGTTGTTTGTACTGCGATTCAGTTTGTCCAATGGAGGTTGCACCATTAGAACAAATCACCAAAATTAAACAAGAAATTCTCACCCACAAACAAGCCAGTGATAGTCGCTCAATTCGTCACCGGAAAGTATTGGTAGATTTAGTTAAAGAAGGTGGTTGGATTGATGAACGTCAATTTGGTTTACAAGTAGTCGGTAATTACTTTAAAGATTTAAAAGGATTACTCAGTCTTGCACCCCTCGGTTTACGGATGATCCTCCGGGGTAAATTTCCCTTGTCCTTTGAACCTTCAGAAGGGACTCAACAAGTGCGATCGCTCATTGAATCTGTGCAACAGGTAGAAAATAAAAGTTAAGAGTGATAAGTAAAAGTTAGGAGTTGGGAGTGAGGAGTTAGGAATTTTTAACTCATAACTCCTAACTCATAACTCCTAACTCTAATTCATCGTGGTTCTTGAGGTATATTTAACGGCTGTCCATAACGGTCATATACTAAAACATCCCACTGACCGTTGTTACTGGATTCAAAAGCAATCCTACTACCATCAGCGCTAATTGTAGGGTTGCGGACTTCAGATTGTAGGTTATTAGTCAAATTTCGTGATTGGCGTGTTTCCCTGTCGTAGAGAAAAATAGCCGATCGCCCCTGACGACTAGCACCAAACACAATATAACGACCATCTTGGGAAACGCTAGGATGAGTTGCGATCGCATCAAGGGAGTTTAAACCCGGCAAATCAACCAAATCACGAGTTACCGTATCAAACATATAAACATCTTGGCTACCGCGTCGGTCAGTAATAAAAACAATATATCTCCCAGAAATTTGCGGATCTAACTCCGACGCTAAACTATTGAGACTCCGCCCCCCCGGATCAAAGGGATAACTCAAAATCCGAGGGTAGCCAAAACACCCAGTCAATAAACTTAAGCAGAAAAATACAGGTATAAAAAAAACACGTTTCATATAATTAGTCATTGGCGCTAAATAGGCATACGGCAAACAAGGTGCTGCATCTACGCCCGCCGCAGGCATCGTGGTCATTGTCTAAGCCATGACTGAAAATTAGCTGTATCTCTGACTGCGTTAGAACCTTAGCGCGTCCATGCCGATTTATTTTCATTGCCAGACTGTAGACCCTGTAATCCACAGCCTACAATGTTTTGACCTGTGATAAACTACATCGATTAAGCGAGTTGATAAAGGTAATTTTTTACAGATTCTCTCGTGTCCGTTTTGCTTCTATTAGTTTTTCCAATTCACCAATTTCATCTATGGTATAAAACTTGGGGTTAGGTTCAGCGTTAATTTTATCCATTAGAGCGTGAAAAGCTTCTGTATCATTCCGATTCTCTAATAAATAACGTTTTAACTCTATTTTACTCATAGCTGCAAACTTAGGCTTAGTCATTCGTCCTATCTCCATTTACCATTGGGGTTAATTACAATACCTGTTTCATCTCCAGCCAAGATATAGATGTCTCCTGTTCGCTCATCTAATCTCACTATAAAGATAGGTAGTAGAAACGTTGTGAGGTTTTGACTGAGGATAAAACAAATCAGATTTTGTTTGGGTGTAGGATACCTAATCAAGGTTGACTTACCTTTTTAACAGCCGCTTCACACCACATCCTGACAGCTTCTTCCATTGCCTCGCTGTGACCTATTTCTAATTCAAGAACTAGATGTTTGAAATTTTTAACTAAATCCTTGGGCAGATAGGCTGCACTTTGGGTGTAATCGTTGTGGGTGCGTTTGTTAATTCGAGTTTCCATGATGAATACAAGTTAATCTGCTGTTATGCTAGCACACTAGCTGATATCCATATATCTAGTGACCATAGCTTAATTTATTTGTTAAATAAATAATTGACAATCTTCAGTGATTAATTTTAATGTATATATCGTGTACTACAAATTACTGTTTTTACTCTCGTTATAAAATATTCAACACCTTACTTTAAGTGCTTAGTTACGAGCAAATATTTTTTATTTCAGTTAATAAAGTAAGGTTTTTAAGGAGATTAAACATCAGCATCTTTATTCAGTAGGCTTTTCAAAACTTAATTATAAGTAGTTTACCTCATCTGATATTATGTCTATAAAATCTTTGACTTAATTTTTGGAAATAGTTTTTATGAAACTAATTCCTGCTTTATTATTGGGTTTGATAGGCTTGAGTCCTATCGTGTTTTCTCAAGCAGCTTTTGCAGATGGTTGGCCAATCAGTGTGGTAGGAAACTGGAGTGTGAATGCTACTAATGCTACTGGGATTCTGAGTATTACAAATCAAGCTACAACAGGCAACTGTAGAACAATATCAGGCAGTATATTTGGCGAGTCTTTAAAAGGTTTTTACTGTCCCTTCAGTGGTCGCATCAATTTTATACGACAGTCTAGTTATCACTTTCAAGTTTACAGTGCTAATATTTCCCAGGATGCAAGTACAGTTTGGATGACCGGCTTATTTACTGACTATGACCAGCCTGGAGAATATAGTTTTTTCGGCTCTAAGTAGAAAGAGTTTCATGTTTTCTTAGTGCCATTCCCGTCACACCCAATCAATCGCCCCATTCCCCCATAACCCCAATTCTCACCCCGTAGCGCGTCTCTAGCTGTGGGGTTTTGTTTTGGTGGTTGAGTGCGATCGCTTTTTGGAGAAAAACTTTTTGGTTTACTGTTAATCGCGTCTCTCCAAAGTACAGACGCGATTAATCGCGTCTCTCCTAACTCCTAACTTTTTCCCCTACGGAGGTGAACCAACAGTTGCACCATTAGGAATATCTAACTCAATATTTGGCCCCCGGTCTAAAACTTCAATATCCCACTGACCACGGGTAGCGGTTTCAAAGACAACATAACGTCCATCGGGGCTGATATTTGGTTTTCTGACCCAGCCGCGATAGGTTGGTGTGACGATTTGCGACTGTTGTGTAGCGCGATCGTAAAGCGCCACCACTGGTCTACCTTGGTCACTAGTAAGATAAGAAATATAACGCCCGGTATAGCTCAAGCTAGGACTTTCGGCAATTGTCTCCGCTCGGTTTATCCCCGGTGTACTAATAAACAGTTGCCTCTCCAAATCGAAAACCAGTAGCTGCTGATTACCATTCCGATTAGATACAAAAGCTAAAAAGCGTCCATTTCCACTCAAAGCAGGTTGCTCCTCGGTGTAGCGACTGTTGAGGGAAGTAGGCCCTATAGAAATATCGTTATAACCACAAGATGCAAGCAAACCTGTTAAACCAAAAACCAGGCTCCAATGAATTGGTCTTTGGAGCCAAAATGTAGGCGTAAATTTTTCCACCTCAACTGTTTTCCGTCGCCTTTAAACCTACTTCTACGCAAACTGTTTTAAACATCGTCATCAAAATCGGTCGAATTATTTGGCCGCTCATTTGGCATTTCAACTGGGTTGTATGGCACATAATCAGTTGGAATCGCCTCATCGTCTTCGCCCGGTCTTCGAGGAGTTGAGTCAGTGGTTGGACGACGCCTTCTTGGTCTGGGAGTAACATCATCTTCACGGCTTTCTGGACGCCCAGACCCGTTATTACTACGCCTAGAAGGTTTTCTGACTTCCCCTCCCGAACTTTCCCAATCATCAACTTGCCTAGATGAAGAACCCCAATTCTCATCTTCAGAGCTTTCAGAAGGGCGATTCACAGGACGCCCAGAAGTCCGCCGCCGCGTTTTATCTGTTGGTGGAGCCTGTCTTTCACTACTGCTGCTGTTGCTGTTGCGGCGTTCTGAACGACGGGGGGGTTGTTCCTCGTAGTAGTCATCACGAGTGGAAATCTCATCCCTGCTACCCTGAATCCGGCGACGCGAGGGGCGTTCTTCCTCGTCTTCATAAGGCAGTGGATCTAAGTCTGCCTCCATCTCAGCCCCATACTTCTTCCGATTGCGGTTCATTGAATAATTTCCGCTTACCTCTCGCTCATCATCCACAATTGGAGTGTTGCGCTTTGCTTGCTGGGTCGCTATACTCCGCAGACGAATACTTTCAACTGCAAAAAACACAGTTGTGCCAACTAAAAGCAATTGACCAAATTGTAGAATCGGGTCTAAGCGCCATCCTTGAAACACGAGAATGAAGCCACAGAGCAAACCAACTGCCGCAAAAAAGATATCTTGATCCCGTGACAATTCTGGACGCACAGTGCGGAGAAAATACAGTGATGCCCCAGCCACAGCCAGGAAAATTCCTAGAATACTGGCTGAGTTTGCCCCAAAATTTACCTGAGCCAGAAAACTGGCTGAGTTCAGCCCAAAATTTATCATTGCTGTTTTCCCAATATCAAATCTATGTTAGCGAGTCACAATTAAAATCACTACTGTAATTATTCACTATATATTGAAGCTTCAAAGCCTCTAGCAAAGAAGCTCTGAAGCTGTTCACCGAAAAATAAAAAAACCTATGTCTGTCAGCTATAACTGCCACTAGCGGCAAACACTGCTGCTTTTAGTGCAATCATAATAAATAGCTGACAGACAATCGGTTATGAGAGTTTAATTAACTCTCATAAGCATTATGAACGCTGAATTTTATCTTTTTGGCTAATGAAAATTAGACCAACCGTAACGGGGATTACAACAATTGCAGTACCCCATAGCAGACTCCAAAGAAAATTTGCTAAAGAAGGCGTCATACTTCTAAACCTTTTTTTACACACTTCATCCTAATTTTAATAGTGTATTACTTTCTTGAGAAGCCTATAACTCTGAACTCGCAAACTTGGTAACTGCTGTGAGGGAGTTTGCTTTTCTCTTCCAGAAGAAAGTTGCAGCATTTGGTTAAAATGATGATGAAAGTGCTTTACAAAGCTTCAAATTTTGTGGCGTTAGCGAAGCGCGGCTTGCCGTTCGCCTAAGTTTTTCTTTCTTTACGATAGATAGTACCTTAAACCGATGACTGGTGTTGACCTGACCGCTTGGATTCTTGGCCCTGTATTAGGGGTGATGACATTTTTATTTATATTTCGGATCATTCTTACTTGGTATCCGCAAGTGAATCTGAATCGTTTGCCCTTTAATTTAATAGCTTGGCCTACCGAACCATTTTTAATCCCGTTGCGAAAACTCGTACAACCTATAGGCGGAGTGGACATTACACCTATTATTTGGGTTGGTATCTTCAGCCTGGTGCGAGAAATATTATTAGGTCAACAAGGATTGCTGACCATGCTATCTCGTGTGAATTAAGGATTGGGCATTGGGAATGGGCAAAACAGTTCCGAGTTCCAAGTTCCGAGTTCTGAGTAAAAAAGTGAGATTCCCCACTCAGCATTCAAAACTCCCTCCCCTGCCTCCCCTGCCTCCCCTGCCTCCCCTGCCTCCCCTGCCTCCCCACTCCCCACTCCCCACTCCCTAGCCGTTCATCTCCTGCACAAAATTTGTATAGACATTACCCTGCAAAAATTGTGGAGTTTCCATAATTCTTTGATGAAACCCAATGGTGGTGGGTAGTCCGGTGATGGCACATTCTCGGAGTGCGCGTTTCATGCGGTTAATAGCAGTGGGTCGGTCTGGGGCCCAAACAATTAACTTCCCAATCAAAGAATCGTAGTAAGGCGGGATTTGGTAATCTGTGTAAACGTGGGAATCAATGCGAACACCAGGACCTCCAGGGGGTAGATAGCCACTAATCCGTCCAGGAGAAGGGCGAAAGTCATGATCTGGGTCTTCAGCGTTGATCCGGCACTCAATTGAATGACCTCGTAATACTACTTGCTCTTGCGTAAGTTTAAGTCTTTCCCCTTGGGCAATCCGAATTTGTTCGGCAACTAAATCTATTCCAGTAATCATCTCTGTTACAGGATGTTCTACTTGAATCCGGGTGTTCATTTCCATAAAGTAGAATTTACCGGATCTATCCAAGAGAAACTCGATAGTACCCGCCCCACTGTAATTGATGAATTGGGCAGCTTTGACAGCAGCTTGTCCCATTTTCTCACGCAGGTCTTGGTCAAGAGCCGGACTTGGTGCTTCTTCTAGTAGCTTTTGATTGCGGCGCTGAATTGAGCAATCCCGTTCGCCTAAGTGGATGACATTACCGTAGTTATCCGCCAAAATTTGAAATTCGATGTGGCGGGGACGTTCAATAAATTTTTCGATGTAAACGCCAGAATTCCCAAAAGCTGCTCCTGCTTCCCCTTGGGCTGCTAAGAAAAGTTTGACAAATTCATCTTCAGAACGCACCAGGCGCATACCCCGTCCGCCACCACCGGCTGTAGCTTTGATCATGACTGGATAGCCGATTTGCTTGGCGAATTTTAATCCTTCTTCCTCGGATTCTACCAACCCCTCAGTACCTGGTACTGTCGGGACTCCAGCTTTTTGCATGGTTTCTTTGGCAGTGGATTTATCCCCCATCAGCTTTATAGCTTCTGGAGTTGGGCCGATAAAAGCAATATGATGGTCAGCACAGATTTCGGCAAACCGGGCATTTTCTGCCAGAAAGCCATAACCTGGGTGAATAGCAGTCGCATTGCGGGTCAATGCGGCAGCAATAATATTGGGAATATTCAAATAACTTTTACTGCTAGCAGGTTCGCCAATGCAAACCGCTTCATCAGCAAGCTGGACGTGGAGAGCATTCCGGTCAACAGTGGAATGAACCGCGACTGTTGCAATTCCCATTTCTTCACAGGCGCGGAGAATGCGAAGGGCGATTTCTCCCCGATTGGCAATTAATATTTTGTCAAACTTCATTTTTTAGTTTCGATATCATTACCAGTAGATTGACATTTTCTCGCTATCCAATTTGAAACGAGGCGATCGCATTATTTCAAATTATCACAGGAGATTCGCCACCCTGATTCTAAGCAAACCTGCAATATGCGAGTTTGCTGCCTCTACAGGTCTTACCAGACTAACAACATTGCTGCTGTAAGTCTTGCCTAGCTTACTAAACTGGGCTTTTGCGCCGCCCAATAGGCAGTCGTAGACAAGGCGGTACGCGATCGCACCACATCTCCCAAAGTCGCTCTACCCTTTTTAATATCACTTGTGCAGACGCTAGATTTCTGTCAGTCTGATACAGCCTTGAGGAAATTTATATTTTTGAGGAATATAACTTTAGATATCACCTTACTATAATTAGTTTCTTATGCTATAGTTTATATTTAGAGATTCCCTGCGGATGTGGCGGAATTGGTATACGCGCACGCTTGAGGTGCGTGTGGGCAATGCCCTTGCGAGTTCGAGTCTCGCCATCCGCATATTTTGTTGATTAATCAAGGGTCAATAGTCAAGGGTCAATATACCTTAGACTGTTGACCCTTAAATCTTGGTAGAGCTAAGGTTTTTTATGCTTTTATAGAGATATGTGAAGTTTTGTAAAAAGCATTGAGTATTACTTTTACGCCGACAAACAACTTAACACAGCCAGCAGCTTGGCATCGCCTCACTCCGATTTGGCAAGGAGGAGAGGAAGTAATTCAAAAAAGTTTACCTCATTCTCAGCTAGCACCGGCTTGGCAGCTAATGCTTTTGGGTGACGGCTCTCCAACACGTCACTTAGAATTGCTTACAGGTAAGCCTGTAGAAGTAGATGTCATTGATATGTCATTGATTGGCATAGACTTGGATGCTGCACCTGACTTAATCCAAGCTGTCCCAGGGCCGCGACTACGGCGACAAGTGTGGCTGCGGACTGCTTCTGGACAGCGATTAGCCTATGCTACCTCGTGGTGGGAAGCTAGTCACGTAGATGAGTATTTGCAAAATCGTTCATTACCAATTTGGGCAAGTTTAGCTCGTCTCCGCACAGAGTTGTATCGGGATGTTCGAGGAATTTACTATGGTGACTCATCGGCGCTAGAGTCTGGTTTTGATGTAACTGGGCCTTTTTGGGGTCGCCATTACTTGTTTTGGCATCATGGACAGCCATTAACGTTAATTTATGAAGTTTTTTCGCCTTATTTAACTAAATATTTGGGAGCTATGGAATTAAAATAATTCGTAATTGAGCCTCCGGTACGCTTTGCGTTAAGCCAAGCGTACCGGAGTACGTAAATTTTGTTTTGCAACAATGAGATTATCAAATCTGGTAGTAGTACCGTTAAACTAATGAGTTTTCGGTGATGGTTTGGGGTTGTTGTGCGATCGCATCCTCTCTAAAATAGAGTCATCTAGTTTAGAAGATTCCTTATTTGAAGGGTTGCAAATTACACCTCAATAAATTTTCCAACAAGCAAGAATTTCCTACTGATGTTAGCAACAAAGACACGAGGAAAAGTTGAATGAATACTGTTGTGCTAAATCTAGAACCAATTGCTCATTTAACGGATGAGCAATTTTATCAATTGTGTATTGCCAATGGTGATTTAAGCCTGGAAATGAATGCAGCCGGAGAATTAATAATTATGCCACCAGTAGGAGGAGAAAGCGGAAATCAAGAAGCTGGACTGATCGCTGATTTAGAAATTTGGAATCGTCAAGCTAAATTAGGGAAAGTTTTTAGTTCTTCAACTATCTTTATACTTCCCAACGGTGCAAAACGTTCTCCTGATGCTGCTTGGGTAAAATTGGAGCGGTGGGAAGCTTTAACACCAGAACAACGAAAAAAATTTCCGCCACTTGTACCCGACTTTTTGATTGAACTGCGATCGGAGACAGATCGCCTTGCACCGATTCAAGAGAAAATCCAGGAATACATTAAAAATGGTCTGCGGTTGGGTTGGCTGATTAATCCTCAAGATGCAAGAGTTGAAATTTACCGACTTTTGAAAGCTGTAGAAGTTATACAAATGCCAGCAATTGTTTCTGGAGAAGATATATTACCTGGATTTGAGTTGCAAGTATAGGTAAATGATCGGCCTGACGGTATCGCAAAGTTATACCACATTGTCAAAAAAAATACTGCACTGCTCGTGTGGCGCGATGGCATACCCGCCCTTTCCGGTGGCGATCGCGTATCGCAACCAAGCAAAGCCAAGTGTTAAAATTGAGTTGCAGTTTTGTCCAGTTACTTATATTCTAAAATTGCTTAAAATAATAGATTTACTTGCGAAAACTTTCCGATAAAAGAATTAATCTCAGGGAAACGTCCTACGAAATTCAAGAAAGCGTGTTAAAAATGGTAACTGAACTAAAAACACAGCTTTTGAAAGAGTAGGGAAGGTTGATTACCGAAGTATCATCAACATCTAGTGTGGAAAAATTTAATACAATTAGCTGTTCTAAAGAATGGTTAAACCTGTTGGTGTACTTGACTAATCAAGCAAGTAATAAGTTTGCGAGTATAAGGTATAGGTTTCAATGGCACCGCCTCTTGTGTCTGTTCCGATGAAGAAAAATAAGAAACCGTCTCTGGTGCTGACGCTCTCAACTGCTGGGCTATTGATTGGTGCGGGAAGTGTAGCATACTGGTTGTTAAGCCAGAGACAACTATCTTCTAGCGATTTGCTAGTAGGTGCAAATATTATTCCTAGTGATGCCCTGTTTGCGGTTTCTATGACAACAGATCCCCAGCAGTGGCAGAAATTGCGGGAGTTTGGCACAAAAGAAACTCAAGCAGAATTGGACAGAAATTTAGTAGAATTGCGCGATCGCTTTCTCACTAAGAATGGTTACGACTTCCAGAAAGATATCGCTCCTTGGGTAGGGAATGAGGTTACAATCGCAATTCTTGCCCCAGCAATAGCAAGTAAAGCTGCACCCAAACCAGTTACCACCAATGAAGATGCTGCAAGCGATCAGCAGTCGATGGTAATGGTATTACCAGTGAAAAACCCAGAAATCGTCAAAAACATTTTGGCACAACCCAAAACCCTTAAACAAGGCAAATGGATTGACCGTATTTATCAAGGTATCGCCATTAAACAAAGTGAGGGACAAGCAGGAGAAAACTTTTCAGCAGCATTACTAGATAAGCGTTTTTTAGTTATAACTGATAATCCTAAAGCCACAGAACGAGCGATCGATGCTTACAAAAATCAAACATCTCTAGCCACAACAGGGGGTTTTGCTGAGAATTTGCCAAAAATTGCCAACTACCAAAGCTTTGGTCAGTTTTACATAAATGTGCCAACAGCAGCTAAAATAGCCGCAGCTTCTCCAAATCGCCCAATACCAGCTCAAGTTTTGGCTCAACTGCAAAATAACCAAGGGTTAGCCGGGACAATGATCTTAGAGGCAGAAGGAATCCGCTTCAAGGGCGTTTCTTGGTTAAACCCTAATAGTCAACGGGTGCTGGCGGTAGAAAACAAAGCTGGGCAAATGCAAAGCCGCGTACCAGCAGAAACCTTAATGATGCTTTCGGGGGGAAACTTACAGAGGTTGTGGGGAGATTATGTTTTAACATCTCAGCGAAATCCCCTCTCACCGATCGCACCAGAACAACTTAGAGGTGGTATAAAATCTCTTACCACTCTCGATTTAGATAAGGATTTGCTTAGTTGGATGAAAGGCGAGTTTTCCTTATCAGTAATTCCTACTACTCCAAAAGAAGGTTCGCCAAACGATTTTCGTGCGGGTTTAGTGTTTATGGTACAGACAAGCGATGCCTATGGCGGGCAAAGCCTACGCCAATCGGCTGAAACATCAATAAAACAACTGGATGACGTGATGAGAAATCAATACCAGTTCCAAGTTGAACCGGCGAAAGTCGCCGGACAACCCGTTGTTAACTGGGTTTCACCCTATGGTACCTTAACTGCCACCCACGGTTGGTTAGATGGAGATGTCGCCTTTCTAGTAGTGGGCGCTCCCGTTACTGATAAAATTCTTCCCAAACCCAACAACACACTAGCAAGCACGATCCCCTTCCAACAAACAGTTCCTACAGAACCAAATCCGACAAATGGTCAATTTTTCATAGATGTGGAACGAACTGTGAAAAATTTCCCTTTACCAACTCTAATTCCCAATCAACAAACTTTACTTGATGCAACGCGCTCAATTGGGATCACATCCGCCGTCAGCGACAGTCGCAGTAACATCTACGACATTTTTATAGCACTCAAAAAACTTAGGAATACGACTCCCTTGCCTAATCCAGAAAGTAATAAGAGATAAGAGCAATTCTGTTAGATAGGGGAGTGAGGAGTTAGGAGTGAGGAGTGAGGAGTGAGGAGTGAGGAGTGAGGAGTTAGGAGTTAGGAGTTAGGAGTGAGGAGTTAGGAGTGAGGAAGGAGTGAGGAGTGAGGAGTTGTACTAATTATCAAAAATCTTGCCATACAATAATCTTCGCATCTGGTGTGTCTTTACCTCATACCATTTATTTGTGAGGCTGCGCCAAAGCCTTTTAACTTCTTCTTTCTTTGTGTTCTTTGCGGACTTTGCGGTTCGTTTTTCTTTCTTGTAGTTAAATATGGTTTAGCGCATCTTCATACAGAATTGGTATCAGAGCAATATCATCTGTAGTAACCTTAAAAGAAAATGGTATTAAAAATTAATTAACTCATAACTCGCAACTTTCCCCTGTCCCATTCCCCCCTAAGCATATAGGATCAGAACAGTTAGAATCGATATTTTAAATTATCCACGGAGAGAAGACTTTATGAATTTGGTTGTACTCCAGAACTGGCTGGACAATGCCTCCTTTGCCATATTATTCCTAACAATGCTGGTGTACTGGGGAGGAGCGGCTTTTCCGAATCTGCCTTATCTAGCCGCTTTGGGGACAGCTGGGATGGCGATCGCTAATTTGTGCATGGCGACTCTACTAGGGGCGCGATGGATCGAAGCTGGTTACTTTCCCTTAAGTAATCTCTATGAATCCTTGTTTTTCTTAACTTGGGGAATTACCACCGTCCATCTGATTGCTGAAAGTAGTAGCCGTAGCCGCTTAGTAGGAGTTGTTACAGCTCCGGTGGCAATGTTGATCGCTGCTTTTGCTACCCTGACACTACCATCCCAAATGCAAGTGTCAGAACCCTTAGTACCTGCCTTGAAGTCAAATTGGCTGATGATGCATGTCAGCGTCATGATGTTGAGTTATTCTGCTTTAATGGTGGGTGCGTTATTAGCGATCGCTTTTTTAATTGTGACTCGCGGTCAAAACATCCAATTACAAGGTAGTTCAGTCGGTACTGGTGGCTATCGCAGCAACGGCTACCGCTTAAACAAAGCATCTGAACTAATTTCTCAACCGTCAGCCCCTTCTGCCGAAAATAACGGCTTTGCTCGTTTTGAAACAACTAGCAACGGCAACGGTAATACAGCTGTTATGGGTTTAGTTACAACAACCCCAATCCAAAATCCAAAATCCGAAATCCAAAATTCCGAACCTCTTTCACCCCAGCGCCTTAGCCTTGCTGAAACTCTCGATAACATCAGCTATCGCATCATTGGGCTAGGATTTCCCCTGCTGACAATTGGTATTATTGCCGGTGGCGTTTGGGCTAACGAAGCCTGGGGCTCCTACTGGAGTTGGGACCCCAAAGAAACTTGGGCATTAATTACCTGGTTAGTGTTCGCCGCCTATCTCCACGCCCGAATCACTCGCGGTTGGCAAGGGCGTAGTCCAGCAATTTTAGCCGCCACCGGCTTTGTTGTGGTTTGGGTTTGCTATCTCGGTGTGAATCTTTTGGGTAAAGGTTTGCATTCTTACGGTTGGTTCTTTTAAGAACCGTTTAAATAAAACTACCCCACCCATCCCGCGTACCCTCCCAAAGGCATCGGGGAGGGTTGGGGAGGGGGAACGCGAGAATTATAGGCTAATTTTACCGGACATCAAATTATTACTAAATTTTTATTTGAGCAGCACTCAATCTATAAAATCATCATTTTATTTCGGATGAACTGTTATATCCCTGGAAAATATAGATTTATTGACAGGAGATTTTTATGGAAGATGGATTCGAGATACTAAACCATGATGAAGTTGTGTCTATAGAACCAGACACTTTTAATAAGTTAAATATTGCTAAAACTTTTAAAGTTCGTGATTTAATTACAGCAATTAAAGAATATATTGGAGCCGAAGAAACAGATGAAGTAAATTTGTATACCCAAGGATTAAATTGTGAAGTTTTGCAATTCAGTACTCAGGGATGGAAAAAAGGAAAAGTTAGACTTGCTTTAGAATTTTGTCCAGAGGATTCTGAATCACCACTTGATGAAATTTTTCAAAGACTTAAACAAGTGGAAAATTAATATCCAATGAGCAAAAGATCCCCGATTTATCTAATAAGGAATTGGGGATCTGAGTCTTTCGATGTTTGCAAATAAAATAGGATGTGCTGAATTGTTGTAAAATCCTGTTTCCACTATCAGGGTCAAGAATTACCACATCAAACTGTTTTCCTCGATGAGATTTATGCCATTCTTGATACCATTTGCGGATTTGTTCAGCTAAAGCCACAGTACCACCCACAATGCCAATAATAGTAGCGAACCATTGGTGCACCTAGTCCTGGCGATCGCTAGTCGCGCTTATCTCGGTAATCCCAAACTACCCACGATTTTTTACCAGTTGGTTGAGGTCTACTACCAAGTCCAAAAGTTTACCGGCAATGAACGCATTCTCTCTACCACTTTCCCGGAACTAGCGTTAACTGTTAAACAAGTTGTAGCTGCAAGTCAAATCCAAAAACTATGAGAAGTTATAAAAATGGTATGGACTCCTCTACACGCAAAAATCCATCGCACAATCCGATCGCGCCATTTATTTGAACGCAACCAGCGTCTATTAATCGCTGTCTCCGGCGGACAGGATTCTTTGTGTTTAATAAAATTACTTTTAGATTTACAATCCAAATTGGGATGGGATTTAGGTATTGCTCACTGCGATCATCGTTGGCGTTCTGACTCCGAAGCTAATGCTGATCACGTCGAAAATTTAGCTAAAACTTGGGGTACATCCTTTTATTTAGAAACAGCGATCGCTCCTATAAATAGTGAAGCTGCTGCACGCGATTGGCGCTATCAAGCTTTAAGTGCGATCGCACAAGCAAATAATTATCAATATATCGTTACAGGACACACCGCAAGCGATCGCGCCGAAACTCTCCTCTACAACTTAATTCGCGGTACTGGTGCTGATGGACTGCAAGCCCTGACTTGGCAACGCCCTCTAAATACAGGCATTATGCTAGTGCGTCCACTGTTAGAAATTACTCGCTCACAAACAGAGCAATTTTGTCAAGAATTTAAATTGCCAATTTGGGAAGATTCCACTAATCAAGATTTGCAATATGCCCGTAACCGTATTCGCCAAGAGCTAATACCATATTTACGGCAAAATTTCAATCCCCAAGTAGAATCAGCCTTAGCCCAAACAGCAGAACTTCTTCAAGCAGAAGTGGAATATCTCGAAAAAGCCGCCCAGGAGTTGCGGGATGGGGCGATTTTATTGGGCGTTGGGGATGATGAAGATTCCCTTGCTCCTCTTATTGCCTTACGGTTAAATCGGCGAGTATTGCAGAAAGCACCACTGGCGTTGCAACGTCGGGTGATGCGTCAGGTATTGCAGCAAATATTGACTGATGCGCCCAGTTTTGAACACATCGAAAAATTAACAGCTTTAATTATAGCGCCGAACCGATCGCAAACCGATCCATTTCCTGGTGGTGCGATCGCTCAAGTAGAAGGCGACTGGATCTGCTTGAAATAGTTACTGGAGTTTAGACTAAAAGCGATATGAGGGAATGCAAGGCTCGTTCGACAAAATAAAGACTCTTGATTGTCCAGAAAATATTATCCCGATTTTTCTTAATATGAGGATTTAAAAATATAACATTTTTTTGTGAAGGGAGTTCCAGCGCCCAGAGCTTTAATCATTATTCACCCCTGATGAATATTACGTATAATTATACGTGTAAACTCATTGATTTGATTGAATCGGCGTTGACTGAAAACGTATATCCTATGTCTATTGGGACTTTCGGCAATATCTACTCAGATGAGCTAATTACAGCCACTGAGTTGAATCGTCAGCCTGGGCGAGTTCTGGACAAAGCTTTAGAACATCCAGTAACAATTACTCGCAACGATCAATCTTTTGCTTTGTTGCGCCGGGAGGAAGTAACTTTTCTCGTGAAGGCAGCAACACAGAGTAAAGCTGTGTTTGAAGCATTAACCGTCGCTTTTTCTTTGTTACTTGGTCAGGAAATCGGCTTGGAACATCCTTATGGATGGCTGAGTGTATTTGAAAAAGATGATCTGCAAGACTTTATCAACGAGCTAAGTGAGGCTTTTCGGTTGATAGATTCTTCTCCTACAGCATGGGAGATGATTGACGCGCTCATCCATGAATGGCACGAAAGCGCCATTGCGATCGCCAGCCCTGAACTGTTAGCAGCTTTTAATGCGGAAACTGATGAAGTACCATTAGCCAAACCATCTGCTTCTTGTGCCGTGTGAGAGAGTATGTCAGACAATCCCCCAGAAAATGCAATAGTAGAGAATGTGGAGCCGCCAGAAGTTAAACTGACGGCTCCAGCATTATCTGAGATAGAAAGCACTTGGTTGGTAGTAGCTAAAAATCGTCGAGTGAATCGGGACTGGGAAGCTTTAATGCAGCGCCATCCAGAAAACACACGTCGTTGTTATGAGGATTTATGTACTGCACCAACCACCAGACAGCCTGGGCGTGTTTTCCCTTTGAAGGGCAAACCCTATAAAGGGGCATGGGAATATGAGGTAACAAAAGCGGACAGAGTATTTTATGTTCCTGATGAAAAACAGTTGAAAGTCGTTGTTTACTACGCAAGAAAACATCCAATTTCTGCACCCACACCCTAATAGAGACAAATAGAAAGTTAGTTACTTCCTCTCGGTTTTTTGATAACGCTTTGGCTATCACTTCACTAGTAATTCTGGCTGAGGCATTAAACTTTGGAGAGTATGAAGCAACTGAGCGATCGCAAACGGCTCCATTTCCTGGTGGTGCGATCGCTCAAGTAGAAGGCGATTGGATCTATCTCAAATAATTTTGAGTGCCAATACCAATTATATATTTTGATTGTTAGTATATTTCATGACTACTAACATTATATTTAATTAGTTGACAATTTTTATTGTTAACTATATCATACACCCGGTATTATGTAATTCCAAAAAAATACTGAGGTGATCAGGTGTTTCAACTAAATTTATCTGTTAGCAACGTCCTATCTACTATTGTGGTTACTGTAACAGCAGTTAGTTGGTCTTATCAAGCACAAGCTATAACTATTGCTGGTTCTTCTAGTGGGACTTGGATAAATCCCGAAGCAGGGGCGGAGAACCCTAACGCTGTATTCTCAGGTTTTGGTAATGTATTCCAATGGGGCGCTCCTAACGGTTTTGGAACTGGTTCAAATGAGCTTTCATTTAGTGGGAATTCATTTTCTACCAGTAACGACTCTTTAGTTAAACTAGGAGATTTAACTTACTTCAATGGAATCACATTAACAGGTACTCTCATTGATTCTGTATCGCTTAATACTTTAATAAGTGTAACTATTCCCAGTCTACTCGATCAGAATTTTACGTCTAAAGTTAAACTTAGTACTACACTTAATACAGGTGTTCTTGATCTAGATGCTGATTCTATCTTTTTGCCAAATAGATTTCCCAGCCCAACATTTAATTTAGATGGAACTCTTACAAGACTTGAAATAGTTGGATTTAGTAAGGATGGTGGTGCAACAACTTTTAGTCAATTGCGCGTTTTTGAAGGTAAAAGTGATCGAGCAAGTCTGTATGCTAAATTTGTTACTATTCCTGAACCATCTTATACAGGGTTACATATGTTAGCTTTCAGTAGTTTAGGTGGAGCCTACGTACTGAAACGGAAATTGAGACGACAAAAACTAGTTACTAACAAGGGCTAAAATAAATTTTTCCTATTTTCTTAGTACAAAATTTCAAAAGTTTGTACCGTTATCGAGCCTTGCCAAACCTTAGCAGTAAGTAGCTCACTTCGTCACATATTTATGAAATACTGTACTTACTTACCCTTTTGGGTTAAGGCCTGTATTGGAGCAGGCGTTAAGTATTTGTAGTTTAATATCAACAGCTTATACTTATGGATAAGCCGCCACCTTTAGCACTCAGCACTTGTTAAGACGCTAACAATTGTGGCTGAGATATCAAACTTTGGAGAGTGTGACGCAACTGAGCGATCGCTTGGATTTGATAATCACCAGTTTCCTCGAATTGATCCAAAGATTCTCCAATTAAGAGCAGCTTTTGCCGTAATCCATCTAAAGAATCCTGAATTGGTTGTAGTGCTTCTTGATAAAGATTCACCCGACCACAGCATTCAGCAGTTGTTCTTCGTAGAGATAGCAAATTTTCCTCCACCGCTTTGAGTTCTTGGCGCTTTTCATCCAAATCGTGAGTTTGATTGTCAATCATTCCCTGATTTAGCTCAATACCAGAACCAATCCGATCAATTTCACGTTCCAGCTTTTGAACTTCCTGTGAATATTGTTGTCGCTGGGTTTCAATTTGTAACAGAATCGGTTCTAAATTAACTTTATTACCCTCTTTTTCATCAACAACAGTATGTCCTTGTCGCCGCAGCAATACAGCTTGGTGTTGCTTGAGAAACTTTTGATGCTGTAACATATTGCGGCGTTGTCCCACTAAGCTGGAGTTTAGCATCTGATACATATCTTTTTCATCTGTTAATTCCAGTTCCAAATTGATATGGTCTTGGTCAGATGCGTGATTTAATTTAGTTTGGAGTTCTTCTATAGCTTCTTGTTTATATTTCAATTCTTGTTCTTGATCGTGAACAAAGCTAGCATCTATTTCTAACTTATACTGCAAATCTTGGACTATCTTTTGCAGTTCTTCTAAAGGCATTTTCTCTAAAGCTTCCACATCAGCTTGCTGTCCGAGAACTACACCAGACGTTGCGGACAAAGAGTGAATCTGTTGATATAACTCCTCGGCGTTTCGTAGCTGCTCTTTGATTATCCGAGCATACTCTTGCTTGCTGTTAAAGTCTGCCGTGTTTATCTGCAATTGGGCTGTGTGCTGGACTAGAGAATTTTGTGCTTGTTGCAGTGCATTTTGGCGATCGCTAAAGGTTTGTGACAAACGCTCGACTTCTTCTTGCTGTTGTGCGATCGCACTTTTTTGCTCCTCCAGTTTTTGCCAGTGCGGGGTAAGAGTCGCTTGCTGCTTTTGGACCAATTCCAAAGCCAGATGCAGGTGTTCTCTGACTGTTTCCGTGGGAGCCACACGACTAGACAACCGATCGAGTAACTCACTCATTACCCGACCTTGCTCCTCATCTAAAACCGTCCCCTGTTGGAAATCCGTAAGACGTTCCTCCAAGCGACGCTGCTCACCCCGCAAATGCTCCCAAGCGCCTTCCAATTCTAGGCGGTTGCGCTCAACTTCTGTTTGTAACCGTTCAATTTCCTGGCGGGATGTGTCAACTTCTTGTTTTTGCTGCTCCAGTTGTTGCAATTCATCCTCCAATAGTTGCAACTGTTCAGAGCGTACTTCCATGTCCATCTCACGGCGATTCAACTCTTGCGCCTGAAACGTCAGCGATTGCTTCCACTGATCAATTTCATCTTCCTTGAGCTTAAATTTCTCCAATTGGCGGGAAAAATTCTGCAAAATGTTGACTAGTGGCCGCCCTGCTTCTTGAATCCGTTGCACTTGACGATTTGGATTCAGTTCAACCAGTACCAAAGCACCATCATTTAATTTGCTTGCGTCCTCAGCCGCAATCACTTCTTCTGACACAGGACTCCAATTCTGGTCAGTTCGCTGACAAGCTAATAGTTTTAGTTCAGTTTTGCCACCGCCACTGAGTAAACCACCTTTCTGTTTTTGTAATTCTGCTAAATACAGCACACCGTTAGTCCTTTATTGATGCACTTAAAGTTTATGTTTTGGGATATACCTTAAATAATTCTGTTAACTTGTCTCACTGAACCAAAGCTTAGGAGAACAAGACCGACAAAACTATAGACGCGAGATATTACGTCTTGATACTTATAAAAGTGAGTTGGTCGCGCCTTTATATTTTGTACTGATGACGGTGATGATGACTTCCGTGTTAACACTAGCTTTGTCAAAGTGGATTACGAAAGATTAAACTTTATAGCTGAATCTATAGCAATTCTCCTTTGGATGCAACAGATTGTAGGGAACATTGGTTGTATGTGTCAATTTAAGGCCAAACCCATTTAAAAATAATATTAACGGCATTACAAGGAGTATTTTTTAGGTAAATGCAGGGAAATTTAAATGAAATTGATATTTGCAGTATCCTGCAATTGATTGAGTTGGGACAACGAACTGGACAACTATGGGTAAGAGCTACTAGCTCTCACCACAACAACAAACTGGGTGGAGAGGGAGCAAGCATTTATCGCCTCAAACAACACTCTTGGTTCGTCTTTTTCCTCAATGGTCAAATTATCTATTGCCAAGAAGGTGAGAGTAATTTATCCAGAATTAGCGATTATTTACCTCATTATCGAGTCGAGATGCGACTTAGCGACAAACAAATAGCCTCTTTACCATCAATCGACGCGCCAGAGTATGCCTATCTGTGGGCGCTCTTGGAGCGGAATATTATCAACCCCAAGATCGCTGGTAGTATTATTCACGGCTTGGTACATGAAACTCTCTTTGACCTGCTAAGTTTACACCAAGGGAACTTTATTTTCCATCAGGATGCGGCACTTGCCCCGCAATTAAACACCTTCGAGATTGCGCCATTTGTTACAAAAATTACCAAGCAGGTGCAAGAGTGGAAGCAGCTGTATCCCCATATTCAGTCTCCAGAACAATTGCCAGTGCTATCTGACAAAGTTCATTTACAATCCTCGCTACCAGAAGCAACCGTAAGTAAGCTACAACATTGGGCTGATGGTAAAACATCCTTGCGTCAACTAGCTCGCTATCTTAACCGAGACATTTTGACAGTTGCTAAGGCAATATATCCTTATGTGCAACAGAGTTGGCTACAACTAGTATATCCAGACAATACTAAACCAGATGCCCACACTGATAACGAGGAATTGAAGAGAAAACACAGGGGGCGAATAGTATGTATTGACGATGCGATCGCCATCGGTGAGACTATAAATTCCATCTTACAAGCACAAGGTTATGAAGCGATCGCTCTCACCAATCCCTTAGAGGCACTGAGTCTGGTTTTTCAACTCAAACCGGATTTAATTCTATGCGACATTGCTATGTTGGAATTGGAGGGGTACGAAGTTTGCTCTATGCTGCGACATTCAAGAGCATTTCGGGTCACACCGATTATCATGCTCACTGGTAAAGATGGATTTATTGATCGAGTCAAAGCTAGTATGGTCGGGGCAACAGATTATTTAACAAAACCATTTACAGACACTGAGTTACTTATGCTCGTAGAAAAATATATCAACAACCAATGAAACTAAGGCATTCAGAATTGGGCAGAATAATTTTAGAATCTGGATTTTGGATTTTGGATTGAAAAATCTAAAATCTAAAAGACGCTCAATGATTCGCTATCCCAAATTGAGGGGCATGGGCATATAAACACATAGAAGATTTGTTGATCTATTAAAAGATCAGTTAAAAGATGTTATCACAGAGTCAGCCAACTTAGTGAAACGTCAATATCCAGGAAAATAGTGAGAACATACAATTAATTTATACAGTTAATACTTGCGGGGGAATCAAAGAATGTTCCAAATAGGAACGTCTACATCAGGGGGTAAATAGACACTTATGAGCACAGTTCTGATTGTGGAAGACAGTATCGCGCAAAGGGAGATGATTACAGACCTCCTGAAAGCAACTGGCCTAACAGTAACTCATGCCAGTGATGGATTAGAAGCATTGGAGGCAATTCAAGTAGCACCTCCCGATTTAGTGGTATTGGATATTGTCATGCCTCGAATGAACGGCTACGAAGTTTGTCGGCGCTTAAAATCCGATCCAAAAACCCAAAATGTCCCTGTGGTTATGTGTTCTTCCAAAGGCGAAGAATTTGATCGCTATTGGGGCATGAAGCAGGGTGCAGACGCCTACATAGCCAAACCATTTCAACCAACCGAGTTGGTAGGAACAGTCAAACAACTGCTGCGAGGATAAGGACAAAAACAATATGGTCAGCAAACCGGACTTTTTAAGTGGCAGTGGTCAAGACCATTTCCGACCAGAATTACAAGTAGAAAGTCCTGAAGGTGAGTTACATTTGAGGTTTTACATTCCCTCGCATCAGGAGTTTGCACTACAAGCAACTGGCATTCGGGAGGTAATTGAACTAAGTCCTGATAGAATCACCCCGATTCCTAATGCTTCTCCTTTACTTTTGGGTACTCTAAATTTACGAGGTCGAGTTATTTGGGTGGCTGATTTGGGTCAATTTCTTGGGGAAACAAGTGCATTAAACACGGATAGAGCTGAAATTCCGGTGATTGCTGTTGAAGAGCAAGACACAATAGTGGGTTTAGCAGTAGAGGAAATTGGTGGCATGGACTGGTTGGATGTCCAGAATCTCATGCCACCAACTAGTGTTCCAGATACTATGGCTCCTTTTTTACGTGGAGAGTGGTTATTAGATGCTAAAAACAATCAGTGTCTGCGACTGCTCGATCAAATGGCAATTTTACGGAGTGCTAGGTGGGCAGGATGAAATTGGAGGAGGAAATGGCAGCAAGTATTGATAATTACGAGCCAACATATCAACAGGCGATGACCGCCTATGTTCAAAGGAATTATGAGGTTGCCGCCACTTTAGTTGACCAAGTGGTGCAAAATTTACCAAATGACCCTAATTCCCATTTGTTAAGGGGTCACATCTACTATGTTTTACAGCAGTATGATGTCGCCAAAGAAGAATATCAACAGGTATTACACTTGACTGACGATCAAGAAATTATTGGTTTTGCCAATAATGGAATTGAGAATATCAATCAATATTTACAATCATTCGGTGGGGAGATTGATACATCAGATAGTCAAGAGCAAATCAATTCCCCAGAGATGTCTGATGCACTGGCATATAACGAACAAGAATTAGAACATTTAGGATCTACTGAGGAGTTTGACAGCAATAACCTTGATTTGAACTTTTTTGGAGAGCATCAAGAAACTGTAAATGACGGTGAAGAACTATCTTCCAAAAGCCCATTTGATATAGCAACAGAAGATACTCTTGGAACAAGAAAAATATCAGATTCTTCTACAGCTTTTGGTGACGATCCTTTTGCATTCAATGAAGAATTACACGAAAAAGAGTTAAATAGCAGCAATTTTGATCAAAAAACAGAATTAGAGTTGCCTACTTTTTGGCAGGAAGATGTATCAGAAGAAAGTCACGAAGAATCATTAGAAAATACTCATTTTTCAGATACTAGGATAAATTCTGATTACGGAAATTCAGCTATTGACAATAATAACTCTTCATATTCTAATTCCAAAACTGGGAATCACGAGAATAATTTACCTGATTTGTTGAGTGAGCCAAATTCTCCAGAGCCTAATTTTGGCAACTTAGAATATACAAACTCTACTTTAGGAGACGAAACTTTAATTCTTGTTCAAGAAGTTAAAAAGAGTGCCTCAAAAAATAACAATATTCAATATGATTTGCCGGAAACCAAAGCACCCGATTGGTTGAAGTCAAAAAGTTTTGCAGCAGAAGAAGCCTTTGTGCCAGATTTATCTGATGAGGCTTCATCTTTTAGCAGCAATCTACCTAAAAAAGAAAAGGAGCTTAAATCAGGCGAAGTTATCGGTAAAAATAGCTTTGATGACGATGATAATTTTGATATGGAAGCATTTGAGTCTGCCTTTGGCTCAGAGGGGTTAAGCCCTTATGAAGACTCAAACAATATACTGAATGGAGAAAATTCTAAAAGCAATATAGAATTTTTAGATGACTTTGAAGAATTTGATGATTTAGGTAATATTCCAGGATTTGACCTGCTCGAAGGAGATTCTCACTTCGGCGAGGGAGCAATGCATTCTGCTCCATCAGAAATCACCAGTGGGAGTGGACGCTCTCCAGTCGTGGAGGCTTCTGCAAGTAGTGCAGCCGATCGCGAAGAGGAATTATTCACCATGACTGGTTCCCATGAAGGAGTTCCAGTCTTTAGCCAAACAGATGTCTCAAAACTAGAACCCAGCGTCAGCGTTGAGCAAGGATGGTTAGCACCATTAGAAAATGCCTCCATAGAAAGGAAACAATGGTTAATTGCTGGAAGTGTGGGCATTGTTTCGGCGCTGGTTGTAGCCACAGTTAGCTTTGTCGCTACCACATTCTCGCCAGCCCAACAACGAGAATCAGTACGAAACACAGGTTGGGCAATGTCACTTGCAGCTGGGATTGCAGGTTTTGCTACCGCAGGCGTTATGGGGAATCTTGCACTCAAACAAATTCGGCGCACAACGAACGATCTCCAAGCTCAGTTTGAGGCTGTACGTCAAGGAAATTTGAATGCTCAAGCCACAGTATTTTCCGAAGATGAATTGGGACATTTAGCTACTGGCTTTAATGAAATGGCGCGGGTAATTTTCACGACTACAAGTGAAGCCCAACGGAAAGCCGATGAACAAGAGGAAGCCAAAGAAAACCTGCAACGCCAGGTAATTCGCCTCTTGGATGATGTGGAAGGAGCTGCTAGAGGTGATTTAACAGTCCAAGCTGAAGTTACAGCCGACGTATTGGGAGCGGTAGCTGACGCTTTTAACCTGACAATTCAAAACTTGCGGGATATTGTACAACAGGTAAAAGTGGCGGCGAAGGATGTAACAAAAGGTGCAACCAACTCTGAAACTTTTGCTAGAGCCTTATCTAGTGATGCTTTGCGCCAAGCAGAAGAATTGGCAGTGACGCTAAATTCTGTACAGGTAATGACAGACTCGATTCAACGGGTAGCAGAGGCGGCGCGGGAAGCTGAAACCGTTGCTCGTGATGCTAGCACGATCGCTCTCAAAGGTGGCGAAGCAGTAGAAAATACTGTGGCGGGGATTTTAGAAATTCGAGAAACCGTTGCCGAAACCACTCGAAAAGTGAAACGGTTAGCGGAATCTTCTCAAGAAATTTCTAAAATTGTGGCGTTGATTTCTCAAATTGCTTCCAGAACAAACTTACTGGCACTCAATGCTAGTATTGAGGCGGCAAGGGCAGGAGAAGCTGGACGCGGGTTTGCGATCGTAGCAGACGAAGTGCGCCAGTTAGCAGACAAATCTGCTAAATCCTTGAAGGAAATTGAACAAATTGTGATGCAAATCCAAAGCGAAACAGGCTCTGTAATGACCGCGATGGAAGAAGGCACACAACAAGTAATTAAAGGGACAAAATTGGCAGAAGAAGCCAAGCGATCGCTCGAAAATATTATTCAAGTGGCGAATCGCATCGATATTCTTGTACGCTCGATTACCAGCGACACTGTAGAACAAACTGAAACCTCCCGCGCCGTCGCTCACGTAATGCAATCAGTAGAACTTACCGCCCAAGAAACTTCCCAGGAAGCACAGCGAGTTTCAGGTGCCCTACAACATTTAGTAGGTGTATCCCGTGACTTGATCGCCTCCGTTGAACGTTTCCGAGTGGAAACTACAGAAACCAGGTAACAAAGTTACGAGTTAGGAGTGAGGAGTTAGAAATAAAAATCACAACTCACATCTCATAACTCATAACTGGGAAAAAAGTTAGGAGTTAGGAGTGAGGAGTTAGAAATAAAAATCACAACTCACATCTCATAACTCATAACTCATGATTCATAACTCATAACTCATAACTTATAACTCATAACTTTTGCTATGCTGCCGGAACAACAACAGCGGATTTTGGGTTACTTTATCGAAGAAGCCAGGGATCACCTGAATACCATTGAGCAGGGCTTGCTGAATTTAGAGGGTACCCTGAACGACCCGGAAATGATCAGTGAAGTCTTCCGGGCGGCTCACTCCATCAAAGGAGGAGCGGCGATGCTTGGATTGACTAGCATCCAGCATACCTCTCACCGTCTAGAAGATTGTTTTAAAATTCTCAAAGATAATCCGGTTCAGATTGACCAAAAGTTAGAGTCTTTATTTCTCGGTGTATCTGATACCCTGAAAGCCCTATTAGAGCATTTGAGCGGCCCTTATGGTCTTTCGGAAGATGCAGCTAATACTTTGATGTCAGAAACGGAGCCGGTCTTCCAATGGCTGTATCAGCATCTGGAACTACTTGTAGAACAAGGAAAAAATAGAGTAGCTAGCACAACAGAACTACAAACAACCTCTCTAGAGAATGTCTCCACACTTACAGAACTTTTCCTGCGGCGAGATATTCCCAGTTTGGCAGAAGACACCAATCAGGAATCTCCAGAAATATCGTTGTCGGTAGCACCCCAAGAGGTGCGAAACAACGCTGCGCTAACGCCAGTAACCGCCAAAGAAAATAATAATTGGGGCGAATTTCAAGCCCAGGTGCTGCAAAGACTGCGGGAAATGTTGCAACTGTTTAAGCAAACAACAACACCCTCAAATCGACAAAACCTTCAGGAATGCTGTTACCAGTTAGTCAGACTTGGGTTAACTTGGAACTTGTCCAAGTGGTGTGGCTTGTGTCAAGCAGCAGCCAGTGCCATCGGTAATCCTGAAAATACCTATCTGACGTTAGCTAAAATTGTCATTACCGAAATCAAGCAAGCTCAAGAATTAGTCCTGCAAGGTAGAGAAGCCGAAATTGCAATTAGTCACCAACTAGAAGCGCTTTTGAACTTTGCAGAAATTGAGTTATTAGAATTTAGCACAGATTTGTTTAACGAACAGTCTGCACCTTTAACAAAATCATCAACTGCCTCAGAGCCAATTGTATCGGTTAACACTGAGCCGTTAGTCATAACTAACCTAGTCCAAACAACTGAAGAACTTAATCTAGACGAGGATACTAGCGATCGCGCAGCCTCTTCTCTACCAGAAGCTGCGCCAACGAGTCCGCCAGCGTCCGGCTACGCCAACGTTAAGGGCGATCGCCCCTATGTTCAACAAGGGACACCACTAAACGCTGCTACTCACACTAGTCTTAGTTTCACCACACATGACGAAGTACATCCAATCAGTAGTAATCTTGACCTCAATGGGCCAGAGGTAGGAATAGCTGAGTTAAATACCCTTGCCGATTTATTTGACGGTGAAACTCCCGAACTAGATGAAAGCTGGCATCAAGAAGAAACCTTAGATATTGTTGCTACAGATGATTTTGGGATTGATTTTAGCAGCACTGACGCTAAGGATGCTCATAGCGATTTATCCGATTTTCTCTCCTTTGATGAAGGCACAATCAACAAGCAGCACCCAACAATCGCAGCCACGACAGAAGATTTATCCCTGTTATTTGGCGAAAATTTCCTAGAAAAAGAGAACTCAGAACCGCAAAATCAACAAACATCTGCTACGACTTTAGAGTTAAGCGATATTAACGTACTTGATCTAAATTTAGACTCTTCTTCCCAGGATTTACAAGAATTTATTGATATTTCTAGCGATCCAAACCTGCCTGATGATGTCAACAAAAACCATGTAGTTGAAGATTTATTGACACTGGCTCTAGATGATGATGATATAGAATTTTTCCCTACAGGCGAAGTAACTCAACCAGAAACAGAGGCGAACGCCTTTGGGGAACCATCTACCAAGCAACAAAACACTTTTGATAACTTATTCTTAGATACTAGAAATGCCAATTGGGTAGAAGAAATTACCCCTAGTGACTACATAGAATTACCCCAGGAAACAGGTTTGTCTTTAGATAACCTATTTGCTGAAATGGAAGAACAGTCACTACTGTCTACAAGTGAACCAGAACTCAGTGATTTATTTGATACATCTCCAGCAACAGCACCTGAGTTTTCTGAATCAGAAAATGATCTGAGCAACTTCTGGAACCAGGAAACCACAGAGGAACAGTATGAATTCGATTCCTTAATTGAGCAAAATGTGGAGAGGGCGTTAGAGGAGAGTTTATTTGCTGCGACTAATGACATTTTTAGCGATAGTCAGCAGCTAATACCTTCTCCTATAACCAGTTTTGACATAGAAGAAGATTTTGATATCAATTTTCAGCAGCAAGAGGAGCTAGATTTGATATCATCAGATTCTGAAGATGATTTCTTTGATGAGTTAGCAGCGAGTAACTCAACTATTTCCCCTGCAATCAGCGATCGCATACAGCCTTCCCCGCCGGAAACGCCTTTGTTGGCGCAGCATTTAGGGGAAGAAATTATCAAGCGATCGCAACAACCAGAAGCTTTAGATTTTGCTCCAGAATTTACTAATCAGCCCCCAGAGATATCTGCTGTTGATCTGGAACTTGATTCATTCAACCCTTTCGATGAAAATCCGCAACTGCTGTTTGAGGATATAGCTACATCCACCTATATTCAGATGGAAACCACAGAAAATACTGTGGATATATCGACTATAGAAAATTCTCTAGATAACAGTTTTGGAGAAACTTCAGATTTAGCATCACTTCAAGCACAGTCAGATGATTTATTCGGCTATTTCGATGAAAATCCACAACTATTGTTTGATGATGTCGCTACAGACTCCACAGATAATACTGCGAATATATCGGCTATAGAAAATTCTCTAGATAACAGTTTTGGGGAAACTTTAGATTTAGCATCACTTCAAGTACAGCCAGATGATTTATTTGGCTATTTCGATGAAAATCCGCAACTATTGTTTGAGGATGTCGCCACATCCACTTATATTCAGATGGAAACCGCAGATAATCTGGATATATCGGCTATAGAAAATTCTTTAGATAACAGTTTTGGGGAAACTTCAGATTTAGCATCACTTCAAGTACAGCCAGATGATTTGCTCGGTTTCGATGAAAATCCGCAACTATTGTTTGAGGATGTCGCCACATCCACTTATATTCAGATGGAAACCGCAGATAATCTGGATATATCGGCTATAG
>NZ_JBALCW010000118.1:0-35072 GCF_036917635.1 Nostoc sp.
CATTGGTCATTGGTCATTGGTCATTGGTCATTGGTCATTGGTCATTGGTCATTGGTCATTGGTCATTGGTCATTGGTCATTGGTCATTGGTCATTTGTCATTTGTCATTGGTCATTTGTAGAAATTAATCGGCTGTCAGTGAAATGATAGGTAAATAAAGTTTATGGTGAGTGAAGTAAAAACAGTTTCAGGGCGTGGTATACCCTTAGTGGGCAATGATATAGATACCGATCGCATCATTCCGGCGCGATATTTGAAAGCCGTTACCTTTGATGGATTAGGTGAAGGCGCATTTATTGATGACCGGACAGCACTTAAAGGTGAACATGCCTTTGACCAACCCCAATATCAAGGGGCGAATATTTTAATAGTCAATAGAAATTTTGGCTGTGGTTCATCACGGGAACATGCACCCCAAGCGATCGCAAAATGGGGAATCGAAGCTTTAATCGGTGAAAGCTTTGCCGAAATCTTTTTCGGTAACTGTGTGGCAATGGGCATACCTTGTGTGACAGCCGATGCTGTTAGTGTTAAACAACTACAAGATTTAGTCGCTGTCAATCCCCAAGCCGCCGTGACAGTAAATCTGGAAACCTTGCAAGTGCAAATTGGTGATTACACCGCCCCAGTTGCGATCGGTGAAGGCACAAGAAGCACATTTATTTCTGGAACCTGGGACGCTTGCGGTCAGTTGGTCGCCAATGCTGACCAAGTTCGGGTAACGGCTGCAAAATTACCCTATGTCGGTTGGGGCAATTTAGCCGCGAGTTAATATTTTGTAGCGATCGGAGATAGAAATTCTCTGCTTTACAAATCTTAAGCAGCAGATATAGCGTTTCCTGATCGCATGAGGTACATCATAGCCCCTTCATCGCTTGCTCTTAGGGGTTGGGGGTGGGGTTCTTGTACCTCACTCAACTGGGAACCGCTATATTACCCTTGAGTCAGGGCAAATAGACATCTCCGACAATGAATGTAGAGACGAGAAATTTCGCGTCTCTACAAGGGTTTCAGGTTACGCATATTTAATTTCTGGCGATGTCTATTGAGCTAAAAAATCTTATAATTTTCGTTATCCAATCATCTTCTCTAAAGCGATTTGTAAATCTTTCGTCAAATCGCTCACACCTTGTCTAGCCGCCAAGCGATCGCCCTGGCAATTTTTCCAGCGTTCGGTTACTGAAATTGGCTCCCCTACAGTGATTTGTGTCTCTCGCAAACCTAAGCGAGGTCGCCCCGGAAGTGTTGTATCCTGAATTCTAGAAAGCATATCGAATACAAGCAAAGCTGTTTCTGCAAACCGTTCTGCCGTCGGTTGTTCCTGAATATAAGTAGCTGTGACTGCAACAAAACTTTCCACTATCCGCATGTGTCGCATTCGCAAGTCTGCTTCTTGGGCAATCCAGTCTGCCAAACCGCGTTTAAAGGGTGGTAAAGCGTCGATATCTGGCAAATCTTCCCGATAAATGTAATTCCAGCCAGCCTCTTCTAAGCGACGACAGCGATCGATGGAATTTCCCTGCGCTTGAACTCCAAAATATTGTTCAGCAACTTGTAAAGCCTTATCCAGTAACCGATGCAGTCGAGCAATCAACACCTGATTAGGACTAGCAGATTCATCAGTTGAGATGGTTTTTGGGATATCTTGATGATAGAAGCGACGATAAAACTCTTCCATCTCGGTAATCAGATATTCAGCCAACCTCCAGAGGCGTTGATAGTAAATCTCTTCGCCTTCGCCTTGCTCAATTTCCAAAACTTTCAAGCCACTATCAGCTTCTAACTTACTGAGGAGCCAATCCAGTTTAGACCAAGGTGGCTCAACGTAGCGATACTGGATAGCGATCGGTACAATGATTACAGTCTCAGTCCGATTGGCTTTTTGCAAGTCTTCTACACACCAGAACCCCATTTGAGCAACACCAGGTTCCAAGGGGCTAACAATACCACTATGACCATTAGTACCGCCTTCGGGTGCCACTGCGATCGGTAGTTCGCCATTAGCAAACAACTCCCGTGCAGTTTGAATAGCTTGGCGATCTAGTCGCCTACCCCGATGAACCGGTACACCTCCTATCCGAGAAAACAACCAACCCAGCCACTTTCCAGCCCAAACTGTCATCCCGCGATCGTAGAGAAAATAGCTGTGAACAAGCGATCGCAGTGTAATACCTTTCTGACGAGCAACCTGTGGCACAATGCGGGAAAGTAAATACAGCATACAAAGAGGATCTTCTACCTCTGGGTGACGAAATGCCAGCAAAAAGCGAATTTTTCCAGCCTGAAATTGCTGATAAAGTTCAGCTAATACTTCAACATTCTTGGCTTCAACACGCACAATACCAGCCGTTAGCCAAGGACGAGTGCGAAACCGTAGTGCGATCGGCAGCAACCACCGAACAATCTGGAGTACCAGCGAGTTCAACCGTTGGGGAATGAATTTTAATGGTGGTTGAGTAGACTGAATCGATCTAGGCAAGTGGCTCTCCAGATTGTATTTATAGCGATTGTACAACGTGGGGTCTTGGTTTTGCGTAAACCCCAAGAGAAGTCTGTGTGCCGCAAGCCACTTATTTGATAAAAATTATTTTCGATGTTTAGGAAAATTTTGGAATAAATAGCCAAACACTCCCAAGTTTAACAAAAAAACCAATATTTTTACCGGAGAAATCCCCCGAATTAATTCATAAATCTCTGGCGGAATACTGATACCGACAAGTCCCAACACCAAGACATGCGCCCAACGCTTTTGGTACCATAAGCCAACGGCTTCAATACCAGTAACAATAGCATAGACTCCTGTTCCAATACCGCTAAATGCCAAGGTTCGAGGATTTAAATTGAGAACTTTATTTAAAAGCCAATCAATAATTATCGATTTACCTTCTAAAGCATAGTTGTCTGAAAACACCTCTAGAGTTTGATAATTTTTTAATGTCAATAATAAAGTGATCGAAGTAACCATAAGCAGCAAGGCAGCAAATGATTTGTAGAAAACAATTGCCACTAACCCGAATGGACGCTTTTTCAAACAACCTCCTAAGTAGATAGATCCCAAACTTTGATTAACTCGCTCTGGATGATGCCAACCTATATAGCAATCCTAAATCATTTGTGAAAATTATATATCTCTTTCTTCTTTCTTCTTTCTTCCTTTGCGCTCTTAGCGTACTTTGCGGTTCGTTTTCAAATTTTATATTTTTCCCGAATCAAATAGTACTGCTATAGACGTTTATTATAAGTAAGTAGGCATAATTAAATATAAGATCAAACCTCACTCTCAATCACTCTTTGATGCTTTGGAGAGGTAAGCCGGATTGAGCGTGAGGTTTTATATTTAATTTGACCCACTTACTTAGAGGACAGGCAATGCCTGACCCCTACAAGAAATCGATATCTATCAGGATTTTCGTGAATTGGTATAAATACGGCTTTGGATAGGGACAATTAAATGCAATACTAATTTTCCTCTTTCCTAACTCTTTGCCTACCAAGGAAAATAAGCCCATTCCATATTAAAAAATGGGCTTTTGATTGAAATTGTATATGCATAGGCGTAACCCGCCGCAGGCATCGCAAATTAAGATAAATTATATCCAATGGAGATTAGCGGACTCGAAACGCTGACATCCTGCTTGCAAAGCAGGCGCTCTACCAACTGAGCTAAACTCCCATAAAGTTAAAATAGTAGGTAAGTTTAATTCTCGAAGTTATTCTAACTTAGATTGTTCCACTACCAAAGGGATGAAGCCAGAAAATATCCAAGTTGTTGCAGCACTGTATAAATTTGTCAAGTTGCCAGATTTTGCCGAGAAGCGAGATCCCTTGCTGTCTTACTGCCAAACGCAGGGTGTCAAAGGGACAATTTTACTTGCACAAGAAGGCATTAACGGTACAATTGCGGGTTCGCGTCAGGCGATTGATTCTGTTCTTTGGTTTTTGCGTACTGACCCTCGTCTAGCAGACCTAGAATACAAAGAGTCCTATACCGAAACCCCGCCCTTTGAGCGAATGAAGGTGCGGTTGAAGCCTGAAATTGTTACTTTGGGATTGCCTGAAATTGACCCAAGTGAACAAGTTGGCACTTATGTCAGTCCTCAGGAATGGAATGATTTGATTTGCGATCCAGAAGTAACAGTGATTGACACCCGCAATGATTATGAGGTGAATATCGGTACTTTCCAAAGAGCAGAAAATCCCCAAACTGGCTCATTCCGGGAATTCCCTGATTATGTGCTACGCCACCTTGACCCAACTAAACACAAAAAGGTTGCTCTGTTTTGTACGGGTGGCATTCGCTGTGAAAAAGCCTCATCCTTCATGCTTGCCCAAGGCTTTGCAGAAGTTTATCATCTCAAGGGCGGCATTCTCAAGTATTTAGAGGAAGTTCCAGCCCAGGAAAGTTTATGGGAAGGGGAATGTTTTGTCTTTGACGATCGCATAGCTGTCAGTCATGGGTTGGAGGAAGGAAGTTCTGAGCGGTGCTTCTGTTGTGGATATGCGATTTCTGAGTCAGATAAGGTATCTCCAAAGTATGAACAAGGTATCTCCTGTCCCTATTGTTTTGATAGCCTTACCGAGGAGAAAAAAGCGCGTCAGCAGGCAAAATGGCGGCACTACCAAACCCAAGTTCTTAATGCCAAAAATCGGGATGTGGGTTAATTAAAAAAGCGAGTTTTAAATGCTAAGTAAGTGGGCGCAAATAATCATCACTGGCTTGTAGTTGCGTTAAAGCGAAGACAGCGCAACTACGAGCCAAATACAGAGATTTTACTTTTCGTTACATAGTTTGGTTTTATCTTGTCTACCTACTTATCATTCATTAAGTAAGTGGGCGAAAATAATCATCACTGGCTCGTAGTTGCGTTAAAGCGAAGACAGCGCAACTACGAGCCAAATACAAAGATTTTACTTTTCGTTACATAGTTTGGTTTTATCTTGTCTAGCTACTTAGCTTCAGTCAAGGGTAATTCCGAATTTAAGGGCAAAATTACTGTAAATGTAGTACCGACTCCAACTTGACTTGTGACGCTGATTTCACCTCTATGGGCATCAACGCACCTTTTAACGATTACTAACCCCAATCCAGTACCGTGAATTGATTGGACATTTGAGGCTCGGTAGAATGACTCAAAAAGTCGCGCTTGGTCTGGTTCGGGAATCCCTATACCTTGGTCTTGAATATAAAAAATTGCTACTTTCTCAATCGGGTTGCAGATTAAATCAAACTGAATCTTGCCACCTGTCGGGGAATATTTAACCGCGTTTGAGAGAAGATTTTCAAACAGGTAATGCAAGAGTCCTTCATCCATTACAGCGTCGGTGCGATCGCTCTGACAGGTAAAAACAATTTCATACAGGCTACTTTCAACAATAGAAAAATCTTCGATTAACTCTCGACAGAATTTTTCTAAGTTAAGTTTAGCAGGGTTGCATACGAGTTTTTCTGCTTCTGCTCGACCCATAAACAACACTTCTTCCATCAGTTTTTCTAGAGATTGCACAGCACCTTGAATTCGCTTTAAATAAATGCCTCTTTTCGCATCTGTCAAATTCGCTCCTTGCATTTCTATGAGTTCTACTGCTGTTTGAATAACAGTCAGGGGATTACGGAACTCATGAGATACGGTAGAGATAAATAAGGACTTGAGACGATTAAGTTCTTGCTCTTTCTTTAATGCTTGCTCTAGCAATTTTGTTTGGTGTCGTTCGCTAAGATCCCAAAAAACAACTACTACACCATTTATCTGATTAAGTCGTGGCTTTAGTGGTGAAGCACTATCACCAATTGGAACTCTTTTGCCCTCTCTTGTAATCAGAGATGTGAATTCCCCTAAATAAACAACCTGTTGATCTCGCAGCACTTTTGTGACTGGGTTTTCTAATGTAGTCCCTGTAACTTCATCGACAATATGAAAAATTTTCGCCGCCTCATTTCCTAAAGCATCTTTTTGCTCCCAGCCAGTCAACGCCTCAGCTGCGGGATTCATGAATGTGATTATTCCCTGGTCATCTGTAGCGATTACAGCATCACTCATTGAGTTTAAAAGCGTTGCTAACTGATCTCGATTCTCTCGTAGTTCACGCTCTAATTGGTGTTTTAGAAGACCAATTTCGATCGCTATTTTTAAATCTCTTATAGTAAAGGGTTTAACGATATATCCGAAAGGTTGGGTAATTTTGGCTCTTTCTAAAGTATGATCGTCACCATAAGCGGTTAAAAAAATTATAGGAACGTCTAACTGCTCACGAATAAGACTGGCAGTAGCAATACCGTCCATTTCACCTTTAAGAATAATATCCATTAATACTAGCTCTGGTTGAGTTTCCCATGCCTTGGCAATGGCAACTTTTCCAGATGAAGCTGTACCCGTAACAATGTATCCTAGTTGTCTGAGTTGGCTGGCAATAGTTCTAGCCACAATCACTTCATCTTCAACGACTAAAATCCTAGCTTGGGCCATTTGATATTTACTAATGCAAAGTTAACTGCGTGAATTTAATCTTAAATACTGTTCCATGATTGCGTTCTATAGTAATGTCGCCTTCGAGTTGTTCTATAACCAAGTCATATACTAACGATAGTCCCAAAGAATCAGTAGTTGTCCAATCTAAATTATCTGGTAAACCAATTCCATTATCTCGGATAGTCATCTCGATACTATTACCAACATTACGTAAAGCAATACTGATTGTGCCTGCTTGTTGGTTGGGAAAAGCGTGTTTAAGGGCATTGGAGATTAATTCGTTAATAACTAATCCACAAGCAATAGCTTGGTCAACATTCAAAATTACTGAATCTATATCAGTTTCTAGACCAATTTTACCCGGCCATATTTGGTAAGAAATTAGCAAGCTTGCTGCCAAATTATCGATATAGTTACCAACATCAATTTGTTCAATGTTAGCAGAAATGTATAAATTTTTATGAATTAAAGATATTGACTCAATTCGATTTTGACTTTCTCGAAGAACTTTGATGGCTTCTGGGTCTTTGAGTGTTTGAGACTGGAGTTGTAATAAACTAGAGACAATTTGCAAATTATTTTTAACTCGATGATGCACTTCCTTTAATAGAACTTCTTTTTCAGCTAGGGCATTTTTTAGCTTTACTTGAGCATTTTGTCTTTGAATAAGTTCAATTTTAGCTTGCTCAAGGATGCTGGATTGTTGAATTGCGATCGCTAATTGGACTGTCAGTTGATCGAGCAAATCTAATTGATTTTCTTCCCACTGGTAAAAACCAGAGCATTGGTGAGCAATCAGTAAACCCCAAAGCTGAGAACCTGGGTTTTGAAAACTTACTTCTAGTAAAATGGGTACGACTAAATTTGCTTTGACTTCAAACTGTTCTAATAAGCGAATATAGCAATCACTTAATCCGGCTTCATAAATATTAGCGATCGCTCTTTTGCGTCTTTGATAATACTCCACTCCTGGGCCTGCTTGAAAACACGTATCATGAATCTGGATGCCCAAAGAAACAGTCCATCCAGGTTTCACCGATTCCGCCACAATCGTGCTGCTCATCTCTGGGTTAAACTGATAAACTACCACTCGATCAACCCTAAGTAAATTTCGCACTTCTTGAACTGTTGCATTTAAAATATCTTGGAGATTCAATGATTGACGAATCCGTAGAGCAAGGGCTCGCATTAATTGCTCCCGCTCGGCTTGGGCTTTGAGAACCAGTTCAGTTCGCTTACGTTCTGTGATGTCTTGGCTATCATCAATAACTTTTTGCCGATGTAAATCTAAATATCTCATTACTTGCCCCGCCAACTGTTGTAATGCTACTTGCTCTTTAACAGTCAAATTTCGTGGTGCAAAATCAATTACACAAAGACTACCTAATGCAAAGCCGTTGGAGGTAATTAGAGCAACACCTGCATAAAAGCGGAAATAATGATTTGATATTACTTGGGGATTTGTAGCAAACCGTTCATCTGACAACGCGTCTGGGATGATTAATATTTGATTTTGTAAGATAGTATAGCTACCAAAGGAAATGCTTCGAGGAACTTCTGATATAGTTAACCCGATTTTTGACTTGAACCATTCCCGTTCTGCATCAACTAGGCTAATAAGAGCGATTGGTGTTTCACAAAAGTTAGCAGCTAGTTGAGCTAATTCATCAAAAATTGCTTCTGGTGGCGTATCTAAAATTTGATATTGATTAAGTACTTCTCGCCGTTGGCTTTCATTTTCTGGAAATAGCATTAGTGGTTATGTGAAAAAAGTTTTGTTAAATATCAGATTTAATTTGCTTAAAGCTGAAAACATAATTAATTTTTTGTAAAATATGCGAATTTTGTGAGCTATTAAATTTGCGATTTTAAGTAAGTTGGTCAAATTAAATATAAAACCTCACCCTGCCTCCGGCTTTTCTCTCCGAACTCACAGAGAGGGATTGAGGGTGAGGTTTTTTCTTATATTTAATTACGTCTACCTACTTAATTTCTCGATAAAAAACCTTGAGAGCAACATCTACTCTTTTTAATATTTAGAAATATCAACCAAGAATATGTATTCAAAAACACTTTTGAAATAAGTATATGTTGGTTCAATCTTCATAGGAATCTGACGGTGTAAAGTATGTTTGATAGTTTACACTAAGTAAAGATAACTTGTACATATACGCAAAGAACACAGAAAAAAACTCTCTGCATTCTTTGCGCCTGTAGGATTATTTTTATCTTGGGCGTCCCAAAGTAGTGATATATAGAACAGCTTCATCAGCAGGGATACCCAAAACTTCATTTACTTGGTCATCAAAGAAACCACCGATACCACTTACACCTACATTCAGATGGATGGCTGCTAAATTCAAGCGTTGTCCTAAATGGCCAGCATCCAGATGTAAGTAACGGTAAACGCGATCGCCATATTGGGCGATCGCAGCTTTCAAATCGGCTGTATGAAACAACACTGCTGCTGCATCCCGCCCTAATTCTTGCCCCAAACAGAGAAAATGTAACTCTCGCCGAAAGTTTTTAAAGCGAATTTGGCGTAATTCTTGGGCTTTGGGTGCGTAATAATAACAACCTGCCTCCAATCCTTTGACTCCGGAAACAGCAATAAATGTTTCTATTAAATTCAAATCAAAGTAATCTGGAGAAATATCTAAACTTTGGTCGATGTAATTTCGGGGTTGGTAAGTGAAATCGAGTAAACCTTTTAATTCATCGAAAGTTAAATCATCACCATTATAAGCGCGGGTAGAGCGTCGCTTATACATAGTGGTTTCCAATTCTGACAGCTTTTGTCCCCAGTTTATCGGCGCAGTGTTGGTGGGAATTTTCAAACAGAAAGGAAAGTTATATTTATCCTCCAAAGATTTTTCTTGTTTGATAGTTGGTAGATTGAGATTGCCAGTTACACCTGATTGGATCTGGGTGTGTCGATGGAAATACGTCAGCAATTCACCATCGGGAATTTCGGGATAACTGGTTTCGGTAGCCGAAGGTAAAGCAGTACATCCCAATGGTAAATTTTGATTGATATCTAACAAATCTGCTAGAGGTAAGACAGCGATCGCACCTTCTTGTTGCGGATCGATATAAAGCAGATCGTTTACCGATTCATCCACAAAACCGCCGATTAAGTGGGGGCGATAATCAGTAATCGCACCAGCTAACTCGATATTACCCAACAGGTGTCCCGTATCTAGAAAAATCCGCCGATAAGCCCGATCTTCATATCGCCAAGCAGAACGATAGAAAACCGCAGTCACAATAATTGCTAGTTGGGTATTTTCTAGAGAAGGATGCCAGAAACAAGCCGATTGCAGATTTTGCCAAACATCACTTTCCCAATAATGCATGAGAGAATGAGTCCGACACTGGTAATTATATAGTCCGGGTGGCAATAACGCCGTGCCACGGGAAACCACATACACCTCAGCCGGGTACAATCCCCCTGCACTGGGAGCAGCACGTAAATACACCGCGCTACCCATAGAAGGCATTCTCGCCGTCAATCCATAGCTACGAAACAACAGGCGCGAAAGTCTTTGCCACCATTGAGCATCTGGGTTATTAGCAAATCCCTCTGTTTTTTCTTGGATATAGGGTTTGAGATCAAAAGTAGAGCCAATTTTGTACTCTTTGAAAGGCACTGGCTGTTTAGCCCAGTCTAACTCGTGATTTTTAGAGGCGAGAGTCTCAGGGTTGTATTTAGTCCGTTCGTGGTAATGCTGGGCAATTGATTGGTGTAATTCTGGCATAGTACTTTTAATATCCTTAGGGCATCCTTTTTTTGATCTTGGCATTCATTAGCCTCATTGTTTCGTGTCAATTTGTACAATCCTCATAGTCACAAAGTGGTAATTGGTAACAACTGGATTGGGCATCTAGTCAAAAAGAACGTAGAGACGTAGCACTGCTACGTCAAGACAAGGGTTTTGGATAATGCATATTTAATTTTTGGACATGTCTAATATTTTCACAAGCGCCGAATTGCAATTTCCAACCCTTCACATACACCGCGAAGAAAATCTAAATCTAAAGTAGCGATCGCATCACTAGGTTTGTGATAATGGGGATTTCGCAAGAATGCCGTATCTGTTACCATCATTGCCGGATAACCCAAATCCCAAAAAGGTGCATGATCGCTAAGTCTGGTTTGGGGAACTATTAAACCTCGATTCGGCACAGGTAGCCATTGACTAGGTACGCCAGCTTTGCGAATATTCCGGCTCATGCCAATTAAATCAGGCAATGTTCGCAAATTGCCAATTAAAGCAATAAAATCGCCTCTGTCTGGGTAGAAGCGTTCCAGAGGAGGGGGGTAGTTTTGCGAACCAGGTGTAGAATCGGTATAACCCAGCATTTCTAGGGAGATCATTAACCGTAGCTGTTGCTTTTGTTCGTGCAACAGGGCTGCATAATCAGCACTACCCAGCAAGCCGTATTCTTCCATATCGAAAGCAACTAGCCTTAAGGGATATCTTATCGGTTGGGCAGCAAACTTTCTGGCTAATTCCAGCAACACTGCCACACCTGTGGCATTATCATCAGCCGCTACTGTTCCTGGAACGCCATCATAATGAGCGCCAATTAAAATCGGCGGCAAATTTTTTTTTTGTTGTCTGCCTTGGGAAGGTAAATTTAATATCAAGTTCTTACAAGGTTTACCCCTGACTTCAAAGGTGTGGATTTCCACACTCCCCCATTGGGAGAATTGCTGGCGGACGTATTCTTGGACAAAAAAATGCCCAGCCGTTGCCATGTAAGGATCGCGTTCTCGTGCGATCGCAGTTAGGGAAGTTTGTAATCGCTCTGTTAAATTCAAATGTTTAAAATAGTCGCAATATTAAGCTTTTCAGGCACTCAAAAGTTGCAAAACAAGTATTATTAAGGTGCATTTAGAAACTTGCAGATACAGTGCATAGAATAACCTGGATAACAAGAATTGAAGCTGCTTGGACACACCAATCATCGTCAATGCTATCCTAGTCTTGCAACTATCTGCTCTAGCTGCACTTCTTAGCTTATCGCCTTAATGATGACTATTATACCATTGAAGTGTTTTCATCCAATAGCACAAAGCTAGAGGTAGTTCCGCCCAATCATAATAAATATATAAGATACTTTAGGAGAAGAGTAACGCATGGGCAAGGTAGTCGGCATCGACTTGGGTACAACCAACTCAGTAGTCGCCGTTATGGAGGGTGGCAAGCCGGTGGTGATTGCCAATGCAGAAGGAATGCGAACAACCCCCTCCGTAGTTGGCTTCAGCAAAGAAGGCGAAAGGGTGGTTGGGCAAATGGCACGGCGACAAACCGTCCTCAATCCACAAAATACCTTTTTTGCGGTGAAACGCTTCATTGGGCGCAAATATGCCGAACTTAATCCAGATTCCAAGCGTGTACCTTACACCATCCGCAAAGACGAAGTAGGCAATATTAAAATTGCCTGTCCCCGTCTTAATAAAGATTTCGCCCCAGAAGAAATTTCGGCAATGGTGCTGAAGAAATTGGCAGACGATGCTAGTCGCTATTTGGGTGAACCGGTAACAGGGGCAGTGATTACAGTACCCGCTTATTTTAATGATTCTCAACGGCAAGCAACCCGCGATGCTGGCAGAATTGCCGGTTTGGAGGTGCTGCGGATTCTCAATGAACCAACTGCTGCATCTTTGGCTTACGGATTAGATCGAGGTGACACGGAAACTATCTTAGTATTTGACTTGGGTGGTGGTACTTTTGACGTGTCAATTTTAGAAGTAGGCGATGGAATATTTGAAGTTAAAGCTACCAGTGGAGATACGCAACTTGGTGGTAACGACTTTGACAAAGTAATAGTAGATTGGTTAGCAGAGCAATTTTTGGAAGTCGAAGGGGTAGATTTAAGACGCGAGAGACAATCTTTACAACGCCTGATGGAAGCGGCAGAAAAAGCCAAAATTGAGCTTTCTGCTGTCAGCGTCACCGAAATTAACTTACCTTTTATTGCTGCCGATCAAGAAGGCCCCAAACATCTCGAAACTCGTCTAACGCGTTCTCAATTTGAAAGCTTGTGTGGTGATTTGGTGGGGCGATTGCGGACACCAGTGAAACGCGCCCTCAAAGATGCCGGACTCTCATCCAGAGACATTGAAGAAGTGGTGTTAGTCGGCGGTTCTACACGGATGCCAATGGTGAAGCAGCTAGTACGGGACTTAATTGGCATAGAACCTAACGAAAACGTCAACCCTGATGAAGTAGTGGGAGTGGGTGCAGCAATTCAAGCCGGAATTCTCGCAGGCGAACTCAAAGATGTGCTGCTTTTGGATGTCACACCCCTTTCTATGGGATTGGAAACTATCGGCGGCGTAATGAAAAAACTCATTCCCCGCAATACTACTATCCCAGTCCGTCGTTCTGACATTTTTTCCACGTCTGAAAATAACCAGAATACTGTGGAAATTCACGTAGTCCAGGGCGAACGGGAAATGGCAGCAAACAACAAGTCTTTAGGACGTTTCAAGCTGTATGGCATTCCCCCAGCGCCACGAGGAATTCCTCAAGTTCAAGTGTCATTTGATATTGATGCTAACGGAATTTTACAGGTAACAGCCCTAGATAAAACCACTGGGCGAGAACAGAGTATCACCATTCAAGGCGCTTCCACGTTGAATGAGTCGGAAGTGAATCGAATGATTCAGGATGCTGAGAAATACGCCGATGTCGATCGCGAACGTAAAGAAAGAGTAGAAAAGCGGACTCGTTCTGAGGCATTGGTTTTCCAAGCAGAACGACAGCTTAGAGAAGTAGCACTGGAATTTGGTATGCAGTTTGCCCGAAACCGCCGCCAAAGAATTGATAATATTTGCCGAGACTTAAAAGAGAGTCTTAAGGAAAATAGCGATCGCGGTATTGACCAAGCCTACGCCGATTTGCAAGATGCTCTCTATGAGCTAAATCGGGAAGTCAGAGAAACTTATGCCGAAGATGAAGATGACGACTTGTTTGGTACAATCCGTGACATCTTTACTGGTGATAAAGATAAAGAACGCGAATCTCCCAGAGATACATATCGAGAACGCGATTCATACAGTAAGGACTATGGCAGAGATTACGGTAAAGATTACGGTAAAGACTATGGCAGAGACTATAGCCGAGATAGTCGTTCCTCCTATGACAGCCGTCCGCCACGCAAATCGCGTCCCAGCTACCAAGATAACTGGGATGATGAAGAAGACAATGATTGGTTGTAATACTTTTAATAAAAGTTAGGAGTCAGAAGTGAGGAGTGAGGAATTAAAAATTAAATCTTTCAACTCCTAACTCCTAAATCTTCTCTTTTAATTAATCTAAAATATAAAATTTAAATAACTGAACTATGCAAAATTTGCCCAATTTCCGCGATTACTACGAGATTTTAGGAGTATCTAAAGACGCCTCTGGTGAGGAAATTAAAAAAGTTTATCGGCGTTTAGCAAGGCAATATCACCCCGATCTCAATCCGGGTAACAAAGAATCTGAGGAAAAATTTAAGGATATCGGCGAGGCTTATGAAGTCCTTTCAGACTTAGCCAAGCGATCGCAATACGACCAGTTTAGCCGCTACTGGAAGCAAAAAGGCTTTGCGGGTAACACTAAGACGCCAAAGGCTAAAACTTGGCAGAGTAGCCAAGGCGATCGCAACAGTAATCAAGACGTAGATCCAAGCCAATTCTCTGATTTTGAAAGCTTTATTAATCAAGTTATCGGCGTCAAAAATAAGAGTGGGACAACTAACTCCAATAATGGCAATACTAGCGATCCATTTCGTTCCCCCAGAACAAAAGTTGCCTATACAGTTAGCACCGCACCTCGGACTACCCGTCGAGATATAGAAGCCAGATTAACGCTTCCACTAGAAAAAGCTTATCAAGGTGGTAATGAACGCATTCGTTTGGAAGATGGGCGATCGCTAGAAGTTAGTATGCCCCCAGGTATGGTCACAGGTCAAACCATCCGTTTGCGAAACCAAGGCGTTGGAGGTGGCGATTTATACTTAAAAATTACCGTTAATCCTCATCCATTATTTAAGCTAGATGGTTTAAATATCCTCTGCCAAGTACCAGTTACTCCCACAGAGGCAGTTTTAGGAGGACAGGTAGAAGCACCAACTTTGGACGGCCCTGTAAAAATGACCATCCCTCAAGGAGTTAGGTCTGGTCAAAAATTCCGACTAGGGAATAAAGGCTACCCCAGCGATGATGGCAAACGTGGCGATCAATTAGTAGAAATTCAAATAGTTACCCCAAAAAATATTACTCAAGAAGAACGGGAACTCTACGAAAAGTTACGGCAAATCGAAACCTTTAAACCCCGTGCTGATTTACTGGCTTAAGGAACTAGCTTTTCATAGAATATAAAAAATATCTTTGAGCAAGGTGACTCAAACAGCTGTGAATCAAAACGCGGCAATGCCACAAAGCAGTAAACCAACTTATTACTCCCTGCTAGGACTGCATCCCTCGGCATCGGTAATCGACATTCGTCGTGCTTATAGGCAACTGAGCAAACGCTATCATCCTGATACTACAGACTTGCCTACTGCGATCGCCACTCCCAAATTTCAGCAAATCAACGAAGCCTATGCTACCCTTAGCCATCCAGAAGGCCGCTTAAGCTACGATTTAAAAATTGGCTATTCTCGGTTTGCGGTGATTCAACCACCTCCTGACTTGAACCATCCCGGCTCGCGTCATGACTGGTCAAAATCAGCTTACCTCGATCCTAGCGATCGCCCCCTCTCATCTGGCGAAATCTTTGCTTTATTTATGCTGGTGTTAACATTTGTAGGTTGTCTGCTACTAGCAGTTGCCATTGGCTTAACTCGTGGTGAGGCTGCGATCCATTCGCCTTTGCCACAGCCAACTCCATCTGTACAACAGCAGATTACCCATGTATTGCAACTAATTACCCCTATAGTAATTAAAAACTAGAAAATTTCCTAATCCAAAATCCAAAATTCCTATGCCTCTTCTTCCCTCTGATACCCCCTTATATAATCATCCTCTGCCACAAATTGAACAGTGGCTAAAAAACCAAGGCTGTCAACAAGACGACACACAGAGGCATTGCTGGCATATACAGCGCCCTAGTTGGAAAGCTGAACTATGGCTTGATGTTGAGCAAATCGTAGTGCGATATGTCCAATCTGGGGAAAATGGACAAGATATCCAACGTTCATTTAAATATTCTCTGAGTCGGGATGATATAGAACAAGCGGTGTTTTCTGGGCCATAAATAATGAAGTGCTGAGTCCAGTTCACCGTTAAAAGGTACGGAAATCAAGCCCCAATCACGTTCAAAAAAGAATGAACACCCAGCAATCGGATGCCATAAGTTGCCATTAGCGCCCTCAACTCATCATCAGCACGTAAATCATCATCCCCAGACCGTCATGTTTGGTGAGATTGCTGGCGCACAGCCTTAATTTCAGCCATGATATTATCGTCTGTAATGTCATCAACCGAGGGTTGAGTATAAAGTTCTTGAATTAAAGCCCTCAAATCTGAACGTAAATCCACTAAAACCAACGCTCTGGCAATCCTGTACCCGTTCGTCTGGTTGCAACTGTTGCACAGCCGTAATGAGTTGTTCCAGGGTGATAGGAATCGATACCATATCAATAGCCATCATTGAGTTTATTAAATTGTAGTGCGATCGCCAATCTTGTAGCTTCGCTAACGCATCCTACGAGAGTGCCAAAAAAAAAGTCAGAGGCGAGAGCGATCGCACTATGACGGCTGTTTGCGATCGCTAGGCTTGTCTTCACTCTCCATCAAGGACGTACCATTCTTCCAAAGCTCATACTCGCTAAGATCAATCTCCTCATTCCACACAATCCCATAACCCCCTGGCTCGACTTTAAAGTTCTTAAAAAAAGCAGGTTGTCGAAGTGGAGAAAACATTGGAGTATCTAATAGATGACGAACATCGTATTTTTTCACCTCTTGATTGGTAAATTCAATCACTAAAGTAGTATCATCCATTGCTTTGGCTTGATGAATCCGGGGATACAACATAGCTGCTCCTAACTAAATTTACTTCAAAGGAGGTAGCTTACGAAACTCCTGGGTATTCCACATTTGTAACAGTTATTGCTGGTATAAAGTTGCCCACTCTTGGACTAGCTTTTGTGCGCGATTTGGCAAATCTCCTTCAATGGTTTCAAGTGATTCAATGCTGACTAACGCATTCCACTCGCCATAGATTGCATGAAAATGAGGTGGAGGGTGATCGCCAAAGAACACTTTAATCACAATTCCATAGAACCGTGCAACCTCTGGCATAACGATATCTAAACAAATACTGAACCGCTTGATTCTACCAAAATGCGTAGTTTACCGCCGCAGGCATCGCTCATTCTTTGAGGGCGTTAGCCAATCTTGTAGCTTCGCTAACGCATCCTACAGAAGTGGCGACTGCACTATTTTATACTTTCCCAAATCGCCGTTCGCGTTGCTGGTAGACACATAAGGCGCGATGAAACTCAGCCCGGTCAAAATCGGGCCAGAGAGCATCAGTAATATAAATTTCTCCATAAGCCATTTGCCAGAGCAGGAAATTTGAGAGGCGCATTTCTCCACTGGTGCGGATTAACAAATCTGGGTCAGTAATTCCGGCTGTGTACAAGTGGCTCTCAAATACCTGCTCATTAATTTCATCGGGTTGTAGCAAACCTTGCTGGACTTGTTTTGCGATCGCCTGACAAGCTTGTAATATCTCCTGTCGTCCGCCATAATTAGTTGCTACCGAAAACCGGATACCACCATTATCCTTGGTTGCTTCCATTGAACGGGATATTTCTTGTTGGAGCGATCGCGGGAGAGCCTGCAAATTTCCCACAAACTTAATTTGCACATTCTCTTCGACCATTTCCCGCAGCTCTTGGCGCAAAACTCTTTGAAACAGAGTCATCAAGAAATCCACCTCTTCCTGCGGCCTTTTCCAGTTCTCTGTCGAGAAAGCATAAGCCGTCAGCGCCTGAATTCCCCAATCCTGACAACAGCGAAGTAAATCCTTGAGAGAATCTACTCCTCGCTTATGTCCCATAATCCGAGGTAAACCCTGACGTTTAGCCCATCGACCATTCCCATCCATAATCACCGCAACGTGCTGCGGCAATAGTTCTCGTTTTAAGTCAGTAGGCAAATCTTGCAGTTTAGTTTGTTGTGCTGTCATTTTTTATCTCGAGAAGCGGTCGATGGTAATCTGAGTAAACGTGAAACCAGTGCTAGTGTCTTCCCACCTATCTGACGAACAAAACTCAACAGACTAGGAGCTACAGCTTCTCTATCCACGATTGGGGACAAAAGAGCGTCTAATGACTCTTTCAGCTTCCTAATCGTCAGGGGTCTATTTAGGGTTCCCCGTTCCGCTAAGGAAATAGAACCCGTTTCTTCAGACACAACGACACAAATGCAATTTTCGACCCGCTCAGTAATTCCCATTGCCGCCCGGTGGCGTGTTCCCAACTGGCGCGAGGCTGTGCGTCCCGAAAGTGGCAAAATTATACCCGATGAGATGATCCGTGAGCCACGAATCAATGTAGCCCCATCGTGTAACAAAGTTTTTGGCTGAAAAATTGTCTGGATTAGTTCTTTAGAAACCTCCGCATTTAGCTTTACTCCTGGCACAGAAAAATCTCGCTCATCAATTGGCCCTGTGGTTTCCACAATTAGTAAAGCTCCAATGCGGTTTTTTGACAATTCTTTAACAGCCTCAACAATTTCATCAATTACACTATCAGATTTGGGGATTGCCAGCCGATCGGGTTGAAACAACTGGCGAAATTCACCACGCCCCAATTGCTCCAAAAACCGCCGAAACTCTGACTGTAAAGCAACTGCCATCGCTACAGCACAACCAATTACCAACTTTTCCAATACAAAATTTAGCAGAGGTAGTCCTAATCTGCCACTTAGTGCTGAGGCTAGCATTAAGATAATGAATCCCCTCACCATCCACAGTGTCCGGCGCTCACTAATAATAACTAGTATCATGTACGTCAGCGCTAGCACTAACACAATATCCAGAGTCCCAAGTAGCAAGGACTGTGACCATCCTAGGTTTATCAGCCATTGCTTCCACCAATCTCTCATGACATCTGGATTACACTTTTGCCTCTAATTACCATTGGGAGTTGGGAGTTAGGAGTTAGGAGTTAGGAGTTATGAGTTATGAGTTATGAAAAAAACTTTAATTGACAACTCATAATTTAAAATTCACAACTCCTAACTTCTAACTATTAACTCCTAACTCTTGATTTTTCAGCCTTTCTGGTAGGCGATCTTGTCGAATTAAGTCTTGATAAGTTTCACGTTGCAAAATTAAATTTGCTTCGCCATTCGCCACCACAACTGCTGCCGGTCGGGGCAAGCGGTTGTAGTTAGATGCCATACTGTAATTGTACGCACCAGTTCCCATAACTACGAGAATATCTCCTGGTTCAGTCTTTGGAAGTAGTGCATTCTTAATCAGAATATCTCCTGATTCACAATGTTTACCAGCTATTGTGACTGTTTCGGTTAAAGGTGAAGACATTTTATTGCCAACTACTGCCCGATAAACTGATTGGTAAGTAATCGGGCGGGGATTATCAGACATTCCCCCATCGATCGCTACGTAGGTACGAATTTCTGGGATAACTTTGGATGAACCAATAGTATAGGCAGTGACGCAAGCTGTGGCAATTAGCGATCGCCCTGGTTCACTCAGTAATTTCGGCAAAGGCAGATTTTCGGCTGCACAAGCTGCTTGAATTACTTCACAAATCGCCTTCACCCACTCTTCAATACTAGGGGGATCGTCTGATTCTGTGTACTTAATCCCCAAACCGCCACCAACATTTAACTCTGTAATATTTAAACCATACTTCCCGGCATCCCGCAGCCACTGCACCATCACAGCCGCCAAATCTTGATGCGGTTGGCGCTCAAAAATTTGGGAACCAATATGAGCGTGTACTCCTACGCAATTAAGGGCAGGTTGTTGACTGACAAAGGTAAAAACTTCATCTAAATCGTTGGGATCAAAGCCAAATTTACTATCTAAGTGTCCCGTGCGAATATATTCGTGGGTGTGACACTCAATACCGGGAGTTAACCGTAGCATGATGCGGATTGGAAGAGAGGGTTGGGCGATTTCCACAAGGGTACGCAACTCATACCAGTTATCCGCCACAATTGTGACACCAGACTCGATCGCTAAAATTAATTCTTCACGAGATTTATTATTTCCGTGCAGGTAAATTTTATTGGGACTAACACCCGCTTGCAAGGCGGTGTAAAGTTCGCCCCCAGAAACTACATCGATTCCTAAACCCTCAGAGGCGGCGATCGCACAAACTGCTAAACAATTCCAAGCTTTTGAGGCGTACAATACTTGAGACTCGCCCTTGTAGTATTGCTTAAAAGCATCTCGGTATTGCTGACAAGCCGAACGCAGGGTTTCTTCATCTAAAATATATAAAGGTGAGCCAAATTGCTCAACTAGGGTTGTGACATCACATCCACCAATTTCCAGGGAGTCATGATTATGAACTTTAGCAGTTAAGGGTAAAAGTTCCTGATTCGGCGAGGAATTAGTGTTGATGTCGCGCCTTTGAGGTAAATATTGACTTCCAGAATGTTGAACCCCAGTGGGGTGAGTCGATACCATAACTATAAAAGTTTTCCTTGTTCAAATTACGGGCTTTGAGTTCGTCTCCCGATTCCCAGTGTACAAAGGGTTTGTAACCTTATTCAATAAATGTGATCTCATTAGACTTAGAAATTAAATTACTGACATTAGATAATCTCAGTGCAATTCTGGAACTCGATCAAGTCTGTTTTGGCGGACTTTGGACTCTCGATGGCTACAAACGAGAATTGGATAGTCCCAACAGCGATATACTCGGTTTATTTTCCCCCTCCTCCAGCCCAAGTTTGCTAGGAATGGGTTGCTTTTGGTCTATTTTAGATGAAGCCCACATTACAATTTTGGCGGTTCATCCCCAATATCACCGTCAAGGTTTGGGTGCGGCTTTATTATATTCACTTATTAAGACAGCTTGCGATCGCAAAATGGAGCGAGCTACCCTCGAAGTGCGAGCTTCCAACTTGGCGGCTATATCTTTATATCAAAAATTTGGCTTTCAAACCGCTGGGCGGCGGCGGGGTTACTACCAAGATAACGATGAGGATGCCCTAATCCTTTGGCTGCCAGATTTACAACACCGCAAATTTAAAGCAACTTTAGACCAATGGTATTCCATTGTCAGCGATCGCCTCGAAAAATCCTCTTGGCACTTGCTTTTTAACTAATTCGTAATTAATTACAAATTATAGCTTTTCCTAATCGTAGCCCCCTCCTCGCTTTTCGGGAGGGGGTTGGGGGTGGGCTTCTTGTCGCTCACAAGGGCTGAGAACCGGTATATTTAATTGAGCATTATTAATTTTGAATTATTGGGGCTTGCGATCGCCTTCAGCAAAAAAATGTTACTTTACCAAGCTTATTTATATTTAAATATTTTATCTATAAACAAAATTAAATAAATAATTTTTATGCTAATTATTTTTGCTTGATATTAAAAAATATATATGCTACATATAAATATTTGGGAGTGAGTCAAGAAACTCTCAATGTAAGCAGTGAACTGTTTGTAATAAATCCCAAAAAGGCTGGTGAACTAAAGCTCCTCAGTACACTAGCCAGATAAGAGTAGTCAATAGTTAACAATTAGCCCATCAACTAAAGTCATAGCTTCAGGATGTCTATAATCTGTTATACAGGCATCCAAAAGCTTTGCCTGTGCTAAAATCAGCATACCGGCACGACCGCAGATGATGGGATAAAGCCATGTTTGAGCGCTTCACAGAAAAAGCCATTAAGGTAATCATGCTGGCCCAAGAAGAGGCCCGCCGTTTAGGTCACAACTTTGTCGGAACCGAGCAGATCCTCTTGGGTCTGATTGGCGAAGGCACTGGAGTGGCTGCCAAGGTGCTGAAATCAATGGGCGTCAATCTCAAAGATGCCCGAATTGAAGTTGAAAAAATTATCGGACGGGGATCAGGCTTTGTTGCCGTGGAAATTCCGTTTACGCCACGGGCAAAGCGAGTTCTAGAACTCTCCCTAGAAGAAGCACGCCAACTGGGGCATAACTACATTGGCACCGAGCATCTGCTGTTGGGCCTAATCCGCGAAGGGGAAGGTGTAGCAGCCAGGGTGCTAGAAAACCTCGGTGTGGATCTGTCTAAGGTAAGAACCCAAGTCATCCGCATGTTGGGAGAAACTGCCGAAGTTTCACCAGGCGGTTCATCCGGGCGCACAAAAACCCCGACTCTGGATGAATTTGGCTCAAACCTAACCCAGATGGCAATGGACAATAAGCTCGATCCAGTGGTGGGACGCGCTAAAGAAATTGAGCGAGTGATCCAGATATTGGGTCGCCGGACTAAAAATAACCCAGTGCTGATTGGGGAACCAGGGGTTGGTAAAACAGCGATCGCTGAAGGTTTAGCTTCACGCATTGCCGCTAAAGATATCCCTGACATCTTAGAAGATAAACGCGTCGTCACCTTGGATATTGGTTTGCTCGTAGCAGGAACCAAATACCGGGGTGAATTTGAAGAACGCTTGAAAAAAATCATGGATGAAATCCGCTCGGCGGGTAATGTCATTCTCGTGATTGATGAGGTACACACCTTAATTGGTGCGGGTGCGGCAGAAGGTGCTATTGACGCAGCAAATATCCTCAAGCCAGCTTTGGCTAGAGGTGAGTTGCAGTGCATCGGTGCTACCACCTTGGATGAATACCGGAAGCACATCGAGCGAGATGCAGCGCTGGAGCGACGTTTCCAACCAGTAATGGTTGGCGAACCGACAGTTGATGAAACAATTGAAATTTTATATGGTTTGCGCGAACGCTACGAGCAACACCACAAACTGAAAATCTCCGACGAAGCATTGGTAGCGGCGGCGAAATTATCAGACCGTTACATTAGCGATCGCTTCCTCCCAGATAAAGCCATCGACTTAGTTGATGAAGCTGGTTCTAGGGTGCGCTTGATTAACTCCCAATTGCCACCCGCAGCCAAAGAGTTAGACAAAGAACTGCGTCAGATATTAAAAGAAAAAGATGACGCGGTGCGCTCTCAAGACTTCGATAAAGCTGGGGAACTGCGCGATCGGGAAATGGAAATCAAAGCCGAAATCCGAGCGATCGCTCAAAGCAAGACCAATGCAACTGGCACAGAAGGCGAAGAACCTGTAGTTACAGAAGAAGACATTGCCCACATTGTCGCTTCCTGGACTGGGGTACCGGTGAACAAACTCACCGAATCTGAATCTGAAAAGCTGCTGCACATGGAAGACACCTTGCATCAGCGTTTAATTGGTCAGGATGAAGCTGTCAGAGCAGTTTCACGGGCAATTCGTCGCGCTCGTGTCGGCTTGAAAAATCCCAACCGACCCATAGCTAGCTTTGTCTTCTCTGGTCCGACTGGTGTAGGTAAAACCGAGTTGGCGAAGTCCTTGGCTGCTTACTTCTTCGGTTCCGAAGAAGCGATGATCCGCTTAGATATGTCCGAATACATGGAGCGTCACACCGTCAGTAAACTGATTGGTTCCCCTCCAGGTTATGTTGGTTATAACGAAGGTGGTCAGTTGACCGAAGCCGTGCGGCGGCGACCTTACACCGTGGTGTTGTTCGACGAAATCGAAAAAGCACACCCCGATGTCTTCAATATGCTGCTGCAAATTTTGGAAGACGGTCGGTTAACTGATGCCAAAGGTCGCACAGTAGACTTCAAGAACACCTTGCTGATTTTAACTTCCAATATTGGTTCTAAGGTAATTGAAAAAGGCGGTAGCGGTATCGGCTTTGAATTCTCCGAAGACGCCAGCGAGTCAACTTACAACCGGATTCGCTCTTTGGTGAACGAAGAATTGAAGCAGTACTTCCGTCCAGAGTTCCTCAACCGACTCGATGAAATTATCGTCTTCCGTCAGTTGAACAAGCCGGAGGTGACCCAAATCGCCGAAATTATGCTCAAGGAAGTATTTGGTCGTCTGACGGAAAAGGGTATCACCTTAGAAGTCACAGACCGCTTCAAGGATCGATTGATCACTGAAGGTTACAGTCCCAGCTACGGCGCAAGGCCATTACGTCGGGCAATTATGCGCCTGTTAGAAGATAGCCTAGCAGAAGAAATTCTGTCTGGTCGCATTAAGGATGGCGATACAGCCCTTGTTGATGTAGATGAAAATGGCGTTGTGCAAGTTAGTTCTGAACAGCGTCGGGAATTGTTACCCCAAGGCGTTGAGTAATATTTAGGGTTTGGGATTTTTAGATTAAATCCCAAATTAAAAAACGGTAGAGTATTAATTGCTCTACCGTTTTTTTGTTTGAATATGTCTAATGCAGACGACAAATACCGTGTTATTCCCCCACAAGATCAAATGAAGAATAACTGGGAATTTATGGAAGTATGGATAGATCCAAGTCATTCCCCTCCATATGTTCTTTTATTGCTTTGCGACAGTGAAGATAACTGTCAGATTTATGATCCGGCACAGGGTTATAAAGTTGTATTTTCTAGTAATAACTATGATGAAGCGAAGTTATATTTACTAGAAGATGAGTTTGAATCAGTTCAAGGTAGGGTGTTAGCTGCGGAATTATAGCGGTTCTCAGTTGGGTGCAATACGCCCGATTATTGGGGAGTCCAAAACCAGAATTCAGGATAACTTTATATTCTGACTCCTGACTCCAAGCTGTGTTAGGTGTATTTTAGTCATCTGAAATCGCCATAGTTTTAAATTGATTCATTTGTCAGAGACAGAAAATCAGGTGATCGCTATTTGTCTTCTTGCTTAACCCAAAGATAACAGTAGAAAATTCAGTTTGAAGCCACAACAAATAATCAAGTAGAATTAATACAGAGTAGCAACAAAAGAGCAAAGCTATGCAAAGCATACTTTTAAGCCGCGAAGAAGTTGGGCGACGTGCGAAAGAATTATATGAAAATAGCATTCGTCAACAAGTAGAACGAGAAGAAAACATCGGTAAAATGGTGATTATCGATATAGAAACAGGTGAATACGCAATTGATAAAACAGGCTTACAATCGGCACGATATTTACGTAATAAACACCCATTTGCTCGACTTTTTGGTATTCGCATTGGTTATAAAGTCGCTGTTTCCTTCAGTGGTGACATGGAGCGCGATTATCGGTGATTTCTGGTATTGTCAAGAACGGACGCGCAACCGTTAACATCATATTTCGACTGCCCAATCAACCAAATTTTACTATTGAATTTGTTATCGATACAGGTTTTACAGAGTTTCTTTCCTTACCCACAGCAGCAGTTACTCTATTGGGTTTTCCTTTTGTTTATGATATGTATGCCAATTTAGCTGACAATAGTAATGTAATCTTGCCAGTACATCAAGCTAACATTATTTGGAATGGAGAAGAACGGGAAGTGAATGTACTTGCGACAGGAAAGCGACCTTTGTTAGGAACTGCTTTACTTGATGGGTATGAACTTGTCATACAGTTTATTGAGGGCGGTTTAGTAACAATTGATGAATTGTAGTTGCTTTCTGGATATATCGACGTTCTATCAACAGCAATGAGAATTATTACCCCAAGGGGTTGAATAGGATTTAAAGTTTTAGCTTTATCGTTAATCAGTAGCTACTTGTCAATTAGCCACCCACGCTCTATGCCATGTTCAATTCCGCCAGTCCAGTCAATTTTCAGATGCTTCCGTACTTTATGGAATAGATGTTGAACTACAACTGGATTAATTGAATTTTTAAGATATTTTTCTTCATACCTAAATTCTCGGTCAGTGTTTTTCTGCTGGCGTAGTACATAAATTTGGTCAACTTTGTACTTCCGAAGATTGACATCACTGGTCAACTTGATCCACTCCATAAGTACAACATATAAACTATTTGGATTTCTTGCTTTTAAGTCCTCTGCTGCTCGTGATGAGCCTTCGAGCATAGTTTTATCGAGATATGTCTTACATTCAATTGCAACAACTGGAATATCGAAAATGTGTGTTTCTGTGTTTCCTGTAACTGTAACTTCAGAGTAGTTTTCCGGTTCCTCTTTAAGAAGTGGGAGTATTTCACCAGGATTTTCATCTTTCTCCGGTGGAGTTGCTGCTTCAAATGATACTTGAATGGTAGCTCCAATTACAAAGTCATGATCTTTCTTTTCAATACGTGCATAGGGCCGCTTTAGCATCTCAGAGTATTTTGGCGGCACAAAGAAAATATCTTTGAATGTATGTGATTTGCCAATGAGAGCATTTTCTCCAAAGTCTCTTACTAAATCTTTAAACAGATAATAGAGAAATTCTTCCAGCACGCTAGAGTGAAGATTCGATCTAGAATCAAACTTCTCAGCATAGTGCTGCTGGTCTAAAAAATCCTTATATGTTGATAGAAGTTCTACCCTAGTAGCAATAATTGTGTTATCTTCATCAGTTAGTGTTGATGTCGGCCCAACTAATTCGAGATTAGCTGAACGCCACTTATCATACTCAGTTCTAATCTCACTGAGATATTTTTTACTCTCAACATCTCTGTATTTTGTGCGGTGATTCTCCTTTTGTTCAAGATTAGAGCCGTGAACTAAAGGGTTTCTATCGCTTTTGGGCATAGCTGTAATTTATTTTGAAGATGAAGTGCGATCGCTTTAGCAAGAATAGGTGGTACAGCATTACCTACCTGATTGTACTGGCAAAGAAACTTCTCGTCGAATCTCTCTTCTCGATGTAATAATTTGTGAGATACAACAGTCTTCTTCCCTAGAAAACGATAAGTGTCAGGAAAAGATTGAATACGTGCGCCTTCACGGGCTGTCAAATTACGATGCTGGAAAGGATGAAGAAAATTAGCGTAAAAGGAAGCGGCTATTGTATGTGATGGTTTATATGGATTTAAACGTCGGTTATTCTGGTCATAACTTATATCAGATAACTCACCATTTCCACTACGGCGTCTAGCCCCATGTTCTTTTGGTGCGTCTGAACTTGATTCACCCCATTTAATATGTTTGAAGCGTTCCACAAGCCTCTGGGAATGATCCATTGCAACATGATTGTAAAGTGTTTGACTCCCATTCTTGATCCATCTTTGATAGTTATTGAGAGCTTCTGAAATATAAGGTTGTTCCTCTTCACCCTCACGTGCATTCAGTGGTGGTAAATCTGATATAGCATCCCACAAGCTTAAGGCAGGAAGTAAACCCATACAGGCAAATATTGATAATTGAGAGCTATTGATATGCAATAAATCTAAAGAATGTGTTTTTGGAGGAATGCCTAATTTTGTTCCTATTTTATTTCCAACAATAAAAATACGCTCCCTAATTTGTGGTACACCATATTCAGCAGCATTTAATGACCATACTTCTACAAAATATCCGAGATTTTCAAAAGTTTCTTTAATGATATCTGTTACCTTTATACCTTCAATATTTTTGCGCGAAAGTAAACCTTTGACATTCTCCATTACAAAAGCTTTAGGTTTGAGAAAACATATCCAATCAGCAAAGTTAATGAATAGACTATTTCTAGGGTCTTTAGGATCTTTTTGTGCTGGTCCGGCAATACTAAAACCTTGACATGGAGGGCCACCAATAATAATATCAGGCTTGAAGTCACAGATATCTTTAACGCTACTTGCAGTGTTTAAATCACGGATATCTTGTTGAATAACTGTCATATTAGGACGGTTGTAGCGCAGTGTATCACAAGCCCAGGCATCAATCTCAACGGATAAAGGAAGAGAAAAACCTGCCATCTCGAAACCTAGACCAAAGCCACCAGCCCCAGCAAACAAATCAATAGTGATAGGTTGTGCTGTTACCATAGACTCTTAATGTGGTTACTCATCTGGTTTACCTTCTAAACACTCTAGGATGATACCCTTGTAACGCTTTGTCAACCTGCTATACAGTTATTCTGGTCAAGGTATCTTGGCTATAAGTAATTTTTAGTATTCTTAAGGACAGTATCTTCAATCAATCGACTTGTTTTTAATCAGACCTGAAGTGCATTTAATAGGACGAATCAATCCTTATGAGTGTGATATTTGCTAAGTGGACGATTGACGAATATCACCGGATGATTGACGCTGGCATTTTGAGCGATCACAAGGTTTAACTGCTCAAACCAAAGTAACCAAACTCCTATTGCTAAATCTGGGGTAAAATACCGCATTACAGCCGTTGAGATGATTATCCCGATTTTAAATATGCGTCTATTCCGAGAAAAAGAATGGTTATTTAGCCTACTGCTAATATCTCTAGTTCTATGGCTAATATTTTTAGGAAACTCCCCTTTACGAGATTGGGATGAAGGTACTGTGGCACAGATTGCCCGTGAAATTTGGCGTGCCCCACTTGGTTCAATGCATTGGCTTTACCCCACTTTGGGAGCTGAACCTTATTATAATAAGCCACCACTGATGCACTTGCTAATTGCTTGGACTTACTCTATCGGAGGCGTGAATGAGTGGACAACACGTCTACCGGGTGCAGTGTTAACTGCTTTAGGAGTGCCTTTGCTTTACTTAGTAGGATGTTTGCTTTTTAACGAAAGTTTACCAGCTTTGTTTGCCGCTTTAGTTTACCTGACAATGTTACCTGTGGTGCGTCACGGAAGGTTAGCAATGCTAGATGGTGCAACTATTACCTTTTTCTTGCTGTTGTTGTTTTGTTTGCTCAAAGCACGTCAGAATCGTCGGTATGCTCTCGGTGTGGGATTTTGTCTAGGGTTAATCACTCTAATTAAAGGGATGATAGTTTTGCCACTAGGAACGATCGCTTGTTTATTCCTGATTGCAGATCGGCAGTTTGCTTTGTTAAAAAGCCCCTATTTATTAGTGGGAATATTTTTCGGAAATGCGCCCGCGATCGCTTGGTTTTTTGCACAATGGCAACATTATGGCGAAAATTTCTTCCAAGTTAATTTTCAAGCACAAACTTTTAATCGCCTTACACAATCTGTTGAAGGTCATAAGGGGCCTCTCTGGTACTATTTAATTGAGATAATTAAGTATAGTTTTCCTTGGCTATTATTTTTTCCAGGAGGCTTTTATCTAGCTTGGAAAAAATCTCAGACTTCCTGGAGTCGCCTAATTATTATTGGCACAATTGTTTACTTAGGAACTATCTCTTTAATGAGAACTAAACTGCCGTGGTATGTTATGCCTGTATATCCATTTTTAGCTTTGGCAATTGGTGCTAAACTTAGCGAAATTTGGCAGTATGGTCATTTTAAAGTGCGAACTTTAACAATATTTCTGGCTATTATTTCTATTGCTGGTTTAGGAGGTTGTGTTTACTTTTTTATTAAAAAAGAAGCTATTTTAATAGTCATGAGTATTGTTTTGGCAATAAGTATGGGCATCGCAGCATGGTTAGTTAAACAGCGCGATCGCAACTTTATTCCAGTATTATTTTCTGGGATGTACTTAGTTTTAGCACTGTTGATGAGTTCGCAATCATGGATTTGGGAATTGAATGAAGCTTTTCCTGTTAAACCAGTAGCGGAATTAATTCGGGCAAATGTTTCACCAAGAACACAAATTTATACTTCTTTTGCTTATAATCGTCCTAGTTTGGACTTTTACAGCGATTGCAAGGTAACTGCTGTAACTGTGCCAATTTTACAAAAAATGCTATCTAATAAATCTTATTTGCTATTAGACAATGAGGCTTTACAGCAAATCAATTTAACTGGTAGTAAAATCATAGGAGCAGCTAACGGATTTACACTAATTATCAAAAATTAATTATACCAAAATCCACAGATCCCCAACGTCTCAAAGAAGTTAGGGATCTTATTTATTGCTAAACCACCAATGAATGATATTAATCAACCTAAGCTACCCAAATATCGCGGACAAATCAAATTTGCAGATAGATAAATGAACTTTTACAAGCTGTTATAGCATTACGAGCCTTCGTTTGTTACTTGAACAGTGGATTGGCTAGATTGGGCTAGATAGATACCCGCTAAAACTACGGCAAAAGTCGCCCAGTCAAACAAACCTACCTGTTCTGAAAAAATGAACCAAGCGAAAATGGAAGCCAAAACTGGATTGAGCAGAAGGGTAACGGCGACGACGCCTGATGAGAGTCTGCTGAGGCTATAAGTTAGAAGTCCCTGACCCAACACTTGGCAGAAGAGAGCTTGAAAAATGATGAAAAACCACCCCATCCAAGAATAGGGAAACAATCTCTCTTCGATGAATGGGAGAATAGGCAACAGAAACATTGTAGACACACCACAACGCCAGAGCATTATGGTTGCGGTAGTAAATCGGGTTTGGAGTTGTTCTATCAGCAGCAAATAGGTGGCAATAAAAATCGCGCTTAAAAATGCTAGCGCATCACCAAGTATTTGGTCAGTTGCAAATTGCATCTTATGAAGTTCAAAGGCGATCGCTCCTAAAAGCGCTATGACCATACCAATAACAAATCTCTTATCGAAGCGCCGACCTAATAACAGATACCCAGCCGCAGCAACGAATAAGGGATTCAAATTAGACAGTAAAGCTACGTTAGCAACGCTAGTTTGACTCAGCGACCAAGCCCACAACAACAAGGAAGTCGTTGCAGCAGTTCCCATTGCCAATAACAGCCACACGTCCTGTTTTGTAAAAGGCTTCTGTTCTATAGGTTGACGATCAGATTGTTGGCGGCGCAAAGCCTCAAGTCCATTCCACAGCCCAAAGACGACTGCGGCGATCCAACTGCGATGAAATCCTACAGCATTTGCACCAATTTCTTGTTCGCACAATTTGGCCAGAGATGGTGCTAAAGATATGGGAATTAGGGCAAGAAATAATGAGATAGTTCCTAGTAAAGCTGGTCTTTCGGAGAATTGTTGTAGTAACAATACTTTGTTCGTCATACTTTTAACGAAAGTGTTAACTATCTTTTTGACTGATTCCTGAAACGGCAAATTAACAACAGCTTGACTAGATATGCCTAAGTATAAACCCATTAAAACTACAGCAAAACCTACCCAATTTGAAAAAGTTAATTTTTCCGAAAATACTATAAGAGCGAAAATGCCACTAAATACTGGCTCTAACAGATGCACCAAGGAGACAACCACAGAGGAAAACAAGGCTATAGGTCAAAAGCCCATGACCTAAATACTTGGCAAATCAGGGCTAGGGAAATTACCCAAAGCTACCCACTGACTGTAGAGGGGAAAACCCGATCTTGAGTGAACAAAAGTATGGGGAAGATGACTAAAGCCGCGATCGCACTGATCCACAACTGGATTGTAACAGGAGAAAATTTAGTTCGTAATTTTTCTACCATTAGCAGGTATCCACTCAAGAAAACCGCAGAAACGATCGCAGCAAAGCCTCCTTGAACTTCGCCTATGGCGATTTGCAGTTCCTCAAATTCAATAGCGATCGCTCCTCCAAGTGCGATAACCATCCCAATCAGGAATTGCCTCTCAAAACCCTGACGAAATAACAGCCACACCCCTAAACTAGTAAATATGGGGGCGAGGTTATGCAATACACTAGAAATCGCAACGCTAGTTTGAGTCAGCGACCAAGCCAAAAAGACTAAAGTGGCAGCCTTCATAATACCAGCGCCTAGCAATAAGTACAGATCCTGACTGGTGTAGGTCTGCTGTTTTACAGGTTTTTTTAAGGAGAATTGGTGGCGTATTGCCTTGTATCCATGCCATCCTAAGAAGACCGCACTAGCAAGCCAAAAGCGATTAAATACAGTGGTAGTGAAGCTGAGTTCAATTTCGCTTAATTTCATAAAAATAGAGCCAAAAGAAATGGCGCCTACACCTACAAATAATGAAGCGATCGCTATCTTCGTTTGATTGGATACATTCATTATTAAATTTCAATTCAACCTCTGACCAAGAAATAATCAACTAAAAATTATTGATTAACTATTTTTTTGCCTTTTAACCGAGCCATTGATCTTTTCCATAATCAATCCATTGTTGCACAAGAGCGATCGCAGATACAATAGTCACAAATAATAGGTTTTTATATTTTCTTTCTCCCGGAAAACAACAATATAAATATCCTAAAGCTAGAAAAAAGAAAGGTATTGCAAATATATATCTGCCTAAACTCACTAAGCGGTTTTGTGTGAAAAATACAATTAAAGCATTTATTACTGAAAAATATATACAGAACCAGAATATATAATTATTTTGTAAGCTTTTTGTGAATTTAGAGGTAATTATCTCCTTTTTTGCACCTCGCCAATAATTCAAGATATACGCTAATACTAATCCGGGCGGATATATTATTAAGATATCCCAGATAAATAATTTAGGAATAAATACCAATACTTTCTGGCTTTTAGATTTGCAATATATTATAATCAAAGAAATTATTAAAATTAAAATTGGCAAATATAAACCTAATAAATCAAACAAGGGAGATTTAGAGAAAAATAGTAAGTCTAAATGTAACCCTAATGTTTTACCCCATAGTTTTTGGTCGTGGAATGGTGCTAAAAAATCTCCTCTTGATTGGAGACATGAAAATCCATAAATAGAATATCCTAATATTGCTGAAATAGATATTGCGATCGTTCGGAAAAGGTCACTTTTACTTAGCTGTTTTGTTAGCAAAAATATTGTTATTAATGAGAATAAGCAAGCAAAAATCATCGGAATTAGTACCGGACGAGTTAAAGCCATTAAAATGCTAAGAAACGATAGCAGTATTAATTTTATTTTCTCATTTAATTTGTTATCAGGTAAAAGCAACCATATCAAAAAAATTCCTAGTAGAGAAAACAAGCTTTCGGTGTAGCCTATAACGCGAAAAATCGCCATAGGGTTGAGGGTGTAAGCAAGAGCAATTAATAATGCCAAATATTGATTTTTTAAAGCTTTTTTAAATATCCAAAATACTAGAGGAGTAGATACGCAAAAAACTGCTGTAGCTGTAATTTTAAAATAATTTGCATATTGTTCTAAACTTTGGGGATAAAATAGGTGAGTAATTATTAAACCCCAAAAAGGATAAAAAGCAGTACAAGTATTTTGCAAAGCCATATTTGCATAATGTTCTATATCCCAATAGTAACTTTTTTCTGGTAATTGAGAAGGAATTGTACGGCTTAACTGAGTGGGCGAAAAAAACTTATAAAAACTATCAGGGTAAATTAGCATACCCACAATGGCGCAAACAATAAAAGCGCTATAAAGAATTATATAAGGTGTTAAATGTGTGGTAAGATTTATTTTTTTCATTTTCTTATCTCGATTTATAAAATTTAATTCAATTTATTAGCAATAAAGAATCAACTCATTGATTAAATCCTCTAAAGTAAATAGGCAAGAAGAAATCAAACTAAATTATGTAATGTAAAATTCATGAAATTCGTTTTTAGTAAGCGGCTCCAGCTTTTTTATAATGTCTGAAGCGTCTGATTACCAACCAAGTGGGTAAATTTATTGTTGGGGTAAAGCAAGAGGGAAGATTTTGACTAAGTTTATCTTTCTTTGCATAGTTAAGTTTTATTGTGCCTACCTACTTATTCACACCTACCTAAACCACGTCTATCTTGAAACCTATAGTTCTTCCATAGTTCTTCCATAGTTCTTCCATGATGAAAAGGATTTGCCTTCATCCCCCAACCCCGAATCCCAAATCTGGGATTCGGGGAGCCACAATTTCAAACTCCCTCTCCCAAATCTGGGAGAGGGATTTAGGGAGAGGGTGAAAACTACGGTTCTCAACTAAGATTTGGTTTACTAACCAACCCAGCGCTCTTGGGCAAATCCTACAGCTATTTTGGCTAGTAATGTCACAAAAGCGCCCAATATTAAATATCCCTGACGAGGATGGCGAGATAGCAGCACACCAATAGCTATATTTAGAGGCACAATACCATAAGCGAGACGGCTTAAAGAGATGGTACCTCCAGAAGCTAACAGCAAACCAATACCGCAAAAGCCATAAATAACTGTAACTGCGGTCAATTGCCTACTTAAGCGCCACAACACATAGCCACCACCTAAGACCATGAACAAGTTGAGCAAGCTATTAATCCACTCTTCAGTTGCCAGAATCAACAAAGATAAGACTAAAGCATAAAAAGCATAAAATAATTTCACACAACGAAAATGTTGACGGAAACGCCATAAAAGATAGCCACTGGTAACAATTACGCCAAACAACAACAGATACCAGGGGTCTTGAATCCCACCAGATGGGTTTTGAACCCAACCATATTGCCAATTATTTGTGCCAACTACAATTTGCATTAGCATATTTAACCAACCCTGCCAATCAAACCCCAGAGTTGGCCGCCATCCCCGTTGTGCTTCAACAAAAGCTAAAGGGTTGCCAAAATAAATCGCACAATACAAACTGAATAGAAGTATGCCAATAGCGGTAGTAAAACCAGCTATGTAGGCAATGGGTGGTCGGCGTTCTTTCCAGGCTGCGATCGCAAATGCTGCAATTAGTGCCATACCTGTAGGACGTGTTGCTGTCGCCATCGCCCCCCAAAGCGCAGTCCAGCTATACTGCTTTTGATCAAACGCCCGCAAAGCCGATGTACTCAAAAACAAATACAAGCCCTCTGTATAAATCACCCCCGTAAACATGGAAGATGGATACAAAGAAACTACTGCTGTAGTCCACTGCGCTGCATTAATGCCATAATTTTCTTTGATCCAAAAGTACAAACAGTAAAGGGCTGCGAAAAATGCCAAGTTGTTGATTAACGTACCTGCTAATTCAAACGGCAAGCCTAGTTTCATCAAAACCCAAATGCTTAAGGGAAACAGGGGAAAAAAGGCCAGATTGTGTTGTTTGCCGTCATTGACAAATTCATATCCAGAAGTAGCGATCGCTCGATAATGTATACTATCCCAGGCATCAAAAACCCCCCAGCCAAAATGGGGCAAAAATTCTTCTGCTGGTAACGGTAGTTTTGGCGCAACTAGCAACATAGCTGTCCAAATGAATATTCGGCTGGCAACCCATATTGCTGCTGGAAACAGGACATCATTTTTCCATAAAACTTTTTTTCTAACTATCTGAACTTTAACCATAAACTTAAGTGCTTCAACAAACTCCCTTATGCATCCTTTTACATATAGCTGCAATACAGCAAGTAAGAGATTGCATATTAAATCCTGCATCAACCTAATTAACAAACTGGACAGATTAGCAATTAATTAAAATTATTTCCTATTTTGTGACTTTTGACAATTTTCTCAAAATTTATCTTTAAAATATACTATTTATAAATAGATTTTTGTTTAGCTGGATGAAAAATGAGCAGCTTTAGGGCGTATTTTAAAAGCCGATATTATAAACTGACTAAAGTAATCTATTGAACTAGAATAATTTGCATGCCAGTACATTTGATTCAGGAAATTTATCATATCTTGCTGTTTATTTTTAATGGGAAATATTCATCCAGCTTTTGGGATTTATCTGCTATAAAACTTTGAAATTAACGGATTGAGGCAGGGCAAACGCATCTAAATATTGACGAGCCTGAATCAGGATGAAATACACCAAGACTCAAACTACATAGGGCTTTGAGGAAATTAAATCTC
>NZ_JBALCW010000119.1:0-8114 GCF_036917635.1 Nostoc sp.
TGCCATGAAAATGCCTGAATTCCTTTATGAACTGGAACTTAGGCTCTGTAAGACATAATTCCTCCTCGCAAGGTCAAAATCAGCGAACGTACAGTTACTGTAAGTAGGTAGGCAAGATAAAACCAAACTATGTAACAAAAAGTAAAATCTCTGTATTTGGCTCGTAGTTGCGCCCTCTTGCGCTTTAGCGCAACTACGAGCTAGTGATGATTATTTGCGCCCACTTAGGGACTTCCAAGAAATAAATTGCCCACCCCACAAGAAGTAGTTGAGTATTTTTTTATTTGGAAGTCCCTTAAACAAGAAATATTGCTTGTTTGGGTATATCCATAAGCATTATCCTATTCCCAAACGTCCAGCCAAGCCAGGAGTGAGGGGTAAAAGCGTGGTAATCATCAAAAATAGAGCCAAAAGCCCCAAAGCAGCTCTAGCATCATCGGGTTCAGTGACTTCATTCAAGCTGGGGCGTTCTTGATCGCGTTGCAAAAAGAAAATCACGATCGCCCAGTACATGGCAAGAGTATTACCGAGAGACACTAGCGCCAGTAAAATTAAAGTTGCGATCGTTGCCCGTCCTGCGGTTTTGCGTCCATAAATCGCCTGAACAATGCGCCCACCATCTAGTTGTCCTGCGGGCATTAAATTCAAAGCGGTGATAATTAACCCCAACCAACCAATTATCACTAAAGGATGAACACTCACCAACGACGACTGTAAAGCCGAACCAAGAACAACTCGCGCCAAACTTCCCACCAAAATCGACCCTTGGAAAAACTGATTTGGCAATTGAAATAAACTACCTGGGTGGGAAAGCACCAAGCCCGTCACCAGCATTAACAAAGAGACAATACCACCTGCGGCCGGCCCTGCCAAGGCGATATCAAATAATACCTTGCGGTTGGGCAATAGAGACTCAAAGCGGGTAATTGCACCAAAAGAACCAATTTGCACTGCGGGTAAAAAGAAAGGCCAGCTAAGGCGGATTTGGTGACGCTGGGCAAGTAACCAATGACCGATTTCGTGAGCTACTAAAATCGCAAATATCCCAGCGCCTATGGGCAAAGCTTGTTGAAACCGCTCTGGATTGGCAAATAAATCAAAATTCAGCAGTAATCCCCCAGCTTCTAAGCTTGTGGCAATGGTCGCTATCAACAGAATACCTGCAAAAGCTTTTTGCGATAACAACATCGGCCGCGGATCATTGCGACTCGGTAGGACAATTACCACTGGTTTGCTGTCTGTATTTTCCACTAAAAATAGGCGATATTTATCGCCAAGGCGTTGTTGCAAACTTGCAGTTAGACGGTTGTGAGTCTCTTCTGGTTCTCCCCGCAAATTGCCTTTGAAAATGGCTCCATCTTGGTAGGCGATCGTTTCTGTCGCAAAAAACGTATCGATACCAAAAATACCTCTAACTGCATTCAAGTCTTCTTCTGGTATCGGTGGGATATCGGGTTTCAGTTCTGCTACTTTTGGTTGTGGGGAATTTGCTTCAAGTAAGGAATCAGCAGCGAGTCTTTCTGTGGCGCGTTGCTTGAGGATGGCATCTTGCCCAGCTGCGCGTAACTGTCTGCCCAGGTAGACGTACAATCCGGCGGAAGTTACCACTAAGAACAATATACCCGCTATATTGATGTAAATTCCTGCGGCAAACAATCCAAAAAACAGGAGCCAGGGAGTCATCAACACCACCGACTGTAACCAGGCTAAGATTCCCAGTTTACCAAAAGGTCTGGCGCGATAAAAGCCCCAGCCTAAAATGCCTAAAGCTACCAGTAGGATTGCCGCCAGGATAGAAGTTTCTGATAAAGTAAACATCTCCAAACCTTTGCTATTGAGACTAAGCCAGAACAAGTCCGGTATTGCAGATACACTTATTAATGTATAACGCCGCCTGTAATCTGCCCAAATTATCCGGCTTTGAGTGCGCGTAGCCTAACCCAAGCATCGTGCAAGTCGAACTTGTAAGTAGTACGGCGTAATTAATTAAAGGTTTGTAGTTAGGTATAGCGGTTCCCATTCAGATGCGGTATCTCGCCAGGTATAGGGGCATGGCACTGCCATGCCCCTACCGATGTACCTCACATAAAGGAGAACCGCTATAGGCGTAATTAAACATCTATATCAAGCCTCACCCTCAATCCCTCTTTGGGGACTTTTAAATAAAAAAATACTCAACTACTTATTGTGGACAAGATTGGGTAATTTATTTCTTGGAAGTCCCTTGTGAGTTCAAAGAGGGAAGCCGGAGGCAGGGTAGGGATATGATGGCGACTCCACCCGATGAAATACGAATTATTTTGACTCTATTGTTTTTGGCGGGTTTCCAGCAGCATAAATCTCCCACATAGCAAAGTAGGCAAGTTCAAGATTGCGGGTAAAGCGTGGTGTATCAAACAGAGGATAAGTGGTACGATTTTGTGCTAATCTCTGTTTGAGTTCCTGCAATGCTATAGGGGAATGACCTAAATGTATTGCCAATTGCTCATATTCTTTTAAGTTATTAGTGATTAAGTCGGGTAAACCAACTGCTGTGAGCAAACTAGCTGCAACACGAGAAGCAAAAGTTTTTCCGATACAAGTGACGACTGGTAAACCTGTCCATAAAGCATCACTAGCTGTAGTGTGAGCATTATAATAAAGGGTATCTAGAAATAAGTCTGCTAATTGATGTCTTGCTAAATGTTCTGCTTTGGTGTGATATTGGGCAAAAATTAAGCGATCGCTATTAATTCCTCGCGCTTGGGCTTCTCTTTTAAGATTATCCTCAGCAGCAGGAAATCTCACAATTAACCACAACACACTACCCGGAACTGCGGCGAGAATTCTCATCCACACATCGAAAATCTCCGGTTCTATTTTATAGTTGTTGTTGAAGCAGCAAAAGACAAAACCCGACTCTGGTAAACCATACTCAGAACGAGTCACAGGGGTAGAAGCGATCGCTTGTTGATAATCGTTGACTTGATAACTGTGGGGTAAGGTGACTAGCTTCTCGCTAAAACCATCAGCAAATTCTGGTGGTGTCACAACTGGATCGCTAATTATATAGTCGATAAAGTCAGCACCCATCGTTCCCGGATAGCCCAAATAACTAACCTGAATCGCAGCAGATCGCAAAGCCAGAATCGCACTGCGAGAACCAGCAGTATAACCTTTGAGATCGATTAATATATGAATACCATCATTATAAATCTGGCGGGCGCTTTCTTCTATAGATAAAGTAGTAATATCTCGAAAGTGTTCGCTGTTAACAGCGATGTGTTGGCGGTATTCGCTATTGTCGTCTGTGCCGAAAGAATAGACAAATATCTCAAAATTAGCTTGATCGTGCAGGTTAAATAAGCTTTTCATCAAATGACTAGTAGCATGGTTGCGGAAATCATTGGATAAATAGCCGATGCGTAGCCGCCCATTCAAAAACCGGGAATGAGTAAAATTCAGAGATTGCTTTTCACTTGCCCATTGTGCTTTAATACTTTGTGCATGAGTTTGAGCTATTTTGAGCAAAAAAGTCTTGTCCCAAGGCTTGTATAAGCTATCAAAGGGACCGATTGTTGTCGGTTTTTGCTTCTCAACCTCAGAGACAGTTTGTTCCCAGATGCGGGTTAAATCAGACTGACGACTACGCCAATCGCAACTCATTTCTTTGAGGTAAAATAAGTAATTGAATGCTTCAGGCGAGTCTGGTTGCAGTTGTAAAACCTTTTCAAATGCTACTTTGGCTTCATCTACTTGACCATTGCTAGCGATCGCCAAGGATAAGAGTGCTGAACCTAAGCGGTTATATGCTTTAATATAGTCTTGGTTATGGCGAATAGCTAAACGATAACAAGCGATCGCCCCTTCTAAATTTTCTTGTGCCTCTAAGACTATGCCCAAATTCAGATAAGCTTCTGGATAATCGGGATTTTTCTGTAAAGCCTCCTGAAACTTAGCAGCAGCAGCTGATAGCTTACCTTGCATTTGCCAAACTAGACCAAGATTATTGTGAGCAAAAGCATAGTTCGGGTTGCTGAGAATTGCAGACTGAAAATAAGCGATCGCTTTTTCTAAGTTTTTCTCGGCTACTTCCACAATACCCAAATTATTATGTGCTTGTGCATATTTCGGGTTAATTGTCAATGCCTGTTGGTAAGCCAGAATAGCTTGGTTAGTTTGTCCTTGATTGTCCATAATTACCCCCAACTGATACCAAGCGGGGGCATATTGGGGATATTGGGCGATAATTTCTTCGTATAAAGCGATCGCTTCTGTCAATTGTAGTTGTGTTTGTAAAGCTAATGCTTGTTGATAAAGTTGTTCTACGGCTGGGAATTGCTGCTGCGGGATTGGCCATAACCAATCAGAATTAGGCCAGTCTTGATTCTGAGGCGTGATTGCAGAGATTATGTTGTCTTGATTTGCGTTGTTAGTAAATTCTTGTATAGGCGCTGACTTGTCAGTTCGCGCATTTCCCTCTATGACAGGAGAACGTGGATCGAGGGTAATCATCTGCTGAATCTCCTCAGTCTGGAATCCTAATGCTTGTGGACGACGGACTCCTGGTAATATCTGCACATCATAAAGTTCCGTCACTTCTCCTTCTAGACGTAGCCAGTGGACAACTTGACCCGTTTTCAAGTCAATCACCATTAAGCCACATCGGGGTTCAGTATTTTTATTGACTAAATTTTCATCCAGTTTTAAACCAGAAAAAGTTTTGTCGCGGGGTTTAGATAAGCCGACAATGGCATAATCGCCACTAAAAGCCAAACCACGCAGAAAACCGGGACAAAAAGCAATAGGCTGAAATATTCCATCAGAATCGATATAGCCAAATTCTCCCGTGCCAGCATTCAGTAACCACAACTTACCCTGATAAAATCGTGGGGCGTGGGGCATAGATAAACCCCTAGCAATCACCTGATCAGATTGAATATCAATAATACAACCGCCGCCTTGTCGCTTATCCCGCCAACCATCCACCACATCAGATTCACCACAGAGGCTAACATAGCGGGGTTTACCGGCTACCATCGCCAAACCATTGAGGTGACAACGATCTTCATTTACCAAACTAGAAATAAACTTAGGTTTCCATAGGGGAATGCAACTATGGCGATCGCTCACCGTTGCCAGACAATTTAATATAGTACTGATAAATACAATGCGTTCGCCTCTGGCGTTGGCAAAGCCATCGTTATCAGCTTCCACCGCCAAATCATGAATATCTAAATCCCCAGTAGTATAAGCAATTCGGGGAATATACAGCTTGTCATAACCATCATAAAGTTGTCCAAGAGTCAGCACATTGTCTAACTGCCAGAGTTGGGATTTAGAACTGAGATAAATTCGTTCTGGGGTAGCATATAACCCCATTGCGCGGTCAAAAACCCGCTCAAATCCCGACAATTGCCCGTGGGCGTTCACCCCTAACAGCATCAGACGCGAACTTTGATAGGTAGAGAAAGCCAGACTAATTTGCTGGGATTGCAGCCAGTCGATGAAATGACGCGAGGCGAGTATTTCTACAGGGAGAGCAGCTTTAGCAGTGGATTGTAGGCTCATTGGCAAAAAAATATAACTTTTGACACTAGCGATAAACATTGCTAGAGTGTTGGGCGTTTAGTCTCTAACTATACATACATAAAAAATCAAGTCAATAGCTACGTAAATTTTATTAGAACATTTCTGAGTGCAAGATCCGCGACTTCATAAAAGTTGTCGGGGATCTTACCAGCAAGTGATTTTACTCAAGGTCAAATTAATACCAAAGCAGGGAAATACTTAAACATCATGACAACTGCAACTACCACAAAGCAGACTCTAGTCATCATCGATGCCGGAATTGATGACCATCAAATACTCGTCCAAGGCATTATACCCACAGCCAAAGTAACTGTCCTCAACAAACACCTTGACGGCATCGCCCAAATTAGCGCCGTCTGCCACAACTATCCAAGGGCCAGTATCCAGATAATTGCCCACGGTAGCCCCGGCAGCTTGCAACTAGGTAATAGCCAACTCAATTTAGATAACCTCCACAGATATCGCCAGCAACTACAACAATGGCTAGCCGCAGAAATCCTGATTTATGGGTGTGAAGTTGCTAAAGGAGAAACGGGAAAAACCTTCATCGAACGCCTACACCAACTCACCGGGGCAAACATTGCCGCCTCAGCCCAGAAAATCGGCAACGTCCAACAAGGGGGAACCTGGGAACTAGAGGTGAACATCGGGCAAATTGCCTCCAGCCTAGCGTTGTCGCCAGAAATTAGAGAAGCCTACCCCGGAGTGTTCGCAACCTTCGCCACCGCCACCAACTTCTCCGTCGGCAGTAGTCCCTTGTCAGTGACAGTGGGAGACTTTAACGGCGACGGCAAACTGGACTTGGCTGCTGCTAATTACAGGAGCGACACCATATCCGTGCTGCTAGGCAATGGCACAGGCGGCTTTGCCACCGCCACCAACTTTACCGTCGGCACTAATCCCAGGTTAGTGACAATGGGAGACTTCAACGGCGACGGCAACCTGGACTTGGCTGCCGCTAACTTGACCAGCAACAGCATATCCGTGCTGCTGGGGAACGGCACAGGCGGCTTTGCCACTGCCACCAACTTCACCGTCGGCACTAATCCCAGTTCAGTGACAGTGGGAGACTTCAACGGCGACGGCAAGCTGGACTTGGCTGCCGCTAATTACAGGAGCGACACCATATCCGTGCTGCTGGGGAACGGCACAGGCGGCTTTGCCACCGCCACCAACTTCACCGTCGGTACTAATCCCACTTCAGTGACAGTGGGAGACTTCAACGGCGACGGCAAGCTGGATTTGGCTGCCACTAACCAATCTAGCAACAGCATATCCGTGCTACTAGGCAACGGCACAGGCGGCTTTGCCACCGCCACCAACTTCGCCGTCGGCAGTAATCCCAAGTCAGTGACAGTGGGAGACTTCAACGGCGACGGCAAGCTGGACTTGGCTGCTGCTAACTACAGTAGCAACAGCATATCCGTGCTGCTAGGTGATGGCACAGGCGGCTTTGCCACCGCCACCAACTTCACCGTCGGCACTAATGCCTTGTCAGTGACAGTGGGAGACTTCAACGGCGACGGCAAGCTGGACTTGGCTGCCGCTAATTACAGGGTTGACACCGTCTCCGTGCTGCTAGGTGATGGCACAGGCGGCTTTGCCACCGCCACCAACTTCACCGTCGGCAGTCGTCCCAAGTCAGTGACAGTGGGAGACTTCAACGACGACGGCAAGCTGGATTTGGCTGTCATTAACCAAGCTAGCAACACCATATCCGTGCTGCTGAATACCACCCCTAAAATTACGATCGCCCCAGGCACTAACCCCACAGAAGGCGGTACAGTCGGCAACTTCACCATCACCCTCGACACTCCCGCCCCAGTTGGTGGCTTAGTGGTTAACTTTAACACCACAGGTAGCACCGCCACCCCCACCACCGACTACACCTTGGCAGCAGGTACAAATATCACCGCTGTCACAGCCAACACCTTTGCGATCGCCTCTGGGCAAACCACCGCTACTTTAACAGTCACAGCTGTCGCGGATGGAGTCTCTGACGCCAACGAAACCGTCACTGTCAACCTAGAAGCCAGCCCAGACTACATCCTTGGTGCCAACAGCACCGCCAATTTCCAACCAGCCGCCAACTTCACCGTCGGCAATAATCCCACCTCAGTAACAATGGGAGACTTCAACAACGACGGCAATCTTGACTTGGCTACTGCTAACTACTACAGCAATAGCGTCTCCGTGCTGCTAGGCAACGGCACAGGCGGCTTTGCCACTGCCACCAACTTCACCGTCGGCAATAATCCCACCTCAGTAACAATGGGAGACTTCAACAACGACGGCAATCTTGACTTGGCTACTGCTAACTACTACAGCAATAGCGTCTCCGTGCTGCTAGGCAACGGCACAGGCGGCTTTGCCACTGCCACCAACTTCACCGTCGGCAATAATCCCACCTCAGTAACAATGGGAGACTTCAACAACGACGGCAATCTTGACTTGGCTACTGCTAACTACTACAGCAATAGCGTCTCCGTGCTGCTAGGCAACGGCACAGGCGGCTTTGCCACTGCCACCAACTTCACCGTCGG
>NZ_JBALCW010000120.1:0-12053 GCF_036917635.1 Nostoc sp.
TTTTAATCTACGGGGAATTTAAGAATGTATCAATTAATTTATCCTAAGTCTGGCTAATCCAGGTGTTTTTTTCTCCCTCGTGAGAAATCCGGGTCTAGAATCAGTGGAATCAGTTCCAGCAAAATGGGATTGGAATCTGGATCAAGTGGTAGATACCGTGATTCAGTTTTGGTTGAATAACTCTGACAGTATTCGTTATTGGAAAGTACGTTTAACTGATGCTGGTAAGGATAATTTATTAGTCGCAAGATTGGCGGATATAACCGCCTTACAAGCTGAATTTGAATCCCTACTAGATAAGGAGTGGTGAAGAGATAGGTAAAATTGAAAAAGAATTCCGGGGCGGAGTAACTCTTGCTTTCCCTTCAGTTAGAATGCACGCTTTTTTCTGTTATTCTCATTTTCAAGGGGAGCATCCCAATTTTGGCTTAAATCTTTTCCCTCACCCCCAGCCCCTCTGCCATCATATGGGAGAGGGGAGACATAATTCTAGTTCCCCGAATCCCATCATATGGGATTCGGGGTTAGGGGATGAGGGCTATCAAGGTTTTTGCACCTGACGGGATGCTCCTGTTTTCAAGTGCTTTGAGAACTTTGAGATATAAATTTTTTAATAGTATTTTTTAAGACGTTGACGTTAATTTTAATACTGATGCAGATTTTACTTATGTGTATGCAGACAAATCATACAAACGTAATATTTGTCAAACTTTTTGTTTGAGCATTGTTGTAGCCTAGAAACAATTGCAAATTAAGGCTTTGAGATTCATTGCTACCTGAGAATTCTAAGTTAAGTGGTCTAAAATATAGCGCTCAGTGTTGACAATTTTTCAATAATCGAATAACAAGGTGGCAGCAGCATTAAAAAAAAGCGTTAGTGCATTCCTACCTAGAAACTAATTAACGCCCTTGATTAAACTTCATACGGTTAAGATAATTATGCCAGAAAATACGGATTACAAAGCTTCAAAATCAGACAATCAGGCTATTGCCTATAAAGAACGCCTCAATTCTTGGGCGATCGCTCGCCTACTTCCTAATACGCAACGCGAGATTATTGCTCGCTTCCGCAGCCGTTCTGATGCCGAAGGCTATATGCGGCACCTCCCCCAGGAAATACCAAATGCTTCGTACATGGTTGTTTTTGATTGTCAACGCCAAGAAGCTGTGATTTAAGGTACAGGTATAGGCAATAGACCTGATTTTAAAAGAGGGCAGTTTTCTTCCAGCAATAACTGTCCTCTACCTGCTTACCTTGCTCGATAAAAAAATTAAAAATTTGTAGGCGTAGCCTATCAAAGACATCGGTTACAACTCCAGAGTGCAATTCACGCTTCACTTAAAAATTCTGGATGTTGTCACGAGCATATCGACTTTTGTATTTTACGTTTTAAAATCCGATCCCAGCTACTCTTGCCAATTCACCAGATAGTAAGCCTAAGCCTTTGCGCGGAGGGTGTTGGTGAGTCTGTAACTTTAAGTTTATTCGCGTCAATGGCACATTAGCGAGCGCGAAGTCTGTCTTGCTGCTAGTATGGATGACTACATTAGCAAACTGAGTTAGCTGAGGCACTCAGCAAATGCCCACCCCAAAAAAGTTCTGAATTCACTTCTAAAGGAAAACAAAGTAAGGTGATGTGCTTAGAATTGCAACCTTCGCAAAATATCCTACAATTAGAGCAAAACCAGACATTGAACCAATTCGCAATTCGCAATTCGCAATGGGCTTCGCCCCGCTACGTTCGCGCAGCGTCTCGTAGAGAAGAGAGCAATTACGTTTTGTAACGGGGAATTAAACCCCGAAACTTTGTTAAAAACCGCCAAAATCGATGGCAAAATTCTCCAATCCTTGCAGGATATGCTCAGAGGAGATCGTGTGGCATTTGTTGAACTGATTGAGTGTTATCTTACAGAGACACCAAGACAGGTGGAAGATATCAGCACAGCTATCACAACTCAAGATACCCAGACTCTATTGAATACAGCCCACCAACTTAAGTCTAGCAGTGCTTCTGTTGGAGCGATCGCCTTGGCACAGCTTTGCAAGGTGTTAGAAGCGCAGGCATACAGCAGTAAATTAGAAAACAGCCTAGAATTAATTTCACAACTATATCAGGAATATGAACAAGTTAAAACTGCCTTAGAACAAGAACTTGCGAAGGAAGTACTATGAAAGCCGATGCTCAAGAAAGCCAATCTTTAGTTCTAATTGTTGATGATGAACCTTTTATCCGCCTGATACTGCGGCATTTCTTGGAGCGAGAAGGCTATCAAATAGCGGAAGCTCAAAATGGCATAGAGGCAATAAAAGTTTTTGAGCAATTGCATCCTGATATAGTACTTCTTGATGCCATGATGCCAGATATGGATGGGTTTGAGTGTTGCACTCAGTTGGTGCTTCTTGATCGTAGCAAACACACTCCAATTTTAATGATTACAGGGCTTGAGAATGAAGAGTCAGTTGACCGTGCATTTGAAGCGGGGGCAATGGACTATGTTACTAAACCAGTCTATCAGTGGGCAGTTTTGCGACAACGGGTAAAACGCTTGATTCAGCAATCTCAGTTACAGCAAAAACTGGAAGCCGTTAATCTGGAATTGCAGCGATTAGCTACTATCGATGGATTAACTCAAGTAGCTAACCGCGGACGGTTTGAAGAGTATTTTAAGCAAGAATGGCAGCGCATGAAACGGGAGAAATGCCCCCTCTCTCTAATTCTTTGCGATGTTGATTTCTTCAAATTATATAACGATACCTATGGTCATCGGGTAGGCGATCGCTGTCTTCAAGAAATTGCTAAAGCGCTCAAAGATATTATTAAACGTCCCGGAGATTTAGTTGCCCGTTATGGCGGGGAAGAATTTGCTGTGATTTTACCTAACACAGACACCGAAGGGGTGACTTATGTTGCCGAAAAAATTTGTCATGCTGTCCGAACACTAGCAATTCCTCATAAAAATTCCCAAGTTAGTCCTCATGTTACCCTGAGTGCCGGGTTTACAACAGAAATTCCTCAGCCAGATTCTGACATAGAAGAAATGATTTCCGCTGCTGATCAGGCATTGTATCAAGCAAAGGCAGCAGGACGCGATCGCTTTGTGCAAAATATTCAACTACCCAAAAATAAAAATTCCTGCTAGTGCGCCAAAACTCACACTTTTCTAAACTATTTTCAAGGTATCGGCAACTAATTAGCCGGACATGATATTAGACATTTTGGAAAAAGAATGTAGAGATGTAGCGCTGCTAATTCTCTACAACGGTTCGGGATAACGCATATTTAATTTGAGCAAATATCTACTTAAAATTAAATTCATCCTCTTAATCAGCAACGCCTAAAAATCTACCCCTCGTTTAAGTTCTACACCTTGATTGGCATAGTGTTTGTGGCAATAAACCTCTGAGTGGATGCTAGCCAAGTCGAAGTATGCGGGTGGATTTTGGCAGCGACCAGTGATAATGATTTCGGTGTCGCGGGGTTTGCGGAGTAAAGCTTGGACAATCGGTTCAACGGGGAGTAATTCTAAATCAACGGTGGGATTTAGTTCATCGAGAATAATAGTTTTATATAATCCAGAGGCGATCGCAACTTTAGCGATTTCCCAACCCCGTTCGGCTTCTACATAATCTAATTCTTGTCGGGAATTTCGCCAGACGATCGCATCTCCACCGCAGCGCTGATGATCCACCACTTCTGGATATGACTGCTGCAAAGCAGCGATCGCAGCGTCTTCTGTGTAGCCAGTACCACCTTTAAGCCACTGCATAATCAGCACACGGGTAGACCCAGGATGATTGATTCCCCTACCAATGGCCTGTAAAGCTTTGCCCAAAGCACTAGTAGACTTGCCTTTACCAGCACCAGTATAAATTTCAATACCTTCAAGAAAGAGGGCTTTGGCCGTTGGGTGGTGATGGGGTTTCATTTCTGAGTGTAAATCTGCAATATCGAGCAACTTTTGCGGTGCGGCGCGTCCGGTGGCGATGATTTCTAACTCTTGGGGTTTGGATTTTAATGTTCGCACTACTTCATCCACTCGTAGCAAACCCAAATCCAGAACCGGGTTAATTTCATCCAAGACAACAACTGAATATAAACCACTAGCGATCGCGCCTTTAGCGACATCCCAACCCCGCATCGCTTCATCTCGGTCAAAAGTAGTAATTTCCTCATGACCAAAAAATTCGGCTCTCCCAGTGCGAACCTGATCAATTAAATGAGGAAACCCGCGTTGCAAAGCTGCGATCGCCCCATCTTCGTCATAATCACGTTCAGGCCCTTTTAAAAACCGCAGCAGTAAAACGCGGTTAGAATTGCTAGGCGTATTTATCCCCAAGCCAATAGAGCGCAAAACCACTCCCAAAGCCGCTTGGGACTTACCTTTACCAACGCCATCGTAGACGTGAATTTGGCCAACGAGCCGTTCTTGACGCACTTGCGCCGTGCGAATACCAATACCGTTCCTTGTCATTTCTCAAAAAGCTATAAGTGGGAGTCTTTAATCTTACCTAACGTCTTGTACTCTTAGGTAAAGAAACTCCTCCTCTGATGCATCCGTATAATGTATAAATAATATCGACAAGATAATATTGACACACCAACATAGTAAAGGAAAAAAACAATCAGATAATTTCCCCCATCACCCTCACTATCCCAGTTATACTCTCTACAGTTAACCCTTACCCTTGACCATTTATGCCTGAAAATTGGATGCTTCCCAGGATTTTTCCTATTGGTGGAATTCTGTTTGACTTTTTATTTGTACTGATTGCTATCCCCATCGAAGCCTATGTTTTGCAAAATCGATTAAAATTTGACAAAAAAACTAGCATTTTTTATGCTATCTCTATGAATCTGTTTTCTAGTGTAATTGGTTGGCTCATATTTTTTATAGCAGAACCAATGTTGCCGATACAGATGAAATCAGAATTAATTAGCTATATGTTTTTTAATAATTTTAAATCAGCGAATACACAAAGTGTAATCATTTTAACTGCTTGTATAATTTTTTTTGCTACTTTTATAATGAAATTTTTCATTTTAAGGGTATTACTACTATCATTGAGTGAACCAGTTGCTAAAAAAGAAGACGAACCTCAAACATCTAAACGGCAGCGATGGCGTACTTTTAGCACTGCTAAATTACAAAATAGCAACTTAGTGATTACTACATTAATAGCGAATTCTCTGAGCTATAGTGCTATAACCATTATTTTATTCTTTCGCTCAAAGTAGCAATAGTTTATTTAATTCAAACGAAGACTAGTGATTAATCAGGTGTAGATAAGAATATGAATACGCTATTTAAAGATGTATTTGGGGCTTTTAAATTTGCTGAAGGGCTTTATGCAGGAATTAGAAAAATATTAGTTCCACCTAAAGCTTATTCGTGGCAAACATTTATTTATTTGAGTGTTTTTTCTTGGTTTATTTCATCTTTTGCGATAGGTTATATCAAAGATATAATTGCCTTTTTCGGTTGGTTATTTTTAATTACTGGTACAGCTTGGTATACAACTGAAGATCCTTTGAGAGTTCCTGGTACTTTTATGCCAGTTGGGGCAGTGATCACTGGATTCTTAGTGAGTGTTTTTGCATTTGGAAATCAAGAAGATGTCATTACACCAAGAACAATCGTTTTTTGGCCGACAATTTCAGCGCTAATTACGGCAATACCAGAATTTATTGAAGGTAATGATACCGAAGCCAAAGCTCGAATTCCGAAACCAGAAGACCGCCAAAGAATCATAATTTTAGTTGCTAGTAGTATGCTGCTAAGTTGCTGGATTCAGTTTCACTTTGTAATGAATAATTGGTTTCAACAATATCCGAGTTTGCAGGCAGATACTTTCAGAACTAGTACCGTTCTTGTAAGTACAGAAAAACGCCTAAGAATCCCACGAAACGGCGCTATAATTCTAGAGAAACTTCAACCAATAGTAATAGAAGAAATAGCTAAAAGACCTTGGTCGGAAGTCGAGAAATGGCTGATACCGAAAAAAGATGTCGAACCTCGGGTAGTAACTCTGGGTAGGGGAGTAATTCAAAAGAACTTGGGTCAATATGAAGAGAAGGAACTATGGCGTGTTGAACCGCGCGTAACTAATGCTAAGTCTGGATATATATTAGATTTATTAAGTATTTGGATGGGTCCGAGTTCTAACCCACGGGGCTATTACTTGAAAAAATCTTGTCGTATTGAACCAGTTGCTGCAACTAGCAATTCAGACAATAAAGTTACAGTTGCAGAAATTGAATGCGATCCCGGTAGTAAACTTTTTGGTGGATCACCACCTGTGCAACTGGGGGAGAAGAACCAATGACTAATGACCAATAACTAATGACCAATGACTAATAACAAATGACTATTAACAGAATTTTTGTATTGGCAAAGAATGTGTTTCAGGAAGTGGTACGCGATCGCATCCTATTTATTATTGGTTTTTATGCGCTGATTATCGCCATCGCTTTCCGCGTCCTTCCTGAATTTGCAGCAACGACTGAAGACAAAATCTTTTTAGATTTTGGGATGGCGGCGATGAATGCCATCGGGTTAATTGTGACGATATTTATTGGTACGGGACTGGTTAATAAAGAAATTGAAAAACGCACTATTTTGGTATTAATTGCTAAACCTGTCAGCCGTAGCGAAATTATCGTCGGCAAATACTTGGGTTTATCCGCAGTATTAGCTGTGCTTGTCGCCACAATGACAGCAATTTATCTAGTATTTCTGCAATTTGGTAGCATTCCTCATTCAACAACGAGCATTCTAATTGCTGCAATTTTCTTATTTTTGCAGTTGTCATTAATCACGGCTGTGGCTATTACCTTCGGTGTTTTCACTGCTTCTTTACTGGCGACTGTTTTAACCTTTGCGGTATATTTAATCGGAAATATTACTCAAGATTTAGTACAACTTGGTCGTCTGAGCCACAACCCTGGTATGGAACGTCTTACTCAAGGTTTGTTTCTCATCTTACCAGATTTATCTCGATTAAATTTAAAAAACGATGCCGTTTATGGTCTGCAAGCGCTACCTGACACAACTGCACTGATTACAAATGCTGGATATGGCTTACTTTATAGTGCCATGTTGTTAGCGATCGCTATTTTTATCTTCTCACAACGTGAGTTTTAGTCATTGGCAATTAGCCATTGCAGCAAACAGAAAGTTCTTCTCTCCTGACAAACGACAAATGACAAATGACTAAAAAATAACTATCTGCGGTTGCTCAATTGTACCATCAGGCATGATAGTATCTTGAAGCTTCGCATAAATCAGGTTTGTCTGCCAAAGGTTTGCTTTATTCAAGTTTGCCTTGGTTAAATTTGCCCATGTCAGGTCTGCACTAGTTAAGTTGGCCTCAGTTAAATTAGCTTCTAGTAATTTTGCTCCACATAGCTTTGCTCCTGTGAGATTTGCTCTAACTAAATTAGCTTCAATCAGTGATGCTTCAATTAATTTAGCTTCACTTAAGTCTGCTTCTCTCAAATCCACATCACATAAAGAAGCACCCCAAAGATTACTACCTGTGAATTTTGCCCGCCATAAGAAAGTTCCGCACAAATTTGCTCGTGTTAAATCAGCATTAATCAAATTAGCTTCGCACAAAGATGCTTCATATAAATTAGCTTCACGTAGGTTAGCTCGCATCAGATTTGCGCCACTTAAATTAGCACGAGTGAGAATACAGCCAGACAAATTTGCATCACGCAAATCCGCTCCTATGAAGTTAACACCACTTAAATTAATTCCTTTTAAGTCGATTCCATGCAAGTCACATCCACTGAAATCTCGTCCTTGAAAATATTTATTTGTGATTTGACTTAATATGAATTCCTGTTGAACAGCATAATTTTTCATGGTATTCACCTCTGGGTGTAATTTATCTTAAAGGTCGAGTGTGAGAGCTACCGTATATTGAGAGTACACCGCAAATGTAGATCATCTGAGTAAATAATCAAAAATAAATTCCCAAAAATCGCTAGGAGCTTGAAAATGGGCTTTTTAAGTGGTTTTTAAAACAAAAAATGCTGACATAAGTCAGGGAACATTGATAAGTCAAGTAGAATTAACTAGCTCGGTGAGAATATAGGAATTCTCGTGAAGGGTGCAACACAGTCATAACCTCACCCCGTATTTTAAGATACACTCCCCTCTCCGATGCTTTGGAGAGGGGTTAGGAGTGAGGTTTAAATGTCAAAAAAAAGCGATCGCTCTTTATTTTAAAGGAGCGATCGCTAATTTTTAGATTACAAAATACAACTTAAGCAGCAACAGGTTCCAACAATTTAATATCAGAGAAGATAAATTCTTGAATAGAAACTTGTCCTGCTGTCTCGGTGCGAATCTCCCGACGATTTAGAATGAAATAGTCACCAACTTTTTCATACTCATCGATAAATTCGCTTCTACCGCCCTTTTGTTCCCCAGTCTTGGGGTCATGGTACACAGAGTCATAGCTGTGGGATAGGTAGCCTTCCCCGGTGTCGTGACTGGTGAAAGTGTCAATTGTCACGTAAGTACCGTGGATTAAACGGTGAACATGGCATACTTCATTATTACGGACTTTATATTTGTCGCCCTCAGCCTTACCACCCATTAAAAGCTCAACCGCACCAGTTTCGTCAGTTTTACCATAGCTAAACGTATTGGCGCTGTGGGTGTCTTCAAAGCTGCGGCGGATGCGGTGAATTGCTATCTCCCAGGCTTGACCATGAATTGCTTGCTTGGCGGACTCGTCATCTACATCCAAAACTTCCGCTTTCAGATTGGCATTGATGATAACTTTGCCTGTAAACACTTTATCATCATGCTTAAAGCTAATATTTGCGGTATAACCAGGGAAATTCTTCTCCCAAGTATAGCGGTTTTCATAAGCAGCCCGGAAAAGTTCCTGAGCAGAGAGTTGTGTAACTGTCATGTGCTTCTCCTAGTCGCTACTGTAATTAGCGTTTTAGTTTCATTGGTATTAGCATAGAAGTAATTGTTGAGGCTTGGATAGTCCCCAACTGGGTACACTTATGGTTAATTCTCTTCACGCCGTATTTGATGCGATCGCCAATGTCCAAAATGAGCAAGAATTAAGGCTAGCTCTCACGGATAAAATTGGTGAGCATTTTGGCGTACAAAATTGGGGCATTTATTTCTTAGATGAGCAACCAACCGCCCAAATCGATATTCAGGCTATTCCAGCAGTCTGCTTAGAAAGCAATCCAGTCGGGCGCTATGTGGTTGAGCGTCACGCTCCCGCCCATGAACAGTTATTATTATCACCAGGAGACTGGAAGCATTTTTGCTCACGTTCCGATCACGAACACGTAATGACTGGGCCAATTGTTTGCAATGGTCGTCTTGTCGGAACGCTTAACTTGGCTCGTGATAAGGGAAATCCTGCTTTTAATGGCAACGATTTAGCTGATTTGAGTGCCTTATGCATTCACTTATCAGCAAAAATGGCAACTCTACGAACAAAACCAAAAATATCCCATTCCCTTTTAGTAAGTCCTCTAACAGCGCGTGAGTTAGAAATTGCCGACTTAGTGGCGCAGGGGTTAACGAACGCGGAAATTGGGGAAAAACTTTGGATTACACAAAATTCCGTCAAACAAGCTTTGAAGAGGATGTTTCGTAAGTTGAAGGTTTCGGCGCGTGCAGAAATGGTGGCAAAGCTACAAGATATACAAGTTTCATAAAAAGACCTAGTTTCGTTAACTCACACAAGCAGAAATTTTTAGAATGTGTGATTAAGGTTATTTCTTAAACCTCATCTAAGTTGAGAACCGTAGTTTTTGCCCTCACCCTAAATCCCTCTCCCAGATATGGGAGAGGGACTTTGAAATTCTGGCTCCCCGAATCCGAAAATTGGGATTCGGGGTTGGGGGATGAGGGCAAATCCTTTTCATCCCCGAAGAACTACAGGTTTCAAGATAGACGCGGTTTATCTTGTATTAATCTGAATTTTGCAGTAGGGGCGCACAGCTAGCTGTACGCCCCTACTAATGGACTATATTTTATGCAACTGAGAAAGACTACAATCTATCATCAGCAAGGGTAAGCGCGTTACCCAACTATTTGAAATCGGTGATTATACACCAGTGTCGCTATTATTACTCTTTTATTGGCGAAAAGTTATTAGTACTTGCTGCCAATAGAATCTCGTAACGCATTTAGCGTCCAACTTTGTTTGAGACATCTTTGGCTGCCTCTGCCGCACTGTTCCCTACATCACTAGCGGTTTCTTGAGCGCCCTTTACGTATCCACCTCCAAACTCTTTAAGGGCTTCTCCTGACTGTTGCCCAATCTTCTTAAGTCTTTCACCAGGAGAATCTTCCGTTTCACGAGCATCCTTAAACCATTGCCCTATTGTTTTGGGTCTTTGGGCATCATTTTGCTCTATCTGTTCGCGGACTCTTTCCTTCAACCCTTGATCATTCTGCCCAGAAGCAATATTCGTCGTCAGCACTAGAAAACCAACTACGACAACAGCCAAAAAAGATTTTACCTGAAGTCCTTTAAGTAGGTAACTGATGTTACCAATCGTCCTAGAAATCAAATTTATCATGCCAATTAGCTTATTTTTTGACTACAAATAGAGATTAACTATAAAAATATAATTATCCTTCTAGCAAAAGGCATATTTTAGTTGTAAACAAGAATTTTTTTTTAAATCTTTCTTTGGGAAGAGGTGATTTATTAGATGCTAATTTGTCATTGCGAATGGAACGCTCTCAAGCAAAGCAATCGCAAAGTACTTTTTGGTTGACCCTGAACCGGGACGTATTTCCTACTTACAAAGCCAGCTTGGGCTTTATTTGGGCTTAATTTTTGTTTAAGTCCCAGGATTTTTCAACCAATAACGAAGTGGGACTGTTGACTGTTCATTGATTTAATAGAGAGGCGATCGCAGTTCCGTATGAGCAATCGCCAGATAATATAAACCGCGTCTATCTTGAAACCTGTAGTTCTTCAGTGATGAAAAGGATTTGCCCTCATCCCCCAACCCCGAATCCCAAAATTGGGATTCGGGGAGCCAGAATTTCAAAGTCCCTCTCCCATATCTGGGAGAGGGATTTAGGGTGAGGGCAAAAACTACGGTTCTCAACTTAGATGAGGTTTAGCAATCCTATTTTAATTATCAAATTTGATGGAAATTCATGTTTAAAAAAATCCAATCTTTAGTTACTTAATGTTATTAAGTCTAATATAGGTTAACTACGGGCAAACCTTTTTTAGGAATACTGCTTAGAAACTTTTCCCGAATTAAACCTAGTTTATCGGAGCAAATTAAACTGAATATCCCAAGCAAAACTAGTATCAAAACTATTTTTATCGACAGACTAATTGCCATTAATAACAACGCTATGATTCCCAATACAGCCGTAAGATTTTGGCAAAAATTTTGGACTTTATCTATCAGCACTAGAGATTGCCGACAACTAGGACAATGCTTTGTATGTCTGTGCCAAATATCATATAATTGCTCATCACTTAATTCTTGAAAAGGTGCTTCTACTACTCCCTGCCATGCAGGTTTACCATCGGCAAATTCATCTAACCATTTGCGAAAATTAACAATGCCAACATCAGCTACTGAAGGCATAAAATATGACTTTGGCCAAGTCCTATCTCCTCTAGATTCGTTAACAGCTTGGGAGTGCATCATTGATAAATCTTGGTTACTTAACTTATAACTGGATGAATGTTTCAATCCAGTTTGTAAATATTTGGGCAGTAGTTCAAACCAGAAATTACCTTTTTGGGGAGGACTATCAACAATAAACTTCCCAATGTGTTTACAATAACCTGGTTTTGTCGGCACAAAATATAACTGAAATAAAGCACATTTCCCGTTAGAATATTTGTATATTATTGTGTTAGAACAGGGTGGAGTGAACTTACGGGTTGCATCCATATCGTTGTTAAAAATATTGTAACCAGAATGCTTTAAACTAAACCCGGATTTCTCACAAAGCTTGAAGAAATAGGGGTCAAAAACTGCCAAAATGTATATTGCAAAAGAATTCCAGCAGTTTGAAGTATGACC